>JBDHIO010000020.1:0-80034 GCA_039587355.1 Gemmatimonadota bacterium | reverse complement strand
GACGACATCAAGAACACGAACACCGTTCACATGGTGATGAAGAACGGCCGGTTGTACGACGGTGACACGCTGGATGAGGTCTGGCCCCGTCAGATCCCACTCGCGACGGACGAGATGTCGGGGGACGAGCCGAACTCATCGACCTACCGGCAGTAGCGGACACCGGGGTCGAGGGGAGCGATGGAGATCCGTGACGCGGGGACGTTCGTCCCCTACTGGAAGGGCATCCGCGGGCGGACGCGGCGCATCGTCGACGTGATCCCGGCGGACCGCTTCGACTGGACGCATCAGGAGGGCACCTGGACGTTCGCGGACATCATCCGTCACCTCGCCGGCACCGAGCGCTGGATGTTCGGCGAGAACTGCCAGGGGCGCACGAGTCGCTACCCCGGCTGCGGCCCGGAACACGCGGACGGACTGGACGAAGTCGTCGCCTACATGGATCGACTTCACGATGAGTCGTGCGCGATCTTCGAGTCGCTCTCGCCCGAGCAGCTCCAGTCGAAGTGCGAGACCCCCGGCGGCATCCAGATCACGGTGTGGAAATGGCTCCGCGCGATGGTCGAGCACGAGTGCCACCATCGGGGACAGATCTACCTGATGCTCGGGATGCTCGAAGTCGAAGTGCCGCAACTTTACGGGCTGACGGAACAGGAAGTGGAGGCGCGGAGCATCTGACCCACATCACGCCTGGACGACTCCCCGCCGCCGGCACCACGCTGGATCATGAGCCCGAGGAGCTTCCGTGGGGTGGCATGGCCTTCGCCGAAACCGACCCCGACGGTTTCAAGCTGAGTATCGCCGGCGGAGGCTGACCACCAGAAGCGAGTGCTGGCCTCCGAGGGGGGTCAGCCCGCCTTCGCTTTCGACGCCCCGATCATGATGCCGACGACACCGATCACGGGGTTCAGCAACGCGAGCCAGCGCGGCTGAACGGCGCTCGACACCGCGTCCCACATGGAGATTCCGTCGGGGCGAATCGCCGGCGCGGACCCCGGATCCGGGATGGCCGAGGCGACGCCGAGCACGACGACGATCCCGATCAGGATCTTCAACGCCCGCCCATCGCCGAGCTTCTCGGCGAGCATCCCACCCGGGATCGCGGCGAAGAGGCCCACGAAGATGGACGCGACGATCCACACGAAGGAGATGTCCCACGTGCCCGGCTCGAACGCGCCGTCCGCGCCCAGGATCATCCACGCGATCGTCATGAGCAGGAAGACGCCGACGAACATCACTACGTACCCGAGGACGGCGACACCGATGTTTCTCCCCATGACTCCTCCTGGTTGACGGGTGGCCATTCAACCTCCGACCCTGCTGCGGCCGTTGGCAACGCCGGGAGTTCACAGAAATTCGCGGCCGGCCGTTGAACCTTCGAGCACGATGCCGGATCCCGAACCCGAACGGAGGACACGCAGATGACGGATGCTTCGGCAGCATCGCTCGAGGACCTTCGCTTCCCGATCGGCCGCTTCAGCTTTCCCGACTCGCCTGTACCCGCGAGCCGCAGGACCGAGCTCATCGACTCGATCGCGGCGACTCCGGCCGACGTCCGTACGGCCGTCGACGGACTGACGAGTGCGCAGATCGACACGCCCTACCGGCACGACGGCTGGACCGTGCGGCAGGTCGTGCACCATCTCGTCGACAGTCACGCCAACTCGTACTGCCGGTTCAAGCTCACGATGACCGAGGAACACCCCACGATCCGCACGTACGATGAGGCGGCCTGGGGAGATCTTCAGGACGCTCGCACGGCGGACATCGATCTTTCGCTGGCGATCCTCGACGGGCTCCACGCAAGGTGGACCGGGTGGCTCCGCACGCTCAGCGATGCGGACTGGGCGCGAACGCTCTATCACCCCGAAGTGGGTGACCTGGCCCTGGATCAGCTTCTCGCCATGTACGGCTGGCACGGCCCCCATCACGTCGCCCACATCACGGGTCTGCGGGATCGCATGGGCTGGTAGGCCGGGCGGCGGGGATGCATCATGTGTCCCTGCCCGACCGGCCTGAACGGCCGTCGCATCGAATCCCTCTCCGCCGCGGAGCGCCATGCCCTGGTTGCAGGAACACTGGATCGCGCTCGCCCTGCTCGGACTCTACGGACTCCTCCTCGTGCGGCACGCGCTCGAGGGGCGACGCGAGACGCATTCGAGGGCGGACTACTACGTCGGCGGCCGCACGATGGGCGGCGTCGTCATCGGGCTCTCGTTCTTCGCGACCTACTCGAGCACGAACAGCTTCGTCGGATTCTCCGGACAGGCCTATACGTACGGAGCTCCGTGGCTGCTCCTCGCCCCCGGGGTCGTGATCTTCTCGTTCGCGTCGTGGTTGTGGATCGCTCCGCGACTCAGGGCCTTCACCGGCAGCGTCGATTCGGTCACCCTGGCGGACTACGTCGGGTTTCGCTTCGAGAGCACTCCGGCCCGCACGGTCGCGGCACTCATCGTGATCTTCTCGAGCTTCCTGTACATGACGGCGGTGTTCAAGGGGATCGGCAATCTGCTCGAGATCTTCCTCGACATGCCCTATGCGGCCGCGATTCTGATCGTGTTCGTCGTGACGATGCTTTATACCGCCGTCGGCGGGTTCATCTCGGTCGTGCGGACCGACGCCGTGCAGGGTGTGGTGATGATCGCCGCCGGAGTGCTGCTCTTCTGGGGGACGCTCAACGCGGCGGGCGGGTTCGAAGCGATCGAGTCCATCCGGATGGCCCCCGTCAGTGCCGATCTCTTTCGCTGGGACGCCGCGATGCCGTTTCCCGTATTGATCGGGATCATCGTCGCCGGCACGCTCAAGTTCATCGTCGACCCGCGCCAGCTTTCCCGCTTCTACGCGCTCGCTGACCAGCGGGCGGTGCGGAGAGGCCTGTGGGTCTCGACGGGAGCCTTCCTGCTCGTGTACACGCTGATCCTCCCGATCGGCCTGTTCGCGCACGCCATCGTCGGAAGCGGCATGACCGAGTCGGATCTCGTCGTCCCCACGCTCCTCGGAGAAGCGGGGATCCTCCCGGCCTTTCCAGCGGCCGTCATCGTCGTCGCGATGCTCGCCGCCGCGATGTCGTCGCTCGACAGCGTCCTGCTCGTCATGGCTTCCACGTGGGAGCGCGACATCGTCTCGCTCTTCCACCACGTCTCCGACGCGGGGGCGGTGAACGAAACGCGTCGCTGGGTCGCCGTCTTCGCCGTCATAACTGCGGTCATCGCCCTGAACCCGCCCGGCAGCATCGTCGACCTCACGGCGTTCTCCGGCAGCCTCTACGCCGCGTGCTTCTTCCCCGCCGTGGTCCTCGGCCTGTTCTGGCGACGCGGTACCGGGACGGCGGTGGTCGCGTCCTTCGTGCTCGGCGTGCTGATGCTGGTGACATGGGACTGGTTCCCCTTCGGCCACCTCGTGCACGAGGTGTTCCCGGCGATGGCGTTGTCGACGCTCGCCTACGTCGGCCTGTCGATGGGGAGTCCGCCCGTCCCCGCCGCGGAACGGCTCGGAACACCGCTCGCCGACGACTGAACCCCCTGCCCTCTCCAGGGCCCATCGGACGGGCCTTGCCCATCATTTAAGTAGAAACTAAAATAATGCATGGACACGACCAGTCTGCGCATCGCCTCGGAGCCACGGCGCCTACAGATCCTCGAGATCATCTGGGACCGGGAGCTGAGCGCCGGCCAGATCGCCGACCGGGTTCCGGTCAGCTTTGCCGCCGTCTCCCAGCATCTCGCCAAGCTCCGCGAAGCCGGGCTCGTGTCCGTCCGACGCGATGGCCGGTACCGGTACTACTCGGCGAGGAAACAGGACATGGGGACACTCGCGGTGCTCCTCGAAGCGATGTGGAGCGAGCGACTCGGCGTCCTGAAGGACATGGCCGAGGCCGCGGAACGACACCGGACCCGCTCCCCGGAACCACCCGATGATGAGAAGAAAGGGACCAGATCGTGATGACCGAAGCCACAGGCATGATCGTCGACCTCACCCGGAAGATCGACGCGCGGGTGCAGACCGTCTGGAGCATCGTTTCGACGCCGGAAGGCTTCGGCGCCTGGATGGGCGGTCAGGTGTCGTTCTCCCCCGAGCCGGGAAGCCCCTTCGAGGCGAATTTCCCTCAGTTCCAGACGATCATTCGCGGCGAGGTGCTCGAGTTCGATCCAGCCGGGCACCGCATCGTGCTCTCCTGGGGAGCCGCAGAGGGCCCCCAGGCCCCGACCTTCCCCCCCGGGTCATCGCGTCTCGAGCTGGCCTTCACCCCCGACGGACACGGCACACTCGCGCGCGTGCTGCATACATCCCTGCCTTCGGCGCAGGAAGCGGAGGGGCACGAGGCAGGATGGAGGTTTCACCTCAGCCGGCTGTCGCTGCAGGCGAACCGTCACGACCTCACCGAGACGATCGGCGAATCGATCGACGCCTGGTTCGCGGCCTGGAACGAGGCGGACGCCGATGCCCGCGACGCGCTGCTCCACAGCTGCTGCTCGGAAGACGTGGAGTTCCGGGACGAATACGCCGACGCGAAAGGGCGGGAACTTCTCTCGACGCACATCGGCAGTACCCAGCATTTCATGCCCGGCTTCAGCATTGCATCGACGGGTCCCGCGGTGGTCTGCCGCGGAGAGGCCCTCGTTCCGTGGACGAGCACCGGCCCCGACGGGACGACGTTCGAGGGGACCAATCACATCGCCGCGCGGCCCGACGGCACGATCACCAGAGTGACGGGGTTCTTCTCGGCGGGCTGAGCGGCGGCGCAGGTCCGGATTAGAGTCGGGCGGCCTCCAGCCCCAGTCTGCAGCACAGAGACCCCTCGCGCGCTCCGGCTTCGAGCGCCGAGGGGTCGTCCCACTTCCAGTCGGAGTAGATCGTGCGACCCCCGATCGCCTCGACGGCCCCTCCCGCGATGTTCGGCTCCCCGTCGGCGACCGTCGCGGTCCAGAGTTCCATGACGAGCCGGTACCCGGATCGATCGACCGAGCCGGAAGCGATCGCGGCGCCGGGATCGACCTCGAGCCCGAGCTTTTCCCGGCCGATCCGACGCACCAGATCGAGATCCGTCTCGCCCGGCTCGAGACTCCCCGCCGGCAAGCCCCAGACCCCGGGCAGATCCTCGTCGTCGTCCGGTCGGCGAACGAGAAGCCAGGGCGGTACCGGCCCGCACCCGAGCGGTCCGCCATCGACCCCGCCGGGCTCTCTGACGACCAGGGCGATCGAGCGTTTCGTCGGGGTCACGCCGCCCTCGAGCGCCGGATCACGAACATTCGCCGAGGTGCTTCCGGAAGAACGCTTCCAGTCGCGAGTACATGTCGATCGAGTTCGCCGGATCCCGGAACCCGTGTCCCTCGTCGTACGTCATCGACTCGAACTCCTTCCCGAGCTCGGTCAGGCGCTCCACGGCCAGCGTGAAGTTCTCGAACGGGGCCCGCACGTCACGTTCCCCGTGCATGATGAGCACCGGCGCCGTGATCGCGTCCATCCGATCGAGCGTCTCGGACTTGGCATAGATCTCCGGACGCTCCTCGGGAGTGCCACCGTGTCCGGTGATCGTGAAGATCTTCCCCAGTCGGTCCGCATACGGGAGCGTCAGGGTCTCGGAGTAGATCCCGCGCATCGGCACCGCGGCGTCGAACTTGTCCGGAGTCCGCGTGATGGCGGACATGGACTGCATCCCGCCGTAGCTGCCCCCGTAGATGCCGACGCGGTCATTCACCCACTCCTGCTCCCGCAACCAGTCGGCCGCTGCCCCGGGATCCTTCGACTGGTCGTTCAACCAGTCCTCCACCGACAGGTCCTGGAATTCCCGGCCAAATCCCGACCCACCTCGATAGTTGATCGCCAGAACGACGAACCCCCTCGAAGCCAGGTACTGTTCCGTGAGGTTCGTTCCCTGGTAGTACGAGTTCGTCCCGCCGCCGTGGACCTGGACCAGGGCCGGGCATACCGGCCCGTCGTAGCTGGCGAATATCTCGCGGAGACCGTCGGGGGGACCGGCGGTGCTCGCCCCGAGCGCATCACGGATCGCCGGCGGCAGATAGAGGAACCCCTGCAGGTACAGGCCATCGAACGTTCGGAAGGAGATCTCCGCGGGCCGCTGCAGGTCGGCGAACCGGGGAGTGAAGTCGGTGATCTTCCTCGCCGGACCACCCGTCGCGCCCACGACCCAGGCCTCGCGCCCCTCCAGCGGTGCATCGCGCGTGATCACGGCGGTGGCCCCGTCCGGCGTCGCGTGAAGAGCGGACCAGACGCCACCGATGTTCGTAACCCTCGTGGCCACGCCGCCGTCCGCCGGCACGGCCCACAGATCGATCGCGCCCCGCTCCTGATACGGAAAGAACACCTGCCGCCCGTCACCGGACCAGAACGGATCGAACCGCATGATGAAGTCGGTCGCGTAGACCTGCATGTCGATCGGCGCCTCGGCCCGCACGCGCGGCTCCGCACCCCCGAGATCCAGATCGATCAGGTACAGATAGGCGAGATCTTCGTACCAGTATTCGTCCTTCGCCGTCCCCATCAGCACGATCCGCGAACCATCCGGAGACCAGACCGGACTCGACGAGGCCATCAGCCGGCTCGAGACCTTGTGTCGTCGGCCCGTGTCCACCTCCACGAGCCAGACGTCGTCGTGCCACCAATCCGCTTCGTTCGACACGTAGGCGATCCAGGCGCCGTCCGGCGACCAGGCGGGCGTGAAGCGACCGTCGTCTCCCTCGGCGGCCTCGTCCGTCAGGGCGCGCGGAGCCGCGGAGCCATCCGCCGGCACGATCCAGATGTCCTGAAACCCCGTCTCGACCGAATAGAACGCGAGCGTCGACCCGTCCGGCGACCACGAGGGGGCCCGGATCCCTGCGAGTCCCTCGGCGACCGTGACGGGGTCGGTGGTACCCGTCTCGACCACGTGTAGCCCGCCACCCGATGTGAAGGCCAGCCGGGTGCCGTCGGGTGACCAGGTCTGCGAACCGCCAGCCACCCAAAACGTCGGGGCTCCGCCGTCGATCGCCTGAAGCTGGATGCCGGCGCCGCCTGCCGTACGCCCGGACACCGCGATCTGTCGACCGTCCGGGGACGGGACCGCGCGACCGGCTCCGCCCCCGTTTCGATAGATGTTCTCGAGCGTCAACGCGAGGTCATCCGAGGGCCGGGCCGTCGGGTCTGAGTCTGCGGGAACGCACGAGATCGCGGAGACGCACGCAACGACCCCGGCGACGGACCGCAGGATTGTGGACATGGAGGACTCCCGTCTTTGGAACCCCGGAGCTATTGCCGGATTCGATGCGCAACAATACCGATCAGTATGAGCCTGCGGCAGTCCAAGGTCTTCAGAATAGGCGAGATCGCACTCGGCGGTGGCGCGGTGAGCGCGATACTCGGAGGCATCTGGGTCGCATCGACGCCGGACGGAATCGAGGCGTGGTATGCGGCCGAAGATGGTCTCATCGAGACACTCACGGTCGCAGTGCTTCTTCTGGGTGCCATGCTGATGTTCTGGTTCGCCCGGATTCGCGTCAGGAAGGGACCCCGTCGAATCGCCCTCCTCCTCGGAATGCTCATGCTGTTCGGTGCCGGGGAGGAGCTCTCCTGGGGTCAGAGGATTTTCGACGTGGAGTCGCCGACGTTTTTCGAGGAGAACAACGCACAGGGCGAGACCAACCTCCACAATCTGACCGTACGCGGCGTCAAGTTGAACAAGTTGATCTTTTCGACGATCCTCGGGATCGGAATCGGGGCGTATCTCACCCTGCTGCCGGCCGCATATCGGAATCGCGGGGCGCGACGCGCGATCGATCGGCTCGGGCTGCCGGTGCCACGACTCCGACAAGCGGCGCTCATTCTGTTGTGCCTCGGAACGGTCGAGCTGATCGATTCCGATCGGCGGTGGGAAGTGCTCGAGTTCGCCATGGTCTCGCTACTTCTGGCGACGTTCGTCCGACCCGCGAATGTGGAAGAGCTGGCCGCCGCCGAGGACGACCGGACGGACACAGAGCCCTAGGAGGCTGCCTTGGAACTCTGGGGGATCAGTGACCCCGACGTAACGCTCACCGACTACGGACTGGCCCTTGTCTGCAGCGTGATCGTGTGGCGTCTTTGGACCGGGCACGGATTCGGAAAGCCCCGCTTCTGGCTGCTCGTGTTCTTCACCGGTGCAGGGCTCGCGGCCCTGTTCGGCGGCACCGTCCACGGCTTCTTCGAGTTAGAAGGGACACCCGCGCATTACGCCCTCTGGTCCGCGACTCTCGTCTCCGTGGGGGTCGCCGCTCTCGGCGCATGGGGGACCGGGGCTCGCCTCGTCCTCCGGGACGGTCTCGGAAGCATGCTGATCGGGCTCGCCTCAGTCGAGTTCCTCGCCTACTCCACCGCGGTGATCGCCGGATACCACGACTTCGAG
Organism: Gemmatimonadota bacterium; assembly: GCA_039587355.1. Taxonomy (GTDB): domain Bacteria; phylum Gemmatimonadota; class Gemmatimonadetes; order Palauibacterales; family Palauibacteraceae; genus Palauibacter. Next base: position 71,660 of record JBDHIO010000020.1, on the reverse strand, counting down.
ATCGCCGTCCTCCAGTACCTGCCCGCGACGGTGTTCCTCACCATCGTCCTGATTGTCGCGAACCGGAGGGCCGCCCATCCCGGTTATCGGATGGCACTGCTCGGCATGGTGCTCACGTTCGTGGGCGCCGGCGTGCAACAGTTCCAGCTCGGCATTCACCCGGTGAACTTCGACCACAACGCCGTCTACCACGTGATTCAGGCGCTGGCGCTGGTATTCGTCTACCGCGGACTCACGGCTGCCCTTCGACGCTGAGCGCCCGCTTCTTCGACGCACGGCGCTCACGCTCGATCAGACGTCGGTAGGGGAAGAAGTCCACCTCCAACGTGTGACGGCTCGATTCCACGAATCGCCGTCTCAATTCGGCTTCGGTCTCTTCGATCACCCGCCACATCTCATCCGCGGGGGGTAGAACCCCGGTCCCGTCGAGCAGATCGGCGACCCATTCCGCCTGAGCCTCGGCGAGCGGCGGGATCGGACCCAGCGGTTGCACGAGCCCGAGAAAGAAGAGGCCGGGCGCGTCCGGCGCGACGACGTGTCTGTAGAGCCGCACGCGATTCCCGGGGATTCGCCCCCCGGTCCGGGCGCCGGCGCCCGCCCGGTCCACCCGATCCAGCAGCTCGTCATCCAGGTACGGAAAGCTCACGTGGTACCCGGTCGCGCAGATGATCACGTCGACCCGGGCGGAGGAGCCGTCCACGAAATGCACGGTTCGTCCGTCGAGACGCGCCACATCGGGCCGAACGTCCACGCGTCCGTCGGCGCTGAGCCTCGGGAGATCCTGCGAGAGCGTCGGGTGTTCGCGCCCGAGCCGGTGTGACGGGAGCGGGATGCCCAGTTTGCGCTGATCACCGCGCGACAGCCGTACGAGCAGACGAAGGACACCCGCCTGGACGTCGACGGGTAGACGACTCGAGGCCGACGTCACCCACTGATCGATCGGCCGCCCGAGCAGGTACTTCGGAAGGACGTGCGCGCTACGCCGCGTCGAAAGCATCGTCTGCTCCGCCACGCCTGCGACCTCGCACGTGATGTCACAGGCCGAGTTTCCGATCCCGACGACCATGACGCGGCGACCCGCGAGATCGAGCGGATCGGTTGGCGTCCGGTATTCGCGGGAGTGGAAGATCTCTCCGTCGAAGCTGCCCTCGAACCGCGGGACGCGCGCGTCCCAATGGTGCCCTGCGGCCACGACGACGGCTCCGTAGTGTCGCCGATCCTCCGTTGCGCCATCCCGCGAGCGGAACGTCACCACGTATTCCGCCCCGTCGGATCTGACATCCGTGACCTCGGTCCCGAACCGAAACCGGTCGCGCACCTCGAACCGGTCTGCGAACGCCTCGAAGTAGGCGAGGAGCTCGCCGTTCGGCACGTAGTCGCGCGGTCCGTCCACGGGAAAGCGCCGATACGCCGTTCGGTGTTTCGAGGTGTTGGTCTGAAGAGACGCGTACGCGGGAGAGCGTCCGCTGTCGTTGCGGAAGCGCCAGATGCCGCCGATGTCCGAGCCGAGCTCGAAGCCCTCGACGGACAGGCCCCGTTCCACGAGCGCGGCGGCCGCCACGATGCCGGAAGAGCCGGCCCCGATGATACAGACGTCTCTGGTCACGCCGGACGGTGCCCCGCCTCGGCGAGCCCGTCAACGGCCTACCGAGGCGGCTACTCCGTGAACGCCGGGATCAGATAGTCGTCGAAGAAGTCGCGAAGCCGGCCGGTATGCCCGCGCTGAGTCCGCGCGAGCGAAGACGTCACCACCGCGACGAGTTCCAACGACGGCACGATCACCAGGTACTGCCCCCCATATCCCCAGGCGAAGAAGGCATCGCGACCGCCCCACCGATCCGACCACCAGAGGTAGCCATACTGGTGTCCATTCCAGGGCGAGGTGGCATTCGGGCGCCACGATCTCTCGATCCAGTCCGCCGCCACGAGTCGCTCGCCCTCCCACATACCGCCCGCCAGAAAGACCTCCCCGAACCGGAGCAGGTCCAGCGGACGCAGCGCCATGTTGTTTCCGCCCAGGTACCGGCCCTGCGGGTCGCGATCCCACTGGGGAAGCGGAATGCCGAGGGGACGGAAGAACTTCTCGAGCGCATACGCCCGAAGGTTCATCCCGGAGCGTTCCGTGAGAATCGCGGAGAGCAGATGGGTATTCCCCGTCGAGTACTCGAAGCAGCCCGGCCGGCACACGATCGGTCGACGCAGCTGGTCCCACACCCAGTCGCGGGACGACACCCAGGCCCCGTAGTTCCCGAAGCTCGTCGACTGAATCCCCGTCGTCATGGAAAGCACGTGGTGGAGCGTCAGGTCGCGCTTGCGGGCATCGACCGCGTCCGCGCCTTCCAGACGCGACCAGTACTCGGGCAGGAGCCGGCTGATCGGCTCGTCCGGCCCCTCGATGAGCCCGTCCTCGATGGCGATTCCGATCAGGGGAGACAGCAGGGTCTTAGAAACGGACTTCATGTTCGTCGTGCGGTCCGCCCGCATGCCGCGGTAGTAGCGCTCCACGACCATCTCGCCGTGCTGCTGGACGAGCAGGCTCGAGACCGGCGTGAGTTCCTCCGCCCGGGCGAGGGCGCGGTCGAGCCGGTCCTGATCGAACACGACGCGCCCGGCTTCGCCCCCCGGAACAACGACCGCCGACAGTTCGAGCCGACCATCGGGACCCAGCCGGACGGCCCGTGCGCCGCCAGCTATGGCCCCGGGCGCCTCGAGAAGGGCTCGCAGGCCGACTTCGGAATCGCCGCCCGGGCGCGTGAGGATCGTCGCCAGCGTCATGAAGACGAAGAGTGCGACGACGTCCGCCGCGGCCCACCAGTGCAGTGGCACCGGGCGGGCGTACCCGGGTGTCTCGTTTCCGCGGAGTTCGAGGCTCGAAGATGTCACGCCGCGCACACCCCATCCGTTACAGGGTTGGTATCGAAAGAGGGACCGATCGTCTCGTACCCGCGTAAGGTACTACCGGGTCGTACGCTTCGGACAAAGCGGGAGATTAAGATGCTGTACTACCAGCATTCATATATAGATCGCGGGCGCTCCACGACGTTTCTCGAGGAGATGAAGGCGGTCGCGGAGGTGTTTCTTTCCGCGCTGATCGTGGCTCTCTTGGGCGTCGCTCTGATCGCGTTCTTCTAGCGATCACGAACCGACAGGCGTGACCCCGAGCGCCCTGCGCCTTGAAGCCCGCGACCCGGACCGGTCGCGGGTTTCGCGCATCCGGGCCAGACGGCACCCGGCCCCATCATGCCCTCAGTCCATGACCTGCACGTACGTCGCCATCGCGTTCGGAGCAGGCGGTGCCTGGCCCTGCGAGCGCAGACCCGCGAAATGGAACTCGATTACCGCCCGGATCTGTCGCTCGACCTGATCGCGCGTCCGGCCGGATGCGACACACCCATCCAGATCGGGCGCAAAGGCCGAGTACCCCGATTCGGTCGGCTCGATGACCACCAGAAACCCCATGTTCACCTCCCTTCGGTCGCCCAGTCTGAGTCTCGCACTCAACGGACGATCATCCCGTTCGGCCTAACTCCTGCCATGACCTCTCCCCGAGCGGTTTCCGGGCATTCCCGATAGATCGAGGCTGCACCGAGACCTCAACGGCCGACTGGGTCAAGGGCACCTGGGATCCGACGAACTTCTTTCACCGAAACAAGAAGATCCGCCCTGCGGAATAGCGGGCGGACACCTTCTTTGGGCGGGGATGCGCGGCACTGCTGCGCATTCTCGGCGAAGAAGGGGGGACGGGCTCGCCGCCCCCCCCGATTGATCAGCGGTTGAAGATCAGTTGCCGCCGGGCTGGTAGCTGAGATTCGTCATACGCATCGAGATCTGGCTCGTGGACCGTGCGACGGTCCGAGCATGCGCGGCCTGCCCCGCGGCCATGTCGGCCGGGCCGGCACGTTCGACGAGGGCCTCCATCGAGTTCTCGCCGTAGAAGTTCTCGAGGTTGTCGAAGAGCACGACGAACGACCTGCCGCCGTTTCCGATGATGTCCTGTGTGACGAGGATCGGATAGACGCCGCCGGCTTCGGCCATCCACCCCATGAAGTTCTGGACGCTTTCGCGCCATGCCCCGACCTGGTCGCCCTTCACCCACTCCTCGATGATCATCGCGCCGCCCGCACCACCCGCGATTGCGGAGTTGGCAGGCTGATAGCTCAACTCGGGGTCGACTCGCACGACCTCGGTGGACACCGACAGAACATTCAGCGCGTTGGCGGTCTGCATCGCGCTCGTCACCTTGCCCGCCACGGCAGTACCCTCGAACGCCCGCGCCATCGCCTCGGGGTCCTCGAGGGTCGCCAGCGAGGGTGTGTTCGTCACGAACATGAACGTGTTGTCGAACCGATAGACGTTCCACGCGAACTCGGCCCCGATGTCGGCCTCGGCGGCCGCCTCGGCCACGACCTGAACCTGTGCGGCGAACGTCTCGGCGTCGCTCGCGGCAAGCTCGAGTTGCTGCACGACCGTGTAGGGCACGTCTTCCTGCGCGAGGACGGGCGCGGCGATGAGAAACGCGAACGTGAGCGCGACAGCCAGTGGCGCGATAAGCCGTGAGGGTCTGCGCATCGGATGCTCCTTACCCTGAGGGTGGGGATGCGGGTGTCCGGGGCCCGTGCACCGGCGCACGCCCCGAAAAGGCCGGCGCGCTCCCCATCGCGCGGGCCTCTACTATTAAACGCAGATTGTCGGGCGATAGGGCTCAGCGCCCTCCGCCGCTCTTCTGTCCGCCGGGCTGTTCCAGAAACGGAACACCGTCGGAAATCCATTCGGGCGCGGGTTCACCCTTCAGGTAATGGGCGAACCACTCGGTGATCCGTCGGTGGTAGTCGAGCTGGTTCTCTTCCTTGCGGAAACCGTGGTTCTCGTCGTTGTAGACGAGGAACACGAAGTCCTTCCCTTCCCGTCGCGCCGCGTTGTAGAACTCTACGCCCTGATTGAAGTCCACGGCGCCATCCACGGTGCCCTGAGCCATCAGGAGCGGCGTGTTCATGTTCTCGATGTGGAAGACCGGGCTGTTCCTCTTGTAGGCGTCCTCATCCTCCCAGAACGGCACTTCCATGCGCCCCTGGCTGATCTCGAAAATCCGGGCGTCGGTCCCGCCGGAGTTCCAGTACACGGACAGATACATCGAGAAGAGATTCGTCAGCGGAGCGCCCGCGACGCCGGCCGAGAAGATGTCGGTCTGCGTGACGAGGAACGTCGTCTGGTAACCGCCCCACGAGTGACCGATCAGGCCGACGCCATCGGGGTCGATCATCCCGGTCTCGATCACTGCCTCCACGGACGGTACGATCGACGCGACGGCGCTGACACCGGGATCCCGATCGCGGTAGACGATGTCGGGCTGCCACACGAAGTACCCGTCCTGCACCCACCCCTGGAAGTTGTAGTACGAGCGCTCGGACGGGACGTTGTAGCTGCGAACGGCATTCGACCGGATCTCGTAGATGTATACGATCATCGGGTACTGCCGTCCGGGCTCGTAGTTCGCCGGGTAGTAGAGCGAGCCCTGCAGCTGGTCACCCCAGGTGTTCTCGAACTCGAGCAGCTCCGAGCGGCCCCACGCGTAGTCGGACTGGAAGGCGTTCGTGTCGGTGACCCGACGCGCTCCCCGCAACCCGGCGTTGTCCGCCACGAAGTAGTTCGGCGACGTCTCGAAGTTCTCCGACCGATACAGGTAGACGTCGGCGTCGTCGGCCTTCAGAAGGCTCGAGACCCGAGCGTCCTCCCACACGAGCGTCTCGGGACCCTCGCCGGGACGTTCGGCTCGCGCGTAACCCCAGGTCTCGGTCCAGTCGTCGTAAATCGTGAAGTAGATGGGCTCGTCGGGGTCGATCGCCTGATTGTCGAAGTCGCGATCCACGCGGGCCCTGCGGTGCCGCACGTTCGACTCCGCGCCCCACGTGATCTGACCCGCGCCGGATCCATCGGGGGCCACGCGCCAGATGTCGTGCTTGTCGTTGAGCAGGACGGCCGCGTCGCCTTCCAGCCAGCCGGTGATTCCGTGTGGGGGCTTTTGCACGACCGTGTGATCGTCTTCGATGTTCACGAACGACGTCGGCAGACCGTCGGTGAGGCACACGCGTGCCCCGGTCTCGATGTCGTACGTCCAGTACTGATCGTTCTCGAGCCACAGGAGATAGCGCCCGCCGGGGCTCATCCCGTTGAAGTACTGGACCCGCTCGAGCGCCACGTTCCGCTCGCCGGTCATGAGATCGACGACGTAGATGTCGTTGAACACCGGACCGAACATCCTGTCGGCCTCGTAGGGGGTCTGGTCGATCCCGGCGGCCCTCCACTGCCCTTCACTGATCCGAACCGTCTCAGTCAGCTCGTTCTCGAGCTGCACGAACCGCCCGTCCGACAGGTGCCAGACCGACAGGTAGTTGTCCTGGCGATCGCGATCCGCCCGGACCTTCTGCGTCGGGACAATGTCGACGTCGACGGCGTGCCAGATCTCGACGGTCGTATCCTCGTCCTCCTCGTCACAGGCGTCCGCGGCGGCGGCGTCACCGGCGCCGTCTTCACCGGCCCCTTCCGCCTCTTCCGCCTCGTCGCCCTCCGCCTTCTTCATCTTCTGGAGCTCGCACGCGTCCTTCTCCGTCCGCTCCTTCACGCCGAGGAAGAGCGCGGATCCGTCCTCGCTCCAGCGGAGGTCCTCCCAACCGACGATGCGGTGGCCGGCCGGGAACCCGGTTGTCGCGGCCGGATCGAGAACTCGGGCGTTCGACGCGCCGGCGAGATCCGAGTAGGCCAGCACGACCATGGAGGTGTCGGCCCACGTGCTCTGGTCGTCCGCGTCGGGATCGACGGTGCGGAAGACCGCGAGATCCGCGGAGTCCTCTCGCCACGTCAGACCCGAATAGCGCGCCTTCTCGGAATCGAGGGTGCGCAGACGGCCGGACGACGGCTCGTAGAGCTGAACGCCGTTCCCCGCCATCCCCTCCGCATCGACGATCATCGCGAGGAGCGCCGTTCCATCCTGATCCTGCCAGGCAAACCGGCTCACGTTGCCGAAGTTGATGTCGGTCCCGCTCGACAGGTCGCGCACGACGATGTCCACGCCGCTCGCCTCGCGCTCTCCCGACGGCCCGTAACGCTGCAGAACCAGGTATCGGCCATCTGCCGAGAATTCGAACCCGGCGATGTCCTCCATCGTCTCGACCTCGCCCGTCCCGAGGTCGACGAGACCCGCCGAATTGCGGGCGGGTTTCTTCTGCTTCTGGAGCGCCTCTCGCGCGTCCTCGCTCATTCCGATCCCGTAGGCGAGCCACTGACCGTTCGCGGAGAACTTCGGGCTCGATCCGTACGCCACGACGATGACCGAGTCCGAGTCGGAGACGGGCCTCACGCGCAGTTCGTTCTCCTCGTTCACGCGGGAGATCGAGTTCGCCAGCCAGCGTCCGTCGGCCGACAGGGTCGGAGCCCCCAGGCGTTCCCATTGCCCATAGTCATCGGTGGTGAGCGTCGGAAGCTCCTGGGACATCGCTGGAGCCGGGACGAGCGCGAACAGGAGCGCCGCGGCAGCGAGGAGCGAGAGCTGATTCGAACGGGCCGTGCGCATGGAAACCACCTCTTCTGCGGAATCGGACGACGATTGAAGCTGACGGGCGCCGGATCGAGGCGCCAGATACGTTGTCGAACCGAAAATCAGCAGCAAACGCCTTAGAGGAGCCGAGCATGACCACCCGCCGAGACTTCGTACGTACGACCGCAGCCGCCGCAGGGGCGTTCACGCTCGCCTGTGGCGGATCCGGCTCAGGCGGGCAGGAGGACGAAGGCGGGCCGCTCGACATACTCATTCTCGGCGGGACAGGCTTCATCGGCCCCCACGAGGTCGAGTACGCGCAGGCCCGCGGACACGCGCTGACTCTGTTCAACCGGGGGCAGACGAACCCGGGCATGTTCCCCGGGATCGAACAGCTCCGTGGCGACCGGGGCGGCGACCTCGCCTCACTCGAGGGCCGCACCTGGGACGTCGTGATCGACAACTCGGGCTTCTACCCCCGACACGCGCGCCTCTCCGCCGAGCTCCTCGAGGGTGCCGTCGACCGGTACATGTTCGTCTCCTCGATCTCGGCATACGACAACTCCCTGCCGGCCGGCGTCGACGAGTACAACGCCCCCATCGCGACGATGGACGACCCGACGGACGAGACGGAGGGCCCCTACGGCCCCAGCTACGGACCGAGGAAGGCGCTTTGCGAGGCGGAGGTCCTGCGCGTGTTCGGCGAGGACCGCACGATCATCGTCCGCCCCGGTCTGATCACGGGCCCCGGCGACCCGACCGACCGAATCCGCCACTGGCTCGCACGGATGTCGCTTCACGACGAGGTCCTCGTACCGGGTTACGCCGGCGACCCCGTCCAGCTCATCGACGCGCGTGACATGACCGGGTGGATGGTGCGGATGCTGGAGAACGGAGACGTCGGGACCTACAACGCCGTCGGGCCGGACTATCAGATGACGATGGACGAGCTAGTGAACGGCGCGAAGGGCGCGACCGGGAGCGACTGCGAGCTGGTCTGGGTGAGCGACGAGTTCGCGATCGAGAAGCAGGTCGCGGGACGCTACAGCCCCTGGATCCCGGCGAGTGGAACGCGCGGGTTCATGCTGGTGAACAACGGGCGGGCGCTCGGGACAGGCCTGACGTTCCGGTCGCTGGATGACATCCTCGCCGACATGCTCGTGGAATACCGGGAGCAGGTCGCCGAAGACGAGACGTTCGGCACCCGTGGTGGCGCCCCGTTCGACCAGGAAGCCTCCCTGATCGCCGAGTGGCGCGCGCAGACGGCCTAGCAGGCGAGCCGAGCTAGCCGTCGCGCAGCACCGTGGCCGGATCGGTCCCGGCTGCCCGACGCGCCGGCAGCCAGGACGCGAAGGCGGTGACTCCCAGCAACAGCACGGGGATCGCCAGAAACGTCACCGGGTCCAGGCTCCCGACGCCGTAGAGCAGGCTGTCCAGGAACCGCGTGCCCGCGGCGGCCGCCGCCAGCCCGATCGCGAGCCCCAGCAGACTCAGTCGGATGCCGTCCTTCACCACCATGCCAGCGATCGAGGGACTGGCTGCACCCAGAGCCATGCGGACTCCGATTTCCCGTCTGCGCAGACCCACCGAGTACGCCAGGACGCCGTAGAGCCCGATCGCGCCGAGGAGCATCGCCACGACGGCGAAGCTCACGAGAAGCTGCATCGCGAACCGGTTGCTGGCCCTGCTGTCCGCATACAGGTCCGATACCCGGACGAGGCGCTCGAGCGCGAGCGACCGGTCCACGGCCCACACGGCCTCGTCGATCGCTCCCCTCAACGCCGCCGGCGGTACGGACGTCCGAATCATGAACGTCTGCCACGTCAGCCAGTCCCAGGCCTTCTGGTCCCACGGTACGTAGAACGCGGGTTCGGGCTCGAGAGCGCCGCGGTGATACGTGTCGGCCACCACGCCGACGATGTCGACCCACTCCCCCTGGGGACTCTCCGTGCTGATCCGTTGACCCACCGCATCGCCGGCGGGCCAGTGCAGCCGGGCCATCGACTCGTTGATGATGGCGACCCGGGGAGCACCGGGGACGTCCGTCTCCTCGAACGTCCGACCGGCGATGAGCGGCTGCCTCAGCAGTTCGAAGTACGGCGGCGTGACGGCGCGTAGCTGAATCGCCTGCTCCATTGGCTGCGGGCCGGAACGCGGCTGCCCTTGAACGGCGTAGCCGAACGACATCTGGTAGCCGACCACGGGCGGTTCCGACGTCGCGGCCACGGCATCGACGCCGGGGATGCCGAGCAGCCCCTCGCGGAGGGTCTCGAAGAAGACGACCTGATCCGCCGATGTCGGATAGGCCGCGGGCGGCAGCCGGAGCGTCGCCGCCACGACGCCGTCGATCTCGTAGCCCAGATCGAGGCTCTGCAACCGATCCATCGTCCGGACCAGGAGCCCGGCACCGATCAGCAACAACGACGACATCGCGATCTGGCTCACCAGGATCGTCGATCGGAGTCGAGTCTGAGAACGCCCGCCGGAACTCCCTCTCCCGCTATCCCTCAGGGCGAGCGCGGGGTCGACCTTCGTCGAGCGGAAGGCCGGGATCAGTCCGAAGAGCGTCAGGCTGGCGACCGTCGCGACGGAGGCGAACGCGAGCACTGTCCCGTCGAGACGGGTCGCGGCGAGAAGCGGGATGTCGGCCGGCGCGATCGAAACGAAGACCCGCATGAGCGCGACGGCCAGCACGAGCCCGAGACCACCTCCGAGCAGGGCCAGGACACCGGTCTCGACCAGCACGCGGCGAATAAGACGTCCGCGCCCGGCCCCGAGCGCGCTCCGCATCGCCATCTCGCGGCGACTCGACGTGAACCGGGCGAGCATCAGGTTCGCGAGGTTGGCGCAGGCGACGAGCAGCACGGTCACGACGACCCCCAGAAGGACCCACACCAGAGGGCGCACCGTCCGAGTGAGGTCTGCCCGGAAGGTCCGGACCCGCGCCCGCCAATTCGTCATGTCGGCGGGGAATTCCATCTCGAGCCGTGCCGAGATCGCGTCGAGTTCCGCTTCAGCCGTCTCGGCCGAGATCCCCGGGGCGAGGCGCCCGATCGCGCTCCACTGGTGGGCGCGCCGGTTCTGACCGTCGCTCGTCGCTGTGAACCTCAGGGTGGGCCAGACCTCGACGTCGTGATCGGGGAACGCGAAACGCGGTCCCATCACGCCGACGATCTCGTAGTCCTGATCGTCCAGCGTCACCAGGCTGCCGACCGCCCCCTCGTCGCCGCCGAAATGCGTCTGCCAGAAAGCCCAGGAGATGATGACGACGCGGGGCGACCCGGGCACGCCTTCCTCCTCCCTGAACGCCCTGCCGACTACGGGCGACACGCCGAGCGCACGAAACGCGGCTGGCGTCATCAGCGTGGACTCGACCTGCCGCGGCCGCATGTCGGGTCCGACCATCACGAGGGGCAGCTGCACGCCGTACGCGCCAAACTCCGAGAAGCTCTGCGCCTCGTTTCGCCAGTCGATGTACGTCGCGCTCGAAATGTGATTGCGCGGGGACTCGGGTTCCTCGGACTCGTTCACCTGAACGATGCGGTCGGGCTGGGCATACGGGAGCGGTCGGAACAGCACGGCGTTGGCGACGCTGAAGATCCCGGTGCTCGAGCCGATCGCGATCGCGAGCGTGGCGACGGCGACCAGGGTGAATGCGGGAGCGCTCCGCAGGCCGCGAGCCGCCTCGCGGGTGTCCCGCGCCAGCTCGTCCACCCAGCGGCCGACGCGGCGTCGGCGCTCCGCCCGACGCGCCGGTGGGACGAGCGCCGCCCGCGCGGCACGCATGTCGCCGAACTCCCGCTTCGCCTGCCGACGGGCTTCGTCCGCCGGGAGACCCGCCGCCTGCAGCTCGTCCGTGCGGGCCTGGAGATGGAACTCGATCTCCGCCTTCACGTCTTCCGTCGCCTGCCGATCCACCGGGCGCTCGATCCTCAGGACGCGTTTCCAGTTCATGACGGCACCTCCGCCCCACGCGAATCCAGAACAAGGACGAGGGCTTCGACGTAGCGACGGACCGCGCTCGTCTGAGTCTGAAGCTGGGCCCGCCCCCTATCGGTCAACGAATAGAACTTTGCGCGCCGGTTGTTCTCCGACCGCCCCCAATCGGAGGACAGCCACCCCTTTCGCTCCATTCGGTGCAGCGCCTGATACATCGCCGCGTCTTCGACTTCGAGGGTCCCATCCGTACGCGAACGGATCCACCGCGAGACGCCGTATCCGTGCATGGGACCCCACGAAAGCGTCTTGAGTACGAGGACGTCGAGGGTTCCCTTCAGAAGCTCCAGCGATTCGTCTGACATGCCTGGTTCCGCGTGAGAGTTGTTGCCGGTTCAGTTCGTTCCTGTTCAGTCGTCCCCTAAGACGCTAGGGGGAACGAAAGGGTTGCAAAAGGTGACCACATCCGTCGGGGCGAAGTCATGGAGCGGAAGCCGCCGGTTTCTCGATGGGCCCCGGCGGGCCATCTTCGACGCCCGACACATACTCGACCCGGAGCAATCAATCAGATGACGCCTGAGACCTCTAAGACGACCGGCCCGAGGCTTCATACGAGTGCCGCGGCCGGACTCCTCGCCCTCGCTGCCGTTCCCATCGCCTTCTTCGCGGGGACGAACGACGAGCGACTGACGCCTGCGCAGGAGGCCGACGCGGCCTGGCCCTACGTGATCGATGTGCCCGAGGGCCGTCTCACGGTATTTCAGCCCCAGCCCGAGGAGTTCGCCGGCAACAAGCTGACGGCGCGCACGGCGGTGGCGGCGCACCCGACAGGCCGCGACGAGCCCGTCTACGGAGCGATCTGGATGACGGCGCGAGTCGAGACCGACACGGACGATCGGGTGGTCATCATCGAGGACGTCACGGTCGACCGGGTTCGTTTCCCGAACGCGACGGACGCCGATCGCGCGAGGGTCGCCGAGATCGTCGAAGAGGGGATGCCCGAGGACCTGGTAATCTCCCTCGACCGCCTCGTCACCTCCCTTGAGATGATCGAGAGCGAGCGCGAGGCGGCATCGAACCTGAACAATGATCCGCCGATCATCGAGTTTCGTGCGCAACGGACCGCGCTCATTCTCGTCGAGGGCGAGCCCCGGCTCAGTCCCGTCGAGGGTTCGTCGCTTCTGCGGGTGGCGAACACGCCGGTGACGATGCTGCTCGAGGCGTCGAACGACACGTACTACATGTTCGCCGGAAACGATGTCTGGTTCTCCGCCCCAGATGTGACGGGACCGTGGGAGGTGACATCTCGCGTACCCGAGGACGTCCGCCGGCTGCAACCGCCCGACCCGGAGCCCGACGAGATCGCCGACCCGACGGAAGAGGGTACAGCGGACGAGGATCCGCCGGCGATTATCGTGGCCACCGAGCCGACCGAACTGATCTCCACTGACGGCGAGCCCGAGTTTCTACGTCTCGCGGACACCGGTCTCCTCTACCTCGACAACACGGACAGCTTCGTCTTCATGGAGCTGGCTTCGCAGCGGTTCTTCGTGCTTCTCTCCGGACGGTGGTATCGGTCGGCGTCTCTCGAGAACGGGCCGTGGACGTTCGTTCCGGCGGACGAGCTACCCGATGGGTTCATTCGGATTCCGGCGGACTCCGACGCCGGGGCCGTGCTCGCGAGCGTCGCCGGCACCGACGAGGCGCTCGACGCCGTCCTCGACGCGCAGGTCCCCCAGACGGCAGCGGTGAGCCGCTCGGCGACCGTGACCCCGACCTTCGACGGAGATCCTCAGTTCGAGCCCATCGAGGGCACGGACATGCACTACGCGATCAACACCGAGTATCAGATCGTGCAGGTGGACGGTCGGTACTACCTCTGCCACGCGGCGACCTGGTTCGAATCGGACGCCGCCGACGGCACCTACACCGTTGCAGGCTCGGTCCCGGACGCGATCTACACCATCCCGCCGGACAGCCCCGTGTTCAACGTGCGCTACGTCCGCATCTACGAAACACGCGTGGACACGGTGTTCGTGGGCTACACATCCGGATACAACCACAGCTTCGTCCACCACCACACGGTCGTGTGGGGCACGGGCCACTGGCACCGCCCGTGGTGGGGCGTCTGGTTCATTCCGCGCCCCGCGACCTGGGGTTTCCACGCACACTGGAATCCGTGGGTCGGCTGGTCGTTCGGGTGGAGCATGGGCTGGAGCCGCTTCCACTTCAGCGTCGGGTGGGGAACGTGGCGGCGGGGCGGCTGGTGGGGACCGACACCCTACTGGGCCGGCGTCCGCCGGGGCGCGTTCCACGGGTACCGGGCTGGATTCAGGGCCGGCTACAGGGCGGGACAGCGGAGTCGAAACATCTATCGGAATCAGCCCTTCGCACGAAGCGACGTGCGGAACCGGGCCTCCGACCTGCGTGCCCAGCGCCCCTCGACCGGTCTCCCGGGCGCAGGTGACCGCGCAGGACTGAACCGCACGCAACCGGCGAACAACGTGCTGGCCGACCGGGATGGAAACGTGTTTCGACGCAACGCGCAACCGGCGAACAACGTGCTGGCCGACCGGGATGGAAACGTGTTTCGACGCAACGAGGGGGGCGGTATCGATCAGCGCCGATCCGGCGGCTGGGAGAATCGACCGGACCTCTCGAATCGTCCCACCACGGGGAACCTGCAGCGTCCGTCGACCGGTAACCTCCAGAATCGGCCGGGTCAGGCAGGCCGGCCGGCAACGGGCGCCGCGACCGTCCCTCGCAACTTCCAGTCGCGGGACCGGGGAACGGCGCGAACGCAGAACTTCAACCGCGCCCGTCCGCAGCCGCGCGCCGGCGCGGCCCGAACCCGGCGACCGATCGATTGAACGCGGGCCCGGCGCGGCCAGGAGTTCCGCGCCGGGCACCCTGCAACGCTCGCGACCTGCCATGAGTCCAACCGGTTGCAAGCACACCATGACCCCGACCGGCTGAATCACGTGAAGCGCACCCTTCTCCTTATCCCAGCATTGCTCTTTCCCCTCTCGCTCGGCGCGCAGCAACCCGGCGAACGATCGTACCGCGATCAGTCGGTGATGCCCGATGGAATCGTGGGCCAGCGAATCGAGGCGCTCATCGCCACGTACAACGAGGGCGATCCCGACCTCCTCGAATCGTTCATGGAATCGGATGTGACCGAGCGCTTCCATCACATGGCTCCCATGGACGCTCACGTACAGGCGTTCATGGGCACGTTCCGGCGCTGGGGGCCGGTCACGTTCCATGGAATCCGGACCTACGACCCGCCCCGCCCCGGCGAGACGATCGTGATCGTCCGGGACTCGAACTTCGGCTCGTGGCGCGCCCTGACCCTCGCGTTCGACGAGACGGACGGGCATCGGATCTCGAGCATCGGGTTCAACGACGCCCGGGTGCCCACGAACGTGGAGGAAGAGCGGATAACCGCCGCGGATTTTCTGCCCTCGGTCGAGCGGCACGTGACCCGGTCGTGCGAGGTCGACGTCTTCTCCGGGACGGTGCTGGTCGCGAGGGGCGACGAGATCGTGTACTCGCACGCGTGCGGCGAGGCGAGCAAGCGGTTTCACGTGGACAACCGGCTGGACACCAAGTTCAACCTCGGGTCGATGAACAAGATGTTCACGTCGGTGGCGATCATGCAGCTCGTGGAGCGCGGGCAGGTCGCCCTCGATGACCCGATCGGCGAGTACGTCGACGAGTCGTGGCTCCCGGCAACGATCACGAACGCCGTCACCATCCACCACCTGCTGACCCACACATCGGGCCTCGGGAGCTACTTCAACGACACCTTCATGGAGTCGTCGCGGATGTCGTTCCGGGCCCTGGACGACTACAGGCCGCTGGTCAACGGCGAGACGCTGGCGTTCGTCCCCGGCGAGCGCTTCCGGTACTCCAACACCGGGATGTTCCTGCTCGGCGTCGTCATCGAGAGCGTGACCGGCCAGAGCTACTTTGACTTCATCCGCGAGAACATCTACGAGCCCGCCGGCATGATGAACACGGACTCGTACGAGATGGACCAGCCGATCGAGAACCTGGCCATCGGGTACGAGCCCGACCCCGGCTCGGCGCAGGGGTACCGGAACAACGTGTACATGCACGTGATCAAGGGCGGGCCGGCCGGGGGCGGCTTCTCCACCGTCGAGGACCTCCTGAAGTTCGCGCAGGCGCTCAAATCAGGCGTGTACATCTCCGAAGACTCGCGCGAGACGATGTGGACCAGCCACTCCGACGCGAACTACGGGTACGGCTTCTCGGTCGAGACCCTTCCGGTCGGCAAGGTCGTGGGGCACGGTGGAGGGTTCCCGGGTCTCAACTCGAACCTCGACATCCTCGTGGACCGGGACATCGTCGTCGCGGTCATGTCCAACTACGGAGGGTCGGCGACGCCCATCGCGGCCGAGATCAACCGGTTGCTCGCGCTGGCGTCCGAAACGACGAGCTGACCCGGCGCGTTCGGGCGGACTCTTGTGGGGGCCGTTGAACCGCGTGAGGTTCCGGCCCCGGATTCGAACCCCCGCCCCGGAGTTCGCGTGAGCACCACGAGAGCCGTCCTCATCGACAAGCTGGGTCCGCCCGACGCCTTCGTGGAGCGGGACATCTCGCTCCCCGACCCGGGTACCGGCGAAGTTCACCTCCAGATCGAAGCCGCGGGCGTGAACTTCGCGGATCTCATGATGAGAGTCGGGCTCTACGGGACCGTGCCGCCCCGCCCGTTCAGTCCCGGGTTCGAGGTCGCCGCGACGATCGCCCGGGTTGGTCCAGGCGTCGAGGACTGGCAGCCGGGGGACAAGGTCGTCGGCCTTCTCCGACACGGCGGCTATGCGCGCGACATCGTGGTTCCGGCCGACCAGGTCTTCTCGAGACCCGACGAACTGTCCGCGGTCGAGGCGGCCGCGATTCCGGTGGTATTCCTTACGGCGTGGGTCGCCCTCTTCGAGGCCGCCCGCGTCCGGGAGGGCGAGAGCGTGCTGATCCTCGGCGCCGGCGGTGGTGTCGGGACGGCCGCCGTACAGCTAGCCGCCGCGGCCGGACTCCGCGTGTTCGGCACCGCCGGAACCCCGGACAAGCGCGGGTTCGTGACGGGGACCCTCGGTGCCGAGGCCTGCTTCGATTCGCGGGGCGATTGGGAGCCGGACGTCCGACGTGCGGTCGGACACCGCGAGCTCGACTGCGCCCTCGATCCGGTGGGAGGCGACGCCACGCTGGCCTGCCGACGGCTGCTGGCGCCGCTGGGCCGGCTGGTCTTCTACGGCCTGAGCCAGGCGCTGCCGGGCAACCGTCGGAACTACCTGCGTGCGGCGCGAGCCTATCTCAAGACGCCGCGGTTCCACCCCGCTCAACTGGCGGAGCCGAATCAGGGGATCTTCGGGATCCACCTGCTCCACCTCGACCACCGCTCCCATCAGGTGCTGATGACGGCGTCGGCCGAGGTCTTCCGGCGAGTCGTGGCGGGCGAGCTGCGTCCCGTGATCGATACGGTCTTTTCCCTGGATCGCGACGGCGCGGTAGCAGCCCACGAACGGCTGCATTCGCGGGCGAACCTCGGCAAGGTCGTTCTCTCGATCGACGCCTGACCCGCTCGACGACGCCTGACGCTATCCGGCAGACTCCGCCGCCCGGATCGCCTCCAGCGCGCTCGGCCTGACAACCGCCCTGCTGCCGAGCGCCCCGAGCGCGAGAGTAATCGCCGTCGCCCCCGCAAAGACGGCGAGCAACTGGGTCACAGGTACGCGGAAAGGCATCTCGAAGACCCAGAGGCTCAGGGCCCACCCGGCGGCGGCCGACAGGCCGGCACCCGCCAGGCCCGCGAGCGCCCCCAGAACGAGAAACTCCGTGATCAGAATCGTCCGCAGGGCCGAACCGGACGCACCGATGGCCCGGAGGAGCGAGTTCTCCCGCCGCCGGAGCCCGCGAGATGCGACCACGATCGCCGCGAGGATCAGCAGGCCGGCGACCAGCGTGAACCCGCCCATGAACCGGGTCGCCAGAGCGGCCCGATCGAGGATCCGGCTGATCGTCTCCTGGATGCTCGCCAGGTCGATCACGAGAACTCCGGGAAGCCCGCGAGCTACCCGGTCCTGAAACGCCGCGCGCTCCTCGGCATCCTCGATCCGCGCGAGAACGAGATGGGTTCGCGGAACGCCCTGCAGACTGCCCGGCTCGAAGAGCGCGACGAAGTTGGGCTCGAGGCGCGCCCAGTCGACGACGCGCAAACTCGCCACCTCGCTGTCGACGACCCTGCCCTGGAAGTCCCAGCTGATCGTGTCGCCGACGCCCACCCGAAGCGCCGACGCGACTTCCGTCTCGAGCGAAACACGCACTCCCGGCGTCGCTTCACCCGACCACCACTTCCCCGCAACGATCCGCTCGCCCTCGACCACCGTGTCGCGAACCGAGTTTCTGTATTCCCGCCGGATCGCCCACCCCTGCGCGGGGCCGAACTCGGTGGAGTCCCGTCTCGCTCGCCCCCTTCGACCCCGACCCCGCTCGATCTCGGCCAGGAGATCGGCGGACGGACGTCCCCGGACCGCCGCGACCCGTGCCGGGATGATCGGCAGGACCCCCACCACGGTGTGCCCACCTTCCCGGAGGAGCCCGACGACCTCCTCCGTGCGGCCCGGCTGTACGTCGCTCAACGCCACGTTCGCCGACATCCCGAGTGCCGCGAGCGAGAACCGTTCGCGAACGTTCGTCTCGATCACGGTGATCGTCCCGACCACGAACACCCCGAACCCCACAGCGACCACGGCAGACCGAGTCTGGTTCTGCGGGCGAAAGAGGTTGGCAACCCCCTGCCGCACGGGGAACGATGCCGTGCGGGGTCCGTACCGCCGAACGGCGGCGATGAGGCCGAACGCGACCCCGGTGAGCGCCGCGAGGGTCACCCCGATCCCAACCGCGAAACCGATCCCGATCCACCAGTCACCCGCCTGCCAGACGCACAGCCCGAGGATCGTCACCCCGATCAGTCCCGCGACGAACCGCTCCGCCCAGAGCCCCGTGCGGCCCTCGCCGCCGGCCGACGTCGGGGACCCGATCGCGGCCTCCCGAACCGCACCGAGTGCCGGAACCTCGCGCACCGGAAGGATGGTACGGCAGGCGAAGACGGTCGCCGTCCACAGCCCCGCGAGCACCCCCGCCGCCAGCGACACGGGGTCGAGCCGGAACTCGAGGTCCAGCGGAAGCAGATCGGCGAGCACGACCGGCACGACGGCCTGAAGCGCGACGCCGAGCACGGCTCCGATCGCCGCACCGACGAGTCCGAGAGCGAGGGCCTGAAGAACGAAGATCCATACGAGCGTCCAGCCCGAGGCTCCGAGACAACGCAGCACCGCTGCGCTGCCCTGCCGCTGCCGGACGTAGACGTGCATCGCGGATGCGACTCCGACGCCCCCGAGCAGCAGGGCGCCGAGTCCCACGAGGCCGAGAAACCGGCTCAGCCCATCGAACGCCCGCTGCAGATCGCGCTCCCGCTCGGTGGCCGTATCCCAGGTGATCGAGGCGGCGCCGAGCGCCTCGCGGTTGGCACGAATAAACCGGAACACGTCGCGGCGGGAATCCACCTTCACGTACGTCCGATGGAGCACCATCGAGCCCTCGCGAACGAGTCCGGTCTCCGCGAGGTCCTCGTGCGTCAGGTAGACGCGGGGGTTCACCGAAGACCGGATCCCCGGATCCCCGGGGATGCTCGTGACGGAACCGCGCACCTCCAGCCGCAGCTCTCCCACCCGGATCGTGTCCCCGGGCTGGATCCCGAGACGCGTCATCGCGGCCGGGTCGGCGAGGGCGCCCCCAGGCGAGGCGAGGGTGGACCAGATGCCGGCTGGGTCCGTCTCCAGAGCACCGTAGAACGGGTACACGGGGTCGACCGCACGAACGGACAGGAGCCCGCTGCTTCCCGTCCGGTCCGAGGCGACCATGGTCGGCAGGCTCGTCACCGACGCGATCGCCGCGCCCGAGGCGACGAGGGAGTCCAGCGGTCCCGAGACTTCGGCGGGAAACTCGAATCGGCTCTCGAGTTCTAGATCCGCCCCGAGGAGCAGCCGGCCCTGGTCGTCGAGGCTCGCGAGCACGTTGGTCTTGAAGCCGCCCACCGCCACGATCGCCGCGACGCCGACGGATACCGACGCGATGAACAACGTCAGACGGCGCCCCGAGGCGCGTAACTCTCGCCGCGCCATCCGGACCGCGAACCCGCGGGGCACGGGTGATCGAGACCCGGTCACGCGGAAACGAGCCGCCCGGCTTCGAGGCGCACGATCCGGTCCGCCATCGCCGCTAGATCGAGATCGTGCGTGACGAGGACGAGCGTCGTTTGCGCCTCCTCGTTCAGTTCGCGCAGAAGATCGATCACGCCGGCCCCCGTGTCGCGGTCCAGGTTCCCGGTCGGCTCGTCGGCGAACAGCACCGTCGGTTCGTGCGCGAACGCGCGGGCGAGGCTCACCCGTTGCTGTTCGCCGCCCGAGAGCTGCACCGGGTAGTGATCGCCCCGATCCGACAGCCCGACCCGCTCGAGGAGTTCTCGGGCCCGCGACTCGAAGCCGCTCTCCCCACCGGTCCCCGGCGCGAGCTCGAGCGGGACGCGCACGTTCTCGATCGCGGTCAGCGTGGGGAGCAACTGGAAGGTCTGAAACACGAACCCGACGCGCTCCGACCGCAGGCGGGCGCGCGCGTCCTCGTCGATCGTGTCGAGTCGTACTCCGTCCAGCGTCACGCGACCGCTCGTCGGGCGGTCGAGACCGGCGAGCAGCCCGAGGAGCGTCGTCTTCCCGCTGCCCGAGGGGCCAACGATCGCGACGAAATCGCGCTCCTCCACCTCGAGATGGACCTCGTGGAGCACCGTGAGACTCCCCGCCCCGCTGGGGTAGGTCTTCGTCACGCCATCCGCTACGATCATCGCCATGTCATCGAATCGTCGAGGGTTCGTCCTGGCCGCGCTGTCGGGTTTGCTGCCGCTCTTCGCGGGGTGCGCGGAGGCGAACCCCGAATCCGAGCGCCCGGGTGAGCCCCAGACGCCCGCCCCGGAGACCATGACGGCGCCCCGGGCCGCCCAAGCTAGCGATGCGGGCGACGTCCGGCCTGCCGTCGTATTCCTCGGCAACAGCCTGACAGCGGGTCTCGGCGTCGACCCGCGAGACGCCTATCCGGCGCTCATCCAGACAGCGATCGACGCTGCCGGACTCGAGTTCAGGGTCGTGAACGCCGGCGTGAGCGGGGAGACGACGGCCGGCGGCCTCGCCCGAATCCACTGGGTCCTCGAGCAACAGCCGGCCGTCCTCCTGATCGCGCTCGGGGGAAACGACGCGCTGCGCGGCGTACCGGCAGAGGTGGTTCGGCAGAACCTCCGCGGAATCGTGGACGCGACGCGCCAAGCGACGCCCGACACGGAGATCGTGATCGCGGGCATGATCGCGCCCCCCAACCTCGGCCGACCCTACGGGGACGCGTTCGCGGCCGTGTTTCCCGACGTCGCCGAATCGGTCGGCGCCACGCTCGTTCCCTTCCTGCTGGTCGGCGTCGCGGCCGACCCGGACCTGAACCAGCCCGACGGGATCCACCCGACTGCGGAGGGACAGCAGGTCATCGCCTCGACTGTGTGGGCCCATCTCGAGCCGGTTCTACGATCTTTGACCACGGACGGTGCGTCCCGGCGATGAGTAGGTGGTCGCAGGGGCGGTTCGGCTCCCGTAAGACGCCGGTGGAAGAGGTCTGGCATCGCGTGGCCAGCGAGCTCGGCGGCCAGGTGGTCATGGGACCGAAGAAGGCGGAACGACTCGAGGTGCCCTGCGGCGACTGGCTGATCGTGACCGACATCCACGTGCGATCGACGGGTGAGGGCACGACGATCTTCACGCGCGCCCGGGCGCTGTTCGGCCGCGTCGCCCCGTTCCGTCTCAGTATTACGAAATGTAATCCCTTCCACTCGCTCGGAGCCCTCGTGGGCTACCGGCCGGTTCCGATGCGCTACTCGCAGCTCGACCGGGCCCTCTTCATTCGCTCCGATCGAGGCGACCTCGCGCGGGCGATGCTCAGGGGGACGGGTCTCGGGCAGCAGCTCATGCGCAAACCGGTGAAGCTGACGATCGCGAAGCCCGAAAGGCGGATTCGGAAACTGGCGGGCGACACCGTGAGCGAGGTGCAGACACTGAAGAACGGGCAGCTCCGCGAAGTCGCGGATGTCCGCTCGATGGTCGAGATCTGCATGAAGACGCTGGATGAACTGAAGAGGCTCGGCGTCTCATCCGGCGCGCCGGAACACCCCGAGGCCGTTCTCATCAACCCCTAGGGCACGACGACCCTAGGGATCGGTGTGGCAGGCCGCGCACATCGCCGGAGCCACACGTCTCAGACGTTCCGCGTCGAAGTCCGGACCGTGCGGGTTGAATCCGCGCCCGCGCGTCGACGAGTGACAGGTCGTGCAGTCCCGCTCCGCGTGACACGACACACAACTCTCGAGGCTCTGGCGCGCAGCCTGGCCGTGGCCCACGAGAAACGATCCCTGCCCGTCGTGGAATCCCGCCCCCAGCAGGTCATCCCGCTGTGAAACGAGTCCCGCGCTCTTGTGGCACGACGCGCAGAAGCCGGTCGGGTTGTGGCAGTCCGTGCAGGTGGTCTCGCGGCCGTATGCCCCCGCGGGGTGACGGCTCAGCCAGTCCGTGGGGTGGAACCCGGCCGGCCCTTCCCCGGCGTCGGGCCGGTGGCAGTCGAGGCATTGCTCACGGCTGTGGCACCCCGCACAGGTCTGAGTCGACGCCGAGGCCACGCTCCCGTGGTTGAAGCGGTAGAAGGCGTCGTGATCGGGAGGCACGTGGCGAAGAGTCGCGGCTCCCTCGGCTCGACCCGGCCCGGCCGGATGTAGCGCATCGGCGACCTGCGGCGTGGCCAGGTGGCAGTTCGTGCAGCTCTCCTGCGTGTGACAAGCGACGCACTCGGTTTCCACGACGCCGGTCCCGTGGACGTCCATGAACCCGTCCTCGAGGTGGTCCGCCGGGGTCGGCAGGGACGCCGAAAGCGCAAGCGACCGTACGTCCTCACCCAGGCCGGCGATCGTCTCCTCCTCGGGCGCATCGACGTGACACTGAACGCAGAACTCGCGCGCATGACAGACCGCGCAGCTTTGATCGGTGGCCGGCGGACCATGGAGATCCCCGCGCTCGAAGCCGACGACGTGCGACGCGGGCTCGGGGAACGCCGCCACGCGGTGGTCGTCGATCCGGTCGGCCTCCGGCAGCGTGACATGGCAGGTCACGCACTCGGCGCCGTCCGTCTCGAGGTGCTCATCCAGCCCGTGACAGGTCACGCACTGCGGGGCGGAAGCCAGCGTGACATCTTCCATCCACGCGGCCCCCTCGGTCGAGTGGCACCCCGCGCAGTCCGCCGCATCGGCCTGGTCCGCCACGAGCGCCGCCGCGTGACCGTCGTGATCGAACACGAGGTTGGTCGCGGGAGGAGTGGACGGCGGCGACCAGGCGACCACTCGTTCGGTCTGCCCGTCGTGGCATGTCTCGCAGGATGCCGACGTCGGATACAGGGGTGCACCGGCCTCGAACGCCCCCTGGTGACACGTCACGCAGGCGGGGAAGCTGGAGGCGTGCTCGGCGTGCTCGAAGGTGTCCGCGAACGGAAACGCGAGCGCGATCGCCACCGAGGCGATCCCTGCGATGGACGCGAAGATCAGCGCCTTCATCCGGACCCCCGGCGACTCGGCATGCCCATGACCGCGGCCGGAGTGGGCGATCGCGAGCCGGTGCGCGAACCGAACTCGAACCGGAGTCCGGCCTGAACTCGCAGGTATCCCCAGTCGAACGCCGAAGCGTCGGGACGGCTGCGCTCCTCATCCCAATACGTGAGGTCGAGGTCAATGATCGTGCCCGCCCGCACGGCCCAGCTCGCGGTGCCTCCTGCCGCCACCAGCCGCGAGTCGTTCACCCGGAACTCGAGGGGTCGCTGCAGGTACCGCGCGTGCGCGGCGAGATTGAGCTCGTCCAGCAAGCGGTGCTCGACCGCCCCCTCGTACCCGAACGACGACGATCCAGGGCCGAACTCCTGATGCACCCCGCCGAGCACCCGCCAGCGAGGCAGATCGTACACGGCTCGCCCGGACCAGCGAGAGCCACCGTTCTGCAGCGGGACCAGAGGCGAATCGGCCTGCGTCTCGTCGAACCTGTAGACCTCACCGCGCCCCTGGAGCTCCAATCCCTCGATCGGCGAGACCGTCACGTTGCCAAAGACGGAGTGGTACGGCACGGGACTGAACGCGAGCCAGATCTCCCATAGCCTGAAATCGGGCCGATACCGCTTGAAGCCGACCGTCGCCGTCGCGATGGATCCGACGGGGGCGTAGGAAACGCGACCCTCCGCACTTCCAAAGGCGTTTGCGCCGATGTCGTAGTCCGCGGCCCCCGAGACGCGGAGGCCGGCGAGCGGATCGACGTCCACCTCCAGCGCGCCCCGCTCGGACGCCAGATCGCCGTTTCGAGGATCGAACTCGCGCTGGTACGAGGCCTTCGCCCGGACGAGTGAGTACGTCCACGAGGCACTGCCCCCGAGCACGAACTGTCGCCGCGTCGGGCGGAAGTCGTCCAGCGGATTCAGCTCGGGGCTGTTCACTGGAAGCTCGATCCCCCGGGCCAGACTCCAGCCGCCGTACGCGCCGAGGTCGAGCCGGCGATCCAGCAGGCGGGCGTCCACCGATGCGCCGTCGAGGCCGATCGATCCGAACCGATTCCATTCCCGGACTCGGCCGGCGCGCGCGGTGAACGCGCTCCGGACGTACTCGGCGTATCCCTCGAGCAGGCGGGCCGGCGGCTCTGTCCCGGGCCAGGCGCGACGCTCCACCGCATCCATCGAGACGCGCCCGACGCCACGTACGCTCAGTCCCTCGACACCGAACCCCCAGGCGGCGAATCGACCCGTGGCCACCAACGGGCCGGCCCGGCGCGGTTCTCCGGGCCGATAGAACGTGCAGTACGCCTGGCCCTCCCTGCAGCGAACGGCGTAGCCATCCGGGTTGAGCGGCCGTCCCTCCACGTCGAATGCCTCGGCGCGGGGGACGCTGTCCAGGGCCCACCCGCGATACTCGACCGACTGGAACCGCGCATCGATGCCCGCGCGGTATCCCTGCCCCGCGAGAGACGCCGGAACGAGCGAGCCGACGACCAGCGCCGCGGCCGCGAGGCCTAAGATCCGGGGAGTACCCATTACCTCAGCACCAGGCGGTTCACCTGCCCCCGGGCTTCCGGTCAGACCGGATCCGGCGCTGGAACTCCTCGGGAGTCTCGAGCATGTGGCACGACGTGCAGGCGAGGTCGGACGCCTCCTCGTGGTCGTCCTGAAGATCGACGTGACAGCCCCGGCAATAGAGCTCGTCCGGCATCAGGCGGGCGATCGTGGCCTCCGCGTGACAGGCGACACAGGCCGTGTGAGAAGCCGACGACGCGCCGTGGGCATCCACGAAGGAGGACTCCCCCGCGGCGGTCCCGTGACACCCGGCGCAGGGCACGGCCTCGTCGTGATGGTCCTCGTGACAGTCGTTGCAGGCCGCGACTTCGGGCCGGGAGGCCAGGGTCACGGACTCGACGTGGCACCCGGTGCATTCGAGGTCGGCGTGTGTCTCGTGCGCCATCGTCGCCGACCGCTCATTGTGGATCGTGTCCTGTACGGTCACGCCCAGTACCGCGTCGACCGATGGCGTCTCGTCGTGACACGAGGCACAGTCCGACGTCGCGGGCTCCTGATGGTGACAGATCTGGCAGCCTCGCGGCTGAGCGAACGCGAGGTCGCCGTGCGACCGCTCGCCGACGTGGCAGGTCGAGCACTGCAGCTCTTCGTGGCTCGCGTGCTCGAACGTGTCCGCGACCGCGGCCGGCGCGACGGGGATCGACCCACCGAACCCGAACGGGACGATGCTGAACGGCCCGGCGCCATCTCCCCCGCCCGAGTCCTCATCGTCGGAGGCGCCCGCCCGGGGAAGTCGGATCTCTGACGGCTGATGCGTCTCCACACCACTGCGGCGGAGCGCCGCCGTCGTGTCGAACGGGAGCGCTCCGCGGAGCTTCGCCCGCGTGCCCGCATCCACCGCAGGGTTCGCGATCACCTGCACGTGGCACCCGACGCAGTCCGAAGCATCGACGGCCGTCCCGTGGGGGACGTGACAGACGGTGCACTCGCTCATCACCGCCGAGTGATTCGACCCGATATGGAAAGGGCGGTTCTCCGGCTCCGTGTGGCACTCGGCGCACTCGATGGCGGCGTCCTGCGCCGTGTGCTGGGTGTGCGGGTCGTGACAGGTCCCGCAGGTGCCGTTGTGCCGGTCCGGCTCGAACTCGAGGGCCGACATGCGATCGCTCATCGAGTGGCACGTCTCGCACTGCTCGCGAGACGGGATGAGGGTCGCTCGGGCGGAGTCCGTCGTGGCGAGCGCCGGCACGATCTGGCCGAACTGGTGGCAGGTGGCGCACTCCTCCGCGGCGACCTCCTGCATACCGGCGAGTTCGACCGACGTATCCGGGTGGCAATCAGCCTGCCCGCACGTCATGGCCGCCGGAACGAACCGATGCACCTCCACGCCGTGACAGGTGACGCACATAAGCTCGTTCAGCGACCGCTCGCCCGACTCGAAGTGAACCCTGTGCCCGGCCGTGAGCTGCACCTGCTCCCAGGCCTCCGCACTCTCCCCCTCGACGTGGCAGTTCTCGCAGATCGCATTCGCGAGGGGCGTGTGATCGCCGACCTCCGCGGGCCGCTCGGCCACCCACATCACGAGCTGCCGCGTGCTGGCCCAGATCGACTGGTCGTGGCAGTCGTGGCAGTTCAGGTCGGCGTGCTCGGATTCACCGAACCGGGCGGACGCGTCGCCCATGACGTGACAGGCAACGCAGAAGGAGTTGTCGTGCTGCATGTAGTCCCACGTCCGGACACCGGCCGCCGAGAAGGCCAGCACCATCAGGGCGATCCCCGCCAGGATCGTGACGCGCACCCCGCTTGCCCGAGCCGCATACCAGGCCTTGATGTCCGCCCGCCGCTTCCACGCGGTCCAGAGGATCGCGAGAGAGGCACCCAGGCCGACCACGGCCCCGAAGATCTGGAGCCACTGCGGAACGCCCGTGAAGAAATAGCGGAACACCCCCTCCGCGACCCCCGGCAGAGGCGAGTCCGGGACGAATCCGCGAAGCGAATCGACCGCGGCCTGCTGAGCCGTGTCCTGGAGAAACACCGTCGCGGCGCCGACCGACATCATGGCGCCTCACTCGGGGCAATTCCGTACTTCATCTGCACCGCCTCGATGGAAGCCGTGAGCAACAGCTCGGTCAGGAACGGGTTGTGGGCGGCGGAGGCGTAGGTGCTCCCGCGCTCACGGGCGACGTTGAGGTTGAAGGTCGCGCCCTCGGCCACGGAGTATCGACCGTCGTCGGGATCGATCTCTCCGGCCGGGACCTGCACGAGCTGCCCGTCGAGTAATCCCACCAGCCGATTGAGCCGGTTCGTCGCGATCGTCAACGCCTGTGCCGCGGCGTCCTCGGTCTGGTGACAGCCCTCGACGCATGAAAGGAAGGTCCGATCCTGCGGCGTGTAGCCGCAGTCGCCCGGCACCGCGATCCCGTCGGACCCGACGCAGGGGGCGGCGGCGAAGAGGTGGCCCTTGCCCGCGAACACGAAGCCGCCCTCGTCATCCGTGACGGTGTAGCCCTGGACGTGGCAGCCGGCGCACAGCGTCGGGTTCGACGGCGACCCGTGCGTCCCGATGATCTCACCCGGTCCGAAGTCCGCGTTCGGGGGAAACCACCCAGCGGTACCGACGAGCAACTGCGACTCCGGCGAATGGGGCTTCGTGCTCCCCGCGTCCTCGTCGGGCGTCGCGCCCCGGTCGTGACACCGCGCGCAGAGGTGGCTCGCGATCTGGGTGGTCTCTACAGGGAAGCGAAGCTGGCCGGCCTCGCCGCCGTCGTGCGGATCGTGACACACGGCGCACACGATCGGCTCGGCGTCATCGTGAGCCTCCACGTAGCTGTCGTCCACGCCCCACGCCTCGAGACGCCCCTGCCCCGAATGACAATCGCGGCACCCGTCGCGGTCCGCCTGAAATCCGACTTTCGAGTGACCCGACTGCGACCACTCCTCGACGAACGGGTGGTGCGTCCCGTTATGGCAGGCTCCGCATCCGTTACCCGTGGTGCTGGAGACCGCGATCGACGCGAGGGGACCCGTGTTTCCGGGGGATCCCACATGAGTCTCGCCCGGCCCGTGGCAGCTCTCGCACTGTACGTCGTGATAGGCCGGGTGTGGGTTCACGTTGAAGCCGGCCGCCTCGCTGACCTCGTTGCCCCGCTCGGAAACCGCGTGACAGCCGTAGCAGAACTCCCGCGCGCCGGCGTCCTCCAGCGTTGCGAGGGCGACGGAATGCGCGGTGCCCTTCCACTCGGGCTCGAGGTCGGTGTGACAGGTCCCGCACGTCGTGAGCTTGAGCGATCGGTCGGCGTAGCCGACGAAACCGGCGACGGACCCGGTGGGCGGGTTCCGGTCAGCCCGATCCTCGAACGTGGTGGTGTCCGAGCATCCGGCCGTGAGAAGGACGATGCCGACGAACCCGCTGAACGCCCTGGCGGTCCGGCCCACCCTGTCCTTGATCGCGAAACTGCGGTCGAACATGCCTGGCGCTCCTGGCCTTCGGGCGACGTCGCGCGGCTCGCATCCTCCGAGATCCGAATCAGCACGGATTATTCCACGCGCCGGGCGATTCCGCCACGGTGGACGGAATGCGACACGTGCGTCTCGACTGTTCGTCTGACGCAGCCTTCACCGGGAACGCACCCTATGTTGTGACCCCGGACACTCGACAACCGAGGAAAGCGATGCCTACCCGACCGACCTCGATCGCGACCTGCGCCCTCGTCCTGCTTGGCCTCGCGGCCGTCCTTCCGGTCGCCGCCCAGACCGCCGAGCCGAACGACTACGAGGATCCCGCCACGTGGCTCTGCAGGCCCGACCGGGCCGACGCATGTGCCGTGGACCTCTCTACCACGTGGATCGGGGCGGACGGCGGTCTCGGCATCCAGGGGTGGCAGGCCGATCCGTACGCGCCGATCGACTGCTTCTACGTGTACCCGACGGTCTCGCAGGATCCGGGCGGAAACAGCGACATGGAAGCGGGCCCGGAGGAGGCCGGCGTGATCGCGGCGCAGTTCGCGCGATTCGGGTCGGTATGCCGCACGTTCGCGCCCCTGTATCGGCAGTTCACGCTCGCCGCGCTCCGGTCACGCATGGGCGGCGGCGACATGGAGCTCGACCAGGAGCTCGGGTACGGAGACGTGGTCGACGCCTGGTATCACTATCTGGAGAACGACAACGAGGGCCGGGGCGTCGTCCTGATCGGACACTCGCAGGGCGCCTCGACACTGCTCCGACTCATCTCCGAGCACATCGACGGGCGGCCGGCGCAGGACAACGTGGTGTCCGCAATCCTGCTCGGCACCAACGTCCAGGTACCGAACGGCGGGGGCGTCGGCGGGTCTTTCCGGCACATACCGCTTTGCCGCACCGCGACGCAGACCGGGTGCGTCATCACGTACTCGACCTATCGCGCGACCGTGCCGCCCAGCCGCATGGCCCTCTTCGGGCGTGGACAGGGCGACTACGAGGCCGGGTGCACGAATCCCGCGGCGCTCGAGGGCGGGCGTGTCGCCCTGGCGTCGTATCTCGGCGCAGCCTCTCTGCCTGCAGCGGGTACGTGGCTCGAGGACGGGCCCGAGATCCCGACCGACTTCGTCAGCCTGCCGGGTCTGCTGTACGCCGAGTGTGTCGAGCGCGACGGATTCAACTACCTGGAGATCACGGTCGACGCCGACCCGGACGATCCCCGCGCGGATGACATCGGGGGCGACATCATGACGGCGAACGGCCCGAACGCTGCCTGGGGGCTTCATCTCATCGACGTGCACGTCGCGATGGGGGATCTGGTCGAGGTCGTCCGGCTCCAGGGCAAGGCGTTTCTGGAGAAGTAACGGACCCGGAAAGAACGAGCGCCCCGGCCGGACCGGGGCGCTGGTGGGTCAGGCGCTCAAATACCTGACCGGGTTCTCCTTGGCGAACTTGTGGGCGTTCGCAGCCGACCAGATGTGGCACACCCACCCGAGCAGGCCGCCGCTTCCGATCCACAGACCCGGCGTGATGATCAGCCAGAACACGCCGCGCCAGATCGTGCCGTTGTAGATCTGTCCAATTCCCGGTACGAGGAAGCTCAGTACCGCGGCCGTTCCTGCGTTGCGCATCTATCCCCCCATACGTCGGAGCGTCGATCGTCGTGACCCGCGAGGGTCATCCCGAATCCCATTACGCGAGAAAACGGGCGATCGTTTCGATCAGGACGTCCGGCTGGTCCCTGTGGGGCGCGTGACCGCAGTCCTCGATCATCACCCGCTCCGCGGGCCCGGCCAGACCGGCCATGATCGAGTCCACCTGCATCAGGGTCCCGAAGTCATCGTCCGATCCCTGTAAGACAATCACAGGCAACGATATAGATGGCAAATACTCTTCCAGATTCCACGTCTCGAACCCGGGGCTCAACCAGGCGTCGTGCCATCCCCAGAAGGCGCAGTCCACGTTCTCGCCGTGGTGGCGCTCGAGTCGGTCACGCAGGTCCGTCTGACGGTACTTGACCCCGACCGCCTCGATGGTCGAACGGCACAGCGGCTCGTTGAACACGTGGGCGGCGATCAGCACGAGCGCGCGGACGCGCGGCGGGGTGTGCGAAGGTGCCTGCCTGCCCTCCAGCGCGGCATGCACGATGGAGATCGAAGCGCCGTCGCTGTGGCCAACGAGGACGGCGTCGTCGATCCCGGCGGCCTCAAGGACCTGGGGGAGCACTACCTCTCCCTCGTGGTGCATGTAGGTCCAGGGACGCGGAAGTTCCACGGGATCCGAACCGCCGTAGCCGACCCGGCTGTACGCGAAGACCGGCCAGCCCGTCTCGCGGGCCAGCCGGTCTGGAAAGTCGCGCCAGGTGCTGACGCACCCGAGGCCCTCATGCAGGAGTACCAGCGCCCGGGGTGACGGTCCGCCACCGAACCACCGGTACTCGAGTCGGGCGCCGTCCGCCGTCACGGCGCCCCGGGTGTCCGACACGCGGCTAGTTGCCGCTGGACCCCATCATCGCCTGCAGCTCGGCGTAGAGCTCGTCGCGACGGTCGAGCAGGGTTCCCGCAGAATCGTCGATGCCCCGCATCACGCCCGAGAGGTCGGCCTGGAAGCTCTCGATCGCTTCACGGATCTCGTCTCGCTCCATCGCGGCCTGCTGCGCCTGTCCGAGCTGCTGATCCAGCGCCTGCAGACGCGGCCCGAGTTCGGCCACCGTCTCCTGGTCCCCACTGGTCTGCGCGGCCTGATAGTCGCCGATCAGCGAGTCGAACTCCTCGCGTAGGGCAGCGCTACCCGGAACCGCCTCCTCCATCGCTGCCTCGACAACGGCGGAGAGGGCCTCCTGCTTCACGACGATGTCGGCGTCTGCCAGTGCCTGCTCCTGCAACGGCTGGAGTTGCTGCTCGATCGACTGGATCTCGGCGATCATCGCCATCTGCTGGGCCTGGTCGACCGGCGCGGAGGGCGCTCCGGCGGCCTCGCCGGCCAGCGTCTCGGAGCCGGCCGCGTCAGCGCCTTCTTCGGAGTCGGACGCGCACGCTCCGAACATCAACACCGCCACGATCGGCAGTGCCGAGCGTACGAATGGAATCTTCATGTAAAGGGACCCTCGAGGGTGGGAGAATCGAAATGCGTTTCTGAACGCATGATGCTAGCGGAGCGGGCCCCGCGATGAAACCGACCTGCTGATAGGTTCACGCGGACGGGGTGGACGAGGGGCAGCGGAAACACGGAACGCGTTGTCGGTCTTCCGGGCCGGCAAGACGGAGGCGAATTGGAACGTCCCACCACCCTCGGCGAGTTGAAGGCCGGCGGATACAGCAGCACATCCGTCCGCGACGAGCTCAGACGCGCGGTCATCCGCCGACTGGAAGCCGGCGAAGAGCTCTTCCCCGGCATCGTCGGGTACGACGACACCGTCGTGCCGCAGGTCGTGAACGCCGTCCTTTCTCGACACCACTTCATCCTGCTCGGGCTGCGGGGCCAGGCAAAGAGCCGCATCCTGCGCGGGCTCGTCGAACTGCTCGACGAACAGATGCCGATCCTCGAGGGATCGGAGATCAACGATGATCCTCTCGCCCCCCTGAGCCGGCACGGGCGACTGCTCGTGGAGGAGCACGGCGACGCGGCCCCGATCGCCTGGGTCGAACGGGAACAGCGCTACGTCGAGAAACTCGCGACTCCGGACGTCACGATCGCGGACATCATCGGCGACCTCGACCCGATCCGTGCGGCCCGAGGCGGCCACGTGCTATCCGATGAGCTCGCCATCCACTACGGCCTCCTGCCCCGTGCGAACCGGGGGATCTTCGCTCTGAACGAGCTCCCCGACCTGTCCGGGAAGATTCAGGTCGCGCTCTTCAACGTCATGCAGGAGGGCGACGTGCAGATCAAGGGATTCCCGGTGAGGCTGCCCCTCGACGTGCTGCTTGTGTTCACGGCGAATCCCGAGGACTACACGGCGCGCGGGAAGATCATCACGCCACTCAAGGACCGGGTCGGCTCCGAGATCATCACCCACTATCCCGTCGAGGTGGACATCGGGACGCGTATCACGGAGCAGGAAGCGTGGGTCGAGCGTGATCGGGCCGTCGATCGGCCGCAGTTCGTGACCGAGCTGATCGAGCGGATCGCGTTCGCCGCACGCGAGGACAAGCGGGTGGATCAACGGTCCGGCGTCAGCCAGCGCATGCCGATCACGGTACTGGAGAACGCTGTCTCCAACGCCGAGCGTCGGGCGCTCGCCATTGGAGAAGGGGCCGTCGCGACCCTGAGGCTCGTCGACGTCTACGCGGCGCTCCCAGCGATCACCGGGAAGATCGAGCTGGAGTACGAGGGAGAGCTTCAGGGGGCGGAGCAGGTGGCCCGCGACCTGATCGCGCGCGCCTGCGCGGACACCTTCGACCAGTTCTTCGCCGACCATGCCGCCGACCCCATCGTTGACCACTTCGACCGTGGCGGCGCGCTCAAGATCTCGGAGGAGGCCAGCGAGCAGACGATGCTCAAGGGATTCGAGACCGTGCCGGGGCTTCTCGAGATGGTCGACACGTCGCACATCCTCTCGAACGAGCCCTCGGACGCCGAGCGAGTCGCCGCCTGCGAGCTGGTCCTCGAGGGTCTGCACGCGAAGCGTCGTATCAGCCGGTCCGACAGCGGGTACGCGCGACGAAGGCGTCGCCACCAGCCGAAGCTGGACGCCGGTTTCGGAGGGCCGACCGGCGGCCCGAACTTCGACGAGCCGCTCGTGTGAACGCGTCATGAGATACGTCACGTACGAGCAGTTCCGCGGCAGCTTTCTGGACGCACTCAACCTCCAGGATCTGCTCGACAAGCTCTCCGACTTCCTGTTGCAGAGCGGGTTCGCTGGGGGCGGCTACGGATGGAATCCGTGGGACGAGTACGGCGACGACCGCGATTCGATGGACGCGCTGCGCGACGCCATCCTGAGACAGCTGATCGAGAGCGGGAAGCTCACCCCCGAGATGATCGACGCCCTCCGGTCGGGCGGCGAAGCCGACCCCGAGACGCTCGCCGAGATCTCGCAGCTCCTCGATGACATCATCGAGGCCCTGGTGGAGGAAGGCTACCTCCGGATGGACGGCGGTCAGGGCATGCCCGACGACGTCCACCAGCCCCTCGCGGGTCCCGGGAGCGTCGGTCAGGCCGCCGCGCAGTCCGTGAAGTTCGAGCTCACCGGAAAGGGGCTCGACTTCCTGAGCTATCGGGCGCTGCGCGGTCTGCTCGGCCCGCGCGGTCAGGGAGTGGCCGGATCGCACGAGACCGCGGCCCTATCGACCGGCGTCGAGGCGGAGGCGGCCTCTCGGCCCTACCAGTTCGGCGATACGATGAACCTCGACGGGCCCGCCACGCTCCTGAACGCGATCGCGCGCGAAGGGCTCGAGTTCCCGCTCGACCTCCGGCACTCCGATCTGATGGTGCACCAGTCGCCGCACCGGTCGACCTGCGCGACCGTGTTGATGCTGGACTGCAGCCACTCGATGATCCTTTACGGCGAGGACCGGTTCACGCCCGCCAAGAAGGTCGCCCTGGCGCTCGCCCACCTGCTCCGCGTTCAGTTCCCCGGAGACTCCCTCAAGTGCCTCCTCTTCCACGACTCGGCGGAGGAGATCCCGCTCGCCGAGCTCCCCACGGCGCAGGTCGGCCCGTATCACACGAACACCGCCGAAGGCCTCAGACTCGCCCGCCGAATGCTCAAGGGCGAGCGGAAGGACATGCGTCAGATCATCATGATCACAGACGGGAAACCCAGCGCGATGACGCTTCCGAACGGTGAGATCTACACGAACTCCATGGGACTGGATCGCCAGGTGCTCGCGGAGGCTTTCAAGGAGGTCGGGGCGTGTCGGCGGGAGAACATCGCGATCAACACGTTCATGCTCGCACGCGACCCGATCCTCGTCGGGTTCGTGAAGAAGATGACCGAGATCTGTCGCGGGAAGGCGTACTTCACGACGCCCATGACGCTCGGCCAGTACCTGCTAATGGACTACATGCGGAACAAGACGGGGAGGGTCGGTTGATCGCTCGAGTGTGGCACGGCTGGACGAGGCCGGGGAACGCCGACGCGTACGAGGACCTGCTGAGGGACACGATCTTCCCCGGGATCGCCGCGAAGGGCCTCGCCGGCTACCGCGGGATCGAGTTGAAGCGGCGAATCCTTCCGGATGGCGACGTCGAGTTCGTCACCACGATGTGGTTCGACTCGCTCGATGACGTGCGGGCATTCGCCGGCGAAGACTACGAGACCGCGTACGTCCCCGATGCAGCCAGGGTAGTGCTCGCCCGTTTCGACGCCACCTCGGCCCACTATGAAGTGAGAGAGCGGCAGAGCCCCTAGGCACTGCCGCTCTCGGTCCCACCCGCGCTGTAAGGGGCCGAGCTCTAGTCCGCCTCGTCCAGCCGGATCGGGAGCCGCCGGATCCGCTGCCCCGTGAGCGCGAAGATCGCGTTCGTGACCGCGGGAGCGATCGGAGGCACCCCGGGCTCGCCCACACCCGTCGGCGGCTCGGAGCTCTCGACGATGTGCACGTCGATCTCCGGCATCTCGTTCATCCTGAGCACCGGATAGCTGTCGAAGTTCGACTGCTGGACCCGGCCGCCCTCGAGCGTGATCTCGCCATACAGCGCGGCGGATAGCCCATAGACGATCGCGCTCTCGACCTGCGCCTCGACCCCCCACGGGTTCACGGCGATCCCGCAGTCGATCGCGGTCGTCACCTTGTGAACGCGGGGCTTTCCGTCCTCGATCGAGACCTCCGCGACCTCGGCGACGTAGCTCTCGAACGACTTCCGCATCGCGATGCCGTGCGCGTGGCCGTCCGGCAGCGGCTTGCCCCACCCCGCCTTCTCGGCGGCCAGCTCCAGAACGGCGAGCTCGCGCGGGTGGTTCTGCAGAAGACCGCGGCGGAACTCGAACGGATCCTTGCCCGCCAGGTGAGCCACCTCGTCGATGAAGCTCTCGTTCACGAACCCCGTGTGGGTGTGTCCGACCGAACGCCACCACAACACCGTCACCGGCGTCGTCGGCGAGTGTAGCTCGATCTTACGATTCGTGAATTCGTAGGGCATTCCCGCCGACCCCTCGACGGACGACGGATCGATGTCCCCGCCGCCGAAGAACGTGCCGGCCATGATCGACTGTCCGGCCAGTCGCTGGTGCCACCCGACGACGTTGCCGTCCTCGTCGACCCCCGCCTTCACCTTGTGGACGAACAGCGGCCGGTAGTAGCCGCACATCATGTCGTCCTCGCGGGTCCAGATCGTCTTGACCGGAACGCCCTCGTCCTTCGCCACCTCGACCGCCTCCGCAACGAAGTCGGAAGTGGCGTTCGCCCGACGGCCGAACCCGCCGCCCAGGAGCGTCGTGTGGACCCGGATCTGGTCCGGGCTCATCCCGAGGATCTGGCCCGCCGCCATCTGATCGAGTGTCTGCGCCTGCGTGCCCGCCCAGATGTCGCACCCGTCCGCCGTGTGGTGCGCGACGGCGTTGAGGGGTTCCATCGGCGCGTGCGCCAGATACGGCACCTCGTATACGCCCTCTACTGTCTTCGCTGCCGACGCGAGACCCGCGACGGCGTCGCCTTCGTCCTCGGCCACCGGGCCGTCGGTTTCCACGAGCCGGCGGTATTCCTCGAGCAGCCCCGACGTCGAAAATTGCTCGCCGGCACTCGTGTCCCATTCGATCTCGAGCGCGTTGCGGGCCTGGCTCGCCGACCAGAAGTCCTTCGCGATGACCGCCACGCCGCTCGGCACTTGCTTCACCTTCACGACGCCGGGCATCGCCTCCGCCGCGCTTCCATCGAACGACACGAGAGATCCGCCACAGACGGGCGGATGAGCGACGACCGCCGTGAGCATGTCGGGGAGCCTCACGTCGATCGAGAACTCGGCCGTACCGTCGACCTTCGACGGGCCTTCGAGCCGCTTCACATCGGTCCCGATGATCTTGAAGTCCTTCGGGTCCTTGAGCGTGACGCTCTCGGGCACGGGGAGCGTCGCCGCATCGTCGGCCAACTCCCCGTACGTCGCGCGCTGCCCACTCGCCCCCATCACCGCGCCGGCTTCCGTGCGAAGCGTTCCCGCGTCGACCCCCCACCGGTTCGCCGCCGCCTGAACCAGGACGGACCGGGCCGTCGCGCCCGCCTCGCGCATCTGCTGCCAGGTCGTCATAACGCTGGTGCTGCCACCCGTGATCATCATCCCGAACGACCCCGCGTACTCGGGAGCCGCAGGCGACGCGACGACGTTCACCAGGGCCACGTCCACGTCGAGTTCTTCCGCCACCAGCATCGGGAGCGAGGTGTAGACGCCCTGCCCCATCTCGGATTTGTGAATGACCACCGTGATCGAGTCGTCGGTTCCCACCCGAACGAAGGCGTTCGGCTCGAACGGCGCTGCGCTCGAGGCGAGGAGGCTTCGGACCTTGCCTTCCGGCACGTGGAAGCTGATGACGAGGCCGCCGGCGGCGACGCCCGTCCGCCTGAGAAAGCTCCGTCGCGAAACGCCTGCCCCGGTTCCATTCGTCGGCGCCGTCATCGGACACCTCCCTCGGCCGCGGCCTGTTTGATCGCCTCGCGCATCCGGTTGTAGGTGCCGCAGCGACAGATGTTGTCGCTCATGGCCTCGTCGATCTGCTCGTCGGTCGGGTCGGGCGTCTCCTCGAGCAACGCCGCCGCCCGCATGATGTGCCCGGACTGGCAGTAGCCGCACTGCACCACGTCGTGATCCAGCCACGCCTTCTGGAGATTCGTCAGGCCGTTCTCGGAAAGCCCCTCGATCGTAGTGATCTCACTACCCTCGGCGAATCGCACCTGGGTGCGGCACGACTTCCGTGCCTCGCCATCGAGGTGAACCGTGCAGGCGCCGCACTCCGCGATCCCGCATCCGAACTTCGTTCCCGTGAACCCGAGATGATCCCGCAGTACCCACAGAAGCGGGGTGCTGGGGTCCACATCGACTTCATGTGTCCTGCCGTTGACCGTCAGAGTGACCATTGTGCAGCGTCCTTGTGCTGGAGTCTCGTAGATCATAGCACGCCACGCGCGTTCAAACAGCAAGTGACAAAGCGCGCCAATGGGCCGTGATGCCATTACCGACCGGGGATCCGTCCGCACCGGCCTGCCTCGAGTCTATCGCCCGTCTTCATGCGTCGGCTCGCCGCCCTGGCGCCCGAGGCCGTCAGTGCCACGGCAGCGGCGCCGCCCCAGGATCCATGCCACGCCGAACCTCACGAGCGAGCGAAGTCGAGCCACCCATTCCAATACCCCGTTGATCCGCGGCTCCGTCGACCTGTCTCCGTGAGGCCATGCCAATCGCCCCCTGGCCTCCGCCGGCAGTCGCTGAAGCGCCGCGCGCGTGTTTCGCGACCGCTCGCCCTCCTGAAGCGCGGGATCCACTCTCAACCGGCGCCTCAAGTCGGCCTCCGCCCGGCGGGCCCACCTCAGCCTCCCCTTCGCCAACCGCAGCGACAGCTCGATCCAGAGTCGAGTAGCGTCGGAAGCCTCGCGCCGCGCCTCGACAAGCGAGCGGGACAGGTCCTGCACCAGCCCCTCCGCAACACATCGATACTCAGCCGCAAACCGGCGCCCCGCCCCTCCCCCAGCCAGGCCGATGACGACCGAGAAGCGCAGAAGGAGATGTTCAGGCCGCTCCAGCATTTCAGTCCGGGTCACAGGGGACGTCGCCCACCTCCGCAACTCGACGACGCCGGCCCGAGTGAGTCCATGCTCTCGGATTGTCCGACCTTCCCAGCGCTCCCTCGGGGTCCTCAACCGCCGCGGGACTCTGCCCCTCGACAGAACCAACCCGGATTCCACGAGTCGGTCCAACGCTGGATAGACCGCCCCGGGGCTCTTCCCGTGGCCAGCAAGCGGGTATTCACGTAGCAGGCGAGTGATCTCGTATCCCGTGCTCGGCCGCCGAGCAACGAGACACATCAGCGAATACTCCAGCGGCGTTCGCGCCTTCCTCCCCATCAACACCCTCCGTCGACCGCGTATGCGATTCGTACGAATCGTAATAAACACCCACCGGGGTGGAGCCCCGGGTGAGTCCAGATCTCGACCGAGGAATGATCCGGTGGATCAACGGTGCCTCATCTCGCCGCCGGGCTGCCGGCAACCCTTCCCCACCCGGTGGTGTCTCAAAACCAGAAACGTTGAATTTTCGACAGTGTGTTGATTTTTCAACCACACGACGGTAGAGTGGCATCGGGACGCAGACCCGACGAGGAAGATCGATGACGGAACTACCAGCTCTCAGTCGACGTGAACGCGAGGTCATGGACATCGTCCACGAGCTCGGCGAAGGCACGGCGAACCAGATTGGGGCGCGGATGACCGATCCGCCCACGAACCCGGCCGTCCGGTCGATTCTCCGGATACTGGTGGAGAAGGAGCATCTGACCTTCCGCGAGGAGGGTCCCCGGTACGTCTACTTCGCCACGGTGTCGGGGGCACGGGCTCGCCAGTCGGCCCTGCAGCATGTCGTGCGGACCTTCTTCGGCGGATCGGTCGAGGACGCGGTTGCCGCCCTTCTCGACGACTCCGAACTCGCCCCGGCCGATCGGAAACGGCTGAAGAAGATGATCGACGAAGCCGCGAAGGAGGGCCGCTGATGGACACGTCCATGCTCTTCGACGGGGCCAACCTGACGGCGCTCACGATACGGGCGACGGCCGTGATGACCCTCGCGGCCCTCCTGGCGTGGACGCTGCGCGGACGCTCCGCCGGCAGCCGCCACGGTCTCTGGACGGCGACGTTCGTCCTGCTTCTCGCGCTACCGATCGCGTACCTCGCCGCGCCGCGGTGGGAGATGGCCGTGCTGCCGGCGGTGGAAACCGTGGAGACGCCGGTAGCCAGCGCCCCTACCGGACCGTTGGCCGTGATCGATGGTGCTCCGAGCGAGGGAGCGGCCGGGTTCGCCGGGTCCGTCGTCGAGCCGCTTTCCTCGCCGCCGATACCCGAGGGGGCGACCGGGCGGACGCTGGCGCCGCCGCCACTCTCCGTCATCCTCTGGCTCCTCTGGGGGCTCGGGGCAGGCATCGCGTTGATCTCGCTCTACGCCGCGCACCTTCGGTTCGCGGGCCTGAGACGACACGGGCGTCGGGTGACGGACCCGGTGTGGCTCGGGCAACTCGACGGTCTGCGAACGCGCGTCGGCGTGACGGGCCCGGTCGACCTCGTGGTCGCCGACTGCGCGTCCCCGATGACGGGTGGCATTCGAGAGCCGGTCATCGTCCTCCCCGACGTCGCGCGGGAGTGGGGCGCCGAACAACGCTGCGTGGTTCTCACACACGAGCTCATTCACGTCCGCAGGCGTGACGCGCTTCGGCAGCTGGTCGGCCGCGCCGCGCTCGCCCTGTACTGGTTTCACCCGCTCGGCTGGTTCGCCTCTCGACAGGCGGCCGTCAGCCGCGAACTCGCGTGCGACGAAGAAGTGCTGTCCCTCGGGACGCGCCCGTCGGAGTACGCCTCCCTGCTTCTCGATCTGTCGGAGAGAAGCTCGCGCGCCGCACCGGCGGTGCTGTCCCTGGCAATGGTCCAGCGGTCTCAGCTGGAGAGGAGACTCATGTCTATACTCGATCCCGATCCCCCGAAGCGCAGTTCGTTCCTGACGGCCAGCGCCGTTGTCGCGCTCGCCGCGCTGGGCATTTCCGTTGCGGTGGCTCAACCCGTACCGGCGTTACAGGAAGCCCCGCCGCGTCCGCACCCGGCTCCGGTCGTGGCTCCCGAGCCGGTGACCGCCGTCGCACCGGCTGAGCCGGCCGCCGCTCCGGTCGTCGAGGTCGAGCCGGTATCGCAGGCGGTACCGATCGCCGAGGCGGCTCCAGTGGTTCCTCTGTCGGTGCTCGAACCGACCCGGGTGACGGCTCCCGAGCCCGCGGGTCCGCAGGCCCGGCCGGAACCGGTCGTGTCCGGGGTGCCGCTGGCGCCCTCGAGGCTTCCGGTCCTCGCCGTTCCTCCGCTCCCACCGCAGGACGCGGGGTGCCGGATGGAAGGAGCGCGCGGGAGCTACAGCGGAACGCTCAGTACGAGCGATGGGCAGACCCGGATGTCCGGGACGCACAACGGTGACCGTGTAATCCAGCAGTACCTCGACGACCTGCGGATCTGCATGCGGATGCACGGCGACATCGAGATGTCGGATGACATGACCGAGATCGAGTCCATGGCACCGGACAGCTGGATCGTCATCGAGTCGGAGGAGGACAACACCCACCGGCTCACGATCACGGGCGGGTCCGGCGGCCTGGAGTACGAGTGGAATGTGAACGGGCGGAACCAGACCTTCGATGCGGACGCCCGCGCGTGGCGTGACGCGATGGTCGAGGTGCTCGGCGGGTACTGGCAGGCTGCCCGGCTGAGGGGCGAGGAGGCCGGGCTGCGCGGTCAGATCGCCGGTCACATGGGCGAGGTCGCGGGCATCCGGGGACAGATCGCGGGGCAGCACGGAGAGGTCGCGGCGCTCCGGGGTGAGCTCGCCGCCGAGCTGGGGGCCGTCGCGGCGCTGCGCGGCGAGATGGCTGGAAAGAGGGCTCAGCTGGCCCGGGTAGAGCGCGAGCTGCGCGCCGCGGAGTCGGACCGGCAGAGAGAAGCCCTGGCCGACGACGTCACGGTCCTGCAGCACGACCTGCAGGAGATGCAGGTGCTAGTCGAGGAGCGCGAGCGCGACGCCCGAATCTCCGAGCTCGAGAGAGAGGTCGACGAGGTCGACGTTACGGCGGAGGTCCGGGAGCTCGAGGAGCAGCTCGAGGCCTACGACCTGGAGGAGAAGCTCGCGGACCTGGAGCGAGAGATCGAAGAACTCGACGCGGATCGTCGAGCGACAGAGATCGAGTATCGGCTGCAGGGGGCGATCGACCGTCTCAAGGAGCTCCTGCGCCGCATGTAGCTCAGCGCGACAGCCGGTAGGCCCGCACCCGTTCGACGTCGAAGTCGTCTCGCCACACGCCGAGCACCCGGTCGTCTGCGATATGCTCGACCCTGAACCGCGCCGGAAGCTCGGCGGTCGCGACGACTCGACCGTCGGGCGCGAATACGACGTAGCGAGTCGGCGCCTCGGGATCGACGACATAGTCGCGCACCCACAGCCGCCCTACGCCGTCGACCTGAAGGGCGTCATAGTGAGGCAGGACATCGGGGTACGGCGCGTCCTCGGCCATCATGCCGAAGATGTCGTTTCCGCCCTTCGCCGCGGCGCCCGATGAGGCCTTCGCCCGCTCGGCGGCCTTATACCCCTCGATCACGGTGGGACGCAGCGGCCGCGCTGCCCTGTCCACGCGCGCGCTCGCAATCAGATCTCCCCCGGTCGAGAGACGATCGATTCGATAGCCGTCGTTCGTTCCGACCCAGACGTGATCCCCATCCGCGGCGTAGACGGTGGGCCGGCCGAACGGAACGGTCGAGGGGGTGACGCCCATCTCCCAGACCCAGTTCCACATTTCGACCCCGGGGACGCGCGTGACCTCGCGAACGAACGCTCCTGCAGCATCGTAGACGACCAGACCGATGTCGGCCCGATAGCGTTCGTCCTCCGGCATTAGCCGCGGGTCATCGGCGGCGAGAATCGCTCCGTCGGGGAGGATCCCGAGGGGAGTGGCCCGCGCACGCTCGCCGGTCGGCTCGAGACGGACCTGCCGCCCGAGACCACCCTCAGCCGAGACCAGCGTGTAGCGCGCGAGCCGCGAGTCCCAGACAGCCGCCGTGTCGCCGCCCACCGAGATCAGGGCATCGATCGCTTCGAACTCGCCGGGTCCCTGCCCCTGTCGCCCGACGACGGTCCGCGCGGCGCCATCGGGCGCGAAGAGACGTATGTGTCTCAAGTGGGCGTCGCCGACCATGATCGTCCCATCGCCGAGGACCACCACGTCGGAGATCAGCCCGAATCCGGCCTCACCACCATCGATATCTAGCACGGGCGAAGGGTCGACGGTCCAGGCCTCGACGCCGGCGCCGGACCGAACGGCGCGGGGATCCGAGTTGAGGATGACACGGACGCCGGCGCTGTCCTGAACCAGGACGGTCGGCTCGTCGACCCTGGCTCCTTCACCCCCGCACGCCGCCAGCGCGATGACGAACCCGAGCGCTGCCACGGCACCCGCGCCCGACGCCATTACTCGCCCGAACCGGACGACCTTACCCAGATGAATCCGCGACCCTGTCATGAGTGCCCTTTCGCTCTCCTCTCGACCTTACCTACGAGTTTTATAGTAGACGTGCCGGCCCTGCGTTTCGTTGCCCATCCGCCCCCGCGTCGGGCCGGTCGTCGACGCGGTCTGGGTGGCACTCCGATTCCAGATCCCGGTGATCCCCGTGTTCGCGCCCGACCGCTGGGAGCCGGCGCTGGATGGGCTGCAACTACCGATTCCGTTCACAGACACGGTAATCGAGTTCGACACTTTCACCCCCGAGGACCACGCATACTTCCTCTTTTCCTTCGCTGGGTGATCTTGCCGATGTCCGTGTACGGCCTCACGACGAAGGTGATCCGTGAACGGGCCCAGGGCAGCCGCGACATGCCCGGGGGTTGTGCGCCGCCCTATCGGGAAAGCGAGTCGACCAGCGCGTCGATGTCTGAATGGTCGTTGTAGACGTGCGGGGCGACGCGAATCGACCGCCCCCTGATCGACACGAACACATCCTGCTCCCGCAGGCGATCCCGTATCGCAGACGGATCGGAGTCGGGCCCCAAATTCAGACCGAATAGGTGAGTTGTCTCGGGGACCCCCTCGGAGGCGACAACGTCGGTGATCCGATGATCGGCGAAGAGCGACCCCGTCAGCTCCGCGATGTACTCGGCGATACTCGAGACGCCCCATTCCAACACCTGTTCCAGCGCGGCAATGAACATCGGCATCAGGATGAAGTTCGACGTCTCTCCGACGTCATACCGGATCGCTCCAGGCCGGTACGGAGCCGCCTGACCGCCGAGGGACGAGAAGTCGTCGCTCCCCTCTCGCGTCAGCCAGGAATCCTCGATCGGGACTCCGTAATCGAACCGGGGCCCGAAGTAGGCCGCGCCGATCGAATACGGCCCCATCAGCCACTTGTACGCCGCACACACGACGGCGTCCGGCTCGAGTCGCGCGAAATCGAAGGGCTCGGCGCCGATCGTCTGCGTCCCGTCGATCACGAACACCGCGCCCACCTCCCGCGCTCGGTCGCCGATGGCGGCCAGGTCGAAGCGGGTACCGTCGGTCCAGTGCACTGGCTCGAGAGCGACCGCCGCCGTGTCCCGATCGATGGCCGAGAGGATGGCCTCGTTCCAGGCCGCCGAGCGGGCGGGCCCCGAAAGACGACCGACGGCCCTCAGCTCCCCCCCCTGCTCCTCGCACCGTCGGCGCCACGGATGCACGTTCGACGGGAACTGCTCGTCGATAGTCACGACGTTCTGTCCCGCGGTGACCGGAGTGTTTCGCGCCACGTTGGCGAGCCCGTACGAAGCCGACGGAATGATCGCGATCCGTTCGGCTGCCGGTGCCCCAATGAGGCGGGCGAAGAGACCGCGTGCCTGATCTACTTCCGAAAAGAAGTCCGAGGATCGAATGCGTGCGGGGACCGCCTTTCGTCGGATCCCGCGGACTCCTGCTGCCTCGACCCGCTTCGAGAGGGGCGACATGTACGCGCAATTCAGGTAATGACACCCCGACGGCAGCGAAAACAGATCCCTCTGGCACGTGAGGCCCGGGGAAGCTCCGGTCACGAGCGACCCGAGATGCGGAGGCCCCGCGGCTCCCATTCGCGGTACTTCTCGTATGCGGGTAGCTCGTCGCCCTGATACTTCACCATCTGGTCGCAGAGCCACTGGATCCACTCGTCGAACTTAGGCCGACCTTGATCGGCCCGGCGCTCATTCGCCCAAACGTGGAGCTTCTTCCACGCCTGCACGACGACACCGCCCATGAGCTCCCAGACCATCTCGATCGTCGTGATTCGACGATGCACCATGATTCCGACCGACTCGAAGGTGAGGCTGACCAGCATGGCAGCGTCCTCGTACTGAGCATCTCGCTCGGACATTTGTGCCCGTGTGACGCCGTCGGGAAGCTCGAGTACGAGACGGAGCGCGTGCGAAAACTCCGGCGTCTGAAACGACCGGGCTAGTTCGATGGCCGCTTGATCCCGCCGCTGCTGACGGAACTGAGCGAGCTGTAGGAAGGCGAAGCCCACACCTCCGACGACGATGGCTGCAGCGATGATCTCGGCGATG
The DNA here is from genome assembly GCA_039587355.1 of Gemmatimonadota bacterium. Lineage (GTDB taxonomy): Bacteria > Gemmatimonadota > Gemmatimonadetes > Palauibacterales > Palauibacteraceae > Palauibacter. Next base: position 27,307 of record JBDHIO010000020.1, on the reverse strand, counting down.
TTCGCCACAAACTGCACATCCATGATTCCCCCACGGTTGGGCCGATCTCGAGGTTACTCAGCCCTCTTGGAGCGTTCTACAGTCGAGAGCATCAACGGATCCGACGTGCCTCCGTGAAACGCCTGCGACCGCTTCACCAGGTCTCAAGGTCACGCGGTTCCTTCACCCCCAGAATCTCCTCCCCTCCCGCATCACGAAACTCCGCCGCCTCGACCCGCGCTGCCTGCGCACGACCGATGGCATCTTGATACCGTGGCTCGTCCGAGATCATGCTCAGCCAGGGATCGCGCTGGAGTCCGGCCACGCAATTGAACCCGGCCTCGACCATCGGGTCGATCAGGTCGAGCCCGAGTTCCGTGAGATCCGCGCGAGCGGCGACGCGAGCGAGAAGGGACAGCCCCCCGATCGCCTCGGGGAGACTCGACGCGAGGAAGTCCAGGTCCGGGTCCGCGCGGAGCATCCTAAACGGCAGGGCGATGAATCGGCGCACCGTTTCGGCTTTCCGCTCGACGGGAGGCGTGGCGTCGGGCGTCTGAAGGGTGCGCATGCGCTCGAGCGCCCCGGTCAGCTCGCGCGCCATCTCGGCCGCGTCCGCCGGGCGCTCCGCGGGGTCCTTCGCGATGGGGCGCCGGATCACGGCGTTCACCGCCTCGATCCCCGGAGCCCCGGTGAGGGGCAGCGGCGACTCGAACGCGCAGGCGTGGAACACCGCAATCGGGTCTTCACCCGGGAACGCATACTCGCCGGCGAGTATCTCGTAGAGGATCGCCCCCATCGCGAACAGGTCGCTTCGAGCCCCGAGTCCCTCGGCACGCCACTGCTCGGGCGCCATGTAATGCGGCGTCCCGATGATCATCCCCTCGCCGGTGAGGCGGGTGTCCGTCGGACCCTCGAGCGGCAGGGCGAGCCCGAAGTCGAGGATCTTCGGTCCGTGCCTCGTGAGAAAGATGTTCGAGGGCTTCAGGTCGCGGTGGATCACGCCCCGATCATGCAGGACCCCGAGGGCCGCGAGCACGTCGAGCGCGAGGCGAACGGCCTCCTCCACCCCGAACCGGGCGCCCTTCAGCCGCTGGTCGAGCCCCTCGCCCTCGAGCAACTCCATCGCGACGTACAGCTCGCCGTCATGCTCGGCGACGTCGTAGACCTGGCAGATCCCCGGGTGACTGAGCGCGGCGGCCGCCCGGGCCTCCCGCCAGAGGCGATCGCGCGCAGCCGGGTCTCGACTCGCCGCCGACAGCGTCTTGAGCGCCACGCGGCGACCAAGGCGGGAGTCCTCGGCGTTATACACGACGCCCATCCCGCCCGTCCCCAGGACCTCGACGATCCTGTAGGGCCCGACGGACTCGGGGTGTGCAGGTCGTTCCGGGGTCTTCCTGAACATCGCGATCGCGGCCCTCGCCTCTCGCAGCAGTGGCAACGGGGCGTGAAGATGCGCCCGATCGGTCGTTTCGGGCGACCCCCCGGGGATAACAGATTTCGTTAGGTTGTTCGAGCATCGTCTGCTAATCGCCCAGATACCCCGGAGAGAAGTGCGCCTCTTCGACGAACTGAAGCGCCGGAAGGTCTTTCGAGTCGCGGCCGTCTACACGGCCGGCGCGTTCGTCGTTTTGCAGGCGGCGGATCTGCTCGTCGAGGCGCTCCGCATGCCGGACGCCGTCCTCACCGGCGCGGCGATTCTCTCGATCATCGGGTTCCCCGTCGCTCTGGTGCTCTCGTGGTACTTCGACGTGACGCCCGAGGCGCCTCCCGGTGACGACGCGTCGGAGGGCCCGGCCGTTCTTCCCCCGAAGACGCTCGCCCTGGTCGTCGTGCTGCTGCTGGCCGGCGTCGCTGCCGGGTGGTTTCTGCGGCCCGGCGGGGGAGACGTGGCCCAGGAGGCGGACGCGGCGGCCCCGTCGATCGCGATCCTGCCCTTCGAGAACGCGAGCCCCGACCCGGACAACGAGTTCTTCAGCCACGGGATCGCGGAGGAGTTGATATACGCCCTGGGCAAGATCCCGGACCTCGACGTAAAGGCGCGCAGCTCCACGTGGCAGTTCGCGGGGTCGAGCATCTCCGCTCAGCAGGTGGCCGATTCGATCGGAGCAACCTCGATCCTCGCGGGGAGAGTCAGGCGGTCAGGTGACGCCGTGGACATCGCCATCGAGCTCGTCGGCGGGGCAGACGGCGACGTGATCTGGACCGACCGGTTCGAGGGCAGTGTCGACGACATCTTCGAGACCCAGGCACGGATCGCCGAGGAGATCGCCGGCGCCCTCCAGGTGCGGCTGGCTGCCGACGGAGCGTCGGCCGGTCCGAGGACGATCGACTCGGAAGCCTACGATCATTTCCTGCGAGGCAGGTACAACCTCGCCCTGCGCACCCGGCCCTCGATCCTCGAGGCGGTGCGGAACTTCGAGGCGGCGATCGACGCGGATAACGGATTCGCCCTTGCCTGGGCGGGTCTGGCCGAGGCCTGGATGCTGGCGTCGGTATATCACACGCAGCTGCCGCCGAGCGAGATGTGGGCGAGTTCGAACGCCGCGATCGATCGGGCACTCGCGATCGATCCCGACCTTCCGCAGGCGCACGCCGTCCGCGGTTACTTCAGCTATTGGGCGGGGCTGTGGGAAGACGCGGACGAGCCCCTCGTTCGCGCGCTCGAGCTGGACCCCAACTACACCGAGGCCATGCAGTGGCTGGCCCAGGTCTACTCGCGCACCGGCCGCGACGAGGAAGCGGAGACCCTCATCGAGCGGGCGATCCGCCGGGAGCCGTTCTCCCGCGGCATCACGAACGCGGCCGCGTCCATCTATCAGGTTCTCGACCTGGACGAGGCGGCCGGACACGCGCTTCGCCTCATCGAACTTGGGCAGGTCGAAACCGGCCTGCAGGCGCTCTGGTACACCAGGCTCTACCAGGGCCGTGTGGGTGAGGCGCGAGAGGCGGCCCGCGACTGGACCCGCGAGCTCGGCATGCCCGAGGCCGACGCGGACGGAGCGTTTCGGGCCCTCGAGGCGACGTTCGATGCGATCGAGCACTTCAGAGCGACCGGCGAACCGGGCGAGGTGGACCCGGTGCTCGTTCGCAGTCCGCTGGCCACGTCCCAGCTTCAGGTTCTGGTCGGCCGCCCCGACATCGCCATCGGCCAGATTCAGTCCGCCCTCTTCGAGGATGCGAACGACGCGCTGGGCGGGCTGCACCAGAAGGCCCTGTGGGACATGCGTGACGATCCCCGGATTCAATCGATCCGGGATGAGGTGCGGACGAGACTCGGGCTGGAGAGCCGTTGAGCTTCTTCGAGGAGATGAAACGCCGGAAGGTCTTCCGGGTCGCGGCGGTGTACGCGGCAACGGCGTTCGTCGTCCTTTAGGCCGCGGACCTTCTCGTCCAGGCAAGCCTCCTGCCGGGGTTCGTGCTCACCGTCGCCGCCATCGCGTGCATCGCCGGGCTTCCCGTCGTATTCCCTTCGGCTGGTGGAGGCCGACGTCGCGTTCGGGGGTGCGCTGCTGGTCATGACGATGGGGCGACTGGGGATGGTGGAAGAGGCGAAACAGATCCTTCTGTCCGACCCCGGCCGCTTCCCACCCGGGGCCGATTCAGCGGTGGTCGCGCAAAACCTCGACAGGTACCTGCCGCTGGTACATCGCTATGCGGAGACCGGGGTCCCCGCGACCCTGGACGAGCTGGGCCCCCGGCCGCCGGGACTGCCAGTCCTCGAAGGGACCGCCCGTTTGATGAGCGTCGGCCTGGTCGCGCCCGCGACGGCGATGTTGAACGAGCTGCTCGCCGAAGACTCGTTCGACGCCCTCAGGATGTCGAACAACGGGTTTATTCGGCACGCCCAGGACCACCCGGAGTTTCTCGCCGTCATCGACGAGATCCGGGCGAAGTACGGCGAGGCCGTCGAGAACTAGGCCGCAACCTCCACGCGCGCGGACACGCGTATCCCCGGGCAATCGTGTATCTTGTCGGCTCGTTTCGAGTCAGTTCTGAAGACCCTGCCGTACAGGTCCGCATGAATAGTCGACACCTCCGCTGGATTCCGATCGTCATCACCGTGCTGCTGGTCTCCGCCTGCGCGGGCGCGCCAGAACCGCAGACGATGCCGAAGGCGGAGCCGCAGACCGCTCCCGGCCCCGACGAAGCCGAGCGCGAGGCGCTGACCAGGCTGTACGAGGCCCGCGCCGACAGCGTCCTCATGAACGTCAACGAGGGCGACGTGAAATTCATGCAGGGCATGATCTCGCATCACGCCCAGGCGCTCGTCATGGCCGGCATGGCACCGACTCACGACGCGAGCGACGAGATGCGGATTCTCACGTCGCGGATCATTAACGCCCAGAAGGACGAGATCGCGCTCATGCAGAGCTGGCTGCGCGACCGCCGCCAGCACGCGCCCGAGGTCGAGATCGACGGACTTCAGTTGATGGTCGACGGCGAGAAGCCGATGCTCATGCACGGCATGCTCTCCGACGAGCAGCTGAATCGGCTCGACACGGCCCGCGGCGCCGAGTGGGACCGGCTCTTCCTCGAGTATATGATCATGCACCACGAGGGCGCCGTGATGATGGTTCGCGAGCTATTCGCGACCGACGGGGCGACCAACGACGACGTGTCGTTCAAGCTCGCCTCGGATATCCAGGTAGATCAGATCACCGAGATTCGCCGCATGAAGCTCATGCTCGAAGAGATGAGCGGCGGGTCCGACCGATAGTTCCGCAGCAGTTGTCCCCCGAAGAGGATTTGACCATGACGTCTCGATTCGCGTCGCTCCGTGCGCCCGCCTCTGCCCGACTCGCGCCGTTCGCGCTCGTCGCGGTCGCACTCGTTCTCTCGGCCTGTTCGTCGAGGAGCGCGTCGGTCCAGACCGCGTCGACCGCCGCCCCGGCGATGACGCCGTCCGGACCGCCCTCCCCCGACCCGCGCGTCGGCCTGGGCGCCGGTGTCTTCGACGCCGAAGAGGCCATCTGGAACCTCGCGTGGGTCTCGCAGACGCCTCCGCCGGAGTCGTTCGTCGGCTCGACGAACTCCGACCTCGCGTTTCTCGGCGACTACGCGATCCAGGGCAACTACGACGGCGTCATGGTCTGGGACATCTCCGACCCGGCGAATCCGACCCTCGCGGTCGAGTACGTCTGCCCCGCCTCGCAGAGCGACGTCTCCGTCTACGGAAACCTCCTCTTCGTGTCGGGCGAAGGCACCGCAGGACGCCTCGACTGCAGCGATGAGGGCGTTCAGGAAGCCGTGAGCCACCACCGGCTCCGCGGCATTCGGATCTTCGACATCTCGGACATCCGGAACCCGGATTACGTCGCGAACGTGCAGACCTGCCGCGGCTCTCACACGCACTCCGTCCTCAAGCACCCGGGCGACGACGACAACGTCTACATCTACGTCTCCGGCTCGGCGCCGGTCCGACCGGCCGAGGAGCTCCCGGGCTGCGTAGCGGCGCCCGACGACCCGAACTCTGCCCTCTTCCGCATCGAGGTCATCCGCGTGCCGCTCGACTCGCCCGAGGACGCGGCGATTGTGAGTTCGCCCCGGATCTTCCAGGACCTCGTCGCACCGCCGGTCCACGGCGCCTCGCCCGCGGATCGCCGCGAGGCCGAAGAGGCCGAGGCTCGCGGTGAGTTCATCGCCGAGATCCAGGGACAGGTGATCGTCCTGCCCCCGCAGTTCACCGGCCCGCAGCTCACCCGGATCGTTCGCCAGCGCGGCGGCACCGGCGAGCCCACGGCAGCCGACAGCGCCACGCTCCGCGAGGAGATCCCCGGGATCATCGAGCAGATGGTCGCGGCCCAGGGCGGCGGTGACTCGGCCGATCCGGATGCCCCGCGTCCGGGCCCGACGCAGTGTCACGACATCACGCTGTATCCCGCGATCGGTCTTGCCGGCGGCGCCTGCGGGGGATACGGGCTCCTGCTCGACATCACAGATCCCGAGAATCCCGTCCGGATCGACGCCGTCGCCGACTCGAACTTCTCTTACTGGCACTCGGCGACGTTCAACAACGACGGCTCGAAGGTGCTCTTCACCGACGAGTGGGGCGGCGGCGGTGGTCCGAAGTGCCGCATCGACGACCCGTACGAGTGGGGCGCCGACGCCATCTTCACCATCGAGAACGGGAAGATGGTCTTCCACCAGTACTTCAAGCTGCCCGCCGCGCAGACCTCGCAGGAGAACTGCGTCGCCCACAACGGATCGCTGATTCCGATCCCCGGCCGCGACGTCATGGTCCAGGGCTGGTATCAAGGCGGGATCAACATCTTCGACTGGACCGACCCGAAGAACCCGCACGAGATCGCGTTCCACGATCGCGGACCGCTTTACGCGGACCGCATGCAGAGCGCCGGTAGCTGGTCGGTGTACTGGTACAACGGCGTGATCGTTAACTCCGAGATCGCCCGCGGACTCGACATCTTCGAGCTCGTCCCGAGCGATTACCTGACGCAGAACGAGATCGACGCCGCGAAGTCGGCGAGGCTCGAGTATCTGAACGCGCAGGGCCAGCCGCAGTACGAGTGGCCGGCGTCATTCGCGCTCGCCGGTGCGTACGTCGACCAGCTCGAGCGGTCGGGCGGATTGTCGGCGCAGCGAATCGCCGAGGTACGTTCTGCCCTCTCCTCCGCCCAGGGCGGATCGAGGAGCGGGCTGTCCGCGCTCTCGAACGAGCTGCACCGGGAAGCGAATTCCTCCAGCGACGCGGACCGCGTGCACAAGCTCGCGTCGGCGGTGGGTGAGCTGGCCGGCTGAGCCGAACCACGGCAGCAGTCCTTCGAGGCCCCTGCCCGGTTCGCCGGGCGGGGGCTTCGTGCATCCGGGGTTCCACGAATCCGTCGTCTCGCTGGGCGCGTACCACTGTCAGACGAAGATGCGCAGCAGTGCTTCCCTTTCTGACGAGACACGGAACCCCGAGGACCAATCGATGCACTCAGAAGCCATGAACGATCCGGTAGCCGACCGTTTGCCCGGCTCCGGCGTCGCGCTAATGCTGGCCGGCGTACTCCTGGCAGGAATCAACCTCGTCCTCACTCCGCAGCTCGGGATCGACCGGGATTTCGCCGCTGTGGCCGCTTCGACCGTCTTCTTTACCCGCCAGCTGATCGCATCCGGGATCGCGCTGCTTGTTCTCTACGGTCTCATCGGCCTCCGGGAGACCCACGCGGGCGTGCCCGGGAAGTTCGGCGTCGTCGCGTTCGCGCTGGCGTTCCTCGGGACCGCCGTCCTGCTTCCCCTCGAATGGGGTCAGGCGTTCATTATCCACGACATGGCCCTCGCGGCGCCGGCAGGACTGGAGGCGCTCGAGAATCAGGACGGGTTCAGCCTCTTCGACCTCAGCGCGGCGATCTCGGCCGGCGGATTCATGCTCGGATGGCTCGTCTACTCAGGCTGGATGCTGAAGGCCGGACAGATCTCGAAGGCGGGACCGGGCCTCGTGCTGGGCGGGTTTCTCGCGATCCCGCTTCTCGTCGTGGCGATCGGACCGCTCTGGGGTCAGATCATCGGGAGCGTGGCGGCCGGTGCAGGCTGGGTCATGCTCGGACGGGCGGTGCGATCCGGGAGCTGAGTCGTCAGACTCCCAGCCGGTCCAGAATCTCCCGCAGGTCCGAGTTCCTCACCCGGGGACCCATCGTCCACCACAGCATCCGGGTGAACCCGTCGCCCGTGTTCAGCGAATCCAGCCGACCAGCACCGCGACCCCGGCCACGATCATCGCCGCGCCGCTGATCCGCGCCGGCCACGTCGGGTGGGGGACGATCTTCTCGATCAGCACGAACACCGCGATCGCGGCGACCCACAGCAGGTTCATCACGCCGCCGACGAAGAGGAGGACCATGAGCAGCCAGCAACACCCGAGACAAACCAGCCCGTGCTCCATCCCCATCCTGAACGCGCCCGATGTACCCGGACGCCAATGGCTGGAGATGAAATGGACCGGTGACTGGCAGTGGCTCAGACACGCTTCCTTGAGCGGCGTGAGCTGATAGAGACCGGCGGCGATTAGCACGCCCGCCCCGATCGCCGGACTCGTCATCACCATCATCGGCGAGAGGACCGCGGCGCGATCGAGCCCCCACTGGGCGACCGTCGCGAAGAGGCTGAACAGAGTCCACATCAGGACGTAGCCGCCGATGAACACCGCCGTGGGAGCGACGACGGAACCCTGCCCCGCGGCCTTCCGGACGACCGCGCCGTACACGAGGGTCATGGGGATGGCGGAGGGCACCATCATCCCGACCATCATGATCGCCCACATCAGAAACGTGAGGAGGAACTCGGTCGAGCCCCAGGCGCTCATCCGGACCATGTCCATGTCCATCGAGCCAGCGGAGTCCATCGCCCCGGCCGTCCGGAACAGGTAGAGCCACGCAAGAACAGAGACCCCGACGAGGGCCGTCGTGATCGCGACGCGGTCGCGCCGCGCGACCGACCAGGATTCGGAAGCCGCCATGGCCTCCCCTATCTGATCACACCGTCCTGGTTGAGATGGAGCACGTTGAACTGGCCGTAGCTGTCCGACAGATCCAGCTCGATCGCCCCCGTCGCCTTCGTCGTTCCGCTGCCCATCTCCGCGACCGTGTACTCGAATCCAGCCGGCAGGTGGATCTGGGCGCGTTTCTCTGCACCCGTGTGCTCGTCGATGATCGGGAGGCCGGTCGACTCGACGATCCCCGGGACGACCAGGCGGGCCGTCCGCGCGTCGACGTCGATCGAAAGCTCGATCGGGCGGACGATCGGTTCGAGCGTCTCGCCCATCGTGCTGTTGTAGATGAAGAAGTGAGTGGCGCCCGGCTCGGTGTCCTCGCCGTGGAGAATCTTCGAGAGGGCCTCCCGCTGTGTGTCGCTGGCCTTGTCGCTGATGATCGCCTGCTGCCTCCCGTTCCCATCGGCGACCTCGCCCGGCCACCACACGACCATGGCCCAATCGAGTCCGTCGAGACGGGTATCGCCGTGGTATCCCTCCTCGATGTGACCGCAGACGACGGCTTCGCAGTTGCCGTGGGTCGTCTTCGAGTTGAACTGGCAGGGGCAGCCCCAGTCGCAGTTACAGTTGCCGTACTGGACCCCGCGGATCATCCACTCCGTCGCCATCAGAACCTCCTCGGATCGTCGCCGGGGACCCCGCGAGTCTCGGGACCGAACGACCACACTGCCATGGTGGACATGAAGATGCTGAACTCACTTCTACAGGGTGGGGACGTTGTGTCCCGAGCGCCATGGCGACACAGGACGCTGTTCCTCACGGCCCGTCCCTCTCCCTCTCGCCATCCGACCCAGAATATCTTACACTTGTATAACGATCGTTTCTGCTACGTAATATCTGGTCGATCCTGCGCCGCACAGGAAGACGACAATGCAGCGACCTCAGGACCTCGTTTTCACCCTCTTCGGTGACTACCTGCTTCACCGGAAGAGCCCCGTCTGGGTAGGCGGCCTGATCAGCCTCCTCGCCCCGCTGGGCGTGTCCGAGCCGGCAGTGCGCACGGTCCTCTCCCGCATGACCGCCAAAGGCTGGATCCAGTCCGAACGCGATGGGCGACGCAGCTACTACGACCTCACGCCTGCAGGCCGTCACCTCCTCGAAGAGGGGAAGGCCCGGATCTACCACCCCGACTGGGACAAGCCCTGGGACGGCAGCTGGTACCTGCTCGCCTATTCAGTTCCCGAGGACGAAAGGCACCTGCGGGCTCGTGTGCGCGACCGCCTCATGTGGCTGGGGTTCGGATCACACGGTAACGGGCTCTGGATCTCCCCCTACGACGTGGAGGCAGAGGTCGAGGAGCTGGCGGACTCGCTGGGTGTCGGCGACTACCTGACCTGCTTCCGAGCGACGGGCGCGGCCTTTTCAGACCCCGCGCGGCTCGTGGACAGGTGTTGGGACCTCGCGGCGATCAACGGCCGCTACGAGGAGTTCATCGGACGTCACGTCCCCGATTTCACGCGTGTGCGGGACGAGGTCGAGCGAGGTGAGATGTCGGACGACGACGCCTATGTCCTCCGATTCAGGCTCGTCCACAAGTACCGCGACTTCCCGCGCATGGATCCATACCTGCCCCGCGCCCTGCTGCCCGACAACTGGGCGGGCGAGTGCGCGGCTCACCTGTTCAGGACCTATCACGATCTGCTGGCGGCCCCGGCGGATCGGTACGTCGAATCCGTCCTCGCAGAGTCTTCCGTCCGGACGGCTTCACTCGGAAACGGGGCCGACTGAGGGCACAGCCCGGAGGAACGATGCCGCACTTCGAGTCCAGAGACGCCGGTTCATACGAGTTCAAGGACATCCTATACGAGAAAGGCGATTGGGTCGCGCGCATCACGATCAACCGCCCCCACAACTACAACGCCTATTCGACCCCGGCCCTCGAGGAGCTCGCGACCGCGTTCCGCGACGCGGCCTTCGACGACCAGGTCTCGGTGATCGTATACACCGGGGCGGGCGACCGTGCGTTCTGCACCGGCGGCGACGTGAAGGAGTACGAGGCGCTCTACACGACGAGGCCCCGCGACTACTGGAAGTACATGCGGCTCTTCCGGACATATCTCGAGAGCATCGTGAACTGCGGGAAGCCGGTCATCGCGCGCCTGAACGGCATGGCCGTCGGCGGCGGCAACGAATCCCAGATGGCCTGCGACCTGGCCGTGATGGCGGAGCACGCCTGGATCGGTCAGGTGGGGACGCGTGTCGGCAGCGTCGCCGCCGGCGGAGCCACGCAGTGGCTACCGATCATGATCGGCGACCGCCGCGCCCGTGAGATGCTCCTGTTCAACGGGCAGATCCCGGCGCCGCAGGCGCTCGAGTGGGGGCTCGTGAACCGGGTCATCCCCTCCGTGACGTTCAAAGGCGAGTTCATCGAGGGGGCGTCCCCGGAGCAGATCAAGAAGGCCGGCAAGCGGGAGGACGGGTACGCGATCGACCTCTCGAGGCTCGATGAAGCGGTGGACGACCTCGCGGGACAGCTCCTGAACCAGTTCCCCGAATGCGTCCGCTACACGAAGCAGCAGGTCAACTTCTGGAAGGACCTGTCGTGGCATCAGACGATCGGACACGCCGGCGACTGGCTCGCGACCCACTACTCGAGCCTCGAGCCTTGGGAGGGTATGCGAGCGTTCGTCGAGAAGCGTCCGCCGAAGTACATGGAGATGCGCGAGCGGGCGGCGTCCGGCGGATCGAGCGAGTTCCTGTGGGGCCCGCCGAGCATCGACTGCGAAGGGTGCGGCGCGGAGGGGATCCCGGCGGCGTTCGAGTTCTGCGGGGCCTGCGGGGCCGCGTTGTCCGGCGGAGGCGACGAACCGGCCCACGCGGACATGGCCGGGGCCGGCGGGGCGGTCTAGCCGTGGACCTCCAATTCGTGCGACTGGAGAGATCGGACGGACTGGCCCGGGTCACCCTGGACCGGCCGCCGCTCAACATCCTCGACATTCCCATGCTCGACGAGCTGCGCCAGCTGTTCCGGTCACTCGACGGGCACCCCCGCCCCACGGCCGTTCTCATCACGGGGGCCGGCAAGGCGTTCTGCGCCGGCGTAAGCGTCGAGGACCACACGGCGGACCGCGTGGACGCCATGATCCACTCGTTCCACCGGGTCATCGAGCAGGTGCTCGCGCTGCCCTGCCCCGTGATCGCCGCCCTGAACGGGGCCGCGCTCGGCGGCGGATGCGAGCTCGCCCTCGCCTGCGACACCGTCCTCGCCCGCGACAGCGCGAAGATCGGACAGCCGGAGATCAAGCTCGGCGTGTTCCCACCCGCCGCCGCCGTCCTTCTCCCACGTCTGGTCGGCCGACAGCGAGCCATGGATCTGATCCTCTCCGGTCGTGTGGTGAGCGGACCCGAGGCGGTTCGGATGGGACTCGCGACCCGCACGATCCCCGACGACGAGTTCGAGGCGGTCGTCGAGGACTACGCGACGAGCGTCGCGTCGCTCAGTCCGGCCGTCCTGCGGCTGGCGAAGCGCGCGGTGCACGTCGGCGAGACCGGCAAGGCGGACACCGCAATGCAACGCGTCGAGGAGCTGTATCTGAACGACCTCATGGAGCTACGGGACGCCCACGAAGGACTGAGCGCGTTCCGCGAGAAGCGAACCCCGGTCTGGCAGGAGGTACGAGCATGAGCACGGTGCCCGAGCCCACGGGACCAGTCGTCCCGGACGGGCCACTTCTCGACCTGCCGGAGGACGGCGATCTCGACTCGATCCTCGCCTACTGCCGGGAGGTCGCGGAGGACCCGGACTTCCCGACGGTCAAACGCTGGCGGGAGCGCGGCGGCAAGGTCCTCGGCCACTTCCAGGTCTACTTCCCCGAGGAGCTGGCCCACGCGGCCGGCGTACTGCCGGTCAAGATGAGGGGCGCGCAGGTCGAACGTCGCGAGGCGGACTCGCATTTCGGGTCCTATCTGTGTTCGATCCTCCGGAGCTCGCTCGAGCTCGCGCTCACGGGCCGTGTCGAGGTCGACATGTTCGTCACGCACCCGATCTGCGACGCCGCCCGCAACCTCGCGGGCATCTGGGGCCGCAACCGCCCCGAGCCCGCACAGATCATGTACCTGCCGCAGAATCCCAACAGCAGCTTCTCGCTCACGTACCTCTCCGAGGAATACGCGCGAATGCTCGCCGACATCGAGGGCGTCGCCGGACGCACCGTCGAGGACGCCGACCTGCACCACGCGATCGGCGTGTTCAACGAGAACCGGTCTTTGCTGCGCGACCTCTACGCGATCAAGCGCGAAACCCCGTGGATGCTCGCCGTCCACGAGGCGTGGGTCCTGGTCGCGCTGGCGGGCGTGCTGCCGCGGGAGGAGCACAACGACCTGCTCCGTACCGTGCTCCCTCTCATACGGGGCCGAGAGGCGAAGAAGCAGGACAAGCTCCGTGTCGTGTTCGAGGGCGGGTTCTGCGAACAGCCTCCGCTCGACCTGCTTCGCGAGATCGCCCACTTCTGCTACGTCGTGGACGACGACCTGCTGATCGGGCTCCGCTGGATTCTCGAGGACGTTCACACGAACGGCCCGCCGCTCGAGGCGCTCGCCGACGCCTATCTCAATCGATCGTCGTACAGCCCCGTCCAGCACGACCTGCGGAAGCCCAAGGAGAAGATGCTGCTCGAGCGGATCCGGACCTCGGGCGCGGAGGCCGCGATCGTTTCCGCCGCGAAGATGTGCGAGCCGGGGCTCGACGAGCAGGTGGCCTATTCGGAAGCCCTCGACGAGGCCGACATCCCGTACTTCGTCACGGAGTTCGAGGAGCGCATGACCGGGTTCGATCACCTCCAGATCCAGCTCGAGACGTTCGTCGAGAACCTCCTCTTCTATTGAGCACCAGGGAGACCCACATGAGTCCGACAACCATGACACACGAACTGGTCGGCCGGGGGGCCCACGAGGGGGGACAGCTGTTCCGCCAGTGGTTCGGCGAGCTGACGCACACGGCGGAGACGGGTGGGCAGGCCGCGTACGTCTTCGTCATGGGAAGCCTCGTCGAGCTGCTCCGCTCGTTCGAACTCCCTGTCGTCTTCCCCGAAATCAACTCGCTTCAGACCGCCGTTCGCCGCGTGTCCGACGAATACCTGAGCCTCGCGGAGGATCACGGGTTCTCGCCAGACGTCTGCGGCTACGTGAAGGCCGACTACGCGCTGCAGCTCCGCAACGGCGAGCACCCTATGGGTACGATCCCGAAGCCGTCGATCGCTGTGCTCACCAACGCCTGCAACACGTATCTCAAATGGGCCGAGATCTGGGAGCGCATGTACGACATCCCGATCGTCACGGTCGACGTGCCCGGCACGCGCTCACCGTATGTCCAGTTCACGCCAGGCGATTTCAAGCGGGACCGTCGGTACGTCGAGGGCCAGCTCCGCGAGCTCATCGACACGCTCGTCGAGCATACCGGCCGGCCGTTCGACATCGACCGTCTGCGCGAAGTGCTCGACAACACGAACCGTATGGGACGCGACTGGCGCCGACTTCTCGAGCTCAACCGGGCGAAGCCCGCCGTGTACGACGCCATGCTCGAGGGAACCGTTCACCTCGGCGTCGCGAACGCGCTGCGGGGAACCGAGGAGGGCGCGAAGTACTTCGGCGACCTCGTCGAGGAGATGCAGTTCAAGGCCGACAACGGGATCGGCGCCCTCGTCGACCCTGAGGAGGCCCACCGCCTGATCTTCCTCGGCGTTCCGTGCTATCCGATCTTCCGCCGCTTCTACCAGCTCTTCTCCGAGTGGGGCGGCGTGTTCGTCGGATCGACGTACATGTGGTTCGCCTCGGGCGGCCTCGATTCCGACTTCGAGTACGACCTCGACCGGCCCATCGAGAGCCTCGCCGAGGGGCTCCTGAACGGGGTCCAGCGCGCGGTCGACGCGATGCTCTTCCACGACAAGCCGCTGATCGAGGCGATCGACAAGTACGACGCCGACGGCGTCGTCTACCACCCCATCAAGAGCTGCCGGACGGTCTCTACCGGGCTGGCCGACAGCCGCAAGCGCGTCCTGGAGCAGCGTGACGTGCTCTGTCTCTACATCGAGTCGGACATGATGGACAAACGGGTCGTGTCCGAGGCCCAGCTCAAGAACCGGATCGACGCGTTCTTCGAGGGACTCCAGTCACGCGAGATCCGTCGAACCGCCGAGCCGGTCGCGAGCTGAACGAAAGCCAGGGGGTACACGGATGTCATACGCGGCAGGCGTAGACGTCGGATCCACGCAGACGAAGGCCGTCGTCGTGGACGAACAGGGGGACATCGTCGGCCGGGCGCTCCAGTCCACCGGCGCCAACGTGGTGCTGGCCGCGCAGAGTGCCTTCGAGACCGCGCTCGAGGACGGCGGAATTCCCGAAGAAGAGATCGGGTACGTGATCGGGACGGGGTACGGCCGCTATCGGGTGGAGTTCGGGGACGACCAGATCACCGAGATCGTCTGCCACGCCCGGGGGGCCGCGAAGATGTTCCCCGAGACCGAGACCGTCATCGACATGGGCGGCCAGGATACGAAGGCCATCCGCCTCCGTCCCGGAGGAGACGTCCTCGACTTCTGCATGAACGACAAGTGCGCGGCCGGAACGGGGCGGTTCCTCCAGTCCGCCGCGGCTGCGCTCGAGCTCGGGCTGGACGAGCTCGGCCCCACCGCCCTCCTCGGCGAACGGCCCGTGAAGATCAGCACGACGTGCACCGTGTTCGCCGAATCCGAGGTCCTCTCCTGGCTCGCGAAGGGCAAGAAGATCGAAGACATCCTGTTCGGCGTGCACCAGTCCATCGCGCGCCGCTCGTTCGGGCTTCTGAAGCGGGTCGGGATCGAGGGGGAGATCACCTTTACCGGGGGCGTCACGAGGAACGAGGCGATGGTCTCCATCCTCGAGGACGTGATCGGCAAGAAGATGAACGTCAGCGAGGAGTCCCACTTCATGGGTGCACTGGGTGCCGCCCTGTTCGCGCTCGAGCGGATCGGGAAGTCCCGCGAGGCCAAACCCGTCGGCTCAGGCGCGGCGGAAGGAGCCCTGTCATGAGCGTCACCGCCGGGATCGACGTCGGATCGACATACACCAAGGCCGCGATCGTGGGGGCCGGGGAGTTGCTCGGGACCGGCATGCTGCCGACCGGGTTCAAGCTCGACCACGCCGCCGGCCAGGCGCTCGACCTCGCGCTCGCCGAGGCCGGGCTCTCGCGTGACGCCGTCGACTACATCGCGTCTACGGGCCACGGCCGGAACCAGGTGACGTTCCGCGACCTCCAGATGACCGATATGACAGCCCAGTCGTGGGGGACGCGATACTTCTTCCCCGCGACCCGGACCGTGCTCGACATCGGCGGCCAGACCATGAAGGCCATGCGTCTGGACGAGATCGGGCGCGTGCGCTCGTTCCGGCTCAACGACAAGTGCGCCGCGGGCACGGGGGCGTTCCTCGAGAAAACCGCCCGCTACCTCGGGTACGCGATCGAGGAGATCGGCCCGCTCGTCGAAGTATCCAAGGACGTCGTTCCGATCTCGGGCGTGTGCGCGGTGTTCGCCGAGTCCGAGGTCATCAACCACGTGAGCAACGGCGCTCAGCCCGCGGACATCATGCACGGCGCGATGGAGTCCCTGATCGAGCGCTGCGTACGGCTCATGAAGCGGGTGCAGATGGAACCCGAATTCACGCTCGTGGGCGGGATCATGCGTTTCCCGACCATGGCCCGCGTGATGCGCGAGCAGCTCGGCGATGCGGCCAACGTCCCGCCCGAGCCGCTCGGCCAGTTCACCGGGGCCGTCGGAGCGGGCGTCGTGGCGCAGCGGCGTCTCGCGAAGCTCCACGAGACGGACCAGGCGACGGCAGCGATGGCGTGAGCCCCGACGTGGAGGTCGGACCCCAGCGAGACGCGCGCGACGCCGAGTTGGCGGGGCGCGGGTGGCTGCGTCGGTTCACCGGCTCGCCGCCCCGTCTGACCGAGGTCACCGAGCTGTACGAGACCCTGGGCCTGGAGGTGCTGCTGGACCCGCTCACCGCGGAGGAGCTCCCTGACACCTGCGCCGGCTGCACGGCCGCGATGTCGCTGTTTCGAGTCGTTTACACGAGGCCCCGGCCCGACAAGGGGCAGCAGAGAGAAGGCATTAATTGAAAGCCGCCATCTTCCACGGTTCAGGGAAGCCGCTCACCGTCGAGCAGGTCCCGGATCCCGTCCCCGCTCCACACGAGCTGCTGATCCGGGTCGCCGGCTGCGGCGTGTGTCACACCGACCTCCACTACCTCGACCACGGGACGCCGACGTTCAAGGACCCGCCGATGATCCTCGGGCACGAGGTCTCGGGGACCGTCGAGGATACGGGGAGCGAAGTCTCGGGGTTCGATCGAGGGGATCACGTACTGGCCGCCGCCGTGCTGTCGTGCGGGTCGTGCGAGGCCTGCCGCATCGGCCGAGAGAACATCTGTCAGCGCAGCCTCATGCTCGGAAACCACACCGACGGCGGATACGCCGAGTTCGTAACCGTGAGTGCGAAGGACGTGTTTCACCTGCCCGAGGAAATCCCGCTCGTCGAGGGGTCCGTCATCGCCGACGCCGTCACGACCCCCTATCACGCGGTCATCAACCGCGGCCGGGTCGCCCCGGGCGACTGGGTCGTCGTCGTCGGGTGCGGCGGGGTCGGTCTGAACGTCGTGCAAATGGCCGCGGCCGTCGGCGCGCGGGTGGTCGCCATCGACGTGGCCCCGGAGAAAATCGAATGGGCCCGGCGGCTCGGCGCGACCGAGGCGTTCGACCCCGGGGCCGTCGATCGTCCCGACAAGGAGATCCGGAAGTTCACCGGGGGCGGTGCCCACGTGGCGTTCGAGGTCGTCGGAAAGGCCGCCACCCAGGAGCTTGCGCTCACCGGCCTGCGCACCGGCGGCCGCCTCGTGCTCGTGGGGTACAGCCCCGAGAAGATGGCCCTCAACGCCGGCCGCGTGATGTTCCGCGAACTCGAGATCGTCGGCTCGCTCGGCTGCCGCCCCGTCGACTATCCACGCGTGATCGAGCTCGTTCGTCAGGGCCGCGTTCGCGTCGAGGAACTCGTCACCCATCAGTACTCGCTCGACGACATCGACCAGGCACTCGACGCCGCGCGTGCTGGAACAGGAGTACGCGGCGTAGTCACGCCGTGATGCTGGACCGTTCACTCGCCCGGGCAAAGCCGGGCTCATCAACCGGAGAAGGGATCGGAGCACCGGAATGAACACGACCGCACTGAACACGACCGCGTCATGGAAGACCTGGGTGGCTGTCCAGGTCGCCGGGGTGATAACCACCGTCGTGATACTCGTCGGGCTGCTCGTGCTTCCCGAACTGTCGCTCGGGCTGTTGTGGAACGTGGCCATCCCGCTCGTCCCGGCCACGCTGCTCTTGAGCCCGCTCATCTGGAGGAACGCGTGTCCCCTGGCCACGATCAACATGCTGAGCAACCGGCGGAGGGAACCCCAGCGGGCGAGTCCGAAGTGGGTGTACGGCGCGAACCTGTTCGGGATCGCCCTGTTCGCGCTCCTCGTGCCGGCACGACGGTTCCTGTTCAACACGGACGGAGTGGCGCTGTTCGCCACCGTGATCGCCGTCGCGATCCTGGCGCTCCTGCTCGGCGCGCTGTTCGACGCACGGGCCGGGTTTTGCAACGCGATCTGCCCTGTGCTCCCCGTAGAACGGATCTACGGCCAGAGCCCGCTGATCGACATGAAGCGTGGGCGCTGTTCCACCTGTACCGCCTGCATCAACCCGTGCCTCGACCTCTCTCCCGAAAGGAACATCCATAAGCTCACGCGCGGGCGTTCCGGGGCGACCGGGTTCCTCACCACGCCGACCGGGGCGTTCGCGGCCGCCCTGCCCGGGTTCATCTGGGGGTACTTCGCGCTCGTCGACGGGCCACTCGCTACGGCCGGGACGGTCTACGCGACGATCGCCGCGTGGTGTGTGGTGAGCTACCTCGTGACGTTCGCCGTCGTCGGGCTCGTCAAACCCGATTCGACACTCATCCTTCGGGTGCTGGGCGGTGCCGCTGCCGGCATCTACTACTGGTTCGCGACGCCCGGTATCGCCGAAGCCATCGGTGCACCGGTGTCGGTCGGCGTGGCCCTGCGCGTCCTGGCGTTGACCCTCGTGGCTGTGTGGCTGCGGTTCGCGCTCGCCCCTCGCATGCCTGCGGCGGCGCACAGCTCGGCCTGACACCGGGCTGAAGCCGACAAACAGAAAGGGGTTTCGATACCCCCTCGAACTCCGGGACGCGCGGTAGTCAGAGCGCGACGCCAGGTCAGACCACGGACCGGTTCGCCTAACGGGCCTCGAAGGTGAGCCACTGGGATACCCAGACGGGACCAGGCGTCCCGTTGTCCGTCGCCGGCTTGAAGTGCATGTAGTAGGCCACCGACACCGCCGCGCGATCCAGCTCCGCGTGGCCGCTGGAAGTCTTGACCTCACTCGAGGCGACGGACCCCTCTTCACCTACGTAGAGCCACAACTC
The DNA here is from genome assembly GCA_039587355.1 of Gemmatimonadota bacterium. GTDB lineage: Bacteria > Gemmatimonadota > Gemmatimonadetes > Palauibacterales > Palauibacteraceae > Palauibacter. The sequence continues at coordinate 8,383 of JBDHIO010000020.1, read as the reverse complement.
CACGCGCCCCCCCACCTTGTCTTCCCGCAACTGCTCGGGATAAAAGCAGTTCAGCAGGTCTACCACGTCGTCCTGGTTCAACAAGGCCGGAGGCGTGTCGTAAGGAATGTACTCCGGCTCGGCTCCGGATCTCTCCTGGGCGTCACGGGGAGCCACCCTCGTCCCGACGGATTCCGGCAGGAGCGCCCGGCCGTCGGCCGGAGGCTCGGGACAGGGGCCTCCCATGAATGTCGGCTCGCCGACCTGACACCCCCAGAGCAGAATGCAGAAGCCCGCGCTCGCGAGCCCACCGGGCAGCGTTTCGGGCGATTTCATTGACCCTCCTTTCGTTGTCCACGACTCATGGGAACACCGTGACCCACGAGCCGAAGTCGAGTGTGAGCGCCCCGAGTCCCGCGAGTAGCGCTGCGGACCCGCCGATCTCGAGCGCCGGGTTCGCGTCGGGGGCGTCGGTGAGCGCGATATAGATGACACCGGCGACGGCACCGACTCCGGCCCCCAGAAGCGCCCCCTTCCACCAATCCCGCCGGCGGCGATATACCGCGCGCACCTCGGACAGATCGGCGGCGCGGACGCCCGGTCGTATCTGGCGGGTGCTCGCATCCCACGCGTAGCGGAAGATGATCATCCCTGCCTCCCAGGTCGCGTCGCGCACATCCAGCACCGACTCCCCCAGATCCAGACGCAGCGGGCCGTCGTGGCCCTCCACGAGGAACTCGAGACCCCGAGGGGGCGGTGGGCCAACCCCGGCGCTATCCAGGGCGCTAGCGTCCGGCTGCTGACCGCCGACCCCGGAAGGAGTGATCAGCAAGGCGAGCCCCATGACGAAACGTCTTGCTCTAGTTGTCACGTTTCGAATCCGCCTCTCGCATGGTCAACGCTTCGGCTCGTCGTCGTCCCCACGGTCGGCGGAGCGGGTCAAGAGAGGGTCAAGTCGACGCCGAGATACACGCCGCAGCCGGCACCGGGAGACCAGCGGGGCCCTAACTCACGATCCGGCCAGTCGGCTCCGACTTAATGAGCAGCAGTCGACTGTTCACCGGATACAGCCACTCCGCTCCGCGCCTGCAGCTCACCTTCTATCGTACGCGGGAAGAGGATGTTGTTCTCGAGGTGGATATGCTGGTGCATCTGTGTCTCGAGCTCGCTGAGTCCGGCCCACAGCCCACGCCAGGTGTTACAGGCGCCTTCGGGGGGCGTGAAGTCGTTCGTCAGCTCCCGGATCCGGGCGAGCGCCGCACCCGCGGAAGCGTGCTCGTCCTCCATCATCGCGATGGGAGCGCCGGCGTCCATCCCCTGCCCCGCGTTGATCATCGGAAAAAGAATCTGCTCTTCCTTCAGCATGTGACTCCCGAGCTCCTCCTGGAGCGCGTCGAACACCTCGACCAGCTCGGAGAGAACCTCCGGCATGCGCTCTCCGTGGACGGCGTGGACCTTTCGGGCCATCTGCTCGAGCCGCGGGAGCTCGGTTCGCAGCGGTCCGTGGTACGTCGCCAGGATGTGGTCGATCAGGTCGCCCAGCGGAGCCTCCGCCCACTGGTCCGGATCGTCTCCGCTTCCGGCGAGGTCCGTCTCGAGCTCGGACACGACGGCGTCGGCGTCCAGTCCCTTCTTCTCGCACGCCTCTCGCAGCGGAATGCCGCCGCGGCAGCAGAAGTCGATCTGGTGTCGTCCAAACACCCGGGTGGCCATCGGGTGGGCGATCACGATGTCCTTGACGGTGGAATCGGCAGAGATCATGCGGTCTCCTGCGTGCATGCGAAGGACGTGGTGCTCGCTCCTTCGACAATAAAAGAGTTCTTCGTCCAGTTATCTGAAATCTATCGGAGACGACGGACCCGTGCGACCTGTGGCGTCCTGTTACGCCCCTTCCCCACTCATCTGGTGCGCCCGCACGACCGCTTTCGCCGCCGCGATCACCTTCGTCCTCAACCCCGGGGGCGCGACCAGCTCCGCCTCGCCGCCGTACTGGAGCACGTGACGGATCGCCCAATCCGTGTCGCCGACGTGCTGTTCCACGACGGCCGATCCGTCGCCTTCCTCCTCGGCGCCGTCGCGCTCGAGGATCCAGCGCGAGATCGACGGGGCGTAGCGAATCGTTGCGGACACGCCGCCGTCCTCACGGTAGACGCGGCGGCCGGAGAGGTAGACGTCGAGATCGAAGCTCGTCGGCTCCTCGAACTCCGTCTCGAGCTGCTTCAGGTCGAGGATGCGGTCCACCCGGAACGCGCGGACGTCCAGCCGGTCGCGGTCGAAGCCGATCGCGTACCAACGGCCGGCCGATCCGACGAGGGCGTAGGGCTCGAGGGTCCGCGTCTCCGGTGTCGCGCCATTCGCCTTCAGGTACTCGAACACCACGACGCGCCGGGTGTCGATCGCGTCGGACAGCCGACCGCGGAACTCATCCGCCTCGCCCTCGCCGTCTCCCTCGACGGAGAGGGATGGACGGAAGTCCTCGACACGGACCGACGCGAGGTCCCTCTCCAGACGCTCGGCGAGATCCAGGAGGCCGGCCCGCGTCTCCGGATCCCGCTCGCTGGCCAGGACGCGGACGCCCATGGTGAGCGCGAGCGCCTCGCGCGGGTCGAGCTTCGGGGGACGACGAAAGTCGCCGGTGGTGCGCACCCTGACCCGATCCGCCTCGATGTAGACGTTTAGCGCGTCGGCAGGCCCGGCGCGGTGGTAGTACGCTCGCGACGCGACCTCGTCCAGGTCGCTCACCACGACCTCCTCGGATACACCGAGCGACTCGGCGAGCCGGGCCAGATCGGCCCCCTCCCCGCCCGCGGCGGGGAGCATGAACAGGATGCGCTGGAGCTGATCCCGCGCGGTTCCCTGGCGGCTCATTCGGCGGCCTCTTCATGGATCTCGAGGACCTTCTGCGCCAGCAATAGTAACTCTACTCTAAGTTCTTTCGGATCAACGACTTGTGCATCGCCATCAAAGGTGAGAATCCAACGCAGGAACGGGTTCACCTGTCGCACCTCGAACTCCCGGATCGCATTGCCGTAGTCGTCCGTCTCGATCAGTCTTCCATGCCCGTTTCGGTCGGCCCACAGCGAACGCGGAAACGTGAACTTCACCCGGGCGATCACGGGCTCTTCGTCCCCCGACCCGAGCTCCCAGGGGGCGCGGCCGGTGTGCGCCGTGACGTCGAAATCCTCCGGCACCTCGAAATCGTGCGAGTTGGGGGATTTCTCATTCACATCGGGGTCCTCCATGCGCGAGACGCGGAACACCCGGTGCCCTTCCCGGCCGGCGTCGTGACCCGTGAGGTACCAGCTTCCCCCCTGGAAGAAGAGGCCGTACGGATGAACCTCGCGGTCCGTCGCCTGCCCCCTCTGGATGCCGTGATACCTGAACCGGACGGTCTTTCGTCGATCTACCGCGCGCGTGAGTTCGCGAAGCCGCTCACGAGTCACGTCAGCGTCGTCGCTTTGCGCGTAGGTGACCGTGCCGTCGAGCGCGTCGGGGTTGAGATCACCGGTAAGCTTGCGGAACGCCGAGCGCGCCTCTGATACGAACGGGAACGACGGCACAGCGGCGACCCGGGATAGCGCGTTCAGGGCCAGCCCCAACTCCGGAGGCTCGAGCTCGACCGTCCTGGCCCCCTTCTGGCGCGCCTCCCCGACATCGTCGCCCGGTTCGGAATCCCCACCGACGATCCGCAGATAGGGCAGGTAGTAGTCCCGGCGCGAGAGCCGGTATCCCGTCTCCATCTCGCCGCCGTAGTTGATCGAGTAGTCGACCGTCTCGATCGGGATCCCCAGGTCTTTCAGCTCGTCCTTGTCGCGCTCGAACTTCCGACGGACGGATTGCTGGCGGGTGGTGTCGCCCGACTCGTAGTCGGCCGTGTAGGAAGGCACCGCGGTCATGATCTGATCCACGGAGACGGGGTAGCGGTGCCCGATCAGAAACGCGATGAGATCGAGCCAGCGCTGTGTTTTCGAGATCCCTGCAGCCACCCGGCATTCCCCTCAGGAGTTCTGAAGCGCGGTATCCTCAAGTCCTACACGAGAACAGGCCGCGAACCGGCTCATTCCCGACGCACCGACCACCGATGTTCGCTCAGCCTGCGCGGATCTGGACCGCCCGCCACGGAACGGCGTCCGGCTTCACCCTCGACACCACTCCCGGCGCCTCCGACCGATCGCCGAGCGCGAAAGCGACGTGCTCGCTGACGGTCGCTGGCACGTATCCGATCTTTCGTCCTTCGTATTCGATCCGGACGGCATGTCGGTCGTGCCGGTTGCCGGGCTCCCGGACGAGACGGATCCGATCTCCCTCGCTCATGCTCGCCAGGAGCTCCGGCCCCTCGTGGAACTGGAAGCCGGCGACGTAGCCCCGGAACACCGCCGGAGACCGCTCGACCGTCCTCGCCGAAGACGACCGTGAGGACCAGTGGCCCACGAGCAGACCGGATGCCCCCGCGGGGATCATGAGGAGCCGCCGGACCGCCGAGCGGCGATCGATGTCCACGGGCTCGTGTTTCCTGGTTCGGGCGCGTCTCATGACCGGCTCCTCGCGTTCGGGGGTTCGTCGTTGACCTGTCTGAAGAGTCGCAGGGGGGTGTGACACCGCGCGGCAGGCGGCTCATGTTCACGGGACGCCCTGCTCTGGAGGTAGCATGCCCCGTCGAGTCGCCCTCTTTGCCGTTCTAGCTCTGACCCTACCCGGGGCGGGCGTGTCACTGCTTTCGTGCGGGGGTCACGTTGTGCCGCCCGAACCGGTACCGCTCACGTTTGTAGTGACCCCGCCCGATTCCATTGTCTTCGCCGACAGCCTCGGATACGCTCTACCTGGCGTATTCGACCCGACTCAAAACGAGCCGCCTAGCGCCGCGATGGAGCCTGGGGGGTCCCAATCACCGCCGCACCAACCGACACAGCCGTCGGACGTGGACGGAAGCCCCGCCCCTGCCCCGGGTGCCGGCCCGGCCCCGGGCGGGACGCCCAACCCGACTCCCGACGTGACCCCGAGCCCCGGGCCCGACGACTCGGTCGACGCGTTGCGGGAAAGCCTCGATCGCCGACTGGCGGGCGTGAACCACCCGGAGTCGGTGCCACGCAACGAACCGTTCGAGGTGCGACTCGTCATCAACCCGCGCGCTCAGGCCACCGCGGCCGACGTGCGCGCCACCGTCACGGAAGGACTCGATCCGGCGCAGCAGGACGATGAGGTCGTGGTCGACACGACCCGAATCGCCCCGCGCATGAGCGCGACGCTGAGTGTACCGCAGGCGTGGGGACAGCCGCGTCTGCTGACCAGCGGCGTCGACGGCATCCGCGCGATCTCCGAGACGGATGACACCGTCTGGGAATGGGAAGTCACGCCCGTCTGCAACCAGCTCTCGTGCGAAGAAGAGATGACGGTGACGCTGCTCGCCTGGCTCGACGTCGAGGGACGGAGCACACAATTCCCGTTCGAAACCTACAATCGTCTCGTCACGGTCGAGGTGGGACCGATGGGCCTGGTCGGCGGATTCATCGGCAAGAACTGGCAGTGGTTCGCCGGAACCTTAGCGATCCCGTTGTTCGCCGTGGTGAGGCGCCGGCTCAAGAACCAGGGGGAAGCGGCCGCCTAGGCCTGCGGGGGCGTAGCCGGGAAGATGGGAGAGGGATGAGGGTTCGGCAGAGAGTCGAGAGCGACACCAGGGCCCTGGCCCTGCCCCGCGGTCGTCGGGTGGGACAACCCGGCCACGCCGTCGCCCGGGAGTACCTCGTGGGCCGACTCGATGCGATCGGTGCCGAGCCCTTCCGATCGGGCGACTTCGTGATCCCGTACCGGAGCGGCAGCTGGGGCATGGACTTCGCGAACGTGATCGGGCGGATCCCGGGGACAGGTGATCGCGAGCGGCCGATCCTCATCGGGGCGCACTATGACAGTGTGATCGACGACCCGTGCGCGGATGACAACGCGACGGCGTGCGCGGTCGGGCTCGCCGCCGCAGAAGCGTTCGTCCAGCGACCGCTCGAGCGAGACGTCATCATCGCGTTCTTCGACGCGGAAGAGCCCCCGTTCTTCATCACGCCTGCGATGGGGTCCATCCGGTTCTACGAGGATCAGCGGGACGAGCTGGACTTCGCCGGCGTGATCATCATGGACCTCATCGGTCACGACGTGGAGTCGCCGCTGCCAGGGTCGGGCCTGGAGGAGCTCCTGTTCGTCATGGGCGCCGAGAGCCACCCCGCGCTGCCTTCCATCGTCGAGGGCGCGTCAGGCCAGGTGAATGACCTGCGGGTCGTGGGGACGCTCAACCGGTACGTGGGCGACATGTCGGACCACCATGCCTTCCGGGTCGGCGGACATCCTTATCTGTTTCTGAGCTGCGGTCAGGGCCGGTGCTACCACCAGCCGTGTGACACGCCGGAGTGGGTCAACTTCGACAAGGTCGTGCGCGTCTACGAGTTCGTGATGGCGCTCGCGAGAGGGATCGACGCTGACGAGGTTTCGGCTCATGCACCCCTGGTCCCGACGGAGGCCTACGAGATTAGGACGCTCCGGCGCGCGTTCGGACCGCTCCTGGACGGCGTTCTGGCGATGGCCGAAATGCCCTCGCTCAAGACCCGAGCGGATCTCGATCGGCTGGTTCCGTTTCTTGCGGGGTCGCTCGACGTCTAGCGGCGAACCCCGCCCGACGCTTGACGATCGCTTGACCAGGGCGTCCGAGGATCCTCATGGAGAGGCCCAGAGCGCGCAGTAGTCGGCCCGGGCCTCCAGACCTCTCAGGAGGAGGCCAACATGAGCATCTGCCGAGCCGCCGTCTTTGCCGCAGTAGTTGCGGCTACGCCGCTCGCGGGACAGAACCCCGAGGAAGCCCGTCTGGAGGTCGGGGACCTCGTGCAGGTGACGAGGACTGATGAGGTGCAGGTCACCGGACACGTCAGGCAGCTCGGCGAGAGCTGGCTGACGATCGCACCGGAGACGCTCACGGCAGACCTGGTCCGGATCGAGTTCAGCGACATGGACGGCCTGGCGCGCCGGGAGCGCCGGGGAAACTCCCGGCTGGGGGCGGGGATCGGCGGGGCCGTCGGGATACTCGCGACGATTCCCATTGTGGCATCCGACGACGAATGTCCGTCAAACAAGAGCCTCGACTCCTGCGTGACGGAGGCTTTCCTCACCCGCTTGTTCATCCCGCTGCTTGGAGGTCTGGTCGGTGCGGGCGTCGGCGCGGCCATCGGGGCTCCGTTCAAGAGCGACCAGTGGGTCGAGATCGACGAGCCCTTCCTCGCACCGGCCCTCGGGTTCGTCCCCGGAACGCGATCTCAGTGGTTCGCGGGGATCAGGATTCGGCCCTGAGCGACGGCTTGACGCCTCCTTGATCGCCGCTGGCGAGCTTTCGTCAGCGGAAGGAGGCAGCCATGACAAGGTCACTCCTCGTTGCAGTACTCGCGCTCTCGTTCTCCGGGTGTGGCCTCGTGTTCACGCACGGCCCGCCACGGAACTTCAAGAGGATGGACAGCTTCGAATGCACCACGAGTGACCTGGGTCCCACACTCGACCTCGCCGCCGCCGCGGGAGTCATCACGCTCGGAGCGTTGTTCACCGCGCTCGCGAGTGACGGAGGCGGTCAGCCCGAGCTGGGCCTCGCGGTCGCGGCGTTTCCCGCGGCGGTGTGGGTAGGGTCCGGGTTCGCGGGCTTCCGGAAGACCCGACGTTGCCGCGAGGCCCTCGAGGTGTCCGAGGTCCTCAGGAAATACCGCCGGGCCACGGGTTCCGATTCAGCGACTGGAGGAGGGCGATGATCAGCAACGTCAGACGGCGCAGACATGTCCGTTACTGCCTGGCCCCCCTTCTGATGCTCATGCATTCAGGCTGCTACAACTGGGTGGAGATCGAGCCCGGCCCGTCCATGCCCGATCGGGCTCGGGTCAGTGTCGCCAGTGGAGAGGCCGAGTCAGGGTGCGACGATCAGCGCAGGTTCATCATCCATGAACCTCGCGTCGAGGGCGACAGCCTGAGACACGGGAGGGGCGAGCCGGAGTGGATCCCGATGTCCAGCGTATGTGCGATCGAGAGAGTCTCGGAGCCGAACAAGCCTCTCGCGATCGTCGGAGGCGTCCTGCTGGTCGGAGTCCTGGTGCTCGCCATAGCGCAGCCAGAAGTCTGCTGCGGTTGGGAGTAGCGCGGTACCACGCTCGAGGTCTAGCGGCCGGGCTCGACTCTGTGTTCGAGCACGCGGCGAACTTCGACATGTTCGTCCAGGTCGGTCGCGGGCCCGAGGGGGACCTCGGGCGGTGCCTCGAGGACGGTCATCTCACCGGCCCACCAGGAGCGAAGGGTCCCGACTTCTTCCTGCTCGACCTGCCCCGACTCGGGCGTTTCCTCTCGTTCGGCCAGGACGCTCACGGCGTAGCCATCGCTCAACTCGTAGATGCCC
>JBDHIO010000055.1:0-14203 GCA_039587355.1 Gemmatimonadota bacterium | reverse complement strand
GGCGACGAAGTCGATCTGCTGGGAGATCCAGACGGCCGCCGGCTTGTCGCGCATCTGTGCCGGTGTGAACCGCATCGCGTGCGCGACCGTGCGGGCCGCGATGTCCAGCTCCGGATACCCGCTGGAACGCTCGATCTGGCTGTCCCGAACGATCCCGCTCTCATCGACGTTGATCCAGAGATACACGGTGCCGCTGACCCCGGCGTCGCGTAGCTGCGTCGGGTACACGCTCTGGAGAAGCGCGATCGACTGGTCCCTGTTTCGCAGCACCGGGGCGACCTCGAACGGGATGTACGGGGGCCGGCCGTCGTTCGCAGACCGCACATCCGTCGGCGGCGGCGCGAGGGTCCCCACCGACTCCGCCCTCTCGAGCGTCTCGAACGTGGTGGGCTCGATCGTGATATCACGGCTCAGCGCGACCTCTCCGATCGTCGGCCGAGCCGGCCTGGCAACGGGCTGCGGCGCGGACGGAATCGACACCCTCGGAGGAATCTCGATGCTCGCGAGCGTCGGCGCCGACAGCGGCCGTGCCTCCGCCGTGCTCACCGAGGGCAGGAGAGTGATCAGGGCAAAGTGCAGCGACATCGCGGCAACGACGCCGACGCCCACGGAGGGCCGAAACGTCTCCTTGAACCGCTCGTTCGCCGTCGGGCCCGCGCCGGCGTACAGGCTCGGGCTGAGCGGCGGTCGCAGGCGCAGGACCTCGCGCCGCGTATGCTGGACCTTGAACTCTCGTTTCGGCATGGTCAGAAGATAACCCGCATCGAACCTCTTGTGCCCTGGCGCGTATCTTCCATGCGGAGACGCGGAACGCCGAGGCCGCGAGGGGCGGCTGACCGGACACGAAGACGACAGCATGAGCGAACAGATCGACAGCTACGAGGGTCCCGCCGGCGACAGCGCGCTGGTCCGGATGCTCTATCCAGCCCCCGCCGAGCGAAGCACCAGCGCGATCCTCAAGTGGTGGGAGCGACGCCGCCTGCCCTACAACCTGATCGTCGGCGCATCGGGAGTGGCGACGCTCGCCGTGAACGCGCTCGTCCACGGAGTTCCGGGCGGCCCGCTGGGCGTCCTCGGCCCAATCGTGTTCGTCGGGGTCCTTGCGAACATCGCGTACACGCTCGGGTCCGTCACCGAGATCACGGCCGAGAAGATCTGGGGACGCAAGGTGTTACCCGTAGGCCCGGTGCTGTTTCGTCAGGGGGTTCTGTTCTCGGTCGGTCTGACGTTTGTCCTGCCGATGATCATCCTGACGGTGGGGGCCGTGGCGAAGATCCTGGGCGCGATCTTCTGACGGAGAGGGTGGGATGGGCTGCGATCACTTCGGGATCCGCCGATCCCACCCCAGGCGGCCCGGTCGCCAGGCAGATACCCCGGCGGTCGCTCTCATCGATCAAAGTCCTTTACGGAGAGGGTGGGATTCGAACCCACAAGCCCGTGAGGGCGCCAGTTTTCGAGACTGGTGCATTGCCGTTCTGCCACCTCTCCAAACCACATCGCGGCGCGCCCCGGGGCGCAAACCACGAGGCGTCCGCGCACCGCAGTGTGCGAACGCCTTGGGTACCGCTACGGACGGGGTGGGATTCGAACCCACGAGACGGGGTTACCGCCTACACACTTTCCAGGCGTGCGCCTTCGTCCGCTCGGCCACCCGTCCAGGTACTCTATCTCGACCCCGCACGATTCCGGGCAAATGCCCCGGACGAACGGGACCATACGGAGGGGGTGGGATTCGAACCCACGAGACTCTCTCGAGTCAACGCCTTAGCAGGGCGCCGCCTTAAGCCACTCGGCCACCCCTCCAACGGCTTTTTTCGGTTCTGATTGGCCCGCCAGGATTCGAACCTGGAATCTTCTGGTCCAGAGCCAGACGTGTTGCCAATTCCACCACGGGCCAGCGTCCGCCGCCCTGAATAGCCGGGCAAAACGGGCGGTCGAGTATACGTAATCCACCGGGGGCGTTCAAGTTCCGGGCCGAACCCGATGGGGGCCTCCCAGATAGGCCCACAGCGACTCGACACGGGCCTGCGAAAGCAGTCGAATCGGGTGAGCCGGAGCGTCCGTGTGCGGGAGTCGGTCGCGAGATGGCTCGTCGAACAGGACGAGACGCGAGGCGGCCATGGCGCGCACCAGAGCCGGGCGTTCGTCCGGGTGGATCGACACGAAGCTCACCCCCCTGTCGAAGTCTCGTGCGGCGAGTTCCTCGGCGAATCGGCGGATCGTAGCGCTCACCGACACGAGCGTCACGAGCCCGCCGCGCACGATCCTCCGGGCGAAGCCGCGTTCGCGGGTGCCACCGCTCAGTTGCAGCGGCACGCGGTCGATGACGCCTCCCGGGCGACGCGTCTCGATCCTCCTGACGACCTCGGCCCGGGCCAGCAGCGGCATGTCGAACGGAGCACCGGGGCCGGGGAGCCGCCCCGTCTCCCTCACGCGAACACCGACGCGGACGCGCAGTTCCGAGGCGAGCGCCGCGCGCAGCCCGGGTCGGGGGTCGAAGAGACAGACGCCGATCCCTGGGCCACCGGGTGCCGGATCGTCCGGGGGCGCGACCAGAGCACTCAGCACACTGAGGGTCTCCGTCCGACCGGCGCCGTTTCTCAGGGCGTGCGAGAGGATCCGCCGAAGCCCGTCCGTCGCGATCACCTCTGCCCGTTCGCCGGTCGGAGCGGCGATCTCGACGAGCGGGGACGCTCGCACCTTGAGCCGCCCGCCCGAGCCTCCGGTCGCCCAGCCGCGACGCCTCAGGCGAGCGTAGGCGGCGGTCACGGTGCTCCGATGAAGCCCGGTGCGAGCCGCCATGTCCCGGGTAGACGGCAGCGGCGCCCCCGGTCGGATGTGTCCGTCACGGATGGCCGCCTCGAGTCCGGCCGCGAGCTGTCGCCGCATGGAGACGTGGTGCTCTCTGGTGACGGCCCTCACGTACTGGTCATCCTCGCACCCTCGCTGTTATCTATGTCGCCGTTCCGGAGCCCCGACGTCACGCGTCGCCGGCTCCAGTCTCGGATCAGCCATCAACGGAGTCATAAGGACTACATGCATATCCTCGTGCTGGGTGCGGGGCTGCAGGGGTCGTCGTGTGCATACGACCTGCTGCGCCAGGATGATGTGACGGAGGTCACCGTGGCCGATCTCGAGCCGGATCGCCTCGCCGACTTCGTTCCGGAGGACCCCCGGCTGCACCCGATCCGGGCCGACTTCTCGAGCGCGGATGGCATGCGCACGCTGATGATCGGACACGACATCGTCCTGTCCGCAGCTCCGTACTATTTCAACCTCGAGCTGGCGCGGTCCGCGATCGAAGCGGGGTGTCACTTCAGCGATCTCGGCGGCAACACGCAGATCGTTCGTGATCAGCTCGCGCTGGCTGACGATGCCCGCGAGGCCGGGGTCACGCTGGTTCCGGATGTGGGCCTGGCCCCCGGCATGATCAACGTCATCGCAACAGAGGGCGTCCGTCGGCTCGACTCACCCCGAACGATCCGGATGTACGTCGGAGGGCTGCCGCAGAAACCGCGGCCTCCGCTCAACTACCAGGTCGCCTACTCGCTCGAGGGCATGCTCGACTACTACGACACCCTCTCGTGGATGCTCAGGAGCGGCGAGCCCCGGCAGGTCGAGGCGCTCACCGAGATCGAGACGCTGGACTTCGGCGAGCTCGGCGAGCTGGAGGCCTTCCACACGGCGGGCGGGGCGTCCCTGCAGCCCTGGGATTATGCGGCGGATCTCGACGAGCTCTACTACAAGACGCTCCGCTATCCGGGTCACGCCGAGTACATGAAGGCGTTCAAGGAGCTCGGGCTGATCGATCTGGAGCCGGTGGACGTGAAGGGCACGCAGGTCGTGCCCCGGGACGCGTTCATCGCATGCATCGAGCCGCACCTCAACCTTCAGGAGCCCGATCTCGTCGCGCTGCGGGTCGTGGCCGAGGGCGATCTCGACGGTTCCGAGGCGACAATCACGTTCGACGTGCTCGATCGCATGGACGAGCAGAGCGGGATCACGGCCATGGAGCGGACGACCGGGTTCACGCTCGCCATCGTCGGGCTCTTCCTGGGCCGCGGCGTCATCGATCAGCTGGGGGCGGGCCCCTCGTATCGGTTGATCCCGTACGGGCCGTATGTTGAGGAACTGGCGGCGCGTGGAATCGAGGTACGCGTGACCGACTGAGGCGGTTCTGCGAAGGGTGGACAGGGTGGCGGCGAACGAGCAGACACGCATCACACCGGGCGGGCTGGCGCTGCGCAGCGTCGGCTGGCTCCTTCTCGTGGTTCCCTTCATCCCCCTTCGCCGTCTCTTCGACGATCCGCCGGGCACGACCTGGCTGATCCCTCCCGGCGAGTGGCTGCTCGGGCTACTGGTATTCCTCACGATCGGCGGACTGGCCGCCTGGATGTTCCCCGAGGCGGTCGAGCGGCTCGCGGGCAAGGTCCGCGCGGCGATCGAGCGGCCGGGGGATCGCGCGTTCCGGGTCGGTGGACTCGGCCTGCTCGCCGTTATCCTCTTCGTCGCTTCAACGTTCGCCTTCTCGCGCAGCCCACTTCTGATCGACTCGATCATCCAGCTCTTCCAGGGCCGGATGTTCGCGGCCGGTTCGGCCACGGCCGCCGCGCCCGTCTACGAGGGGTTCTTCACGACGCAGCACATGCTCGTCGATGCGGGACGCTGGTACTCGCAGTATCCACCCGGTCACCCTGCGGCGCTCGCGCTCGGCGTCTGGATAGGCGCGCCGTGGCTGATCCCGATCGTGTTCAGCCTCATCACGGCGTGGCTCGTCGTCGATGCGGCCGCGCGGATGTTCGGGAGCCTGGCGTCGCGCGTCACGCTCGTCCTGCTCGTCCTCTCGCCCTTTTTCTGGTTCATGGGCGCGAGCTACATGAACCACGTGTCCGCAGCGATGTTCGTGGCGTTGTTCCTGTGGAGCGTCGTCCGATGGGAGCAGTCGGGGGAGGACGGCGACCACCCGCGGGCAGGCTGGATTCTGCTTGGCGGCGTGGCGCTAGGCCTGGCGTTCCTCTCGCGACCCCTCACTGCCGCGGCGGTCGGGGCCGCGCTGATCATCCCCGCAGTTCGCATCGCGGGCCGACGATGGATGACTCACGGACTGATCGCCGCGGCGGGGTTCATCTCGACGGCGTGGTTCTACTTCGGGTTCAACGCGGTCACAACCGGAGAGCTCTTCACGCCGGGCTACGTGAAGCTCTGGGGAAGCTCGCACGGGCTGGGATTCCACGTTTCGCCCTGGGGTGACTCCCACACGCCGCTGACGGGACTCCGTAACGAGCTCATCGACCTCGGGCTCCTCCACAGCTTTCTGTTCGAATGGGCAGTGCCCGCGCTTCTGCCGCTCGGCGCGTTTCTCGCCCTGGGCGGCGCCGGCCGACGCTGGGAGGGCAGGCTGATCGCTGCGTTCTTCGCGATCCCGATCGCCTACTTCTTCTACTGGCACCGCGACGCCTTTCTCGGCCCACGCTATCTGTACGAGGGCCTGCCGTTTCTCATGCCGCTCATCGCGGTGTCCTTCCTCGAGCTCAGGCGGACCTGGAACCGTCCAGTCGCTCGACTCGGGGGGCTGAATCCTGCGACCCTGCTTATCGCCGTCGTGGGACTGTCGGTCGCGTACTCGACCCTCTACTCGACACCGCAGCGCTTTCGCGTCTACGCCACCGGCATGGAGAGCCTGAAGAGGGATCTGGTCGCCGAGGCCGAGGCGGCGGGAATCGAGAACGGTCTGGTCTTCGTCGCCGTCAGCTGGGGGAACCGCCTGATCGCGAGGGCCCGCGGGGCCGGGGCCACAGCCTCTGTCGCCGAGCGGGTCTATCGAAGCTCGGACCATTGCGAGCTCGAGCTCGTGGTACAGACCGCGGAACAAGAGGGGTGGACGGCGAAGCGGCTCGATCGAGAGATGCTGGACATCATCCGTCCTGAACACGAGATCGAGGTGGTGCGGCTGAACGACGACCCTACGCTGCGTCTCGTCCCGAACCGACCACTCGCCGACGCGTGCGCCCGTGAAGTGCTGTACGACCGGGAGGGGTACTCCAACTTCTCGCCGCACCTCGCGGCGAACGCCCCGGACCTGCGGGGGCGGTTCGTGTTCGCTCGCGACCTCGGCGCGCAGAACGTGCGGTTGCGGGCGGAGTACCCCGGGCTTCCTGCCTACCTCTATCGGGACGGCGTGTTCATCCCACTCGATTGACCAGGGACGGAGCAGCCACCCCGATCAGGCGTCCTTCGCGAAGTTCAGCCTCGTCTTGAGCGTCTCGAAGTCCATCCGGAGCTTCACGTATTCCTCGTCGAAGGGCCCGAGCGATTCGGCCTCCATCGACGTCAGCGGACCCCGGGTGAGCACGGGGACCGGCTCGCCCTCCTTGCCGGAGACGCCGAAGAAGATCCTGGACTCCGGCGCTTCGCGGATCACGATCTCCGGCCACGGGAAGCCCCGCCGTACCTCGCGATCGAGATACTGGCCCGCGAAGCGGATGACTCCCATCAACTCCGTCTGCACGTAGACGATCGGGCCCTCGCCCTCGCGCCCCTCAACGACGATCGCCTCGAGCACATGGACCGTGTGGACGGCCGCCTGACCACGCTCCAGGTCGGCTCGAATCTTCCCACGCAGCGCCCGGCCGGCGATCCAGCGTCGCGCATGCAGAAACAGGTGTGGCGCAAAGCCGATGTATGCCGCGAGTTCCTGGCGCTCCTTCTTGCGGAGCGGCTCGTTCTTGCTCGACACCGGTTCCACCTCCGCGGGCGGTCTCGTCGGATTCCCGGGGCTCAGTGCGTCGGCTCGGCCCAGGCCAGCAGTTCATCGAGCGGACGGGTGTTCAGCACATCATCCGGCGTGAGCCACGCCCGACGACCCTGCTCGACTCCGTAGTGGATCTGATCGAGCTCGCGCACCCTGTGCGCATCCGTCGAGATCACGATCGGTACGCCGAGCTCGCGCGCTCGCCACGCGTGGGTGTCGCGCAGGTCGAGCCGGTTAGGGTGGGCATTGATCTCCACCGCCACGCGATACTCGGCGCAGGCCTGGAGGACTTCGTCGATTTCGATCTCGATCGGCTCGCGTCGGTTGATGATGCGGCCGGTCGGGTGCCCGAACGCGTTGACCTGCGGGTGACGGAGAGCCTTCAGCACTCGCGCCATCTGCTCGGCGGCCGGCAGACCGAAGAACGAATGGACCGAGACGGTCACCCAGTCGAGCTGCTCCAGCATCTCATCTTCGAGATCGAGGCTGCCGTCTTTCAGGATGTCGACCTCCATGCTCCGCAGCATCCGGATCTCCGGATGCTGCGGGGCGATCCGATCCATCTCGGCCCACTGCTGCTTCAGGCGGACGGCGTCGAGGCCCTCCACCATCGCGAGAGCCTTCGAGTGATCCGACATGCAGAAGTACTCGTAGCCACGCTCCACGCATGCCTCGAGCATCTCTTCAATGGTGTTTCTGCCGTCTGACCATGTTGAATGCATGTGAAGGTCACCCTTCAGGTCCCCCACCTCGATGAGGCGGGGCAGCGCCGACGCCTCCGCCGCGGCAAGCTCGCCGCGATCCTCGCGGATCTCGGGCGCGATCCAGGGCAGTTCGAGCGAAGCGTACACGTCCTCTTCCGTCGCTCCGGCCACGATCGCGCCGGAAGAGGCGACGCCGCGCTCTCCGACGACGTCGTCCTTCTCCTCCGGTGGGATCTCGAAGACTCCGTACTCGGACACGCGAAGCCCGCGATCCAGGGCCCGCTGCCGGAGCTTGATGTTGTGCTCTTTCGATCCGGTGAAATAGACGAGCGCCGCCCCCCAGCTCTCATCGGGCACGACGCGAAGGTCGACCTGCAGCCCGCTTCTCAGTCGGACAGACGTCTTCGTGCCACCCGCCCCGATCACCTGCTCGACCCCGTCGAACGAGGTCAGGGCCTCGGAGACGACGGCCGCATCGTCCGCGAGAACGAGCAGGTCGATGTCGCCGACGGTCTCGCGGCGACGCCGATAGCTGCCCGCCACCTCGAGACGGTTCACGCCGGGCGTCGCGCGGATGTGCTCGAGTAGCGGCGGCAGGAGCGCGTCCACCTCACCCAGCCGGAATCGACTCGATGTCGTGGAGAGCCGTTCAATCCCTTCGAGGATCCGCTCTTCGGTCTTCTTCCCGAACCCCTCGAGATCCGCGACGAGTCCTTCCGTCGCCACGGCCTTCAGATCCGCAATGGACTCGACCCCGAGCTCCTCCCAGAGTTTCCGGACCTTCTTCGGCCCGATCCCGGGTAGCCGGGTAATCTCGATGAGCGTGGCGACGATCTCCCGATCACCGAGGGCCGGGTATTCGTCGATCATCTGATCGATGACCGAGAGCTCGCCCGTCTCGACGAGCTCGACGATGTTGTCCGCCATCCCCTTTCCGATCGAAGGGAGCTCGGTCAGGTCGGCACCTTCCTCGACGAGCTTCCGCAGGGGGACGGTCTGCTCGTGGATCGCGCGAATGGCGTTGCGGTAGGCTCGGACGCGGAACGGATTCGCACCGAGGATGTCCAGCAGGTCGGCGACTTCGCGTAGTTTCCCCGCGATCTCGACGTTCTCCACTCAGCCGTCCGTGAGACCCAGCAGGGCCCGCTTTCGCTCGGTCGCCGCAGCCATGTCCTCGAGGGTGGTCTGCTCGAGGTATTGACGGATGGACCGGCGGATCGGCATGAAGAACTCGTGCAGGGGACACGGCGCCTCGTCGGAGCATTTGTCGAGGCCCACCGCGCACGCGTCCAGTTCCGCGGTCCCGTCAAAGACCTCCTTGATCTCGAGCAGCGAGATGTCCGAGGCGGGCTTCGCCAGGCCGTACCCTCCGCCCGGCCCGCGCGTCGATCGCAGGAGCCCGGCCTTCACCAGATCGAGGAGGATCTTGCTCGCGAACGGGCGCGGCATGTCCTCGGCGTCGGCGATGTCTCCGACCAGGGTCAGGCGCCCCTCCGGCTGGCGCGCCAGAAAGGAAAGCGCCCGGATCCCGTGCCTACAGGACTTGGAGTAGAGCATACTGGCGAAAATTAAGGAGTTTCATATCTTCTTATCCGTTATTCGTGCCCGGGCGTTGTCCGGAACATGGGCTTCACGGCATCAGGGCGCACGTGGAGGGCGAACCAGGCGCACTCGGGTGGGCGCTTTGGGGAGCCTCCCGTGCGACCCGCCGTGACCTCCCCGCCCTGTCCCGGGCCCTCTATCCTTCCGACGACGCCGTGGCGCCGGCCTCATCGAGAAGCATCCGCAATCCCTCCTCGTCGATGATCTCCACGCCAAGCGTCTGCGCCTTCTCGAGCTTCGATCCGGGGTTTTCGCCCGCGACCACCAGCGACGTCTGCTTGCTGACCGATGATGTGACCTTGGCCCCGAGTGACTCGAGCAGCTTCCTCGCATCGTTTCGGCTCATCGAAGTGAGCCCGCCCGTCAGAACGATCCGCATCCCGTGCAGCGCGTCTCCCGCCCGCTCGGGCGGATACGGATCGACGTGGCCGAGGAGACGGTCGAGCAGCTCGGAAACCCGGGGAACAGAGAGGAAGGACACGATCGCCTCGGCCATGATCGGCCCGATCCCGTCCACCTCCTGCAGCGATTCGGGATCCGCCGCTCTGATCGCATCGAACGACCGGTAGTGCGAGGCTAGCTCGCGAGCGACCGTGACGCCCACCTCGGGGATCCCGAGCCCGTAGACGAAACGGGCGAGTTCCGTGCGACGGGCTGCGGTGATCGCCGAAACGAGGTTCTCCGCGGACTTCTGCGCGAACCCCTCGAGCGGGAGCAGGTCCTCGACCGTGATATCGAACAGGTCTGGCAGGCTCTTGACGAGATCGCGGTCGACCAGCAGGCGCGACGTCTCGTCGCCCAGCCCCTCGATGTCCAGCGCGTGCCGCGAGGCAAAATGCTGGATGCGGCCGGCCCGCTGGGCCATGCACCCGAACAGGTTCGGGCAGTAAGTGAAGGGCCCCCGTTCGATGAGTCCCGTACCACACGACGGACACGTCTCGGGCATCCGCCAGGCCTCCGGGCGCTCACGCCCGGGCTCTTCTATGCGCTCGAGCACCTGCGGGATCACATCGCCGGCACGCTGCACGCGGACCCTGTCCCCCTCCCGAATGTCCTTTCGCGCGACCTCTTCACGGTTGTGGAGATTCGCGCGGCTCACCGTCACCCCACCCAGCTCGACCGGTCGCATGAAGGCGATCGGGGTCACCACGCCCGTCCGTCCGACGCTCGGGACGATGGACAGAAGCCGCGTCACTTCCTTCCGCGGCGGAAACTTGTACGCGAACGCCCAGCGGGGGTGGTGCGAGGTCTCGCCGACCTCGTCGCGACCGGCGACGTCGTCCAGCTTGATGACGATCCCGTCGATCTCGTAGTCGAGGTCATCCCGATTCGACTCGATCTCGGCGTGAAACGCGACGATGTCATCGACGCCCGCCGCGGGCCGGCACCACTCGTTGACCGGCAGGCTCCATTCGCGCAGGGCGTCCAGCGTCGCCTGCTGGCTCGGCGGAGGCGAGCCGTCCATCGCGAGGATATCGTAGACGTAGATATCGAGAGGCCGGGACGCCGTGATGGTCGGGTCGAGCTGGCGCAACGACCCCGCGGCGGCGTTTCGGGGGTTCGCGAAGGGGTTGCCGCCGTCCGCCAGCAGCCGCGCGTTCAGATCCTCGAACGTGCCCACTCGCATGATGACTTCGGCCCGCAGCGCGAGCCGTCCCGGAACCGGGTGGTCGCCGTCCCGGAGCGCCAGGGGGACCGATGAGATAGTCCGGACGTTCGCCGTGATGTCCTCGCCACGCACCCCGTCGCCGCGCGTCGCTGCACGGACCAGCACACCGTATTCGTACACGAGTTCGACGGACGCGCCATCGAGCTTCGGCTCCACCACGTAGGAGACATCCGCCAGCGCCTTCCTCAGACGCTCGTCGAACCGGATGAGCGCCTCGACCTCCGCCGCCGAGTCGAGGCTGAGCATCGGCGCGGCGTGCTCGATGGAGTCGAACGCTTCCGATGGCTCGATTCCGACGCGACGGGTCGGAGAGTCCGGAGTGACGAGTCCGGGATGCTCGTCCTCGAGCGCCTGAAGCTCGCGAAAGAAGCGGTCGTACTCCTCGTCCGAGATCTCCGGTTCGTTCCTGACGTAGTACAGGTACGAGTGATGCCTTAGAATCGTCCGGAGCTCGTCGATCCGATCGCTGGCGTCGACGTTGAGGGAGGGTTCGGTCATGTCGGGAACATATGCCCACGGTCCGAGCCGTTCAAAGCTCGCCGGCATGGTGACGAAACACGGCGAACAGGAGTCCATATGCGCGGGTATCACGTACGCAACGGGAGCTTCTCCAGGCGAAGTCCGTTTGTAACAGACGGACCTTTCCCCGGAGGCTCCGGGACCCGAAATTGGGCGCCCCGTACGGTGGGATTGGACGAACCCAGCAGTGCCCGGCGAGTCCGGGGAGCAGAGATGTCGACAATACTGCATGAAAGTGACGCCATCGCCGAGTCGATGGAGCACATATACGAGAAGATCGCGGACAGCGTCCCCCGGTTCGAGTGGGAGATGCATGCCCCGATCATCGCGGAGATCAATCGCCTGAAGGTCGAGCGAAAGGCCGTCCTTCTCGGTCACAACTACATGGTGCCCGAGATCTTTCACGGAGTCTCCGACTACACCGGAGACTCCCTGGGACTCTCGATCGAGGCGCGGGACACCGACGCCGAGATCATCGTCTTCTGCGGCGTCCACTTCATGGCGGAGACGGCAAAGATCCTGAGCCCGGACAAGACCGTGCTCATCCCGGATCTCGAGGCGGGGTGCTCACTTTCGGACAGCATCACCGTCCGGGACGTGCAGCTGCTCCGGCAGCGCTATCCCGACGCGCCGGTCGTCACCTACATGAACACGCCCGCCGCGATCAAGGCCGAGTCCGATATCTGCTGCACGTCGGCGAACGCGGTGAAGGTCGTGGAGTCACTGGGCGCGGAGCGCGTGATCTTCCTGCCCGACGAGTACCTGGCCCGCAACGTCGCGAAGGAGACCGAGGTCGAGGTCATCGCGTGGCACGGGCGGTGTATGGTCCACGAGCAGTTCACTGTGGACGAGATTCGCGCCTACCGGGCGCAGTACCCGGGCATCGAGGTGATCGCCCACCCCGAGTGTTCGCCCGAGGTATGCGACGAAGCGGACTTCGTCGGCTCGACCACGGGGATGATCGGGTATCTGGATCGGGCGTCGTCGAACCACGTGATCATGGTTACCGAGTGCTCGATGTCGGACAACGTGCAGGAGGCGCACCCGGAGTTTCGCTTCGTGAAGCCCTGCACGATCTGCCCGCACATGAAGCGGATCTCGCTCGAGAAGATCCTCGCCTCGCTCCGACTCACGCAGCACGAGATCGAGGTGCCGGAGGACGTCCGGGTCCGGGCCCTGGAGGCGGTCGAGCGCATGATCGCCGTGGGACGCGACCCGAACAACTGAACCCGGCCGGTCAGCCCGACTCCGACAGCGCGCGGGCGCGCGACCAGATCGCGTCGAACATCGGTTCCGTCAGGGTTCCGGTGAACGTGTTCTGCTGGCTCGGGTGGTACGACGCCAGCAGCGTGATCGCCGGCAACCCGTCGGACGAGGCCCCGAGCGTGACCTCCACGCCGTGTCCGAACTTGGGGGCCGGGCGCGGTACCGCTCCGCCCCGTTCTCGCCAGATCCGCAGGAGCTGCGCGAACGAAAACCCTCCCAGCGCCACCAGCACGCGCGCCCGCTCGAAGAGCTCGAGTTCCCTCTCCAGGAAAGGCCGACAGCCCTCGCGTTCCGCCGGCAGCGGCTTGTTGGCGGGTGGGGCGCAACGGACCGCCGCGGTCACGTAGGCATCCTCGAGAGTCAGGCCGTCGGAGCGCGACGACGAGTCCGGCCGTGACGCGTATCCGGCCCGGTGGAGGGCCGCATAGAGCCAGTCGCCGGACCGGTCGCCGGTGAACATCCGTCCCGTCCGATTCGCCCCGTGCGCCGCGGGAGCGAGACCGACGATCAGCAGACGCGCCGACGGGTCGCCGAACCCCGGGACCGGACGCCCCCAGTAGTCATCTTCTCGAAACGATGCACGCTTCTCGACCGCCACCCGCTCGCGCCATTCCACGAGCCGCGGACAGGCCCGGCAACGGCACACCGCGGCGCTGACATCGGCGATCGTTCCGAGCGCCCCGATCCGTCGGGCGCGACCGTCGTTGGCGGCCGGGCTCACACTTCGGACGGATCCTGCTCCGACTCGGAGGCGAGGGGAATGTCCACACCATCCTTCGCCGCCGAGAGCACGATCGATGTGCTCGTCCCCTCGATCCCGGGAAGACCGAGCATCCGTTTGATCTCCGTGTTCATCTCGCTCTCATCTCGGAACCGACCGATCGCCAGAATGTCGAAATCGCCGGTGATCTCGTACACGTGCGTCAGACGGGGATCCTGCGAGAGCGCCGACACGATGCCCGGCAGAGCGTCCCCGCGCGCCTTGATCTTGGTGATCGCCACGAGGCCGTACCCGAGCTTTCGATAGTCGATCTCGGGGCGGAACCCGACGAGCACGCCCCGCTCCTGGAGGTCGTTCAGCCGTTTGGCGACGGTGCTGGGCGAGACCGCGAGCCGCTCGGCGAGCTGTCGAACAGATTGCCGGGCATCGACCTGCAGCGCATCCAGCAAGCGCACGTCCAGATCCCGATAGGTCATTCTTCCTTCCCCCGCTCAAGCATCGTTTCTGGAGAGCCCGAGCCCCCGCAGCAGCGCCACCCAGGCTGTCTCGAACTTCTGCGAAAGGCGAACGGCCGTGGGAAAGCTCGGAGGATCCAGCGTAGGCACCTTGATCGATCGCACGCCGGCCAGGTTCGCCGAGACGATGTCGGTGAAGTACTGATCCCCGATCATCACCGCCCGGTCCGGCCGACCCGCGAGGCCGACGGTGTCCAGGGCCACCTCGACCAGCTCTCCGGCCGGCTTTCGCATCGGTGTGACCTCGGGCGGCGGGTCGGCGGTCCCCAGTTCGGGCAGATGCTCCGCACCCGGGCCGATCCGGCGCTCCTGGCCGTGGTGCATGATCCTGAACGCGGACCCGTCCGGCGTGTCGAACCCGAGGATGACCGGGATGTCCGGGAACATCCGGCCGAGCTCTCCGAATCGAGGCAGCTGGCAATTGGACACGATCGCGTGCCGAAAACGCGGGTCTGA
>JBDHIO010000098.1:0-3101 GCA_039587355.1 Gemmatimonadota bacterium | reverse complement strand
GGCGGGGCCGTCTTCAGCTCGCTCAGCAAGGAGCTGATCGCGACGACGTACAACGCCGACAAGCCGCGGATCTACTTCAAGGACGCGGACTGGGAGGCCGACTTCGATCAGATCATGGAGCTGCACGGCGGGTTCCCGAACATCAACGGGAGCACGAACGACGAGCGGAAGTTCGTCGTCTCGTTCAACGACCCGATCGATCCCGGCGCGACGTATCTGTTCGACCGGGATTCCGGTGAGGCCGAGTTCCTATTCCGGCCGCGTCCGTGGCTCGAAGGAAAGGGGCTCGCGGACATGCAGCCTGTCTCATACGAGGCGCGTGACGGTCTGACGATCCATGGCTACCTGACGACGCCGCGCGGCGTCGCGGCCGAGAACCTCCCGATGATCCTCGTCGTGCACGGCGGGCCGTGGGCGCGAGACAGCTGGGGGTATCAGCCGGAGGTGCAGATGCTCGCGAACCGCGGCTACGCGGTGCTCCAGATCAACTACCGCGGTTCGACCGGCTACGGAAAGGCGTTCCTGAACGCCGCCGTGAAGGAGTGGGCCGGCGCGATGCACAACGACCTCGTGGACGGCGTCGAGTGGGCCGTCGCCGAGGGCATCGCCGACCCGGATCGCGTCGGGATCTACGGCGGGTCGTACGGCGGGTACGCGACGCTCGTCGGGCTCACGTTCACGCCCGAGGTGTTCGCGTGTGGCCTCGACTACGTGGGACCGTCGTCGCTCGTCACCCTGATCGAGGCGTTCCCGCCGTACTGGAGGCCGTTCCTCGAAGGCACGTTCTTCCGTCACGTCGGCGACCCGTCGGACATCGACGACGTCGAGGACATGCAGGCGCGCTCGCCGCTCAACTTCGTGGACCGGATCGAGGATCCGATCATGATCGTCCAGGGCGCGAACGATCCGCGTGTCACGCAGCAGGAGTCGGATCAGATGGCGGCCGCACTGCGCGATCGCGGGATTCCGGTCACGTACCTGCTCGCCGAGAACGAGGGGCACGGGTTCGCGAACGCCGACAACCGGATGGCGCTCTATCGCTCGATGGAAGTGTTCTTCGGCGAATGCCTCGGCGGCCGGGTCGATCCGACCGTGGACCCGGAGATCGAGGCCCAGATCGAGAGCCTGACCGTGGACCTCGAGACGCTCGGTCAGCCAGCGGCGAACGAAGAGCAGTAACCGTCCCGACCACTGTCCTTCGCAGGGCCGTGGGGGTGTTTACGATTTGTAAAGAGAGGGGGGCGTCGGTCGGCGCCCCCTTTTCCGCACATGACCTGAAGGTGTCCACGCCCGTCGAGACGCTGGCGACATACAACGAAACCTGACGGAATGGGCGGATATATGAAGACGACGGTTACTGCATCACTCGGCGCTCTCGTTCTCGCGGCATTCCTCGCGCTTCCGGCCGAGGCCCAGCGCGGCGAAGGACGCGAATCGGCTCGCTCCGGACTCTGGGGCGGACTCGGGTTCGGGTACGGTTCCCTCGGTTGCGAGGAATGCGACGACCGCACCGACGGCTTCTCCGGCATGGGCGTCATCGGCGGCACGATCAACGACTACGTGCGCATCGGTGGTGGCGGCAGCTTCTGGACCCGCGAGGACGACGGGGCGGAGCTCGATATCGAATCGGGGCTCTTCCTCGTCCAGATCTTCCCGGCGCGCGGGAACTTCTACCTTCAGGGTGGGGCCGGGCTCAGTACGGCGGAGCTCAAGTTCGAGAACGACAACAAGCTGAGCGACGAGGGTGCGGCGTTCCTCGTCGGGCTCGGGTACAGCTTCGACCTGGGTTCTCGAGGGAAGTGGGCGATCGTCCCGTTCGCGAACTGGATGTCGACGACGATCGACTTCGAGCCGGATCTGTTCCAGATCGGCGTCGGGTTCTTCTGGAACTGAGTCCGGTCCGGCCTCGAGGCGGATCGGTTACCGGTCGTCCGGTTCCGATCCGCCCGTCCGCGCCCTCAGCTCCTCGAACCAGTTCGTGACGACGAAGTGCCGCTCGCGGACGGGCTCCTCTGAGTCGGGCGCCGCCCCGGGCTGGACGACGCGGGTCGTGATGAACCGGGTGCCATCCGGGCTGAGGTCGCCACCTCGGTTCCGAAGGGCCAACACGGGTGTTCGCGAGAGGACTGCGGGCGTCGGCTCGAGCCGCAGATGTGCGGCGAACAGCGAGTCCTGCGCCAGGTTGAAGTAGAAGAGCGTATCGCCCCCCGCTGACCAGTACGGCCATCGTCCTCCGCGCTCGGAGATCAGGGTCTCCGCGCGGGGTTCCGGGAAGCTCCGGACATAGACCTCGCGCTGCTCGGACTCGTTGGAGTCGTAGGCGGCGAGCGTACCGTCCGGGGACACCTGTACGCCGTTAGCGTCGGCCTCGGGTGTCCAGTAGGCCCGAACGCTCGTGGAGTCGGCCGGGTCGACGACGAATATCCCGTATCCTTCACCTCTCGACCTCCCAAAGTTTTCGAACACCAGGATGTCCTCCGACGGCCAGTCCATCGGGGTCTGGAACCCGGGGAGGCTGACCACGAGTGATGGTGGCTCGTCGCTGTCCACCACCTTCACATACAGGTCGGCGGCGTCCGATCCGTCTCTCTGGCTCGAGAACGCGATCCGGGTGCCGTCCGGAGACCATATAGGCGAGTTGTTGTTGCCGGTATTCGTTCGCCGCCGGGGAGCCGACTCGAGCTCGACGTCGTAGACCCAGATGTCGTTGGACGTCTCGTCGGTCGCGTTGGGTCCGGTGCCCCCGTACGCGACGAGTCGCCCGTCCGGCGACCACTCCGGGGCCTGGATCCTCCGGGGGTCGAGCTCGACGACGGTGAGTTCGCCATCGAGCCCGGCGATGACGAGCTGGCTGTCGTCGCCGCGTCGAGGACGAAAGCCCCCGATTGCGCCCCAGCTGTATGCCAAGGTGCCGTCGCGGGAGATGGAATACCGACCGAATAGCGGAGTCGCTGCTGAGATGCCAGCGATCAGGAGACTCCGCTCGCCGGTGATCGTGCCGCTTTCCGGGTCGAACGGGGCCCCCCACAGCGCGTGCGCGAGGTCGATCCAGAGCAGGTGCCCCGTCGCCTCGACGTACGTCGGGTCGATCGCGTTAGTCA
>JBDHIO010000097.1:0-3356 GCA_039587355.1 Gemmatimonadota bacterium | reverse complement strand
AACGAACGCTATCCGGGCCGTTTCGTCGTTTTCGCGAACGTCGACTTCAGCAACATCGACGATCCCGAGTTCGGTGCGATCGCCGCCGAGCAGCTCCGGCAGGACGTGGAGAACGGTGCCGTCGGACTGAAGATCTTCAAGAGCCTCGGAATGTGGGTCACGGACGCATCCGGCGAGCGGGTGCCGGTGGACGACGCCCGGCTCGCCCCGATCTGGGACATGGCCGGCGAGATGGACGGCCGACCCGGCCGAGTTCTGGGCGCCGATGGACGAGAAGAACGAGCGCTGGCTCGAGCTCAAGCTCCGACCACGCCGGAAGCAGGAAGGGCCGCCCTCGTTCGAGGAGGTGATCGGCGAGCAGCACCAGATGTTCCGGAACCACGCGAACACGACGTTCATCGCGGCACACCTCGGGTGGTTGGGACACGATCTCGGGCGGCTCGGACGGCTCCTCGACGAGATCCCGAACATGAACGTCGGCCTCGGTGCGGTGATCTACGAGCCCGGACGCCAGCCGAAGTTCGCGCGCGAGTTCTTCACGAAGTACCAGGACCGCGTATTCATGGGGAAGGACTCCTGGGCGCCGGACGAGTACCCGACCTACTTCCGCGTGCTCGAGAGCGGGGACGAGTACTTCCCCTACTACCGGAGATACCACGCGTTCTGGCGGATGTACGGACTCGAGTTGCCCGACGAGGTCCTGAGGAAGATCTACTACGAGAACGCGCTGCGGGTGATCCCGGGGATCGACGCCTCACGGTTTCCGGCCGGCTCGGATCGCGACTGAGCCGGCGCACGGGTCTTGCCCATGAGACGTGTGCCGGCGGACGGGGGTCCGTCGATCGGGTGGGGAGGTCGTGATGAAGTCGTTGGATCGTTTGAGGTTGTGCGGGTGTGCCATCGTGACGGCGACGTCGTTGCTCGCGAACCCGGTCTCGGGACAGGCCCCGGAGACTGCAACCAGTTCACAGCAGGGCGCATTCGAACGGTTCGGCGGCGTCGCCGATCGGTTCAACGTCCGGGGCGGGCCGTTCTTCGCTTCGCACGACACGCGGGCCCGCGTCGACTCCGAGACCCTCGGCATCGGCACCCTCGTGAACCTCGAGGACGACCTGGGTCTCCAGTCCAGCACGCGGACCGGACGCATAGACGGGTATGTCCGGCTCGGCCGCCGTCATCAGATCCGGGGCGGCTTCATCTCGCTCCGGCGCGGCGCGAACGTCCGGTTGCAGCGCCAGGTCCAGTGGGGCAGCGAAGTGTTCAACGTGGACGTCGGAGTCGAGAGCGCGGTCGATCTGAAGCTGATCCCCGCGAACTACCGGTTCTCCGTCGTGAAGAGCGATCGGGTGGACATCGGCCTCTCGGCCGGCGTGTTCGCCCTCGTCGCGGACGCTCGCGTCGCGGCACCTGAAGCGGGGATCAGCGAGGGCGAATCGGCGACGTTTCCGCTCCCGGTCTTCGGCGGCGACTTCGACGTCGCCGTCGCGCCGCGCGTCTTCCTCATCGGAGGCGTCGAGTACTTCGGTCTGTCGATCCAGGACGTAAGCGGGTCGTGGAGCGAGTTCCGGGGCGGGGTCGAGGTCTTCCCGCTCCGCAACGTGGGGCTCGGCGCGGCCTACCGGCACGTGAACATCGAGATCGACGGAACCGACGCGCTTACCGGCGCACCCGGCGACACGCAGCTCTTCTTCGACTACCGGTTCAGCGGCCCACAGGCCTACCTGACGCTCGCGCTCTAGCCCCGGGCCGCCAGCGCGTTTCCGATGATCCGACCCGACGCCCGCGCGGCGACGGTGAAGGCCATGAACGGCCCGAAGTCGCGAACGGCCAGGAAGCTCGTCATGTAGAGACCCGGCACGGACGTCCCGAACGACTCATCGAGGACCGGCAACCCGTCGATCGCCTCGATCTCTCGGAGCAGGCCCGAGGTCAGATACCGCAGACGTGCGAGATCCGCCCGGTATCCGGTCGCCAGGATCACACGGTCCGCCTGCAGCACCGTGCCGTCATCCAGCTCGCACGCCAGCGACCGTTCGGCGCCGGGACCTGCCCGAACGATCCGCCGGTTCGGGTGCAGGGTGACGTCGTCCCGCGCGATGCGCTCGGCGAGCCAGGGCTCGAGCCTCAATCGACCCTCACCCCACAGCCGCTCCTCGAGAACGCGCTGCTCGTCCGGGGACAGGGCGCGCCACCAGCCCGGCTCATCGACGGTCGCCGCCACGATCTCCGGGACCCACGACCAGTCCGACTCCTCGAACGCGGGGGTGTCGTGACGGTAGACCATGTCGACCGCTTCCGCCCCCGCCTCGGCCAGGAGCGCCGCCCACTCGAACGCGCTCTGCCTCCCCCCGACGATGACGACTCGCTCGCCCCCGCAGGCCGAAAAGTCGACGGCGGTGGAGGTGTGCTCGTAGCTACCCTCCGGCAGCAGGTCGGCGAGGTCATCGGGGACGTGGGCAAAGCTCCCGAACCCGGCCGCGATGACCACGGCGTCCGCCGTGATCGTGTCACCCGTGTCGAGAAACGCCGAGAACCGCCCGCTCATTCCGCTCCGATCGAGGCTCTTCACGAGACCCGGGGTCGGCTCGATCCCGCGCTCCGTGCGATACCACTCGGCGTAGTCGAGATAGACGTCGAGGGAGAGGGGCTCGACGTCGGCCGGCGTCTGGTTCCTGGTCGCCAGAAACGCCTCGATCGTCAGCTCGTCGAGCGGATCGAGGTGCCAGCTGCAATCGGACCGAAGGATCATCCCGGCCGGCATGCGGTCGCGCCAGAACCCCATCGGCACACCCAACACGACGTGCTCGAGCCCGCGATCGGCAGCCACCGCCGCCGTGGCGAGGCCGAACGGCCCGGCTCCGATGATCAGAAGTGGGGTGTGCACGGCCGCGCTACTGAACGCGACCGGGTCGCGCGGGACCCGTTATGACCACGCCCGGCCGGGCGCCCGTGAGCGCCCCGTTCAGGACCACCGGCTCGCCGTTCACGATCACGTGGTGGATCCCGACCGAATACTGGTGCGGCTCGACGAACGTCGCCCTGTCCGCCACGGTCGCCGGATCGAACACCGTGATGTCGGCGAACATCCCCTCGGCGATCAGGCCGCGCTCGACCTGACCGATCTGTTCCGCGGCCATCCGCGTCATCTTCCGGATCGCGGTCTCCAGCGTCAGGACGCCGAGCTCGCGCACGTATCGCGCGAGCACCCGGGGGAACGCCCCGTAGCTGCGGGGGTGCGGGAACCCGAACCCGTAGGACACCGGGTCGCCGTCGGTCTCGATCATCGCGAGCGGGTGCTGGAGGATCGTGATGAGGTCCGCCTCGTCCATCGAATGATAGATGGCGCTGAACCCGCC
>JBDHIO010000096.1:0-3132 GCA_039587355.1 Gemmatimonadota bacterium | reverse complement strand
TCCCGGGGCCTCATCCACCGAGAGGTCGACGAGGTGTATTACGTCCTTTCGGGCGGCGGCACGTTGATGACGGGAGGGGACGTCACCCACGGACGAGACCTGGCCCCGGACGGCCGGGCGGTCACCGAGCTCGTGGGGCCCAGCAACTTCGCACGTGCCGAAGGAGGACACGTTCGTCAGGTGTCGGAAGGCGACCTGGTCATCATACCGGCGGGCCTCTTCCACGCCTGGACCGAAATCCCCGACCACGTCACCTATTTGAGCATCAGGCCCGATCCCAACGCGGTGCTGCCCGCCGGGTACGTCAACCCGCTGCTCGAGGGCAGATGAATCACCCCATGATTCGTGTCCCTTCGCTCCAACGCCTGACGCTCGCCGCGGCGGCCATTCTCCTCGGCGCCGCCACCACTCAGGAGGCGCTAGGCCAGGAGCGCCACGTCCTCGTGGCGGGACGCCGTCTTCCCTACCTCTACGCCATCTCGCTCGAGGCCGCCCTGGTTCCGGCCAACGACCACACGCCGAACGCGATCGTCAGCCGCGCCAAGGTGGCGCTGGACCACGTGGACGGGCGGCAGCTGGGCGACCCGGCCAACCTGGTCGTGAGCGAGGACGGCAGCACCGTCTACGTGGTCAATCACCATGGCGCCATCGACAACGCGGAGTTCCGTCAACACGGCGGCCGCGGCACGATCGCGGTCCTGGACGTCGACGGTGTGCTCGCCCCGGGGAACGACCGGACCGCAAACGCCCTCCGGCGGCATTTGGACACCGGCGGCTTCGGGGCGCTGGGTGTCGTGCTCCTTCCCGATCTGCTCGCCATCTCCAACGCCGAGAACCATCTGACGGAAGACGGCGGCAATCGTATCACCTTCGTCGATCGACGGACCGGCAGCCTGCGTGGCACCGTGGAGCTGGCCCTCGGCTCCCCCGGCTTCGCGTGTCCCGACTACCCGGTGCCGTACGAACCCGCGTACGGTCCGCCCCGAAATCTGGCTGTGCTCTCTTCGGATCCGAGCTTCGGCTGTTTCCCGAATCCGAACGGGCTGGCACTGGGTCGCGACGGGAGCGGCAACGCGTTCCTCTTCTCCGCCAACGGCGGAACCAACGACGTGTCGGTCATCGACGTCGCCCGGGCGATGCGAGGGGATTCCGGTGCCGAGATCGCCCGCATCCCGACCCAGCTCGGTCCGTGGGGCATCACGGCAACGCCCGACGGGCGACACGTCATCGTGAGCAACGGGGGAAGCCAGCGGGACGGGTCGGCCGGCAACACGCTTTCGGTCCTGGACGTCGACCGGGCCGCCGCCGGGGCCGGCGACGCCGAGGTCGCCCGCGTCCTCGTCGGCACCGACGATCCGGCCGAAGAGACCCACCCGCTGATCGCTACCGTAACCCCCGACGGACGCCACGTGGTCGTCGCCAACGTACGCGCGAACAACGTGTCCATCGTGGACCTCGAAGCGGCTCTCGCCGGCCGTGCAAATGCGGAGGTCGCCCGCATTCCCCTGATCCGCGAGGACGGACGAATCGCTCGCCCGAAGGGCGCGGCGATCACTCCCGACGGGAGGTACGCCTTGATCAGCGGGGGGCCCCGGGTAGAGCCCCTCTCACAGGAGGTCGGCTACCTGTACGTGATCGACCTCGCCTCGCGCAGCGTGGTCGCGACGGTCACGGGAGTAGGGAATGATCCCTACGGGGTGGCGATCGTAGAGCGGTAGCCATGGGCCAATTGCCGAACCGGCGGCGCGCGCCCAAGCTGATGATGTGAGACCATACGACCCCATTTGAATCACGTGGAGCGGTATGGATAACGGACCACGTCGCGACCGCTCGTCGGGTCGCATTCGTTGGCGCGATCGAATCACGTTCCAGCTCGAACGCTTCGTCTTACGAGGGATCGGGCCACGCCTGGTATTGGCTGCGGGGATCGTGGTCCTGACATCCGTGGTCGGAGGTCTCCTCGCCTATTGGCTGGTCGCTGATCTGGGCGCCGCAGAGGCGATCTGGTGGGCGTTTCTGCGCCTGTCCGATCCGGGGTACCTGGGAGACGACGAGGGTGTCGCTCTGCGAGCCATCTCGACCGTGGTCACGGTGCTTGGATACGTCCTGTTCCTGGGCCTCATGATCGCGATCATGACGCAGTGGTTGAACCAACAGATCCGGTACCTCGAGTCGGGCGTCACCCCGATCGCGCTGCGGAATCACGTGATCATCTTCGGTTGGACGGCACGGACGCCTGCGATCGTCCAGGGCCTCCTGGGCGCCGGCCGTCGGTTGGATCGCTTCCTTGACCGAGTGGGTGCGCGAGACCTTCGCATGGTCGTGCTGGTCGACCAAGTCGACGAGGACATCCGCCGCGAGCTGCGTGAGCGATTAGGTCCTCTGTGGTCCGATCGGCACGTCTTCCTGAGGTCCGGCACGGCTCTCCGGGCCGATCATCTCGATCGAGTCGCGTATCGCGACGCATCCGTCTTGATCCTGCCGGGCGCCGACTTCGGCGAAGCGCATCCGGAGGCCGTCGACGCGATGACGATCAAGACGCTGCTATCGATCTCGCGGAACGCGAGCCTCCGTGGAACACCGCCGCCACCGGCCGTGGCGGAGCTGTTCGACATCAGGCGTCTCGCACCGGCGCGCCGGGCCTACCGAGGAGAGGCTGAGATCGTCGCGGCGGACGACATCGTAGGGCGCATCATCACACAGAGCGCACAGCAACGTGGTCTCGGCGCCGTCTACTCGGAGCTCCTGACGCTCGGTGGACGGAACTCGATTCACGTACGTTCGATCGACGGGCTCGCCGGCGGCCGATTCGACGAGCTCCGTCGTCGCTTCCCCAACGCGATTCTCCTCGGCACCATACCGGCGGGACAGGCCGCACCCAACCTCCGGCCTGATCCCGACACACGCGTCGGCCGGGACGACCTGCTCGTGTTCCTTGCACGAAGCTACGCCGACTGTTCGCCGGCGGAGCCCGGCCTACCGCCGGCTCCAATGTCGTCTACGCCACCGCGATCACCCGCTCGAGGACGCCGTCGACGAACGCTCGTCCTCGGTTGGAGTCGCAAGGTGCCGGCGCTGCTGTCGGAACTCGACCGGTATCCCACCGACGCCTACGAGGTCGACGTGGTCTCC
>JBDHIO010000054.1:0-16899 GCA_039587355.1 Gemmatimonadota bacterium | reverse complement strand
AGGGCCCGGCGGACGAGAACGGGGATCATCGCGCGCCGCCACTCACGGTCGACGGTGATGTTGTCGAGCGGGTGGCACTGTCGAAACGCCTGCTCGGCGACCGCGTCGATCACTCCGGGGTCGAGACGATTCCCGATGGCCGCGTCCTCCACCTTCCCCACCTTTCGGGGGTAGGAGCCCATCCCCGATGCGACCATCCGCAGGTCGCTGACCGTCTCGTCGGCGAGCGTCACCGACACCGCGAGGTTTGCCAGGGGGAAGTCGATCGCGTTTCGCGCGCGGATCTTCCGGAATGCGGTCCGCGTATCCGCGGCCGGCCGGGGGATGCGGATCGCCACGAGTAGATCGCCGGGCTCCATCGAGCGGTTCCAGACACCGTCGGACGTGAAGAAACCGTTGATCGGAACCGAGCGTGCCCCGTCCGGGCCCGCGATATCGAGCTCGGCGTCCAGCACCATCAGCACGGGCGGAGTGTCCGCCGAATGGGCGGCCACACATCTGGTTCCGCCCTTCACGACGTGGCACGCGTCGCCGTCCTTCTTGAGACAGTACCCCAGAGCCTTCCGCCAGAACCGCGTCTGGTTGTAGTAGGTGCAGCGGGTGTCGAGGCAGACGTTCCCGCCGATGGTGCCCATCCGACGCAACTGCGGACCCGACACGAGCGCGGCGGCCTCGGAGAGCGCGGGGATCGCCTGAAGGAGCTCCGGGTGACTCGCGACGGTATCGAGCGACTCGCAGGCTCCGCGCGCAGCGAAACGAGGTGCGACGGCGTGAAGAGTCCGTGCTTCATATTCGGGACGAGGTCAGTGCCGCCCGCGATGGGGAGGGCGTCCCCTTCGTGCTCGCGCAGTAACTCGACGGCACCCGCGACCGAGTCCGGACGGTGGTAGGTGTAGGGATGTAGGCGTAGCATGGCGGGAACATATCGCGCGGGCTTCGGCTCGCACCAACGGCGGCACTGGAGTCCTCGATACGGAGCGGCTGACGATCGTCAGGACGCGATTTCTTCCAGGATCGCGTCCACCCCTCGTAGCCGGTCCGAGAACCGGTCCTGCAGCTCGTTCTGCGTCACGACGCCGTCGTAGAGAAACGATGAGAGCTGACCCTCCGTCACCGGCAGCGGCACCGGCGACACCCGCTCGAACGCCCGCAGCAGTGGCATGCCGAGCGCGAGAGGGACCGGCAGGCTCAGACCGCGTCGGCCGGTCAGCCGCTCGTGTACGCGCTTCAGGAACTCCTCCATCGTGACCGTCTCGCCACCACCCAGTTCGTAGACCTCCCGATCGAAAAGACCGGAGGCCGCCACCTCGAGAAGGACGGCCGCGAGGTCGTCCACGTGGATTGGTTGAATCCGCGTGGATGGTGATCCGGGGACTACCGGCAGCGGTCCCCGGGCGAGCTGCCGAAGCTTCGTCCAGATCGGGGAGCCGGTGCCCAGCACGATCGTCGGACGAATCGTCACCCAGGGTCGGCGGCAGGCGGCGACGATGGCTTCGGCCTCGCGCTTCGAATCCGCGTAAGGGTAGTACGCCGTCTCGGGGAACTTCGCGGCGATCGAGCTTACATTCACGAGTCCGGCGACGCCGCGTTCCTCCGCGGCCCGGACGATGGTGCGGGTTCCCTCGACGTTGTCGCGGGTGAAGTCCGCCACCTTGGCGTTGCCCACCCGTGCGGCCAGGTGGATGATCGCCGTCGATGCGTCCAGCTCGGCCACGTAGCGCTCGGGGCGGTCCAGCGCGCTGCGAATCTGTCGCACGGTGCCCTGAAGCGGAGCCGGTACGTCGATCTCCGTTCGGGTCAGCAGGACGACGCGGTCGAAGATGCGGGCGATCAGACGGCCGCCTACGAACCCGGATGCACCGGTGATGAAGAGGGAGCGGACGGTGCTCAGCGGACCAGCCCCGGCGAGGCGTTCGCGGAGGCGGGCTCGGGCGCCGACCGCTCGATCGAGAGGGGCGGATCCCCCGGCGCCTCGCGCCGATCGGCTCCGTAGACCTCTTCGACGACGTACATCGGACGCGGCTTGATCTCCGTGAAGATCCGGCCGATGTACTCGCCGATGATCCCGATGCAGATGAGCTGCACGCCGCCGAGGAACAGCATGGCGACCATGATCGTGGCCCAGCCCTGGATGGTCGCGCCCATCGCCTTCTGAATGAACACGGAGGCGAGGTATGCGAACGCGAGAAACGAAGCCAGGTACCCCAACCAGGATGCGAGGCGCAAAGGTGCCGATGAGAAGGACGTGATCCCGTCGACCGCGAACTTCAGCATCTTCCGGTACGGGTACTTGGTCTCGCCGGCGTGGCGCGCCTCGCGGTGATAGGGCACCCCGATCTGCTCGTAACCCATCCAGCTGACGAGCCCCCGGATGAAGCGGTCCTTCTCGCGCATGCCCTTCAGGACCTTCGCGGACCGCCGGCTCATGAGCCGGAAGTCGCCTACATCGACGGGGATCTCGACGTTCGTGAACCGACGAAGCAGCCGGTAGAAGACGCTGGCGGTCCATAGCTTCGCCCGCGTCTCGCCCTCTCGACTCGCCCGAACGCCGTACACCACATCGTATCCCTCGCGCCATTTCGCGACGAAGTCCACGATCGTCTCTGGAGGATCCTGGAGGTCGGCGTCGATCACGACGATCGCGTCGCCCGACGCGTGGTCGATGCCCGCGGTGATCGCGATCTGGTGCCCGAAGTTCCGCGAGAACTTCACCACGTTCACGGACGGGTCCTCGGAAGCGAAGGTCAGCAGGCGGTCCAGGCTGCCGTCCGAGCTGCCGTCATCGACGAACAGGATCTCGTGATCCAGATCGTCGACGCTGGTGCAGACCGCCTTCACCCGTTTGTAGAACGCGTCGATCCCGTCTACCTCGTTGTAGACCGGAACGACGACCGACAGCATCTGTCGCGACTGTGACGCCACGTCTTCACCTCCTCAGTTTCCGCGTACAGCGCGCAATAAGCACGGGCAGGACCACGACCGTCACGGACGGCTCCGAAGCCGGAATCCCCTTGTGTGTCTGCAGTTTCCGGGATTCTCGACCCGGAGACCGCATGCGCGGGTCGGCGGTGCATGTTGCACGACCTCCACACCTTCGGCCAGTTTGCCGCCCGATTCGGACGGGAACGCCGCTTGCCTCCGGAGCAGTCATGAGCACGCCACCACGCCCCCATGAAGGAGCGGTCGCGCGCACCTTCATGACCCTGGGGTCTGGAGACGCGCTCGCCCGAATCATCTCGTTCGGAGCGTTCGTCTATCTGGCCCGCGCGCTGGGGGCCGAGGCGTTCGGAACGCTCGAGCTCGCCGCGGCCATCGTCATCTACGGCAACCGCATCGTCGACTTCGGGTTCGATCTCGGCCTGGGGGTGCGAGAGACGTCGGCGGGCGATCGGGACTATCGCGCCCGGCTCCTCGGCACGGCGCTCGTCCTCCGGAGTGCGATCGCGCTCGTTGTCGTCGCCCTGTTCGCCCTCGTCGGCGTCTGGATATTGCCTTCGCCGGAAGGCGAAGTGCTGGCGCTGTACGGCCTTACCCTGTTTGCCGTCGCCCTCGGAACGCGCTGGGTGCACGTCGGACACGAGCGATCTCGTCTGGTCTCCATAGCCCGCATCATCGGGGAAGTCGTGATGGTCGCCACGGTTCTGCTGTTCGTGCGGAGCGCCGACGACCTGTTTCGCGTCCCGCTGGCACGTCTCGGCGGAGACCTCCTCGCCGCGGTGATCCTGCTTGTCGGCGCCGTACGCCTGCTGGGGCGGCGCGGCAGGTTCGATCGCTCCGTGGCCACGGCCCTCACCCCACGGGCGGTTCCGCTCGTCGGAGGGGCGCTGTTCGGTCTCATGATCTTCAACGCGGATCTCGTGTTTCTACGCGTGTTCGAGGGCCGCGCCGCCGTCGGCTTCTACGCGGCCGCGTACACGTTGACTTCGTTCCTGTCGAACGTGGGAACGGCCTATTCGCTCTCGTTGCTCCCGACGTTGACGCGACTCTCGGATCGCCCGGGTGAGCGGATCGACCTCTACCGAACGGCTCACGCGCAGGTCGCGACCGTCTCGCTGGCGATCGCGACGGGGGGGACGCTCCTTGCGGGCCCGATCGTCGCCCTCGTCTTCGGCGGACAGTACGCGGCCGCCGCGCTGCCGCTGGCGCTCGTCCTCTGGTCGGTGCCGCTGGCCCTGCTCCGCGACCTGCCGGTCACGTCGCTGATGTCCGAGGGACTCGAGCGGCCGATCGTTCGTCTGACCGCACAGGCCGCGGCGATCAACATCGGCCTTAACGCGTTCATGGTCCCGCTCTGGGGCATGGCAGGCGCTGCGATCGCGACGGTCATTACCGAACTCTTCCGCTGGTGGCTCTCCGCCCGCGCGGCCCGGCCGGTGGGCCTCTCAGGGCCCCCTCCCACGCGGTATCTGAGGGGGATCGTCGCCGCGGCGGCGATGGCCGGCGCCCTGCTCCTTCTTGGCGACCGACCCTTGTTCGTGACGGTGCCCGCCGGCGGCCTGGTGTGGATCGCGGCCCTGATTGCCGTTGGAGGCATCCGACGGGGCGAGACGGGCCGACCGAAACTCACCGTCTGAAACGAGCAGGGACAAGGGTTTACGGGACCCTCGCAGGGCCGTGAAGTGGCACCATCGTTGCATGAAACGGCGTGCCTGGAGCAGTCCTGGATGCACGGATGCATGGAGATTCGATGATCGAGCGCGACGAGGACGGGTCTGAAGTACCTGATCTGTCACTCATCATTCCCTGCTACAACGAAGAAGACGTGGCCGAGTACACTATGCAGCGTTTGCTCGGCGCGTTTCGGGATGCGGGGCATCTTCTCGAGATCATCGCGGTCGATAACGGATCGACGGACGGAACGGCTGCCATCCTGGATCGTCTCGAGCGAGAAGAGCCGGAGATCCGGAAGGCCCGGGTCGAGGTCAACCAGGGGTACGGCTTCGGCGTCCTCACCGGTATCCCGTTCTGCCGCGGCCGCTGGGCCGGGATCATCCCCGCGGACGGGCAGGTCGACGCAGAGGATGTGGTTCGGCTGTTCGATGCCGCCGACTCATCCGGAGGCCGGGTTCTCGCCAAGGTCCGCCGGCGCTTCCGGATGGATGGTCTCTTCCGGAAGATCGTTTCGATCTCCTACAACTTCTTCTTCCGGGCGCTCTGGCCCCGTATCGCGTCTCTCGACATCAACGGGAGCCCGAAGATCCTGCCGCGCGAGGTGTTCCAGGGCATGGACCTCGTGTCCCGGGACTGGGTCCTCGACCCGGAGATCATGGTGAAGGCGCACGCCCGCGGGTTGAGGATCCTCGAGGTCAACGTGTTCGCGCGGATGCGGGGCGGCGGAACGTCGCACGTGCGCGCAACGACGTGCTGGGGGTTCTTCTACCGGCTGGTCCGCATGCGCCTCCTCGGGCCGACGAGGGGTGTCGAACCCAGAGAGGTCGGGTCAGGCGGAGGAACCGAGGCGGCGACGGTGGAAGCCGGGAGCACCACCCGGTGACAGATACCATTCACACGCTCCGCTCCACCTGTCGATCCTGCGGGGAATCGGCGTTGTCGAAGTTCCTGTCGCTCGGGGATCAGCCGCTTGCGAACTCCTTCCTCCGCTCCGAGGCGGACTTCGCTACCGAGCGGTCCTTCCCGCTCGATGTGTATCTCTGCGAAACATGCGCGCTGGTCCAGCTCGCAGACGTGATCGATCCCGAGGTGCTCTTTCGCGACTACATCTACGTGACCGGTACGTCCCGAACGATGACCGATCACTTCCGCTCCTATGCGCGGGCCGTGATCGAGGAGCTGGATTTGGGGGCCGGCGACCGGGTGATCGAGGTGGCCAGTAACGACGGAAGCCTGCTCGGGAACTTCGGCGAGGCCGCGGTGGACATGCTCGGGATCGAACCGGCGCGGAACATCGCCGAGATCGCCCGTTCGCGGGGCGTACCGACCATCTCGGAGTTCTTCGGCCTGGACACGGCGCGCCGCGTTGTTTCGGAGCACGGCCCCGCTCGGGCGATCATGGCGAACAACGTCCTGGCTCACGTGGACGAGACCCTCGGGTTTCTCCAGGGCATGCGTGAGCTGCTCGCGCCGGGTGGGAGGGTCGTCGTCGAGGCACCCTATCTCGGCGAACTGGTGGACAGGCTCGAGTACGACACCGTCTACCACGAGCATCTGTGCTACTTTTCCATCTCCGCGCTCGCCGGACTGTTCGAGCGCGCCGGGCTGCGGATCGCGCGCGTGGATCGAGTGCCGGTTCACGGGGGCAGCCTCCGCGTCTGGGGAGCCGCCGATGCGGAGCTCGACGACCACGACGCATCCGTGCTCGCCGAGTGCGAGCGTGAACACCTCGACGGTCTCACTACGATCGCCGGCTTTCGCCGATTCGCATCGCGGGTCGAAGAAAACCGGGCCGGTCTCGTGGCCCTGCTCGAGGGCCTGCGCGATGACGGGAAGCGCCTCGCGGCGTACGGCGCCCCCGCCAAGGGAAACACCCTGCTCAACTACTGCGGCATCGGTACGGACCTCGTTCCCTATACCGTGGATAAGAACGACATGAAGGTCGGACTCTTCACTCCCGGGATGCACCTGCCCGTCCGGCCGGTGCGCGTCATCGGGGAGGAGCGGCCCGACTTCGTGCTGGTGCTCGCCTGGAACTACGCTGAAGAGATCGCCCGTCAGGAGCGCTCGTTCCTGGGCTCTGGCGGTCGGTTCCTCGTTCCGATCCCCGACCCCGGGATTCTGGCCGCATGAAGACGATCATTCTCGCAGGCGGCCGGGGAACCCGGCTGGCCGAAGAAACTTCCGTACGACCCAAGCCCATGGTCGAGATCGGCGGGCGCCCGATCCTCTGGCATATCATGAGGATCTTCGCTGCCCACGATCACCGCGAGTTCCTGGTCGCCTGCGGCTACAAGGGCGAAGTAATCAAGGAGTACTTTCACCACTTCAGCCTCCACACGAACGACTTCGAGGTCGATCTCGGATCGGGGCAGCTGGATGTAGTCGGGGAACCGGAGTACGACTGGCGAGTCGGCGTCATCGACACCGGTCAGGACACCATGACGGGAGGACGAATCAAGCGGCTCGAGGCGATGCTCGGCGGCGAGCGCTGCTTCGTCACGTACGGCGACGGTGTCGCCGACGTCGACATTTCGGCGCTCCTCGCCTTCCACGAGAACCACGGGAAGCTGGCCACCGTGACGGCTGTCCACCCGCCCGCGCGATTCGGGTCCCTCGAGCTCGACGGGGACCTCGTGACCACGTTCTCCGAGAAGCCGCAGACGCGGACCGACTGGATCAACGGCGGCTTCTTCGTCTTCGAGCCGGGTGTACTCGAGTATCTTTCGGGTGACGACTGCGTGCTCGAGAGCGGGCCGCTCGATCGGCTGGCGCGAGACGGCGAACTCGGGGCCTACCGCCACTCGGGCTTCTGGCAGCCCATGGACACCCTGCGGGAGCGGCAGACGCTCGAGGCTCTCTGGCGCGATGGACGTGCACCCTGGAGGATCTGGTAATGACCGGAACGCCGGACTTCTGGCGCGACCGCAACGTCTTCGTGACGGGAGCGACGGGGCTTCTTGGCTCGTGGCTCGTCGATGCACTCGTGGATGGGGGTGCGACGGTCACCTGTCTCGTCCGCGACTGGGTGCCGCAGAGCCGGCTCGTTACCGGCGGCGCGCTCGACCGGGTCCAGATCGTCCGGGGCGAACTCGAGGACCTGCAGGTCGCGATCCGGGCCCTCAACGAATACGAGATCGACAGCGTGTTCCACCTCGGGGCGCAGACCATCGTGGGCACGGCAGCCCGGTCGGCGCTCTCCACGTTCGAGTCGAACGTGCGGG
Source organism: Gemmatimonadota bacterium (assembly GCA_039587355.1). Classification (GTDB taxonomy): domain Bacteria; phylum Gemmatimonadota; class Gemmatimonadetes; order Palauibacterales; family Palauibacteraceae; genus Palauibacter. The sequence continues at coordinate 9,064 of JBDHIO010000054.1, read as the reverse complement.
GGACCTGGACCCTGCTGGAAGCCTGCCGAACGCTGGATTCGCGGATCGAGCGGATCATCGTCGCCTCGAGCGACAAGGCGTACGGCGAGCACGAGACGCTTCCCTACACCGAGGACGCCCCGCTCATCGGGCGCTTCCCCTACGACGTGTCCAAGTCGTGCGCGGACCTCATCTCGCTCAGCTACTACCACACCTACGGGATGCCGGTCGCGGTGACGCGGTGCGGCAATCTTTTCGGCGGCGGCGATCTGAACTTCAACCGGCTCATCCCGGGGACGATCCGCTCGGTGCTGCGCGGACGGAACCCCGTCGTGCGGAGCGACGGTCACTACGTACGCGACTACTTCTACGTGCGCGACGCGGTCGAGTCGTATCTCACGCTGGCCGAGCGGCTGCCCGACGAGTTCGCCGGCGAGGCGTTCAACTTCGGCAACGAGCGTCCGCTCTCCGTACTCGAGATGGTGCAGGTGCTGCTCGAACTGATGGGCCGGACCGATCTCGAACCGGAGGTTCGGAACGAGGCGTCCGCCGAGATCCGGGCTCAATACCTCGACTGCACCAGGGCGCGCGAGCGACTCGACTGGAGGCCGTCGTTCGACATCGAGGTGGGGCTCCGCGAGACCATCGAGTGGTATCGGGAGTGGCTGGACTGAGGGTAGTCCCGTCGTGACCGCCGAGACGACCCTCCTCATTCTCGCCGTCGTCGGCGCGATCGGCGCCGGGGTCGGCGCCGCGCGACTCGGCGGGCGGGCCGCGGGAGGCTGGGCCGCGCTGCTCGTGATCGGCCAGGCCGCCGGTCTGAGGTTGATCGAGGCGGGCCCCGTCGTCGCGTACCAGCACTATCGATCACCGGGCACCTTCACCGAGGACCCGATCGCCCTCGGGATCGCGCTTCTCCAGGTGATCGCCGTCGCGGGCGGAGTGATCTCGCAGCGGTCGTCGATCTACACGGCGATCCGCGCCGTCCCGACCTGGCTGCTCGCGCTCATCGGCGTCGCGATCCTGGGCACCGCGGTCGCTCCCTCCGCCGAGCCCGGGCAGTACGTGAGCGAGATCATGGTCGGCGCGTCACTTCAGCTGATCGCGATCGGCAACATGCTCCTCGTCGCGGTGTCCCTGTCGCCACCCGCGCTCGAGCGGCTCTCCGCGGCGTGGGAACGGATGGCAACCCACGTCGGCGCGCCGCGCGCCGATCGGGTCGGGCTATCGCTGGCGGCCGCCGTCACCCTGGTGTGTGCCGCGCTCGCGGTATTCGTGTACGAGCGGCACCCGCACGTGCCGGACGAGATCGCCTACCTCTACCACGCGCGCTATTTCGCAGCGGGGGATCTGGAGATGCCGGCTCCGCCCGTGCCGGGCGCGTTCGAGCTCGACCTCATGAGCTACGAGCCCGACCGCTGGTACTCTCCGGTGCCGCCGGGCTGGCCGGCCGTGCTCGCCATCGGCGCGAAGGTGGGAGTGCCGTGGCTGGTCAATCCGTTGCTCGCCGGCCTGGGGGTCCTGCTCACCTATCTCCTGGGATGGCGGCTGTACGACCGAAGAACGGGCTTTCTCGCGGCGACCCTGCTCGCCGTATCGCCGTGGTACCTGTTCCTCGGCATGAGCTTCATGACGCACATGGCGAGCTTCGTGTTCACCGTGGGGGCCGCCGATGCGGTCTGCCGGTGGCGCGACTCGGGCAAGCTGGGGTGGCTGTTCCTCGCCGGGGGGCTGGCGGGCTGTGTGGGCCTGGTGCGGCCGCTCGAGGCGGTCGCTGTCGGGGGCGTGCTCGGTGCCGCGGTTCTGTGGACCTCGCGGGGTCGCCGCTTCGTACCGTCGTGTCTAGCGTTCGGCGTGGGGGCAATCGCGGTGTCGTCGCTCGTGGTTCCGTACAACATGCATTTCACCGGATCCCCGACGGGGTTCCCGATCATGGCGTACACGGAGGCGCTCTACGGTCCGGGCGCGAACTCGCTCGGGTTCGGACCCGACCGGGGGCTGGGGTGGACCGGCCTCGATCCGTTCCCGGGACACGGGGCTCGGGACGTGGCGGTGAACACCGTGCTGAACTCGCACGCGATCAACGCCGAGCTGTTCGGGTGGGCCGCGGGGGCCTGGTTCCTCATTCTCATCTCCATCGCCCTTCGGCGGCGATCCAGCGTCGATGGGTGGGTAATCGCCGCGTTCATCGCTCCCGTAGGGCTCCACGCCTTCTACTGGTTCGCCGGAGGACCCGACTTCGGGGCCCGGTACTGGTTCCTCGTCATCCTGCCTCTCGTCCTCCTCGTCGGACGGGGGTTCTGCGCGGTGGGGACATCGCGAGCCCAGGTGGCCGGGCTGACGGCCGCCGGGGTCGCCGTGATCGCGTCGCTCACCGCCTTCGTGCCCTGGCGGGCCGTCGACAAGTATGACGGATACCGCGGGATGCGGTCGTGGGCCCGTGCGATCGCCGCCGACCCGGCGCTCGACGACGCGCTGATTCTGGTGCAGGGAAAACGCCACCCCGACTTCGCGTCCGCCGCGGCATACAACCCGCTCGATCTCGGGGACGACGGACCCGTGTTCGCCTGGGATCGCGACGCCGCTCGACGGGACTCGCTTCTTGCAGCGTTTCCGAACCGCATGCCCTACGTCCTCGAAGGGCCGACGCTCACCGGCGGAGCGCCCCGGCTCCGGCCGCTGGCGGACCCGCGATGACCGGGACGGATGGGACATCGCCCTACAGGGGGCGTCGCGTGCTCGTCACCGGGGCCACGGGCTTCATCGGGCGTCGGGTGGTCGATGCCCTGCGCCGCGCCGGAGCGCGTCTCGAGCTGGGTGTTCGAGATGTATCGTCTACCCCGTCGCCCGCCTTCGCGGACGCCCCGAGCCACCAGTGGTCCGCGACCGACCCCCCCTCGATCGACCGGATGGTCGACGCGGCTGAACCGGCCATCATTTTCAACCTCGCGGGATACGGGGTGGACCCCCGGGAGCGTGATGCCGAGCAGGCGCGCGCGGTGAACGCGGATCTGCCGGCCCGGCTCGCGCGGGCGGTGGCTCGGGTCGATCCCGGTACGTGGTCCGGGGCCCGTCTCGTCCACGCGGGGTCGGCGCTGGAGTACGGGACCGCCACGGGCGATTTGCAGGAGGAGACCACACCTCGCCCCACCACGCTCTACGGTCGGACGAAGCTCGCGGGGACCCTCGCGCTCGAGGACACGGCCGTCGCATCGACCACGGCCCGGCTGTTCACGGTCTACGGCCCGGGCGAGCGTCCCGGGCGACTGCTTCCGACGCTCATGCGGACCCTCGCCGCCGGCACGCACTGCCCGGTGACGGCGGGGGCCCAGCATCGCGACTTCACGTACGTGGACGACGTGGCGGAGGGGCTGCTGCGTCTGGGGCTGCAGCGCGATCTTCCGGGCGTCGTGAATGTCGCCACGGGTATTCTGCGAACGGTGCGCGATTTCATCGAGGCGACGGTCGCCGTCCTCGACGCCGACCCGGCGCTCGTCGGCTGGGGCGAGATTCCGACGCGGGACGAGGAGATGACGCACGGCCCCGTCTCCATCGAACGCCTGGTCTCCCTCACGGGCTGGCAACCGCGCACCTCCGTCGAAGACGGCATTTCGAGGACGATCCGGGAGGCCTGAGGCGGCACTGTTGCGCTATCGCAACATCGCCACGACATCACGGGGTGGAAGCCGTGAAGGGATCGGGACTTGGGACCGCCCGTTCAGGCACCAACCTTGCCCCAATCCTGCCAGAGCGCGGGGGCTCGCATGCCCCGCGAGACACTGGAGAGTCCTTGCTACAGCACGTCCGGCGCAGCGCGAACCGCTTCGAACTCAAATACATCGTATCCCACGATCGGGTCGCCCCCTTCGTGGACGCGTTGTCGCCGTATCTCGTCGATGACCGAAACGTCGCCGGCGAGAGAGGCTATCCGGTCTACTCCGTCTACTGGGATTCCGAAGACTGGACCCTCTTCTGGGAGAAGATCGAAGGGCTCAAGAACCGCCGGAAGCTTCGTGTGCGGCGCTACGCGGACGGGAAGCATGGGTTCATCGAGATCAAGCACAGGATGGACAGGACTCTACAGAAGCGTCGCTCGCGGCTCCCGCTGACGACGATATACGAGACGTTCCGGGGCGAGGAGGATGTGGCCTGGCGTCCGGAAGCCGAGGGCGACGACGGCCAGGGTACGGATCCGGTCGTTGCCGAGGCGACGTATCTGCGCGAGCGATACCGGCTGAGGCCGCGCATGGCCGTCTCGTATCAGCGACGGGCGTTCTTCGGAAAGTACGACCCGGATCTGCGGATCACCTTCGACACCCGTCTTCAGTACGACCCGCACGCGCTCGACATCGCCGAGCCGTTCGAGACCGGACGGTACATCGTCGATCCGCGGGTGGTGATCATGGAAGTGAAGTTCAGCGAACGAGCACCAGTCTGGCTCTGTAACTTGTTGTCCAGTTTCGATTTCAAGATGACGAGGCTGTCCAAGTACTGCTCGGCGGTCGATCTGGCGTACTTCGGTAACAGACTCACCTGAGGGGGAAGACGTGGATGAACTGATTCGGGAGATGATGCAGTCGACCTCGGCGGGCGGGGGCTTCCAGCTCTGGGAGGCGATGCTCGCGCTGGGCCTGAGCTTCTTCCTCTGTCTCATTATCGCGTACTTCTATCGCGAAACGCACCAGGGACTGTCGTACTCGGTGGCCTTCGTCCACACGATGGTCATCATGGGTGTCACCGTGGCGATCGTCATGTTGATCATCGGCAGCAACATCGCGCGCGCCTTCGCGCTGGTCGGCGCCCTGTCGATCATCCGCTTCCGGAATGCGGTGAAGGACTCGCGGGATGTCGCGTTCATCTTCGTGACCATGGCCATCGGCATGGCGACCGGAACCGGGTTCTACCTGGCGGCCGTCGTGTTCACGATTTTCATGGCCGCGATGGTCTATTTCCTCCACCGGTTCAACGTCGGGGCGATCACGGCTCGAGAGGTGCTGCTCCGGTTGCACCTGCCCGAGGGTCAGGACCACCAGACCGTCTTCGACTCCGTCTTCGTGAAGCACCTGCGGAACCATTCTCTGCTCAGCCTCGAGACCGTCAGGGACGGTGAGCTTCTGGAACTCGTGTACAGCGCCGAGCTGCAGAAGGGCGCGGACGAGCGACAGCTGCTCCTCGACCTGCGCGAGGTGACGGGGGGCAACCGCGTGTCGCTGCTTCCCGGACACGAAAACGTGACGATCTGACGCGAGGCCGACGTTGTCTGAACCGCGTTTCCGGGTCGGGCGCCGGCCCCGACTCGGCGTCCTGCTCTACCTCCTCGCGCTCGCCGCGGCGGTCGGGGTCATCCTCATCCCGCCGCTCCGCGCCGCCGGGGCCCGTCGTGTCGAGACGGCGTTCGACGCACGCGAGGCGGGGTGGATTCTCCGCGTGGAGGAAGGCGAAGCGCTCCTGGCATCCGGGGACTTCGAGGCCGCTGCCGCGCACCTCGAGGATCTCGACCGGCGCTTCCCGGCTCGCGGCAACGTCCACGCGTTGGACAAGGAACGCGAGCGGGTCCTGGTCGGCCTGGGCCGCGCGAACGAGGGCCTGGGACGGAAGGGCCGCGCGCTGGCTGCTTACCGCCAGACAGTCCTCTTCGATCCGCTGAACGTCGAGAACCACTACGCCCTCGCCGCCGCGGCGCTGCGACTCGACGAAGGGGCCGAGGCGGAACGGCACCTCGCGCTGATCCTGGAGACGTATCCGGCACACGAACTGGCGGCCCGCGATCGGATCGCCATCGCATCGGAGGCCGGCGATTTCAGGGCGGTCCGCGAGACGTTCGAGGCATACGCCGGCGCGTTCCGAGTGCGGGAGGTCACGGTTTCGGCCGGCGAGTTCTCGACGCTCGTCTCGGTGCCGGAGGACGGCGAGCCGCACACGCTCCGCATCACGCTCCCGAGGACGGTCGCGGCCGGCACCGTCACGATCCGATCCGAGGTAGAGTCGGTCGCGGTGAGCGAGGTCCACTGGGTCGGGCGGGCGTTCGCAGGCCGCGATGGCCGTGATGAGGGTGCGGCCCGGGCGCTCGGGGATCGCGAGTTCGAGCTTCCCCAACCTCCCCCGGCCCGGCTCCGGATCACCGCGCGAGCCCCGATCCCGATCTCGGCCGAGACGTGGCGGCTCGTCGAGACTGCGTATCGAAACCTCCTGGCTACCGAAGCGTTCGACTCGATCACGCCGCGCCTCATGGTGCGCGAGGTGACGCCATGAGCGTCCGAGCCCGTTCGGGACGCCGTCCCGGCCTGCGTCTCAGAGATGTCGTGATCCTGTCGCTGCCGGTCCTGGTCGCGCTCTCCTACGCCGTCGTCGCCGCTCTGCTGGACTACCGAGACATCCGGCAGTTCGACGACTGGTGGTCCAACGGCGCCCGGTTCGGCCGACAGCTGAGTGCCCGGCTCGGTGCCGCGGCCTCGCTTCCGAGCGTGACCGCGTTGAGAGACCGTCTCGACCCCGGTCGGGAGGACCCCTATGCGATCCGTGTCATGGCCGACCGCGAGGAGTGGGATCGCCAGTCGGACGTCACGGAGCGCGGCTGGATCGACGCCCGCGTCATCCGCGAGGGCGGGAGTCAGCGGGTCGACGTCCGTCGGCGTGGCGACACCAGCGTCCACTGGACGACCCCGAAGATGAGCTTCACCCTGCGCGCCCCGCGAGGAGTCGAGATCCGCGGATTCAGGGAGCTCGCACTGACCGGGAAGACCGTCCTCGAGTCGCACATCGCTCACTCGATCGCGGAGGACTTCGGGCTCCCGATGCCGTTCAGCGGACTCGCGCCCGTCTACCTGAACGAGCAGTACTACGGGCTGTTCAGAGCTGTCGAGCCGATCGACGAGTCCTACCTCCGACGAACCGGACGAATGCCCGGGAACATCTTCCGGGCAGATCGCGCCGAACGGGGCGAGTACTACAAGAACCTGCCCCGGAACGTGTTCGAGAATCCGTACATCTGGGACCGCGTGGCGGAGCTGAACGATCCGGATGGGACGCCGCAGGACCGTCTTATCGAGTTCACCCGGCTCGTGAACGGGATGTCGCTCGCGTCCCACCGCGACCTGATGGCGATGGTCGACAGGGACGAGATCTCGCGGATGATCGCCGCGATGATGGCGGTCGGCGACCCGTATCACATGAGCGGAGTCCACAATCAGTACTGGTTCGACGATCCGGTCACCGGCACCCTGCACCCGATCCCGTGGGACCTCAGGCTGCGCCCGATCGATGGGGCCGCGACGAACCCGCTGAACCCGTTTCTCAGGGCGGCCCTGCGCGACCCCTTCGTCACCGACGGGGCGCTGAAGGCCGCGTACGCGGCGCTCGAAGGGGGGCTCATCGATGCGTCCCTTGAGAGGGTCCGGGTCGCGGAAGAGCGGTTCGGCACTCACCTCCGGTACGAGGAGCTTCGGTCCGGTCTCGTATCTCCCACCGGATCTCCGGATGCGGCGCGGGAGCGCGTACGGACGAACCTGCAGACGCTCTCGAGGAGGACCGCGGACGCGAGGATCGGCTTCACCGCGAACCGATCCTCCGGCGATCCCGACGTCCTGGTGCTCGACATCGAGGTCCGCGGGTGGGCCGGCGTCGACCTCGCGGGACTCGAGATCTCGTCGCGATCGGGCGACCTGGCCGTCTTCGCCGACGACGACCTGGATGGTCGATTCGGACCGGAAGACCGGCTGCTCGGAGGGACGACGATCGTCGACGGCGAGGCCGCGCGCGTGGTGCCTTCCGATCCCATTCCGCTCCTGGCGGCGTGGGGTGCCCCGGCCGAGATCATCGAGCCGGAACCCGTGCACTACCGGTTGTTCGTTCGAGGCCCGGACGTCACGAACGTGAGGCTGGAAGTAGTGAATCGCGTGACGGGGGGAGGCGTCGAGATCGAGGAGATCCAGGCGGAGGCTCCGCTCGGCGGTGCGTCGGGGTTCCACCCGTGGGCGTTCCCGGACGGGCAACCCAGCGTCACTCGCCTGGAAGGGGCGGTGCTCCTTTCGGATGATCTCGAGATTCCGGCGGACGGGAGGCTGGAGATCGCGGCGGGGACGACGGTGCGGCTCGCCCCCGACGTTTCGATCGTGAGCCGCGGGCCGGTCATCGCCCGGGGGACCGCGAGCCAGCCCATCCGGATTTTCCCGGCCGACTCCACCCTGCCCTGGGGCACGTTCGCCCTGCAGGGCCCGGAGGCCTCCGCGAGCGTGTTCGAGCACGTCGAGTTCATTGGCGGAGGAGGAGCCCGGATCGGGAGCGTCGCGTATAAGGGAATGGTCAGCGTGTACGATGCGGAGGACGTTCGGCTCACCGACGTCCGATTCGCGGACAACCGACGAAGCGACGATGCCTTCAATGCGGTCTACTCGCGTGTCCATCTGGACCGTTGCGCTTTCTCCAACGCGAACGGCGACGCGCTCGACTTCGACTACTCGGCAGGCTCCATCACGAACTGCACGTTCGAGGACTCCCGCAACGACGCGATCGACCTGATGAGCTCATCTCCCCTCATCCGGTCGAACCGGATGCTCCGGAGCGGCGACAAGGGAATCTCGGTCGGCGAAGCCTCTGAGCCGGTGATCGTCGACAACGTCATCTCTGAGTCCGTCCGCGGGATCGAGATCAAGGACCGCAGCGATCCCCTGATCCTGCACAACACGATCGAGGGAACGCAGATCGGGGTGCTCGGACAGGTGAAGAACTGGCGGTACGCCGGGGGCGGCCGCGGCCGGATGATCAAGACCCGACTGGCCGACAACGCAATCGACCTCGAGCTCGATCCTGAATCCCGTATGAGCGTGATCGCGTCGAGCCTCGGCGACCAACCCGCCGCGGAATCCACGGCCCCGTCGTGGGCGCTGGCGGCATACGGCCTCGACGCCGCAACCGGCGTCCCGGGGGCGATAGGTGAAGGTGCGACGGGGTCCGGTGTGCCGGAACCGCCCCTCGAGATCCGATTCGACCGGCCCGTACCGTTCGATGAGACGGCGCACGACTGGATGACGGAGGGTGCACTGAGACTTCGACACCTGAACCGATCGCTGCGGGCGAACATCGAACG
>JBDHIO010000019.1:0-59373 GCA_039587355.1 Gemmatimonadota bacterium | reverse complement strand
GGGCAGGACGTACGGCTGACCGGAACCGCTGACATTACGAGGACCACCGACTCGATCGGCGAGGCTTCGTTCCTGGTGCCCCCGGGCTCCGTTTCGCTGGCACTCGTCGGCGTGCCGATCGGGGTCACCTGCACTCCGTCATCCCGGGCGGCGATGGTAGTCGGAGGGCAGACCGGGCGGGTCTCGTTTGCCTGCTCGACCGGATCCCCTCCACCCACGCCCGACGCGGACTACGAGGTCGCCTACAGCATCTTCTCATCCACATGCGGAGCTTCTGCGCCCCCGATCGAGAGGGTCACGATCGCTCTGGTGAGTGGCAACATTTCCCTCACGAGCGCGCGTCTGGGGGCAACCGTGGGAGGTCCGTATCAGACCGTCTCCGGGCGTTTCCAGGGGACCACGGGATGGTTCGACATCGGTGGCGGCAATCAGGCGCGTGAGACATGGGACGTCTTCTTCTCGCTCGGACCGCTCGGCAAACCGTTGATGTCGGGTACGGCTACCTACGAGACTCGGGACTCGGGCGGTGTGATCACCTGCACGACGAGATTCAGAGTGCTGGGTCTGTCCCTGTGATCAGGCCGGCACAGACCGGTAGCGCGATTCCGGGATCGGTCAGACTTTTCGAGTTCGAGGCGCCGGGACATCCGGTCGCACGATCAACGGCGTAAGGAGGGACCTTCGTGTCATCGCACTTCAGCTCCCGGCGGATTCCCGCCATTGCGGTCTTCCTCGCGGCGGCGAGCGGCTTCGCCGCCCCGGTCTCGTCGCAACAGGCGCTTCCCACGATCGCCGAGAAGACCGCGTCCATGCAGGCCATCGACGGGTTCATGCCCCTTTACTGGGAGAACTCCAGCGGCAAGCTGTGGATGGAGATCGCACGCTGGGATACGGACGTCCTCCACATGAACGGCCTCGCGTCGGGGCTGGGGTCGAACGACATCGGCCTCGACCGGGGTGCCCTGGCCGGCTCGCGCGTGGTTCGGTTCCACCGGGTCGGCCCGAAGGTGATGGTGATCCAGCCGAATCTGGACTTCCGCGCGAGCAGCCCGAACCCGCGTGAGGTGCAGGCCGTGACCGACGCGTTCGCTCCCTCGACCCTCTGGGGGTTCACGGTCGCCGCCGAGACGGGAGACCGCGTACTCGTCGACGCCACGGACTTCTTCGTGCGGGACGTCGCCAACTGGGCAGGCAGGATGCGGCCGGGTACGTACCGGCTCGACGCCTCGCGGAGCACCGTCTACCTGCCACGTACCGGCTCGACGCCTCGCGGAGCACCGTCTACCTGCCCATGACGATGGGCTTCCCCGATAACACCGAGGTCGAGGTGTCGCTCACGTTCGCCGCGCAGCCGGGGAGCGGAGGCGGGGGCTTCGGAGGAGGGGGCGGCTTCTTCGAGGGTGTCGGAAGCGTGGCGGCCTCGGGTGCCGCGGCCACGCTGCGATTGCACCACTCGTTCGTCCAGCTACCCGAGCTCGGGTCGTTTACCGGGCGGGCATTCGATCCGCGATCCGGCTTCGGGTCGATGACCTACGCGGACTACTCGGCACCGCTGGGCGAAGACATGCAGCAGCGGTTCATCCGGCGGCACCGCCTGGAGAAGCGCGATCCGTCCGCGGCGATGGGAGAAGCCGTCGAACCCATCGTCTACTATCTCGACCCCGGCGCGCCAGAGCCCATTCGCTCCGCGTTGCTCGAGGGCGCGCGCTGGTGGAACCAGGCCTTCGAGGAGGCCGGCTACACGAACGCCTTCCAGGTCGAGATGCTCCCCGAAGGGGTAAGCTCGCACGATGTCCGGTACAACGTGATCAACTGGGTGCACCGCTCGACGAGGGGCTGGAGCACGGGTGGATCCGTCACCGATCCGCGAACGGGCGAGATCCTCAAGGGCGTCGTCACGCTGGGGTCTCTGCGCTGGCGACAGGACTACATGATCGCCGAAGGGCTCCTCTCGCCCTACGCGAACGGTGACGAAGAGATCCCCGGGCTCGCGGAGTGGGCCCTCGCCCGGATCCGCCAGCTGTCCGCCCACGAGGTCGGACACACGATCGGTCTGGGCCACAACTACTACGACAGCGAGCTCGGCCGGATCTCGGTCATGGACTATCCCCACCCGCTCGTCACGCTGGAAGCCGACGGATCGCTCGACTACTCGGAGGTCTACGACGTCGACATCGGGGAATGGGACCGGGTCGCGATCAACTACGGGTACCGCGACTTCCCGGCCGGCACCGACGAGGCCGCGGCGCTGCAGCAGATTCTCGATGACGCGTGGGACCAGGACGTCATCTACCTGACGAATCAGGACATCTCGACGCACCCGCGGGCCGACCAGTGGTCGAACGGTACGAACGCGGGCGACGAGCTCGACCGCATGATGGACGTGCGACGAAACGCGCTGGACCGCTTCGGCGAAAACGCAATCAAATCAGGCCGCCCGATGTCCACGATGGAGGAGGTTCTCGTCCCGCTCTACATGCACCATCGCTATCAGGTCGACGCGGCGGCCTCGGTGCTCGGCGGCGTGGACTACATCTACGCGATGCGGGGAGACGGCCGGACGCCTCGACGACCGGCCTCGGCCGCCGACCAGCAGACCGCCCTCGAGGCCCTGCTGGAGACGCTCGATCCGACGCAGCTCGAAGTGCCGGCGTCGGTCCTGGAGCTCGTGCCGCCGAGACCTCCGGGGTTCAGGCGGACGAGAGAGCTTTTCCCGCGCTACACGGGGTCGGCCTTCGACGCGATCACGCCGGCCGTCGTCTCGGCCGATCACACGGTCTCGCAGATGCTGCAGCCGTCGCGCGCCGCGCGTCTCGTCCAGCAGAACGTCCTCGACGCCTCTCTACCGGGCCTGGATGACGTACTCGACGCACTCGTCGCGGTCGCGGCTCCGGACGCGTCCGACACGCCCTATCAGGCCGAGATCCGTCGAGCCGTCGCGCGGGTCATCGCCGATCGGCTGATGGCCCTCGGCGCCGGCGCCGCGATGCCGCAGGTACGGGCGATCGCGACTGCGAAGCTGCTCGCACTCGGCAACGCGCTGGCAGTCGAGGGAACGCCCCAGGGTCCGCAGCAGGCGTTCGAAGTCGCGCTGTCCCTGGACATCGGCCGGTATCTGGATCGTCCGGCCCCATCCTACGAAGCGCCCGGCTCGCCGGGGGCCCCTCCGGGGGCGCCGATCGGCCAGCCCGCCATGGATTGGATCGGCGGGTGGAGCCCGGACTGGCAGTCCGCCGGGCCTTCCGGCTGGAGCGGGTGGCTCGACCGCGGAGAACCGGCTTGCACGGCGGACGCGCTGACGAACTCCTGGTAGTCGACCGCATGTCATGAACGGCCTGAAGCGGCTCATCCGCGAGGTGCATCGCCGGTCTCTATGGCAGGTTCTGGGGATCTACCTTGCGGGGCCTGGGTGGCGCTTCAGGTCGTCGAGCAACTGGCGGAGGCCGCGAGCCTTCCGGACTGGGTCCACCCGCTGGCGCTCGTCCTGCTAGTGAGCGGAACGGGCCGGATCATCGAATTCGACGCCCGGGGAACGACTAGCGGTCAGCCTGGCGCGTCGAGCGGGTCCCCGAGCTTTCTCCGGGGCGGCAGTCTGTCTACGTAGAGCGGCCGCTCCCGGTGCATCAGTGGACCGGGTCGTTCCCGCGACGCATCGCCTGGATGCGCGCCCTTCTCAGCAACTCCTCCGCGTCGACATCCGTGCTCTCGTCCGGTTCGTGCGCCTCGTGGGGCAGAAACTCCAGGCGCTCCCCCAGTTGCGTCGGCGTCGCGTCCTCGATCGGGCACGCGACGTCGTCGCAGGAGGGACAACGATCGAGGCACTTCAACTGCGCCCCGGCCAGCGGGTGCTCGGCTCGGGGATCGAGTCTCACCACGACCTTTGAGTCGCAACCTGCGCAGTAGGCCTGATAGCTCTTCATTCGACCTTCCTCGGTGAGCGTGGGAACGAGCGAAAGGCTGCCTCGATGTTTATCTGCGAGTTTCGGTCCGCTTCGTCGTGAACGCCGAACGGACGCTAACATCCGTACAAAATGTTATGGCGTAATGGTTTGCGGTGATACCTGAGGGGTGTTGGCAGTGGGGACCTGCCGTGACACCGGGACACTTCGTCCCGCGTCGGGCGGATCTGTCCGGAGGGGGAGGCTGCCGCCGATCAGGCCGCGGCGCGCTCCGCGTCCCTCGCGACTTTCTGGCCTTCCTCCACGTTCACCAGGGAGAGAAGCGCCGCCCCGACGACGAAGAAGACGACGATGGACAGGATCGCGTTCCGACTCGACCCGGTTACCGCGATGGCAAGCGCGAATACGCCGGGCCCGAGGATGCCGGCGAACTTCTCGAACACCGCGAACAGTCCGAAGAACTCGCCGGATTCGTGTCGCGGGATCATGCTGCCGAAGAGCGAGCGACTGAGCGCCTGGGTCCCACCCTGCACCATCGCGACGAGCGTCGCGAGTATGAAGAAGTCGGTCGCAGTCTGAATGAAGAAGCCGAAGATCGAGATCCCGCAGTAGACGGCGAGCCCGAGGAAGATCGCCCGCTTCGCGCCGATCCTCGTCGCGAGCCCACCGAAGAGAAACGCGAACGGGATCCCTACGAACTGGACGAGTATCACTGCGCCGATCAATGCGCCCCGCTCGATTCCGATCTCGTCACCGAAGATCACGCCCATCCGGATGATCGTCCCGATGCCATCGTTGTAAATCAGAAACGCGAGGAGCATCAGGAACGCGTTTCGGTACTTCCGGAGCTCGCGGACCGTGGCCCCGAGGCGCCGAATCGCCGCTCGCGCGAGTCCGAGCTCGATCTCCTCGGCCGTCCGACCGCGCACAGGTGGCTCGGGAACCCCGCGAAACAGTGGCAGGGCGAAGACCACCCACCAGATGGCGACGGCGACGAAGGAGAGCCGGGCGGGCAAAGACGCCTCGGCCGGTGTCAGGCCATCGCCTGACGGAAGACCGAGAAGCCCCGGGTTCGCGAGCATGACGGCGCAGGCGGCGAGCAGTAGGCCGCCGCCCACGTACCCCAGGGCATACCCGGCCGTCGAGACGCGATCCATTTCATCGAGGGGCGCCACGTGCGGCAGCAGGGCGTCGTAGAACACGAAGCTCCCGTTCGCCCCGATGTTCGCCAGCACGAACAGGACGAGCGCGAACAGCCAGCTCCCCTGCTGGATGAAAAACATCATTCCCACCGACGTCACGCCGAGCGCCAGAAACGCCCCGAGCATTCGCTTCTTCAGCGGGGTCTGGTCGGCCATCGCCCCGAGGAACGGCGCGAGAACAGCGATGATCGCGAGGCCGATGGTGGTCGCCACCGCCAGCCGGAACGACGCCGCCTCGGGTGCGAGATCGGACGCCGCGTAGGAAGGGAAGAACACCGGATAGATCGCCGTAATGATGATGACGACCATCGCGGAGTTCGCCCAGTCGTACATCGCCCATGCCTTCTGGGCCTTCGTCCGCAGCCCGATCCGGGCGAGCAGACCCGTCGACTTCGTGTCGGCGTCCACGGGGACAGGGTAGTCCGGGCCCGAAGGGGTCGGCAATCGGCCTCCGGCCCGATCGTCCCGGCGCGGCCGTCCGGCACGTATCGTGTTTTCATGACTCGACCAACGAAGAACACGGTTCTGGTGACCGGGGCATCGTCCGGCATCGGAGAGGCCACAGCGCTGCATCTCGCGCAGAACGGGTATCGCGTATACGGCGGAGCGCGCCGACTCGAACGCATGCGGCACCTCGAGGAGCACGGCGTCGGCATCCTCCCGCTCGATGTGACGGATGAGCAGTCGTGCGTCGCCTGCCTCTCCGCCATCGCCGAGGGCGACGGCGACCTGGACGTCCTGGTGAACAACGCGGGATATGGAAATTTCGGCTCGTTCGAGGAGACGCCCCTCGAGACCGCCCGCGCACAGTACGAGGTCAACGTGTTCGGTCTGGCCCGCCTTACTCGACTGGCCCTGCCGGCGATGCGGGAGCGCGGCTCCGGGAAGATCGTCAACGTCACCTCCGTCGGCGGGAAGCTTGTGACGCCGCTCGGCGGATGGTATCAGAGCAGCAAGTTCGCGGTCGAAGCGCTGAGCGATGCCATGCGGATGGAACTCGGTCGGTTCGGGGTCGACGTGATCGTGATCGAACCCGGTGCGATCCGGACCGAGTGGGGCGATATCGCCGGGGCGGCGCTGGATGAGATCTCGGGGAACGGGCCCTACGCCGGATTGGCCCGCAACCTGGCGAAGATGATGAAGCGCGAGTACGAGCGGGGATCAGAGCCCGACGTCATCGCGGCAACGGTACTCACGGCGCTCCGGGCACGGAAACCGAAGACGCGCTACGCATCGGGGGCCCGGGCCGGAACAGCCCTCCTGGCCCGTCGGCTCCTGCCCGACCGGCTCCTGGATCGAGCGATGCTCCGCGCGATATCCTGACACCCATTGGGACAAGGCTGTAACCCGTCTCGAGCAGGATCGGGACAGCCTGCCGCACCCGAACCGCCAGCGCCCACTGGCCTCCCGGCGAGAAAGAGCTGCAACCCGTTGTCGCGCAAGGCATTGCGAGACGATCCTGAGCCGCGACCGACGACGCCTGCTCGGCACGAATCGCGCGCTTGATCGTCGCTTGATCGGTGTGGGCTTCCGTGTGTCTTGGAGGGGTGGCGAGCGGACTGCCCCCGATCCGAATCGCACAGGAGGTCATCATGAAAGCCCTCACTAACCGTACGAAGCGGGGACTGCCACTGGTATTCGCAGCCCTCGCGCTCGTCGCCTGCTCCGACGGCCCGCTCGGGCCGTCACTCGATCGCTCGAATGCCGTCGCGGACTTCACCCCGGAAGGTGGAGCCGGGTTCTCCGTCATGACGTGGAACATCTACGTCGGGGCGAGAATCCAGAATCTACTCGACATTCAGGATCCCAATAACATCCCGTTCGCGGTCACCGCGCTACTCGGGGATGTCCTTGCGACCAACTTCCCCGAGAGGGCGGAGGCGATCGCGGATCAGATCGAGCGCACGAATCCGGCAGTCATCTCGCTGCAGGAAGTGTCCGAATTCCGCATTCAGTCGCCGGGAGACTTTCTGGCCGGGAACCCGGTCGCCGCGACAACGCCGCTGATGGACTGGCGGCCGATCCTGCTGAATGCTCTGGCCACGCGCGGCCTGTCCTACAGCATCGTGGCCCAGACGCAGAACCTCGACATCGAGCTCCCCATGGTGAATACCACCACCTTCGGACTCGACGACATCCGGCTCACCGATTACGACGTCATCCTGGTACGCGACGACGTGCGCTGGAAGCAGCCGGATGGAGGCAACTTCGAGGCCGTGCTACCGCTGGACGTCGGTCCGTTCACGATCGCCAAGCCGAGTGGCTGGGCAGCGGTCGACGTGCGGCTGGACCAGCGCTGGTATCGGGTGTTCAACACGCACCCCGAGCCCGCGGACGACGAAGGAACCATCAACCCGCAGCTGGCAGCCCTGCAGGCGGCACAGTTCGCGGAGCTTCGATCGATCATGCACCGCTCTCGGAATCCGATCATCCTCACGGGTGATCTCAATTCGGCGGCGGATGGCTCCACGACCACGGCCTATCAGGACCTGATCGACGACGGTTTCCTGGATCCATGGGTCGCGGGGCCCGATCTGGGGCCGGGGTACACGTCGAATCAGGATCCTCTGCTGATGAACGGGGTCAGCGAGCTGTTCCACCGCATCGACTACGTGCTCTTCCGACATCCCTCGGCCGCCAACCACGGCGAGTTTCCGGGGACGGTGTCCACCGAGCGTGTAGGAGAAGAACAGGCGGATCGGACGCCGAGCGGTCTCTGGCCGTCCGATCACGCCGGCGTGGTCACCAACTTCAACCTCTGGCCAAAGGGTCGGGGCAACTGATGCAACACCGGGAGACCCCGTAGTCGCGGGGTCTCCCCCCCTCCATCCCCGCTCAGGCAGCCAGCGGCCACACCAGAGGCAACACGAAGAGGACCACCGCCAGGATGACGAGCACGAGGGGCACTCCGACCTTCGTGTAGTCGGTCACGCGGTACCCACCCGCCCCCATGACGAGGAGGTTCACGGCGTGCCCGAACGGGCTCAGGAACGCGCATGAGGCTCCGACCGCAACGACCATCAGGAGCGCGTGAGGCGAGAGACCGAGGTCCGCCGCGCTGCTGAGCGCGATCGGCGACATGAGCAGGGCCACCGCGGCCGTGGGCATGATCTGGGCGGCGAGCGCGGTGATGAGGAAGAGCCCCGCGACGAGCGGAAGAGACCCGAGTTCGGCGACCGTCCCGAGCATGCTCGACGCGATCAGCTCGGCGGCTCCCGTCTGCTCCATGGCCGCACCGAGCCCCAGCATTCCGGCGATCAGCATGATCACCTTCCATTCGATCACCCGGTACACGTCGTCCAGAGGAAGACAACCCGACAGGACCATCCCGACCGCCCCGAGCGGAGCCATGACGTAGACGGGCAACCACCCGAGCGAGGCGACGACGACGACCGTAACCATGATCGCCGCCGCGACCGGGGCCCGCTCTTCCCTAAACGCTTCCCTCGCCTCCTCCGCGAGCACGAGCAGATCCGCATCCTGGGCGAGGCTCGCGAGATCGTCGCGGCGGCCGTACACGAGGAGGGCGTCGCCAAACTCGAGCTTCATGTCCCGAATACGGACGTTCGAGTGGTACGCGCGACCGCCACGCCAGATCGCCAGCACACTGAGATCGAACTTCTCGCGGATGAGGCCTTCCCTGAGCAGGCGTCCGACGAGCGTCGACCGCGGCGCGAGCGTGACCTCAGCGAGGACCACGGACCCCGATTCCAGGTCATCGACTCGAGGAACTTCGGGCTCGACCTCGAGACCCTGCAGGCCCTCGAGGGTGTAGAGATCCTCGGGTCGCCCCTCGATCAGCAGTTCATCGCCGGCGTGCAGTTCCGTATGCGACGATGGCAGGACGCGCCTGTCCCCGTCCCGCACGACCTCGAGGACTTCCAGTTGGAACGCCTCACCCAGGCGACTTTCGGCCAGGGTGCGACCCGCGAGAGTGGAGTCCGCGGGCACGGTCAGCCTGAGCAGCGCTCGGTCCAGACGGTACTGCTCCCGCACCGAGTCGGGGTCGACCGGTCGCACCGTCGAGAACTCCCGGGCCCGTCGGAGCTGCCGAACCCGCTCCTGCCGGCCGAGCACCAGAAGCGTGTCACCCGGCTCGAGGGGTTCGCGGGCCAGTTCCGTTAGCTCGGTCCGCTCGCCACGCGAGATCGCCAGCACGTTGACCCGGTAGCGCGAACGGAAGCTTGAGGCGGCGAGGCTCTGCCCGACGAGGCTCGTATCGGGCGCGACCTCGATCTCGGCGAATCCGATCCCGGCGGCGATGAGATCGTCGATGCGCACGAGAGCTGCATCCTGGTCCACGAGATCGCGCCAGCTCTGGAGCGCCTCGAGCGGGCCACGCCGGCCCTCGACGACGACCCGGTCACCGGCCTCGATACGAAAATCCGGCTTCGGAGCGCGAAACGAGTTTCCATCTCGCCTCACAACGAGCGCGTTAAGGCCGAGCGCGAGACCCAGCCGGCTCTCGACCAGCGTCTTCCCGTGAATGGGCGACCCGTCGGGGATCCGAATGGTGAAGAGCGTCTCCTCTAGGTCGTACGCGGCCCCCAGATCGATGCCGGCCTCCGGGGCGACCTCGCGCCCTCTCGTCGGGAGGAGGTGCCGGCCCACCAGGACCATGTACGCGACTCCCGCCAGCAGGACCGTGATGCCGACGGGGGTGAAATGGAACATGCCGAACGGCTCGAACCCCGCGTCGGCGAGCGCCCCGCTGATCAGGATGTTCGGAGCGGTCCCGATCAACGTGGTCATCCCGCCCAGTAGCGAGGAGAACGCGAGCGGGATGAGCAGTTCCGATGGGGGGACCTCGATCCGCCGGGCGATGTCCATCACGACCGGCAACATCAGCGCGGCGACCGCGATGTCGTTCATCAGGCCGGACAGGATCCCGGCCGTCAGCATGATGACGAGAACCAGCCGGGCGCGACTGCTTCCGGCGAGTTTGAGGACCTGGCGGCCGACGAGGTTCGCGACCCCCGTTCGCGCGAGACCGCCGCTCAGAACCAGCACGGCCGCGATCGTCACCACCGCCTCGTTGCTGAAGCCGAGGAACGCCTGTTCGTGGGTGATGAGACCGGTCACCGTCAGGGCGAGCAGGACGAGGATTCCCACCACGTCGTAGCGCAGCCATTCCGTCACGAACAGAACGACGGCGACGACGACGATCCCGAGCACTAGGATGACTGAAGGCGTCACGGCAAACCTCTACGCGGTACCTGATCCGGCCGTCGATCTTGGGGCCCGCCATGTGCGGCCCACAAGGCCGGCTCAGCCCTCCCTGAGGCCGTGGGTTCTGAGGAAACGCCCCTCCTCGATTGCGAGCGCTGGCCGAATCGGCTGATTCCGTGATACGCTGGTCCCACTTCGACAACCGCCTGTCACCTGCACGCAGTGGAAGGACTCGAACGTGAAGATCACGCGCACTCTGATGATTCTCGGCGGCCTCGCGATTGCCGGCCCGACTGCGCTCTCGGCTCAGACGTCACGGCCGCTCGGCGACCTCGCGGACGACTTCGTCTGGCGCTCGATCGGCCCCGTGAACACGTCCGGTCGGGTCAGCGACGTCGAGGGTATCCCCCACCCGTCGAAGACCTTCTACGTCGCTACAGCCGGCGGCGGTGTGTGGAGGACTACGAACAACGGAAACACATTCGAGTCCATCTGGGACAACGAGCGCGTCGTCGCGACCGGCGACGTCGCGATCGCGCCAAGCGATCCGAAGCAGATCTGGGTCGGGACGGGCGAGGAGGATTCGCGAAACTCGATCTCGGCCGGCGGCGGGATCTTCAAGTCGGTTGATGGCGGCGATACCTGGGAGCTCATGGGGCTCGAGGACACGCAGGTCATCGGCCGCATCCGGGTTCACCCCGAAGACCCCGACATCGTCTTCGTCGCGGCACTGGGGCACGTATGGGACTCCAACCCCGAGCGGGGTCTGTACCGCACCAAGGACGGCGGCGAGACCTGGGAACTAGTGAAGTTCATCAGCGACGAAGCCGGGTTCGTCGATGTGATCCTCCACCCGAAAGACCCCGACACGATCTTCGCCGCCTCGTGGGAGCGCGTCCGCGGGCCCTACTTCCTTCAGAGCGGTGGTCCCGGCAGCGCCCTGTGGAAATCGACCGATGGCGGAGACACCTGGGAAGAGATCGTCGGGAACGGCTTTCCGGAGACCGAGAAGGGTCGAATCGGGCTCGACATCTCCCAGAGCTACCCGAAGGTGATGTACGCGATGGTCGAGGCCCGGAAGAACGAGGATGAGACGGGCGGAAGCGGGCTCTACCGGTCGCAGGACGGTGGTGAGACCTGGGAGCAGATGAACGAGGTGAACACCCGCCCGTTCTACTACTCGCAGGTGCGCGTCGATCCATCCGACCCTGATCGAGTCTATTTCTCTTCGACCCCCGTCCAGTTCTCCGACGATGGCGGCCGCACGTACGGCACGACGACGAACGGAATCCACGTCGATCACCACGCGATGTGGATCGATCCGGAGGATCCGGACCGCATGATGGTCGGAAACGACGGCGGCGTGAGCATCACGTTCGACAGGGGTGGCAACTGGTTCACGCTGAACCACATCCCGATCAGCCAGTTCTACCACGTCAGCTACAACATGGACGTGCCCTACCGCGTGTGCGGCGGGCTGCAGGACAACGGCCTGTGGTGCGGCCCCAGCCGGCTTTCGAGCGGCGATCTCAACAACTACTGGTGGGCCGACTACCACTTCGGCGACGGGATGCACTCGGCGCAGGACCCCGAGGACCCGGATCTCATCTGGACCGAGTCGCAGGGCGGCAACATGGCCCGGCAGCACGTGGCGACCGGCGAGCGGGTCACCCTTCGGAAACCCACGTGGGAGTGGGGGTGGAGGGAGAAGCAGGACAGCATCGTCGTGATGATGGAACGGGGCGTCGACGAGGACGACCCGGCGATCCAGGCGCTTCGCGAGGCGGCCTCGGCCGACTCCATCGCGAACGATCTGCGCTGGAACTGGAACACGCCGTTCTTCCAGTCCGTCCACGATCGCAGCCACTTCTACACGGCGGCGAACCGCGTGCTCAAGAGCACGAACTGGGGCGACGACCTCGAACTGATTTCGCCGGATC
Organism: Gemmatimonadota bacterium; assembly: GCA_039587355.1. Taxonomy (GTDB): domain Bacteria; phylum Gemmatimonadota; class Gemmatimonadetes; order Palauibacterales; family Palauibacteraceae; genus Palauibacter. The sequence continues at coordinate 47,163 of JBDHIO010000019.1, read as the reverse complement.
TCACGTACGCCGATGCCGAGAAGATCCAGATTGCGCTGAGGGAGACGGGCGGAGTGACGCCCGACCTCACCGGAGCGGAGACATACGCGACGATCGTGTCGTTCGCGGAGTCCCCGATCCAGGCGGGCCGGCTTTACGTCGGCACGGACGACGGCCGCGTGTGGTTTTCGCTGGACGACGGCGGGGACTGGACCGAAGTCACCGACCGTGTCCTGGCGACCGGGATTCCGGACGGCGGCTACGTGAGTCGTGTCATCCCGTCGAGCCATGACGTGGACCGCTTCTACGTAACCGTCGACCACCACCGCACGAACGACTTCAATCCGTATGTCGCGGTGACGGACGACGGCGGCGAGACGTTCCGGTCGGTCGCGTCCGACCTGCCGGCCGGCTCGGTCGACTTCGTGCACGTGATCGCGGAGGACCCGCGGAACGAGAGCCTGCTGTTCGTGGGGACGGACGTCGGCGCGTACGCGTCGGTCGACCGTGGCCTCTCGTGGACTCGCCTGATGAACGGGATCGGGCACGCCGTCCCCGTCCACGACCTGAAGATTCACCCGCGCGATCGTGAGCTGATCGCCGCGACGCACGGACGTTCGCTGTGGATCATGAACATCGCGCCGCTGCAGGACCTCACGAGTGACGTGGTGGCCGCGGGCTCCGCGTTCTTCGAGCCGGCCCCGGCCTTCCAGTTCGGCCAGCAGGTGAAGGGCGGCGAGTCGTACGGCCAGGCGTGGTTCGCACGACCGACGCCGGGCAGCTCCGCGGCGTTCGCCTATTTCCTGGACGGCGAGACGTTCCGCGAGGTCCGCGAGACCGCATGGGGCCGACAGGGCGATGCCCCGACGCGGCCGCGCCCGCAAATCACGATCGAGATCGCGAATGCAGAGGGCGAGGTCGTCAGGACACTGACCGCGAACGCGGCCTCGGGGATCAACTCCATCAGCTGGGACCTCCGCGGCGAACGACCGGCTCCGGAGGCGATGTCGCCGTCGAGACGAAGGGACGCGGAGATCATGACCGCGAGAGCGAACGCGGTCCGCGATTCTCTCGTCGCCGAGGACTGGGACGAGGCGATGGTCAGCCGGCTGACCGGTCTGTTCACGGGTGAGACGAACCCGATGGACATGTTCCGTGCGTTCATGGGCGGCGGTGCCGGAGGCGGCGATCCGGAGCGCTTCCGTCCCCGACCGTCGGAGCAGATGGGCGCCGGCGGCGGGTTCGGCGGGATGGGCGAGATGTTCACGATCGTGGACCTCGTCGCCCCGGGCGAGGGCTTCCGCAGCCTGATGCGGTTGTTCGAAGGCGGATCCGCCGAGGGCCCGCTCGTCGAGCCGGGCACCTACACCGTCACCGCGAGGGCAGAGGACCTCGAGTTCCACCCGGTCACGATCGAGGTGGGGCGAATCGGCGAGTACCAGGGCCGGACGGCACCGTTCTCGGTCGAGATCCGTCGAGCGATCCGCGAGGCACTCCGACGATGAGATGAGGATCAATGAGGAAAATCACGGCAGCGCTCATTATCGCGGCCTTCTCGATCCTGGGCGCGGCCAGCGGCACGCTCGGCCAGGAGGAAGCGGCCGAGTTGGCGAAGGCGGCCCAGAACCCGGTGGGCGACCTGATCAGCCTTCCGTTGCAGAACAACACCAACTTCGGCCTGGGCCACAACGAGAGCACGCAGAACATCCTGAACGTCCAGCCGGTCTGGCCCATCGGGGTCGGCCCGAACTGGAACGTCATCACGAGGACCATCGCGCCGCTCATCTCGCAGCCGGCGTTCTCGGACGGGGACACGTCGACGTTCGGTCTGGGTGACATCACGTTTACGGCGTTCCTGTCTCCGAAAGCGCCGGGGAGAGTGATCTGGGGTGTAGGACCTGTGGTCCTGATCCCGACTGCCACGAACGATCGGCTGGGCACGGACAAGTGGGGCCTCGGTCCATCCGTCGTGCTGCTCGCGATGCCCGGCAACTGGGTGGTTGGCTCGCTGTTCAGCAACGTCTGGTCGGTCGGGGGGTCCGGAGAGGAGCGGGTGAACCTCTTCACGTGGCAGTATTTCCTCAACTACAACCTGCCGAACGGCTGGTACCTGGTATCGGCGCCGATCCTCCAGGCAAACTGGGAAAGCGAATCCGGAAACAGGTGGACGGTCCCCGTCGGTGGAGGCGCCGGGAAGATCTTCCGAATCGGCAGGCAGCCGATCAACGGGCAGCTCGGGGCCTACTACAATGTCACGAGACCCGACTTCGGGGCGAAGTGGCAGCTGAGGGCTCAGATACAGTTGCTCTTCCCGAAGTAGCCTGGCTGAGACGCCGATCCCAGAGGGGATCGCGCTCCCCCTGTCGCGGGGCCTCGGCAGCCTCGCTACGATGCGGGCTCCACACCAGCCCCGAGGTCCAGATGCGCACGCTTTCGAAGCCGATCCGCCGAATCCCTCTCGCTCTCGTCCCGGTGCTGCTCGCCGCACCGATCACCGCCCAGGAGCGTCAGCCGTTCACTGCCGAAGACGCGCTGAACATCACGGGCGTCTCCGTCCAGGACATGACCCGGGACGGCCGGTACGTCGCGGCCCTGCGCTCGACGCAGCGCGACCGGAAGAACGTGGACCACATGCGGTTCGGCGATCCGACGTACATCTCCCCATCGACGGCCGAAGTGCTGGTGATCGACACGGACACGGGCGACGAGACGGCGCTGTTCGACGAGAAGGTCCAGACCCGGGGCTTCGCCTGGTCGCCCGACGGAGGCACCCTCGCCTTCTTCCTTCGCGAGGGAGATGCCTACCGACTGTACACGTACGACCGGGAGCGCGGCCGGACCCGCGAGGTGGACCTGCGCACTTCGAAGTCCATCGCGTCGAACTCGCCGCTCGAGTGGCAACCGGACGGGAGGGGTGTCCTTATCACCCTGCGCGCGGACGACTGGGCGGAAGCCTCCCGACGGGCGTTCGAGGAGCTGAGCTTCGGACCGGTGATCGTCCAGGACTCGGAGGATCCCTTCCTCGCCTGGGACGCCGTCCGGAACCGGAGCCAGCTGGCGATTCCGGCGCTCGTCGATATCACGTCCCGCGAGGTGAGTGAGCTGTTCGACGAGGAGATGACGATCCAGGGCTACAAGCTCTCCGACGATGGTCGTCATCTGGGCTACCTGGTCGCCAGGCCGACCGCCACCTCCTACACCCGGCAGGGCGGCAGCGAGTTCTCGGTCCACGCGCTCGACCTCGCCGACGGATCGATCCGGACGCTGCGGGAGCCGACGGAGGACCGCCTGAGCATCAGCTGGAACGAGGCGGGCGACGCGTTCGCATACAGCGACGACGGCAACATCTACGTGCAGGGCATCACCGAGACCGAGGCGACGAACGTCACGGGCTCCGACGAAGAGCCCGAGGACGAACCGGAAGCCGACGCCGGGGACGAGGAGGACGAGCGGCTGCGGTTCAGCTTCGTCCGCTGGCGTCCGGACGGGGGCGCACTGCTGGCGTCATCGAAGGAGGGATTCCACCTCGTCGATCCCTCCGCCGGCACGAACGAGCTCGTGCTCGCGGTGCCCGAGAGCGATTCGACGGCTCCGCGGCGGCGTCCGGTCGGCTGGAGCCCCGATGGAAACACGCTGTTTCTCACTCAGTCGGCGCGGGACCGCTGGGAGCGCGGGCTCGTGGCCTACGACCTCGATTCGCGTCGGATGAGCGACCTCGTCCTCGATAACGGTCTGTACGGGGCGTGGCGGTTCGCCGAGACCGGCGATCGCGTCCTCTACACGCGTTCGGACGGCGACCTGCCGAACGAGCTATTCGTCGCCGACCCCGGGTTCCGGAACCCGCGACAGCTGACGGATCTCAACCCATGGCTGGCCGACCGGAAGCTCACGCGCAGCGAGCTGGTCGAGTACCTGGATGTCGACGGCCGCACCCTCTACGGCATCCTCTACTACCCCGTCGATTACCAGCCCGGCCAGACGTATCCGCTGGTGGCCGAGATCTACGAGGAGTTCTTCGACAACGGGTTCAACCACCGGATGAACCTGCTGGCAAACGAGGGGTTCTTCGGCTTCCGCCCGTCCGCCCATCTCGAGACGGGATTCCCCGGCGAGGGATGGCTCAAGGGGGTGACCGCAGGGATCAACTCGCTCATCGAGCGCGGGCTCGTCGATGGGGACAAGCTCGGCGTGCACGGGACGAGCTACGGCGGATACGCCACGAATATCCTCGTCACGCAGACCGACCGGTTCGCCGCGGCGATCAACATCTCCGGGAAGGTGAACATCATCAGCTTCCTCGGAGACAGCCCGAAGATCACGGTGCGCAACTACTACGCGGCCGAGAGCGGTCAGGACCGGATCGGCGCGACGCTGTGGGAGCAGCCGCAGAAGTACATCGCGCACACGGCGATCATGAACGCCGACCGGATCGAGACGCCGCTGCTTCTCATGAGCGGCGAGGGCGACTGGAACGTCCCGGCGACGAACCAGCGCGAGATGTACTACGCGCTCCGGCGGCTCGGTAAGGAAGTCGTCTGGGTCCACTACATGGACGCCGGACACGGGGCCGGTCGATCCAGCACGGTGGCGGACTTTCACGACCACTGGGACCGCATCCTCTCCTGGTACCGCGATCATTTCTATCCCGCGGACGAAGAGGACGTGACTACCGAGGACACGGCGACCGGCGGGTACTAGAACGCTGCTGCTGCCCGGCCCTTCATGGCTGGCGGGGGGGCCAGGACACGGTCTCGTGGACGGCCCAGCCCACGGACCCTCCGGACGGCGACTCGGTCCGTGCGCGGCTCAACCACCGATCGTCGGTCATGTGCCCGCCAACCAGGCGCGCGACCAGGCGGTCGCCCAGCTTCGGGCTGGGGGCGGCCTCCCAGGCGACTCCGGCGTGGAGGCGTCGCAGCGGCTCAAGCCGGATAACCGGACCCGCTTCACCGTCCGCGTGCACGAGTAGCGATTCGCTCTCTTCGACGAGATCGAAGTGCTGCCACTCCTCCGGGGTCGCATCGGGGGTGCGCCAGAAGGCCGCACGCCGCCAGTCGGTCCCCGGGCCGAGGTCCACGGCGGAGTAGACGAACGTCGAATCGCCCGTGTGGGCCCGACCCCACCTGAGCCTGGCCACTCGGGTGCCCTTGAGGCGTCGGGTCAGTCGGACACGGTCAACGTATCCGACACCCTCGAGCGTACGTTGGCCATCACCGGGCCAGCTCACCACCGTGTCCCCACGCGGCGTTTCCACCCACCAATCGACTCCGGGTGCAGCGGGTTGACCGGTGGGCCGCCATGGTCGTTGACACGTCCCCATGTCGAGACGGAACAGTCCGCTGCGGGTCGGGAAGCAGAGCGAGGTCCCTCGATCGGAGCGGTCTGCGATCCACGTGGAGGGACTGCCCGAGGCCCGAAGTATCTCTCTGGACCCGTCGGGGAAGAACCTCTCCACACCCGCGTAGTGATGTCGGAGGGGCCCCAGACGCACCCACGTCATGTAGACCACGCATACAGAGGAGTCTGCCATCACGAGGTCCGCATAGAGCTTCTCGAAGGACCCCATCATCTCGTCGTCTCTCGAACGCTCACCCTGGAAACAGCCGATCTCACCCACCCACGGGTCAGGCGCCAGGCCGCTACCGCCAGCACGAAACCGTAGACCAGATCGACCAGATAGTGCTGCTTCACGAACAGTGTCGCGACCGTCATCCCGAACGCTGTCACGGCATAGATCCATGGGCGCCGAAGACCACTTCGGCAGGCGAAGAACCCCAGCCACACCAGAGCCACATGAAGGCTCGGAAAATGGTTGTAGGACGGGTCGCGGTATTCCACGGAGAGCAGGTAGCTGGCAAAAGAGTCCACCACGAGCTCCGGTCGCTCGAGATAGACGGGAAACAAGAGATAGGTGGTGTACGCGACGGTCAGGATCATGCCGAAGGCGACCATCAGTCGAACGAGCCGGCCGGCCGTCCGAGTCTTCAGAACGGCGATTACCGGAAGAGCATATCCAAGAGCGTAGAGGTACTCGAAGCTGACGATCAGCGGGATGGCGGACTCACCCGGCAGGTATAGCGTGGCGGCTTCTCGCCCGACCGAAAACGCGTTGATCGGCACCCAGGTCACTACGAACACGGCATAGCCGAAACCCACCAGCATCAACGCCCGCCACCAGACCGGCTCGACCTCCACCCAGTCCGATCGCGCGTCGGCATCGGCCAGCCAGCGCCCCAGACGGACGATCACCATCGACCGACGTTCTTCCAGTGGAAGCCCGTGACGAAGAACACGATGGCCCCACAAGCGAGCACCGCAGGCGCGACACTCCACACCTCCTCGAAGCCTACGGGCAACGCGGGTCGACTCCAGCCCGGACCGCCTCGGGCGAGGAAGATCAACGCGAACCCGAATATCCCGACCGCGATCGACCCGACCTGACCGGCCGTCAGCTGCCAAGCCCCGAAACGGTCCTCATCGCGCCAGCAGTCGACGGCCGTGCGAAGCATTCCATAGAGCACGAGGATGACTCCGGTCACCGTCCCGGCAGGCGCGGGTGTCCGGGTAATGCCCACCGCGATCGCGAAGACCACGATCGCTCCCAACGCCTCGATCAGCTGGGTCGGCACGCGTGGCGAGCTTCCCGGGGCACCCAGTTCGCGATTCACCTTCGCAGCCGGGTGGTGCCAGGCCACACCGTGGGGAGTGTCGCGCCCGAAGCAGCAACCGTAGGTCAGGCACCCCAGGCGCCCCAGGGTCGTGCAGGGCAACAGCGCGATGAAGATCCGGTCCATCAACCAGAGGGGGTCACCGGGGCCGCCGAGGGAATACAGGAAGGGAAACACGATCCCGCCGATCACGGCGCCCCATGAAACGAACCCCACGGTCCGCATCGTCCTGGCCGGTCGCGAGATGAGATCCCGAATCCTGTAGGCGAGCCAGGTCAGTCGGCCGGAGGCCACGATCACGATAGCGAGCCAGACCAGTGCGCGTATGGACTCTCCAGAACTCCAACCGCCCCGTACGAGCAACGCTCCGCTCAGGCCCGCCATTGTGGCCCCACCGAGGGCGAGCAGAGCACCATAGGTCACCCATACGGACGGTCCGATGCGAAAGAGAACCACCATGTTTGCGCAGCGCTCCACGGCGGGCCGAACCCACTTCCATGCCCGGGACGCAAGGAGCGCGAGCGTTCGCCTACCGGGGAAGCGCACGACCGGTACCCGCTGGCGGTAGGCCTCGTACTCCGCGCCGAAGCGCGCGATCAGCCGGGGCTCCTCGAACCCCAGCACGTAGATCAGCCATCCGGCCAGTAGAAAACCCGCTGCCCCGAACGCCACACCTGCCGAACCGAACGCGAGCCCCGATCCCGAGAGCGCGAGCGTGAACGCGACATAGATCGGGTGTCTGACGATCCGGTACGGACCCGTATCGACGAAGCGCTCAGGCGGAAGGTGAGAGACCGGAAGGCCGCGTCCGCGCGTGGAGAGAAACGCCATCGTCCAGACGACGCCGGCGAAACCGGCCGGGCCGACCACCCACCCGGCGGCCCGCCAGGAGAAGTCGAGCGGCGGCAACACCAGGATCTCGTCGAGCCGGAGCCCCACTGAAACCAGAAACCACGGGAGTGCGAGGAGGAAGACGAACACATAAGTCGCGAGGATTCCGAATCGCCGGAACGAATACCCGACCCGGGTTGGAGCTCTCGTGTTCATGCCGCACCTCGCCGCGGCAGGAGCCGCGTCGCGAGGTCGCGCCACTCGGGCGTGTATCCACAGTGCCAGTACAGGACGGGGCCCTCGACCCGTCCCTCCGCCCTGTAGCGTTCGAGCACATTCCAGGTCTTCCCTCCGAAGATCGGGTCGATGTCCAGACGCGCGGTCTCCGAGAGACGATCGCAGGTCTCCGCCAGATCATCCGTGAAGTTCCCGAACCCCCCATGAAGGGCCGAGGCGTCGATCTCGATTCGGGCAGTGGGTACACGACCGCGGAGCTCTGCAAACCGCTCGGTCCACCGGATCATCAGGCGAGTCCAGAAGCGAACCCACCCGGGGTACACCTGAACTCCGACGATGCGAATGGGCCGTCGGCCGACCCTCCTGAGGGCGTGCTCTCCGATGAGGAACCCGCCGATGGTGTTCCCCGTGGCTGCAGTGATGAAGACGGTACGAGGGGGCTCGACCCCCCGTTCCTCGAACTGCCGCACCATCTCGATGAACCCGCATGCGTTGCCGACCAGGGCCGACGGATGGGATCCTCCGGGCAGGAGCAGGAATGGTCTGCGGCCCTGCGCGCGGCCGCGCACGTAGGCCGCAACAGCCCGGAGTATGGCCTCGACACGCGTCGGCCCGATGAGCGTCACGCGATCGAGAATGCCATGAAAGATCTCTTCCCGCGCAGCCATCGCGGCGGGAGGGTCGTCGGCGATGAACAGTGTGGAGTGGATCCCAACCAGATCCAACGCAGGGAGAAGATCGAAGGCGAGGTTCGTGACGTTGCCCGCGACGGTGATGAGTTCGGTCCGGGAGCGTTCGGAGAGGTAGCCCAGGACGTGCTCGATCTTCCGGGCCTTGGCGCCTCCCCTTCCCCAACCGGAGAGATCATCGCGCTTCACCCACAGCCCCGGCTCGACCTCCTCCACGGGCGTCGGCCAGGACGCCAGATCCACACGGCTACGGCCGAGGATCCGGTCGACATCGGTGTCCGCGGTCTTATGGCGCATCGTCTCTCCCGGTCTTTCCATGCTCAACCGGACCCATCCTCAGCCGGAGAAGCCAAGAGAGCGTCAAGCCCCGAAGTCGCCGATCCGTGGCAGGTCGGGCGTCCTGCATGGCCTCGAAGGATGGGCACTCAGGTGGGGGCACCGTCAAGGCCGCGCCGAGAGGCCGCTGGAGCCACGTAGGCGAAAGCGCGCGACCGGGCTCGAGCCGGCGACTGGCAACTTGGAAGAACTCAGCCAGACCACGGCGGACCACGGTCAGCCACGGTGGGCAACGTCACATGTGTCACAACGTCTGCCCCTCGTGAACGCAGGCGGGACATTATGCCTCGTATTTGACGGTCCGTGCCCCCACGGGGGCGACCATGTAGCCCGGCGTATCCGTATACGCTACACGGGGTTGCGGGACTATCGCCAGGATGACGAGGACCGCTGCGTTCGCACTGAACAGGGACCACGACTTGCACGGTTCGTCGCCGACGTAACGGCAGTCGACATCCGCTCGCGAGTCAGGTATGGCCACGAAATCCGAGATCGGGCAGGCGCCACCCGCGGCTACGGACGCGGGGACTGAAGGCCCGGACGTTCTGAGCACACCGCTGCACACCGTCGAGATCGTGTCCGATCCCGGAGAGGGCGCGCAGACCTGCGGCCAGATCTTCGCCAGCGTCTCAGCGAAGATGGGAAATGGCATCTGGACGGTCGAGATCATCCCGGCGGAGATCCAGCCGCCCCCCAGAATACCGGCGGGCGCGAGCGGCAACCGGATTCGGATCGGGACGAATGCCGTTACGAATTGGGGAGACCGAACCAACCTCCTCGTCGCCTTCAACGAACAGGTCCTTCTAGCGCGCCACCGGGCCGGAGCGCTCGAGGACGACGCGACGATCCTGCTCGAGAACCGCTGGGCCACCCACGACGACCCGGCGATCCGACAGGAGTGGACCGCCGCGTTGAAGGAGCTCGAGAACAGCTCCTATCGGATCGTCGAGGTTCCGATGGAGGCCGAGTGCCTCGAGGTCATCGAGGACCCGCGGCGAGGCAAGAACATGTTCGCGCTCGGGCTTCTGACCTGGATATACGATCTCGATATGAAGGTGATCGAGCCCCAGATCGACCACGTCTTCCGAAAGAAGAAGAACCGCGAAGAGATCGTACAGCGTAACCTCGAACTGCTCGAACGCGGGATCGCCTGGGCGCAGGAGCACCTCGACTTCCGAGTCGATGTGCCGCGGAAACCGACCGAAACGCCGCAGGTCGTGATGAACGGGAATCAGGCGCTCGCGCTGGGGGCCATCGCGTCCGGTATGGAGCTCGCCGCCATGTACCCCATCACGCCGGCCACGTCGGTCTCGCACCAGCTCGGCGACATCTTCGAGCGGTTCGGCGGGGTCCTCCACCAGGCGGAGGACGAAATCGCCGCCGCGGGGGTCGCGATAGGCGCGTCCTACGCAGGCAAGGTGGCGTTCACGATCACGTCGGGTCCGGGGCTGGCACTGAAGACGGAGTTCCTCGGCCTGGCCGTGATGACCGAGATCCCGCTCGTCGTCATCGACGTGCAGCGGGGCGGGCCCAGCACGGGACTGCCTACGAAGGTCGAACAGTCGGACCTGCTGGCGGCGATCTTCGGTCAGCCGGGAGACGCGCCCCATGTCGTGCTCGCCCCCGCGACGATCGAGGAGTGCTTCCATTCCACGGTCACGGCACGTCGGATCGCCGAGACCTTCCGCACCGTCGTGATCGTGCTGTCGGATGCGAATCTCGCGACTGGAGTCCAACCGTTCCCGAGACCCGATCTCGACGCATCGTGGCAGAGCACTCCGCCCGACCAGTCCCCGGTCCGCGAAGGACGAGGTCCGTACGATTGGGATCCCCGCACGGGACTCTCAGAGCGCTTCGTGCCGGGACGGCCGGGGGGCATGCACACGGTAACCGGACTGGCGCACGACGAGTGGAGCACGGTGGCCTACTCGACGGACATCAATCAGCGCGCCTCCGAGATGCGAAGCCGGAAGATCGCCGTGCTCCAGCAGACTCTGAAGCCGCCCGTGGTCAACGGGGACGAGAGCGGGGAGCTGCTGATCGTAGGGTGGGGCAGCACGAAAGGCGCGATCGAGGAGGCTGTCGATCGCGCCCGTTCAGAGGGCCGCTCCGTGTCTTCGCTCCACCTCACCTTCCTGTCGCCGCTCGAACCCGGGCTCCGGGACATCTTCCGGCGCTTCGGGAAGGTCATGACCGTGGAGATCAACTACAGCGACCACCCTCGTGCTCCATTCATCACGCGAGAGAACCGTCGCCGCGGACAGCTCTCCTGGCTGCTGCGGGCGCACACTCTCGTCGACGTGGACTGCTGGACCCGGGTGCTGGGCGAGCCCATCCGTCCCGGGGCGATCCACGAGGTCATACGCGATCACACGCGGGTCCTCACGGACACGGGCGGCTGATGCGAACCGAGAGAGGCGTCTCATGAGCGGGTGTTCACTACTCAGCGTGGTCCTGGACGAAGATAGGAGTTTCTCGGTCTCCGACTACGAGGGTGCCCGCGCGCGCTGGTGCCCGGGGTGCGGAGACCATTCCGTGTTGGCCGCGACGAGACGACTGCTCGCCGACGAGCAGCTCGCTCCCGAGCGGACCGTCTTCGTCTCGGGCATCGGATGCTCGAGCCGGTTTCCGCATTACCTGAACACTTACGGGTTCCACGGGATCCACGGCCGCGCGCTGCCATTGGCCACGGGGGTCAAGCTCCAGCGCCCGGACCTCGACGTCTTCGTCGTCATGGGCGATGGCGATTGCGTCTCCATCGGGGCCGCGCATTGGGTACACGCGATCCGGTACAACGTGAACATGGTCGCGCTGCTACTCGACAACGAGGTGTACGGGCTGACAAAAAAACAGACCTCACCGACGACTCCGCAGGGGTACTCGACGAACACCCAGCCACACGGCAGCTATCTGCCGGCGATGAACCCGCTCGAAACGACGCTGGGTGTCACCAACGCGTCCTTCGTCGCGCAAACGGCCGAGTGGGTCCCGCAGCATCTGTTCGCCACGATCCAGGCGGCTTATCGGCATCAGGGGTTCTCGTTCGTCCGTATCCTCCAGCGCTGCCCGCACTACACGGAGGACCTGTTCCTCCCGTTCGTACAGGACCCGACCCGCGTCGAGCTTCTGGAGCACGAGGACGGGATCGTCGTCCCCGACCTTCACTCGAGATTCGAGAACCAGCGGCGCCACGACCCTGCGGACATCGACGGCGCGCGGCGGTTGGCCGAGGCGGGGGACCACATCCGCCTGGGTCTGTTCTATCGGGACGAGACGCACCCCCGTTATGACGAAACGCGGAGCCTTCCCGCCCATACGGCGGAGGAGAAGCTGGTCCTGCTTAACGAGGAGCTCGACCGATATGCCGTCTGACGAGCGACTGCCGCCCGCCCTCGAGGCGGTCTCCGATTCCTGCGAGAGGTTCCGGTCGAGTATCGCGCTCACCATAGAAGAGGTGCGGGGCCTGCTCGCGACCCGCACCTCCACGACCGAGGAGCGCGGAGACCGGTTGGCCGACGAGCTCGGGGTCTTCGCCGCGGGACGGATCGACCCGGCGCGACTGGCAGACGTTCTGCTGGAACCGCACAAGGTCGGAGCGGGCGAGGTGAGCCAGGTCGAGAGGGCGCTCGACGTGCTGGTGTCGATGCAGCGATCCGGAGAGGAGTTGTTTACCTCGACCCTCGACAGGGGCGACTCGCTGGTGGACCACATGGAGCGTGAGTTCGCGAGACTCGGTTCGGCGTTCGGAGCGGCCCGCGTCGTGGAGCTCGTTCGCGATGGCCTTTATCGAGGCGGCGACGGCGACGTTCTCGAAGGGTTCCCATTCGCCCGCTGGAATCTGGCCGAGCGAGCAATCTCGCCGCCCCTGGTCGTGACGCTCGACGGAGCTGACCTGCAGCCCGGGGGCCTCGACACCTTCCTCGACGGCGGCTGCCGGCTGGTGCTCCTCGTAAGCGGAGAGACGCCGCCAGCATCGCTGGTCAGGCTGGTATCGCCGGGTGTCACTGTGATTCAGACCGACGATGTCGCGGACCTGAGCCTGCTCGCAGACCAGCAGGGGCCCGCGCTGGCGGCCCTCGTGCCAGCCGGCCTGCCCCGCTTCATCCACCGGCCGGGCCCGGGGCCGGGACTCGGGATCTTCACGCTGGAACGGCTGCCGGAGGAGGCGCCCGATCGTCCGATCGAGGGCATCAGCGTCTTCCGGCAGCGCGAGGATCTCGGTCAGCTACGGGTGCTCGCTGCAGCGTCGACGGCGTCAGGCGTGGTCCCTGAAGGCGGGGCGAGTGACGACAGCGAGACGACCGCTCTCGATCCAGCTGCCACGCTCGCGGCGTGGCTGCTGGATCAGTCAGACGTGTCCGACCTGACTCCTCCAGCGGGTTGAAGGAGGCGTCGTGACTGCCTCGGCCATCCTCGCGTCCGTCGCGATCCTGGGAGGAGTGGGCCTTACGTTCGGGACACTCATCGCCCTTTCGCACCGGCGGTTGTGGGTATGGGAGGATCCACGCATCGAGACGGTGACGGGGCTTCTTCCGGGGTCGAACTGCGGCGCCTGCGGATACGGCGGCTGTCGTGCGTTCGCGGTGGCGGCAGTGGACGGCGACGTCGCGCCAGCCGAATGCACTCAGCTGGGGGGCGCCCAGATCGAGGTGGTCGCGGGATACCTCGGCGTCGAGGCCGGCGCGGCTCAGAAGCGCGTCGCGCGCCTCATGTGTGCAGGAGGCGCCAATGTGGCCCCGAGAAAGGCGGACTACCACGGCATCGATAGCTGTGGCGCCGCCGTCGCGGTAGGGGGCGGGGGCAAGGGGTGCCCATGGGGCTGTGTCGGTCTCGCGGACTGTGTTGTCTCCTGCGACTACGACGCGATGTGGATGAACGAGTTCGAGCTGCCGGTCGTCGATCCGGAGCGTTGCACGGCATGTGCCGATTGTGTCGATGCCTGCCCGCTCGACCTCTTCGTTCTGATGCCGCTCGAAGACCATCTCATCGTCCAGTGCCGTAACCTGTTCGAGGCCGACGCGGCGACCGACGTGTGCGAGGTCGCCTGCAACTCCTGCGGGCGCTGCGTGGTCGATGCGGCGCCCGGGTTGATCGAGATGAGGTCGGGGCTGGCGGTCATCGACTACGAGGCGATCGACCTCGCCGATCCCGGCGCGACCGAGCGCTGTCCGACCGGCGCCATCGTCTGGCTCGAGGGAATGCAGTTCGGCGGAGAGACGTCCACCGGGCGTGAAACGGGAAGTGAGGCCGCATGAACCAGCGTGAAGACATGGCAGCCGCTCCGCGCTACACGGGGACGCCCGCCGCGATGGACGGAGGGAGCGCCGTCGTGGCGGTCGAGACCGCGGCGAGCGAGGCGGCCGGAGCCTATCCGATCACCCCGTCCACGCAGATGGGCGAGGGCTGGGCGGTCGCGCACGCCGCCGGAGAGACGAACGTCAACGGCCGGCGTCTCCTGTTCTTCGAGCCGGAAGGCGAGCACGCGGCCGCCGCCGTCACGGCGGGGATGAGCATGACCGGCCTCCGCGCGACCAACTTCTCGAGCGGCCAGGGCATCGCCTACATGCACGAGTCGCTCTACGCGGCGGCCGGCAAGCGGCTGACCTACGTGCTCAATGTGGCGGCCAGGGCGATGACCAAGCACGCGCTCAACGTCCACGCCGGTCACGACGACTACCACGCCGTCGACGATACCGGGTTCTTCCAGTTGTTCGCGAAGGACGTCCAGAACGTGGCGGACCTCACGTTGATCGCTCATCGCATCGCCGAGCTGTCGCTGACGCCGGGACTGTGCGCGCAGGACGGGTTCCTCACCAGCCACGTCATCGAGTCCTTCCGGCTCCCCGAGCGCGATCTCGTACGAGATTATCTCGGCGATCCGGCGGATGTGATCGAGTCGCCGACACCCGCGCAGCGAATGGTGTTCGGAGAGACGAGGCGCCGCATCCCGGAGGCGTTCGACGTCGACTATCCGGCAATGCTCGGTGTCGTGCAGAACCAGGACAGCTACGCGCAGGGCGTAGCGGCGCAGCGTCCCTTCTACTTCGATCACATCCCCGAGCTCACCGACCGCGCGATGGCGGAATACGGGGCCCTGACCGGCCGCGATTACGCGCGGGCGATGGGATATCGACTCGAGGACGCGGAATACGTCCTCCTCGGACAGGGATCCGTCGTCTCGAACGCCGAGGCGGTCGCCGATTGGCTGCGCGAGACGCGTGGTCTCAAGGTCGGAGTGCTCGATCTCCTCATGTTCCGCCCCTTCCCGGCCGACCTGATCACCGAGATGCTCCGCGGCAAGAAGGGCGTCACGGTGCTGGAGCGAGTCGACCAACCGCTCGCCGTTGATCCGCCGCTTCTGCGAGAGATTCGGGCGGCGATGTCCAAGGGCGTGGAGAACGCCAGGGCCGCCGGAAACGCCGGACGCGAGAAGCACCCGAGGCTTCCTCTCCTCGGCCGCCATTCGCCGCCGCCTTCCGAAGTCCCCCACCCGGGGCTCGCCGCTGTCGCTCCGCACGAGGTCCCCGATTTCTACTCCGCGGGCTTCGGATTCGGGAGCCGGGATCTGCAGCCCGGCGACCTCGTCGCCGCAGTGGAGAACATGCTCGAAGACGGCCACCGAAGCCGTCAGTTCTACCTCGGCATCGACTTCGTGCTGGACGCCGCGCACCTGCCGAAGCTCCAGATCTGGCAGCAGGAGCTGCTGGAGAGCTATCCGAGACTCCGTGACCAGTCCATCCCCTCCGTGGGCGACCTCAACCTGATGCCTCGGGATTCGGTCTCCATCCGAATCCACTCGGTAGGCGGCTGGGGCGCGATAACGATGGGGAAGAACCTGACGCTCACGACCTTCGAGCTGTTGGGCCTGGACGTTAAGGCCAACCCGAAGTACGGGTCGGAGAAGAAGGGCCAACCGACGACGTTCTATGCGACGCTTTCTCCGGAGAGCGTGCGGCTCAACTGCGAGCTCAAGCACGTCGACGTGGTGCTCGCGCCGGACCCGAACGTCTTCCGCAACTCGGAACCGCTGGCGGGGCTCTCCGACGGCGGCGTGTTCATCATCCAGAGCGACGAAGATCCCGAAGACCTCTGGTACGCTCTCCCGCTCTCGGCGAGACGAGAGATCCGCGAGCGGGGCATCCGGGTCTACCGGCTCGACGCATTCAGGATCGCGAGCGAGGAGGCCAGCGACGCCGAGCTTCGGTATCGCATGCAGGGAACGGCGTTCCTCGGAGCCTTCTTCGCCGCGTCGCCGCTCATGGAGCGGCACGGGCTCGACCGCGATCGGCTCTTCGACGGACTTCGTGGCCAGTTGGACAAGAAGTTCGGGCATCTGGGCCAGCGCGTCGTCGAAGACAACTTGAGAGTGATCCGACGGGGGTTCGAGGACCTTCGGGAGGTCCCCTACGGGGACGAGAAGGAAGCCGCGGACGAGGCTGCCCAGGCCGTGGCCGAGCCGGCGCCCGCAGCCGTCGGCGAGATTCCTTCGCTCCTCGATCACCCGAGCGCCCTTCCAGGCGTCGGCAACCCGGGGCGCTTCTGGGAACAGGTGTGCTCGATGTGCAAGGTGGGCGAGGATCCGATCGCCGACCCGTTCGCGGCAATCAGCGCGATCCCCGCCGCCAGCAGCTCGATCCGCGACATGACCGACATACGGTTCGAGGTCCCGGACTTCATCCCGGAGCTCTGCACCGGTTGCAGCCAGTGCTGGATTCAGTGTCCCGACGCGGCCATCCCGGGGCTCGTGAACACGGTCGACGAGATCCTCGACACCGCGATCCGCGCGGCCACGAACGGCCGACCGCTCGATCGCATGAAGCAGATCTCCAGGAACCTCGGTCGCGAGTGCCACAAGCTCCTGAAGGGGGTTCCGTTCACGACGTTCGGCGACACCCTTTCCGCGGCCTACAAGAACCTCGTCGAGAAGCTCGACTGGGACGCAGAGCGGCGGCATCAGCTCGATGAGGAGTTCTCCGCGGTCTACTCCGCGCTGGCCGAGTTTCCCCTCGCCAAGACCGTCCCCTTCTTCGACGTGCCCGAGCGGGCCGAGAAGGGCACGGGCGGCCTCCTCTCCATCACGGTGAGCCCGGACGCCTGCAAGGGCTGCAACATCTGCGTGGACGTTTGTCCCGAGGACGCGCTCGTCACGGTGAAACAGGAAGACGAGATCGTCGAGCGTCTGCGGCGAAACTGGGCCCTGTGGGAAGAGCTGCCCGACTCCGACGATCGGTACCTGAACGTCACGGATCTCGAAGAGGGAGCCGGAGTCCTGTCGTCGCTGCTGCTGAAGAAAACGATCTTCCGCTCTATGGTGGGTGGCGACGGAGCATGCATGGGTTGTGGCGAGAAGACTGCGGTCCACCTCACGATTTCGGCCATCGAGGCGCTCATGCAGCCCCGGGTCGAGGCCTTCGTAGGACGATTGGACGCGCTGATCTCGGAAATCGAAGACTCGACGCGCGAACTGATCGCGGCCGATGTCGAGCTCGATGCAGAAGCGTTGGCCACGGGCGAGCTGCCCGACGTCCCCCTCGACGAGGCGAAGGCCGCCACGCTCAAGGGATACGGGGAGTCGCTCGCCGCGTTGAAGGACCTCAAGTGGCGCTACGAGGAGGGACCGAGCGGCGTGGGCCGGGTGAACCTGGCGATCACCAACTCGACCGGATGTTCCTCCGTATGGGGCTCGACGTACCCCTACAACCCGTACCCCTATCCGTGGGTGAACCACCTCTTCCAGGACGCGCCCTCGGTCGCGATCGGCGTGTTCGAGGGGCACATGCGGAAGATGGCGGACGCGTTCACCGCCGTTCGGCTGGCGGAGCTCCGTCTCGCCGGGGAGTACGACCCCGCCGAGCACGACCCGTTCTTCGAGGCGTTCGACTGGAAGGAGTTCAGCGACGAGGAATTCGGGCTGTGCCCGCCGATCCTCACGATCGGTGGGGACGGGGCGATGCTCGACATCGGATTCCAGAACCTCTCGCGACTTCTCGCGTCCGGAAAACCGATCCGTGTCATGGTCCTCGATACGCAGGTGTACTCCAATACGGGCGGTCAGGCCTGCACGAGCGGGTTCACCGGACAGGTTTCGGACATGGCGGCCTACGGCCGCGCCCAGCACGGCAAACAGGAGATCCGGAAGGAGCTGTCGCTGATCGCGATGGCGCACCGCGGCGCGTTCGTCCTTCAGTCCTCCCAGGCGTCCCCATCTCATCTCATGGGCGGCGTGTTGCGCGGCCTGCAGTCACACCATCCGGCCGTCTTCAACATCTATACGCCCTGCCCCGTCGAGCACGGCCTCGCCGACGACTGGTCCCCGCATGCGGCGAAGCTCGCGCTCGAGAGCCGGGCGTTCCCGCACCTGGTTTTCGATCCGGATGGCGGGCCATCCTTCGCGGATTGCATCGATCTGACGGGCAATCCCGACCTGGATCAGCAGTGGCCGACCTACGAGCTCGAATACGTGGATGACGAGGGTGAGCCGGCCTCGATGGAGTTGCCGCTCACGATCGCGGACTGGGCGGTCACCGAGGGCCGGTTCAAGAAGCAGTTCCGTCCCATCCCACGGGAGGACTGGACTGACGACATGGTCCCGTTCCACGAGTTCATCGAGCTCGCGGACGCCGACCGCGAGGGCAGGACACCGTTCATCTGGGTGATCGACGACGAGAAGAAGCTCGGACGCGCGAGCGTCGACCCTGGCGTCGTCATGCTGGCCGAAGATCGACTCGTACTCTGGGGTCAGATCAAGGAGCTGGCGGGGATCCAGCCGTCCGGCGAGGCCCGCGACACGATCGCCCGGGAGCTCGAGGCCCACTGGACCGAGCGGCTCGCGGCGCTCGAGGCGGAGCATCAGGCGAGGGTCGCCGAGCTGACGGCGACGCTGCCGCCACTGGTGGCCCGACGTCTGGCGGAGGGATTGCTGAGGACCGGGAACGGGTCTCGGACGGTGGAGGAGCTGTTGGCGGCCGCGGCCGCGACGCCGGGGCTCAAGCCCATCTCGCTGGACGACGTGGCGGCGGCCAGCGCGCCCGACGTGGAGGCCGTCCCTCTTGTCCCGACCTCGACGGGGACCGGCAACGCCGAAGTCTCTGCCCGGGTCGATGCCGTCGACGAACCGCGGACCGCGGTGCCAGAAGCGTCCGCACCGTCGGCCGATGTCGCCGTGAGCGAGGAGGAGGACGACGAGCTGGTTTTCGAGCCGTACATCGAGACCGCGCTCTGTACTTCATGCGACGAATGCACGAACCTCAACAATCGCATGTTCGCCTACGACGAGAACCAGCAGGCGTACATCAAGGACGCCCGGGCCGGAACGTTTCGAGAGCTGGTCCTGGCCGCCGAGAAGTGCACGGCCCGCATCATCCACCCCGGCACTCCCCTCGATCCGAGCGAGAAGGACCTGGAGAAGTGGATCACGCGGGCGAAGCCGTTCAGCTGATGTGGTTCTCGAACGGGTTTCGTCACGGCGTTCACCCGCCGGACAGCAAGGAACTGACGGCGGCCGTTTCCGTCCGCCGGATGCCCTACCCGAAGGAAATCGTGCTGCCGCTCCGGCAGCACGCGGGCAAGCCCGCGGTCCCGATCGTGAAGCCCGGCGACCGGGTGGAGCGAGGCGACACGATCGCGGAGCCCGACGGGTGGGTGTCCGTCCCCATTCACGCGTCAGCCGCGGGCACGGTCAGGTCGATCGACTGGTGGCCGCACCCCGACGGGACGGTGGCCGAAACGGTGCTCCTCGAGGTCGATGAGTTCTCACCGCAGGTGGCCCGTCCGCGACTCGTCCCGCGTTGGGAGGGGCTGTCGCCCCAGGAGTCCGTAGAGGCGGTGCGCCAGGCAGGCGTCGTCGGGCTGGGCGGGGCCGCGTTTCCGACGCACGTGAAGCTACTTCCGCCGGAAGGGGTGGAGGTGTCCACGCTGCTCGTGAACGCGGCGGAGTGTGAGCCCTATCTCACGACCGACCACCGGATCATGGTCGACTACGCCGATCGGGTGCACTTCGGGATCCGCGTGATGATGAACGCCCTCGGTGTCGAGCGGGCCGTCATCGGGGTGGAGCGTAACAAGCCCGATGCGATCGAGCGGCTGCGCGCGACCGCACCGGATGACCTCGACGTCACGGTTGAGCCGCTGACCGTGAAGTACCCGCAGGGCTACGAGAAGATGTTAATCAAGTCGGTGCTCGGTCAGGACGTTCCGACCGGCAAGCTCCCGCTGCACGTCGGCGTAGTCGTGCAGAACGTCGGCTCGATCGCGGCGATCGCCGAGGTATTCGAGACAGGTCTTCCGCTGATCGAGCGCGTCGTCACCGTTACGGGTCCCGGCGTCGCGCGCCCCTCGAATCTCATCGTGCCGGTGGGGGCGAAGCTTCGAGACGTGCTCGACTTCTGCGACGGTCTCGTGGGCGATGTGACGGAGATCGTGTTCGGCGGGCCGATGATGGGTGTGTCGCAGCCCGATCTCGACGCCCCGATCATCAAAGGCACGACGGGAATCGTGGTCCTGACACGCGAGGAGTCCAGACCCCGACACCGGTATCCATGTATCCAGTGCGGCCGGTGCCTCGACGCGTGTCCGGTATTCCTCAATCCGTCGTTGCTCGGTCGCCTGGCGCAGGCCGGTCGCTACGAGGAGATGGTCGACGAGCACCTTGACACCTGCATGCTCTGCGGCTGCTGCTCGTACGTCTGTCCATCCAACATCCCGCTGTCGCAGATGTTCTCGCTCAGCAAGGCCGCGGTCCGGAAGCACGCGACACGGGCTGCCTGATGGGCGCGCAGGGCACCGATCCCCGGCTCCACCTGACTCCCTCTCCGCATCTCAAGGCTCCGGTCTCCACGCCGCGGATCATGTGGACGGTGACGGCGAGTCTGGTCCCGGTCGTGGCCGTGGCGACGTACTACTTCGGGCCGAGCGTACTGCTCGTCGTCGGGGCGGCCACGCTTGGCGCCGTCTCGACCGAACGTGTCTTCGGACCCTCCGCGAGTCTCGGTGACGGCTCAGGGGCGCTCACGGGACTTCTGCTCGGCATTACGCTCCCGCCCGGCCTGCCGATCTGGATGGCCTTTCTCGGAGGCGCGTTCGGAGTCGGGTTCGGAAAGCTCGTGTTCGGCGGGCTGGGGCAGAACGTGTTCAACCCGGCCCTGCTCGGTCGTGCGTTCCTGCAGGCCGCGTTCCCCGCAGCGCTCACGACATGGCCCGCGGCGACCGAGTCATGGTGGGGCCTCGGCGACTCGACGCTCGCGCTTCCCTTCACCTCGCCCGCTCCCGACGCCGTAACCGGTGCCACACCGCTCGGGTTGATGAAGTTCGAGTCGACGTCCACCCCCACGTGGGACCTGATGGTCGGCCAGACGGGAGGGTCGATCGGGGAGACGGCGGGGCTCGTCATCCTCCTTTGCGGCGCCTATCTGGCGGCACGGAACTACCTCAACTGGCGGGCCCCGGTCGGGATCTTCGCGACCGTCGCGCTGGCGTCCGGCCTGCTCTTCATGATCGATTCGGCACGGTATCCCAGCCCGGCATTCGCGCTCTTCTCGGGCGGGCTCATGCTCGGCGCGGTCTACATGGCGACCGATCCCGTTACGTCTCCCGTGACCAATCGAGGCGTGTGGATCTTCTCGGTCGGAGTCGGGATCCTCGTCGTCACCATCCGGAGCTGGGGCGGACTGCCAGAAGGTGTGATGTACGCGATCCTCCTCATGAATGCGCTTACTCCGTTCATCAATCGGGCGACACAGCCGCGTCCTTTCGGTGCGGAGCCGACGCGGACCCGTCCGGCGGGAGGACCCGGATGACCGGCGCGAATCCGGACGTGACGCGTCCCCAGATTCCGTCGTGGCGGCTGATTTCGACGCTTACCGTGGCGGGCGCGCTCGCGGGTCTGGCAATCGTGTTCGTGCACCAGTGGTCTGAACCCCGCATTCAGGCGCACCGGGCGGCGGCGCTCCGCGAGGCGATCCAGGAGGTGCTGGGCGGGCCGACGTCGTATCGGACCCTGTGGGTCGCGAACGGGCGCCTGTCCGAGACGCTTCCCCCGGGCGCGGATTCAACCGAGACCGATCGGGTCTACGTGGGGGATGACGCCGGGGGGCAGCCGCTCGGTATCGCGATCGAGGGCGAACAGCCGGGATACCAGGACGTCGTGGGTCTCATCTTCGGGTTCGACGCGACGCGCGGCGAGGTCATCGGTATGAAGGTGCTCGAGAGCAAGGAGACACCGGGGCTGGGCGATAAGATCGAGAAGGATTCGTCGTTCCTGGCCGCTTTCAGGGGGGTCGAGCCCCCCTTGCTCGGCGTGAAGGCCGGTGCCGGGAGAGGCGAGGCGGGCGAGGTGGACATGATCAGCGGGGCCACGATCTCCTCTCGTACCGTGATCGAGATCATCAACAGGCGACTCGAGGACTTGCTGCCGTTGATCGAGGCGTACGCGGCGGACTCGGCCAGAGGGCGGGCGCCATGAGCGCGCACCGGCCAGAAGCCGTCACGGCGACGGCCTCCCCTGCCGACCTGCCGGCTCTGCCCGTAATCGAGACAACGCCGGGTCACGATCTGATGCGCGGCGTGTGGCGGGAGAACCCGGTTCTGGTGCAGCTCCTCGGGCTGTGTCCGGCGCTTGCGGTCACGAATACGGTCGCGAACTCGCTGGCCATGGGACTTGCCACGTTCTTCGTGTTGCTGGGGTCGAGCGTGCTCGTGTCGAGCCTCAAGCGGCTCATCCCGGCGGAGGTCCGAATCGCCGCATACATCCTGATCATCGCGACGTTCGTGACGATCGCTGACATGGTGCTCGCGGCGCTCGTCCCGACGACCCACAAGGCTCTGGGCGCGTTCATCGCACTCATCGTCGTCAACTGCATGATCCTGGGCCGGCAGGAGGCGTTCGCATCCAAGCGCCCCGTCGGCCGCGCGATTCTGGACGCCGTCGGAACCGGCGTGGGATTCCTCATCGCGATGGTGATGATGGGTTCGATCCGGGAGCTGCTGGGGAACGGGAGCTGGCTCGGCGTGCCCGTCTTCGGTCAGAGCTTCGAGCCCTGGATCATCATGATCCTTCCGCCCGGCGGGTTCTTGACACTCGGCTTCATCCTGCTCGGCTTCGGATGGTGGGAAGGTCGCAAGCAGAAGCGGCGGCCGGGCGGACGACCCTGGCCGCACGGGGTCGTGGAGCGGCCGGAAGGGAGAGTCGGATGAGCGATCTCTTCTGGATTTTCATCTCCGCCATGCTGGTGAACAACTTCACCCTGCATCTCTTCCTCGGTCTGTGCCCGTTCATGGGAGTATCCGCCCGGGTCGAGACGGCGCTTCGGATGGGGGCGGCGAACATCTTCGTGATGATGATCACGGCGCTGAGCGCCTGGGTGCTGAACACGTTCGTGCTGACGAACGCCCCGTACCTTCGCCTGATCTCCTTCATCGTGGTGATCGCCTCTCTCGTGCAGATCGTCGAGATGGCGATCAAGAAGCTGAGCCCGACGCTGTTCCGCGAGCTCGGGATCTTCCTTCCCCTCATCACGACGAACTGCGCGATTCTCGGGCTGGCGATATTCCAGACCAACCGTGGCTATGGCCTTCTCGAGGGGATGGCGTTCGCGCTCGGGGCCGGCGCAGGCCTCACGCTGGCCCTCGTGCTCATGGCTTCGATCCGGGAGCGGTCGGAGTTGTCGGAGGTGCCGGCGCTGGCGAGAGGCATGGGACTCGTGCTGATCATCGCGGGAAGTCTCTCGATGGCGTTCATGGGCTTCGCCGGGCTGTTAAGCCAGTGACCGCGATTCTGGCCATCATCTCGTTCGGCGTGTTGTTCGCGATCTTCGGCCTGCTCATGCGCGGGACTGAGGAGGCTCCCGGGTGCGCGAGTTGCGACGGACGTTGCGGGACGACCTGCTACGAGGACGAAGCCTCCCGATCCTCGACGAGAGCTCGAGAGGTCAAAGGAGACGATGCCTGAACCGAAGCTCGGGGGCTTCATGCAAGAGCGGGCGACCGGGTCGAACCGGCGACCTTCAGCTTGGAAGGCATACCGATAGAGGGCCGATTCCTACGGAATCGGTAGGGTTTGCGGGCGTTCCCATACGATTACCGTAGGGTCGCCGCCGCCTCCTATACGGACCTCAAAGGGTCAAACCCGCACAGGAGCATCCCACGAATCTTGCCGGACCCGCAGACAGTGCGACGTATCAGCGTTCGGCGTTGAGGCAGAACACTGGCCGTCCATTCTTCTCAAGGAGCCCATCACCCTGCCCCACATCAATCCACAGCGCGTGCGTCGCACGCTCGCACTCGCGGGGCATGGAGTACTGCTCCTCGTGATTGATGACGACGAACCGCCCGAGGGTGATATTCCCACGGTCACCGAGACCTGGCGCCTTATAGGGTTGCCTCCCGTTTGGAGCAGCAATCCACGGCACACCACGGTACGTCTTTCCCGGCTCGATCGTCACGGCCTCCGACTCCCACTTCCCGATGACGCCTTCCTCCTGCGAAATCAGCACCAACTGCAGTCTCACCGAGAGCGGTCGCATGTCCGTCCCGAAACGAACACTCAGATTCTTCGCGAGAAACTCGCCAAGCTGGCCAGCCTCGATTCTTGTATCGGGTCGACATTCGTCGCAAGAGAAGTTCACGGCGACATTCTCCGTCATCGACCTCTCATCAGTCTGGCCAAGAGCGAGTTGCGGCGTGTTCGCAAGCAGAGCACCGACGACAGCGGGGCCGACGAGGGCACGAATACGCATGGGTATGTTCCTTTTCTTGCAAGGACGGATCGCTTGTCGCCGCGACCCTCATTCGGAAAGGCGAGAAAAGGCCGCGATTCCCGCCAACCGAGCCGACTGGAACCGTCGTGACCCCTGCGAACCTGACCGCTCCCCGCTCGGCGGAGCAGCGTCCGAAGTCAAATCACGTAGGTGGTCTGGCAGGTTGGAGACGGCTCCAACCTGCGCTTGTAAGCTCTCTAGAGCGTCGGGTCGCGAAGCGGGGACCCACGTCTTCCCTGGCTTCTCAGTCGAACTGTGCGGGTTCGGCCTCCGATTCTTGGGGTTCTGGCATCGTGGGGTTGCCCTGGTCTGTCGGTCAGTCCTGGCGCCTCGGTTCACTCGGGGGCCTTGGATCGAAGAACATCTGGTCGCTGTCCTCGATGTCGATGCTCGCTATCCAGTCGTTGATGGCAGCCACGAAGCCTGACCCCTGAAAGCCAGCTGCGTCCTCTCGCGGCGCTTGGGCTTGCATTGCCCAGACCCGTCGACCGAACTCCGACATGAAGATGACCGGTAGAAGGGCGTTTCGGTACGAGACCCAAGTCGCTTCATCGAGCAGCCCACTCTGATGTTGAATCCAGTGATTCTCTCTCATCCGGATGAATGCCAACATGTAGGCCGTTAGCCTGATGGTCTCCTCGTCTGTCAGATCCGTCCGCTTGTTGAGCGCTGGATACTCGATGGCCATGTACAGCGATTGACGGTCCTGGTCCAACATCGCCTGTCGTACTGAGGACTGAACCGCGGCCGTATTCTGCCGTGTCTGTACGGCCACGTAGATCAGTGTGATGAGTATGGCAAAGACGCCGAGGATCTCTGCGATCGCAGACCATTGATTCCAATCCACCGTCTCCACAAACGACTCCACGGTGAGGTACGAAGGGCTAGCTACTAAGGATAGAAACGGAATCTGGGTCTGCGACAGTCTCAGTCCGCGTGGGTTGGGATGGCTCCCCGAAGGCTGGATGCGCGAAGCCCCCGCAGAACGGGGGCTTCGCGATAAGCGGGCGACCGGGTTCGAACCGGCGACCTTCAGCTTGGAAGGCTGACGCTCTGCCAACTGAGCTACACCCGCAGGCGCACCATTATGCCGGAGGACGTCTCAATGTTCCAGTCCCGCGGCGGAGCGCGTCCGCCCGCGGCGGAGCGGGAATCAGTTCGGGTTGGGCGGCGTGCCCTCGCGGGGCGCCGGAGTCCCCTGGGGTCGATCGATGCGGCTGGTCATCCAGGTCGGGTCGTTCACTTGCATCGGAACGACCCTCTGGAGGGACGACAGCTTGTCGATCCGCTCCTCATCCGCCTCACGCGCGGCCAGTCTCGTCTCGAGCTCACGGATGCGGAGCTTCTTGACGGCCATGGCACTCGCGTGATCGTCCGCCTGCTCAAGAACAGCACGACGGGTATTACGCACCCGCTTGCCTGCGACGAGCGTCGCCACAATGAAACCGAGGACAAACGCGCCGACGCCTATCGTGATCTGGAGCAGCAGGGGGTTCACGGCGTACATCCGGGCTGTGAGTCAGATTACCACTACGTGCGGTCGAGACGGTCGCAGAACATGTTACCCCGAACATTAGTGCAGGTTCATTCGAACGGTGTAAAGATCTCGCGCCAAACCAATGCGGGCCTGTGCGTTTTAGATTACGAGATTCGCGTCGGAGAAGGATCATGAGCGTACGGAACGTCGAGGACTTCGACCTTACCGAAGTCGCGGCCGGAGACGGCACTCAGACCCAGGTGCTGATCGGGCCCGACCAGGGACCAAACTTCGCACTGCGCCGTTTCGTCATGCAGCCGGGCGGAGGAATGCCGCTGCATACCAACGCCGTCGAGCACGAACAGTACGTACTGCGCGGCGCCGCGACCGTCGTGATCGGAGACGAGACCCATTCCGTGAAGGCGGGGGATGTCGTCTACATCCCTGCGGGAGTGCCCCACTCCTACGACTCGACCGGGGACGAACCCTTTGAGTTCCTCTGCGCCGTGCCCAACAAGCCGGACACGATCGAAATCGTGGGCTGCTGAGCCCCGTCTTCCTCCCGGGGCTCGCCCGGGTCTACTCCTGGAAGTCTCGCCGGTCTCCGAGCAACACGACCGTATTCGGGTGCTGCGCGCGCCACTCCCCGAGCGGCATCACGCCCGGCTCCTCGATGAAGGGGATCACGTCGCCCTGACGGGGTCCTGAGATCGCCGTCCATTGCGTGTCGTCCAGCGGATACCAGAGGCTGAGCGTCGGCCGGTCATACAGCAGGAACGTGTTCCGGTAGACGTAGCCGCTCACACCGAACTCGAAGGTCTCGCCGTTGTTCTCCCGCCCGTGCACCACGGGCAGATTCGCGAGGGGTCACCACCCGACCGTGAACGGCTTCCCGTTCGCGGTCTCGTTCACGACCTCGTGGCGGTCCAGAAGACCAGTGGGATACGCCCGGGGCTGACCCGCCGCGACGTAGCCGATGACCATGATCTCGTCCGCGGTCTCCGGACGCTCGCAGCGCCGGTACGGGCTGACCGGCAGTTCCATCAGTCGCGGATCATCAGGGGACACGAAGATCGGGATGTCGATCGAGCGGATCCGATCCCGGCCGATGCCGTACTGGAGCTCCGTCGGGTCGATCGGCGCCCCCGTGAAGTCGTACCACTCGGCGCCGGGGCCGGACTCGTCCCCCCCGGCCCAGACGAACACCTGATCGCCTTCCTCGCGGATCTTGTCGCTTCCGGAACCCAGCAGACCCCGATACTCCGACCATACCGAGCAGGAATCCGCTGCGGCTGCGGCGACCTGCGCGTCGGCGGCATTGCCCGTCTCGTCCACGGGCGAGCAGGCGAGCGCGAGCGCCACAGCTACGACGGCCAGACCGCCGTACGGTACGCCTCGCGCCGTCGCGCGGTGCCTCGAATCAACCGATCTCATCGACGATCTCCTGTAGTCTTGCCTGCGCCGCGAGCACGCGCGGCTGAAGCGCTTCGTCGGCGTCCTCCCACAACTCCACGAACCTCGCCAGGTGTGCCGCCGCCTCCCTGAGGTTGCCGGCCTCATACTCGAGTTCGGCGGCTCGTTGCAGCGCGTCCGGAAGAAACCTCACGTGCGGGACGATGCTGAGCCAATGTGGCGCCTCCAGAAACCTCCGGTAATGGACAAGCGCCGAATCCGCCTGGCCCGCCGCGTCGAACGCCCGGGCAAGGCCCGCCATCGGGTGCAGGTTCTGTGGCCGCGAAGCGGCGAGGCGAAACTTCTCGACGGCCTCGAGGGGCTGACCCTCGAGCAGCGCGATCTCGCCCCTCAAGCGACTTCGGTAGAAACGCTCGTACTGCTGGTGCAGTTCCGGAGTCGTCGCTTCGAACTCCTCGAGCAACTCGCGCGCGCGGTCCGCGCGTCCGAGCAGGGCGTACGCTCCCGCCAGGTCGAGCAGCGGACGCACGACGGGGTCCATTTCACCCAGCGGGCTCGCCTCGATCACTGCATCCAGCGCCGAGACGTCATCCGAGCGATACGCGCTTCCGAGCAGGAGTTCGGCGAATATGCGGTTCCGCAGCGCCTCGACGTCCGAGCCGTTTTCCTCCTGGATATCGGCGGTCCTACGCCAGTACTCGACGCCCTCTTCCAGGCGGCCCTGGATCGCCGCGAGCGCGCCGAGCCACTGCATCCCCTGCGCAAGCAGGAACGACCGCCCCTCGAGTCCCTCGAGGGCCCGCCGGGCCGCGACTTCCGCGGCCCGATAGTCGCCTGTCCCGCCCAGCGCCATGGCACGGTGCCAGTCAGGGAACGGCGAGCCCGCATACGTCTCCAGGTAGTCGGCGGCCTCGAGTGCGGCCTCGCGGTCCCCCCGTGTCGTGTGCACCTGCGCGAGGTTGATGAACGGGATCGCCGACGTCGAGGAGTCGACCGCAATAGACCGCTCGTAGAGCTCGATCGCCCGGTCCAGATCACCTAGCTTCCGGTACGCCTCGCCCAGGTTGTTGATCGGTCCCGAGGCAGCGGGGTCCTGCTCGATGATCGCCTCGAGGTACGGGATCGCCTGGCGGGGTTGGTTCGTGCCGCTCAGGTAGTACATCGCCGAGACGAAGTTCAGTTCGCGCGTGGGAAGGTTCTCACGGTACTGGAACGAGCGAGCACGCGCCTCGAGGGCCCTCCCCGGTTCCACTCCGTAGTTGGAGAGTTGCGTCGCAAGCGCGCTCCATGCCATCGCGAACGTGCTGTCGGCCGCAACGGCATCCTCCATGAGCGCGATCCGACGCTGGAATTCGGCCTCCGGCAGCCGAAGCGACTCGGTGTACTTGCGCAGGGCATCGAGATTCGAGGTCGTCACCTGCGCGAGCGGCGGCGTGTCCGCGATGCTCTTGAGCGGATCACCGACTCTCTCTCGCATGTGCCGCGAGAGGGCATCGATCGCGTCGAGAAGCTCGGTCTCGTCGCGCGCGCCTTCCCGATGCGACAGCAGAATCCCCCCGTCTTCGGGCGCGACGAGACTCGCGGAGAGCACGTACCCGGCGCCGGCCCGAGCGACGTCTCCGGTCACGACCGCTCGCACGCCTTCTCGCCGCGCGATCTCGAATGCGACGCCCTCCTCCAGAGGGGTCTCGGGGTCCCGTTCCATCCTGCCCAGCGCCGCCCCGATGAATCCGGGATCGGCCAGCACGAGAGCCTCCGACTGGGAGAGGTCTACCCGCAGCGCCTCGGTGACGACGTCGGAAAGTGTCGGATCGTCCGTCGAGTTATCGAAATCCGCGAGCACGACGACGCCCCGCTCTTCGAGGACTCCTTTTGCCACCAGAGTCCCGGCCGGGCCGATCCCGGTGACGCGCATTCCGATCCAGAGGGCCGTACCGACGCCGAGCAGCGCGAACGCTCCCAGGCCACCGAGAAGCGCGTTCCGCCAAGTGAAGAGGCCGCCCCTAGGCTCGGCCGGGCCCGAGGACGCCGCCGTCGCTTCCCCGCCCTTACCAGGATCTGATCTTCTCCACCCGCGCTGGACGAACGCGGTGACCATCACGATGGGCAGCCCCAGGAGAAGCAGGATGATCGCCGCCTGAGGGACCCATCCGGGCAGCCCGATGACTGAGTCCAACGTGTCCACGACCTGCAGCACGACCCACGAGCTCGCGAGATAGAGCCCGAAGACCTGCCACAAAGACCGGTCGTGGATTTCCTGGAATACGTTCACGCGCGTGCGCCTCCCAACGAGAACACGTGGAGCCGGCTGTCGACCGGGTCGTCGATCGACAGCCGCAACGAAGCTACGACACCGTGCGCCTTTCGGAACGCGTGATGACGGCCGGTACTCCCGACTCGCGCGCGAGTCGGTTGAAGTCGTTCAGAAGATCTCCGAGCACGCGGTTCAGCATCGCCCTCGCCTCGCCCCACTCGACCTCGAGGTCGGCGAGGCGTACTTCCGCACCGGCAGATGGCGGCAGGTCGCTCCCGTCCACCTCGCCGGCGAGCGTGCCGAGCTGCGTATCGAGCATCCCGGCGAAAGCGACCATGTCCTGCTGAGTCTGCCGGCGCTTCTGGAACATCACGTCCTCGAGCACGCCGATCGAATCCGTGAGGGTCGTACCGAGTTCGGCGAGATCATCCGCTGCGGGGAGACCCGCCGCGCGGGCCTGCTGTACGACGGCGTCCACCTGGCCGCGCACATCGCGGATGTCGTTCACTCCCACATGGAGCTCCGTCACGGCCGCGCCGATCGCGTTCAAGAAACGCTGGTTCGCGGCGAAATCGGTCATCGCCGGGTCGATCCGGGGATCCCCCCGGACCTCGAAGCTCTCCGTGAGCGTCTCGCCCCCGACGGCCAACCGGGCCGTGTAAGTGCCCGGCATGACGCGGAATCCCGCCAGTCCGCCGAACGCCGGAACGGCGCCCTCGATCGCGGGGGGGGGCTCGCCTCGCAGGTCCCAGAGCAGCCGGTTGTGTCCGACAGACGCGGGCAGCGCGGACAACGACGTTCCGTCAGGCCGCGGATCCGTGTCGGTCGAGAACGTCCTGACGACCGCGCCCGAGCCGTCGGCGATCTCGAGCGTGGCGACTTCGTCCTCGCCAGGCGCCTCCGCGAGGACGTAGTCGATGTACGCCCCCTGGGCCTTGTTCTGCCCGACGACGATCGGACCGACCGCGCCGCCGAGGCCCGCGCTCACCCGGTAGGCGTTCGCGGGCGTGTAGAGGTGGTGCCCCCCGGCCGCTGCTGCCGCCGCGCGCTGACGCAGCGGGGACAGGTCGTCCAGAATCCAGAACGCCCTGCCCTGCGTGGCGACGATCAGGTCGCCCGCCTGCACGCGCAGGTCGGTGACTTGGACCAGCGGCAGGTTGAGGTCGAGCGACCCCCACGCTCCGCCGCCGTCGAAGCTCACGTACATACCGAGCTCGGTTCCCGCGTAAAGGAGTCCCGGCGTGTCGGGGTCCTCGCGCACCACGCGGGCCCAGGCCTCGGGATTATCGGCACCGATTCCGGCGTCGATCCGATCCCACGACTGCCCGTAGTCCGTCGTCCGGTACACATAAGGCGTGAAGTCGTCGAACTTGTAGCGGCTGAGCGTGATGAAGACGGTACCAGGCGCATGGGCCGACACGTCGATCGAGTTCACAAGTCCCTCGCCCATGCCGGCCGGCGTCACGTCGTCCCACGTGGCGCCCCCGTCGCGTGTTAGCTGGACCAGTCCGTCGTCCGTTCCCACCCAGATCTCGCCGGCCGCATGGGGCGATTCGACGATCGTCATGATCGTGTTGTATACCTCGCCACCTGCCGCCTCGTTCGTGAACGGGACCCCGCCGGGGCCGTGCCGCTCGGGCTGATTCCGGGTCAGATCGGGTGAGATCTCCTCCCACGAGAACCCGCGATCGTCCGAACGAAGGAGCATCTGCGCCCCGTGGTAGATCACTTCGCGGTCGTGCGGCGACGTCACCACCGGAGCGTTCCAGTTCCAGCGGTAGCGCATCATGTTCGCATCGAGCCCGAGTGCCATCTCCGGGTATGCGCGCACGCTTCGCGCGGCCCATAGCTCGGTGTCGAGCTCGGTGATGAACCCCTGGATCGACGTCGCGTACAGGTATCTCGGGTTGTCCGGATCGAACGCGACCCACGCGGACTCGCCGCCGCCCGCGTCGAACCAATCCTTCCAGTCGATTCCGCCACCGTGCGTCACCCAACCCTGAATCGCGACGCTCGTGTTGTCCTGCTGACCGCCGTACAGTCGGTAGGGGAATTGGTTGTCGACCGTGAGCCGATAGATCTGCGCGGTCGGCTGGTTCTCCTGCGTCGACCAGGTCTCACCGCCGTTGAACGAGATCGTCGCACCCCCGTCGTTCGCCGAGATCATCACGTCGGCGTTCGTCGGGTTGATCCACAGGTCGTGGTGATCGACGTGCGGCGTCTGGATGGTCTCCCAGGTGCTGCCGCCGTCGATCGAGCGCAGGAAGGGCGAGTTCATCACGTAGACGGTCTCACGGTCCTCCGGGTCGGCGTAGACCTCGATGTAGTACCAGGCCCGGGCGCGGAGAACGCGATCGGAGTTGAGCTGCGTCCAGGAGCGGCCGGCATCGTCCGACCGCCAGATCCCGTCGCCTTCGTCATCCGCTTCGATCAACGCCCATACCCGGTCCGGGTCGGCCGGGGACACGTCGATGGCGGTCTTCCCCATCAGATCCGGGAGACCACTGTTGATCTCCTCCCACGTGTCACCACCATCCGTGGACTTCCAGAACCCGCTGCCCGGCCCGCCGCTGCGCACGACCCACGGCTCGCGGTCGTGATCCCACATCGCGGCGTAGAGGATCCGCGGGTTCGTGCGGTCCATCGAGAGGTCCGACGCGCCCGTGGTCTCGTCGACGTGCAGGACGAGCTCCCAGTTCTGCCCGCCATCCGTGGAGCGGTAGATGCCCCGCTCGGGGTTGGGGGAGAACGGCGAGCCCTGGGCCGCCACGTAGACGTGGTCGGGGTCGTCCGGATGGACCCGAATCCGCGAGATCGCCCGCGTCGCCTCGAGCCCGAGGTGCGTCCACGTCCGTCCGGCGTCGGTCGAGCGATACACGCCGTCCCCGTGGGAGGTCGTGACGCCCCGGATCGAGTGCTCTCCCATCCCGACGTACACGACGTTCGGATCGGACTCGGCGACCGCGAGCGCGCCGACAGACGAGGTGCCGAACTCGGAGCCGTCGGTGACGTTGCGCCACGTGGTTCCCGCGTCCTCGGTCTTCCAAACGCCGCCGCCGACACCCCCGAAGTAGTAGGTCAGCGGATCACGCGGGATCCCGGCCGCGGCGACGGATCTGCCACCGCGGAACGGTCCCACCATGCGCCACTGCATTGCGCTGAAGAGCTCCGGAGAACCGGGGGCCTCCTGAGCAGCGAGGGTGTTTGCGGTGGCGACAGCGGAGGAAGCAACTCCCACGGCCACGAGACAGTGAAGGACGGACCGTACCGACGGAAGACGTTCTCGAAGAGTGCGCATCGGGGACCTGAGATGTGAAGGTTGGCGTTGCCCCGGAAGCTACCTCAGGTCTTCGACCAAAACGAGACGCGCCCCCCAGGGGCAAAACCTGCCGACGTGCAGGTAGTCGTCGAGCAACGAATCCACGAGCGACGGGCGTCCGTCGCACAGCTCGATCGTCGATTCGGCCATCTGCAGATCGATCGGATCGAAGTGCCACGCCCACGGCTGATTGTGGCCGGCGATGCCGGGGCCTTCGTGAATCGCGCCGTTCGGGATCGTCGCCGCGCTCAGGCCGTCACGAACCGCGAGGATCTCGTCGATCGCGTCGGGCGCCGTGACCCACGCCCTGAACGCCTCGCCACTGACCTCGAACGTCGCGAGGATGCCGCCTTCCAAACGCTCGACCGGTGCAGAGGAGCCGCCCCCACACGCCCCGCCCAGTAGCACCCCGGCCACCGTCAGCCATCTGATCTTCCGCATCGTATTCGCCCGTCCGGTAGTCGTCGTCCATCTGAAGAACAACGACGAAGACGCCCCGGTTCTGACTACGGGTCACGGCGGATCGGGCGACCCGGCACCGCATCCTCGTCCAGCACGCCATCCCGTACGACCGGCGTGCCACCGACGAGGACGTGCACGATCCCGCTCGACGCCTGCGCCGGCTCGGCGAACGTGGCGTTGTCCATCACCGTATCTGGATCGAAGATCGTGATGTCGGCGTCCGCGCCGACGCGGATCCGCCCCTTCTGGCGCATCTGCGGAACGAACGACTCGAGCCGCCTCGCCGGCATGAGCGTCATCTTACGGATCGCCTCCGGCAGGCTCAGCAGCTGCTGCTCGCGCACGTATCGACCAAGCACGCGGGCGAACGTCCCTGCACCACGCGGGTGTGCGCGTCCGTTCACGAAGGGCGTGCCGTCGCTCGCGACCATGACGAGCGGGTGGGCGAGGGCCGTCCGAACCGCGTCCTCCGGGATGATGTGCGCGATGATCGTCCCGCCCGTCTCGCGGCGCTGATAGAACGTCTCCTCGGTGAGGCGCTCGCCCGTCGCGACCCACTCGATGTCGGAGAAGTCGGCGCTGAACCGCTCCCGCCACCCGGGGTCGAAGATCGCCGCCTGGATACCCGTGGACGCGGCGGTGTATGGATAGACCTCCGTCGTCACATCGAGCCCGGCGGCCTGCGTGCCCTCGATCATCTCGAGGATCGTCGGCACCTGCTGGACCCCGCTGGACCCGACATGAACGATGTGAACGCTCGCGCCGGTCCCCGCCGCGTTGCCGATCATTTCGTGTACCGCTTCAATCGAACTGCCCGGTTCGACCAGGCCGGCGTAGCGAATGTGGACGAAGTTCGCGACGCCCTCCTCGACCGACATCCGGAACAGGTGGAAGATCTCCTCGCGCCTCGCGCCGGGCGTGTACTGGATCCCGTATCCAATCCCGAGAGCACCCGCCGCGAGCTGATCGCGGAGACGCCCTTCCATCATCCCGACCTGCTCGAGCGAGGCGGCTCTCCGGACCGCGGCCTGCTGTCCCCCGAGCACTTCAGCACGGACCCTCGCGTGGGAGGCCGAGGCGCCGTAGTTGATGATCGCCGTCCCCTCCCGTCTCGCGTACCAGGCCTCCACGTCGCCGGTCCCGCCCTCCAGTTCGAGCGCGGTCGTCACCCCGTCTTGAGCCTGCAGCCGGGCGCTGAACGGATCCTGCCCGTGCGCGTGCAGGTCGATGAACCCGGGCGACACGACGAACCCGGTGACGTCGAGGACCTCGCGACCCTCGAGCGCCTCCTCCGTCACGGCGCCGACGAACCCGCCGACGATGCCCACGTTGCGGATGCCATCGAGACCCGTCTCGGGGTCGATGACCCGGCCGCCCTGCAGGACGATGTCGTAGACGGCATCCTGCGCCGTCGCGGGGGCGGCGAGGCCGAGGGCGACCAGGCCAAGTGCGGTCAGGGCGAGCGTGTTCGCGAAGAATCGATGAGTCATCGTTGGTCCGGTTGTGGTGTGCGGTATCAGCCCAGAAGGCCCGGAAGCAGGGTGCGGGCCACCAGGAACCCGAGAAACGTACCGACTGCGGTCCCCAGGGAGCCGATGAGCACGGCCGGGAGCACGAGGTCCCCGCGCCCCAGGCTTCTCGCCAGGGCCAGGGCCGAGGTGCCTCCGCCCACGTTGGCCTGAGAGGCCACGGCGGCGATGTCGACATCCATGCGCAGGACCCAGGCCGCACCGAACGCGACGAGCCCGTGAACGGCCACGAGTACGGTGGTGAACACGAGGAGGGTCAGCCCCAGGCTGCCGATCTCTGCGAGGGCGCGAACGTCACAGAACGCACCGATCACGCACAGGAACAGGTAGACGGCGAACAACCCGAGCGTACGGCTGCCCGCCAGGTTGGTGACTGCGGGGATCTGCGCGAGGGCGAGGGCGATGATCGTCAGAATGATCACCCCCGGAACCGCGAAGCCGATGGCGGCGGTCCAGGCCGCCAGGCCGTTCGAGGCCCAGAGCGTTCCGAACCCGATCGCCAGCACCAGGGCGAGGTCGACGGGGTGGATGTTCTCCGTGTCCTCCTCCACGCCGAGGTCGACCTCTCGTGCGACGATGGCCGACTCTTCGTCACGCATCCGACGCGCCCAGAACGGTCTCAGGATGCGCGGCAGTGCGATCGTGGCCGCCATCCAGATCGTCGTCATGATCGAATCCACCGCGGCGGCACCGCCGAACAGGACCGCCTCACGCATCATGTCGTACTCGATGGCGATCGCGTTGAAGTTCACGCTGCCGCCCGTATAGGTCCCGGTGAACATGCCGCCCAGGGCGTGATACATGGGCCCGATGCGCTCCGGGCCGTCGACGACCCACATACCGATCAGGACCCCCGCGACGGTTCCGAGAGACCCGATCAGGAACAGCGAGATGATCGGGATGCCGGCCTTGAGGATGTCCCTGAGGTTGACCTTGAGCAGCAGCCACACGATCGCGAGCGGGGCGACCGTGCCGAAGATCGCATCGTACGCAGGGACCGGGTTCGCCTCGGTCGATGTCGTTGGCAGGAGGCCCAGGTTCGCGATGACGGCCGTCGCCAGGATGACGAGAAGGGCCGTCCCCACGTGCTTGAGCCAGGTCTTCCGGACCGCCCACTCGGTCACGACGATGACCGCGGACAGGACCATCAGAATGAAGAGCGTATGGTCGGTCATGTGGTTGCCGAACCTCCCGCGTCGCTTGCGGGACGGCAAGCGGCCCGGGCAGCCTCGAGGCGGCCGGGCTCCCCGATGTCGAGGAAGGGGCGGTCGGAGATTCGTACGCTTGCGATCTCCAGCCCGGATTCGAGGGCGAGCGCGAGGATCGGGGTGATCGCGAGCTCGCCCTCGGGCGTGACTCCGGTCCAGGGGCCGTAGCGGAGCGCGACCTCACGCTCGAGCAGCCGGCTGAAGGAGGGTCGCCAGACGGCGAGCGTCCACGTCGGCATGTCCGCGGCGGTCTCGGCGGGCTCGAATCCGACGACGCGCCCATCGTGGGCCACCTCCACGCCGTCCGTCGGGTAGTCGTGCGTGGGCGGGAACAGACCGATCGCGACCGAGGCACCCGTCAGGTCGAGCGCACCCGCCAACCGTTCGAAGGCCCGCTCGCCCTCCCACAGGACGTCCGGGAACCCGAGGGCCACGGGGCTTTCGCCGGCGGACTCGGTGCCCACGGATACCGTGAACGCGGCGGCGGGAGACGTCTCGACCACGAGGTGATTCAGGGCGGGTGTCGTCGCATCTCCCCCGGCAAGCACATCGCGCACATCGGCCTTCGCCGCGCTGGTGACGACCCGCGCCTCGGCGATCCCGGCATCCGCGAAGGCGTGCAGCAGCCGGTACGCGACGGGTAACACTTCGCCGGATGGCGCTCGATAGACGGGCTCCAGCTCCTTGCTCGTCTCTGGAGCCCCGAGGCGGCGGGCCAGGCCCGCCGCCGGGACGATGCCGATCATGCGAGCGGCGATGGGGACAACGGTGTGCGGTTCAGCAAGGTCCTCCCGAAGTGACGTGTCCGAGACGATATCCGGTCCGCGAGGATGTTCGGGCTACTTCACACGTCGCGAAAGGGAAGCCGTGCCGGATCCGGCTACACTCGTATGTTCGGAAACCGGACTCGGCGCGGGGTGAGATCTACTCAATCACACAGGTGACTCGATGATGCGCGCAACAATCTCTGAGCTCGCGGCGCTGGTGGGCGGCGAGGTGGTGGGAGATCCCGACTTCACGGTCAGCGGACTCGCGTCGTTGAGCGACGCGACGGAGACCGACCTGTCGTTCCTCGCCGACGGCCGGTACGAGACCGCACGGGAGGCATCCGGGGCGGGCGCGCTGCTTCTCGACCGGGAACGCGCGGCCGACCGGCCCTCGATCCGCGTGGACGACCCCTACTTCGCGTTTCTCACGCTGCTCGACCGGTTCCACCCCCGGAGCCACCCGGACTGGGGCATCCACCCACGCGCCGTCGTGTCCGGGGAGGCGACGCTCGGTGAAGAGGTCCACGTCGGTCCCTGCGCGGTCATCGAGGCGGGAGCCCGCCTCGGGGACCGCGTGGTCGTGTACCCGGGCACCTACATCGGGGCCGGGTGCGAGATCGGCGACGACTCCCTGCTCTTCTCCAACGTGTCCGTTTACGGAGGCACCCGGATCGGATCGGGTGCCACCGTGCATAGCGGCAGCGTGCTCGGATCGGATGGGTTCGGCTACCACCTCGGCCCCGACGGCGCCTTTCACAAGATCCCCCAGGTCGGCGGAGTCGTCGTCGAGGACAACGTCGAGATCGGCGCGAACACGTGCGTCGACCGGGCGATGATGGGCGACACGGTGATCCGGACCGGCACAAAGCTCGACAACCTGGTACAGATCGCCCACAACTGCTCCGTCGGACCACATACCGTGATGGCGGGCCAGGCAGGGCTTTCCGGCAGCGTCACGATCGGATCGCACGTCCAGGTCGGCGGGCAGGTCGGGGTGGCCGACCACCTCCAGGTCGAAGCCGGCGCGGCGCTCATGGCCCAGTCGGGGATCGGACGGAACGTCGGACCGGGTGAGAAGATGCTGGGCAGCCCGGCGGCGCCGCGGGGGCAGGCATTCCGCGCGCACGCCTATGGTCTGAGGCTTCCGGAACTCTTCCGCGAGATGAAGGCGCTTCGGCGGCAGGTCGAGGAGTTGTCCGGCAGGAGCGACTGAACACCGACCTCGGCCTGACACTTTCCAAACGGCCCTCCCGTAGTTCTATTTTGTAGAACATTTCCACGGAAGGGTGTTCTGGATGACGAAACGGAAGTTCCTGGGCGAGTTCGAGCAGGTCGTACTTCTCGCGGTCGTACGCATGGCCGGCAAGGGCTACGGCCTCGCGATCCGTCGCGAGATCGAGGAGAACACCGGCCGGGGCGTGTCCATCGGCGCGATCTACGCCACGCTCGAGCGTCTCGAGGGGAAGGGCTTCGTCGTCTCGCGGGCCGGCAAGGCCACCGCGCAGCGTGGAGGCCGGGCCCGGCGTCACTTCTCCATATCTCCCGATGGACGCAACGCGCTCGTTCGGTCTCGCGACATGCTCGACAGCATGTGGGACGGCATCGATCTGGAGAGCGACGCCGAGGCGGAGGTCGCGTGAGCCGCTCCACCCGAGCCACGGCTCCCCCCGGGAGGTGGCGCGCCTTTCTCGAAGCGGCCGCCCGCATCCGCTGGGCGGAAGCGCTCGTGGGTGATCTCGACGAGGAGTTCTACGAGTACGTCCTCCCCGAACGAGGGCCTTTCCGCGCCCGAATGTGGTATCGGACCCAGGTGCTGCGATCCCTCCCGTCCCTCGCACGGGCGTCCTTCGCGCCCCGCGGCGACATATACAACCACACGAGAGAGAACCCCATGCGGTCGTTGATCCAGGACCTTCGCTTCAGCGCGCGCTCGATGCGCCGCAACCGCGGCGTCGCCGCGGTCATCGTTCTCACGCTGGCCCTGGGGATCGGAGCGAACACCATCCTGTACAGCGTCGTGGACGGGCTGATTCTCAATCCCTTCCCGTTCCCCGACGAGGAGAGCCTCGTCGCGGTCGGCACCGAGTACCCGAAGCTCGGCAGCAGCCTGACGTTCGTCGAACACATGTCGCCGGCCGAGTACCTCGACATCCAGAATGAGGCCTCGTCGCTCGAGAAGGTCGTGGCGTGGGACATGGGGAATCGCCAGGTCTCGTGGGGCGACCTCTCCGACAACTTCTTCACCGGGTTCTGGTGGGGTGACGCGTTCGAGACGCTGGAGATGACGCCGTTCATGGGCCGCGGCATGACCCTCGAGGAGACGATCGCAGGGGATGCGGTCGCGGTGATCAGCCACCGCGTCTGGCAGTCGAGGTTCGGTGAGGACGCCGAGATCGTCGGGCGGTCGATCGGCATCAACGGCAGGCCCTACTCGATCGTCGGTGTGATGCGCCCGCGTGGGGAACTGAACGGGATGGACCTGTGGATTCCGATGGGCGTGAGCCCCGAGGTCTTCCCGCGTGAGCGGAGACAGTTTCAGGTCCTCGCGCGGATCGCGGACGGGTACGACCGGGCCGGTGTGAACGCCGAACTCGAGCTCCTCGCTCGACGCACGGAAATGCAATACTCCGAACTCGAGGAGTATGAAGGCTGGCGGATGCAGGCCGAGACCTGGACCGAGGCGAACGTCCGGCTGATCAAACCCGCCGGCTACGTCCTGATGGGCGCCGTCCTCTTCGTCCTTCTGATGGTCTGCTCGAACGTCGCGAGCCTGCTTCTGGCCCGATCGACGGCGCGAAAGCGCGAGATGGCCGTTCGCACGGCGCTCGGGGCCGATCGCGGACGTCTCGTCCGGCAACTGCTGACTGAGAGCGTCAGCCTCGCGATCCTCGCCGGCGGCCTCGGCGTGGCCCTCGCGTGGTTCGGCACCCGGGCGGTAGCCGACATCATCGCGACGATCCCGTTCCTTCCGGGCTCGGTCACGCTGAACGCGCGGGTGCTCGTGTTCGCCGTCGTCGCCTCGGTCACCGCGGGCGTGTTGTTCGGGATCTTCCCCGCACTTCGAGACTCGGCGGACGGCGTGCAGGAGACCCTGAAGACCGAGGGTGGGTCTTCGACGGGCGGAGTTAGCCGGCTTCGGCTGCAGCGCGCCCTCGTGTCAGTCGAGGTAGCGCTCGCTTTGATCCTGCTGGTCGGCGGCGGGCTGCTGATCAACAGCTTCTCTCGCATCACTCGTGTCGAGCCGGGGTTCGAGCCCGAAGGCGTGCTCTCAATGCGCCTGACCCTCCCGTGGGAGGAATACGACGGCCCGGCGATCGGAGCGTTCTTCCAGACATTGGAGGAGCGGGTGGGCGCGATCCCGGGCGTCGAGGCCGTCGGTCGCGGCGCCCAGTTCCCGCCGATCGCGTTCGCGTTCAACCGCGTCGCAACGGAGGGGCTGCAGGTCACCGACGAAGGGCAGCTGCCGACGGCGATGACGACGCTGGCGAGTCCCGGCTACTTCGACGCGCTGGGCATCCCGCTCCGGGCCGGCAGGACGTTCTCCGACATGGACGTCGAGGGGGCCCCGCCCGTGGCCATCCTGAACGAAGCCGCGGCCGAGTACCTGTTCCCGAACGGTGACGCGGTCGGATCGCGAATCCGCGTGGGCGCGGAGGAGACGGGCGACTGGGTCGAGGTCGTCGGGGTCGTCGGGAACACCCTTAACAACGGCCTGGACCAGCCGACCTTCCCCGAGATGTTCGGCAACCACCGTCAGGTGCCGGGCTGGTCGAACCAGATGTTCCTGCTGGTGCGCACGTCGGTCGATCCCTACAGCGTGCTGCCGGCCGTCCGGGCGGCGGTCCGCGATCTGGACGCCGATCAGCCGATCTACCGGATTCAGACGGTCGACGAGGTGCTCGCCGCGGGGGTCGCACCCCGACGCATAGCGGCTCGAGTGCTCGCGGTCTTCGCCGGGTTCGCGCTGATTCTCGCCGCCGTGGGGATCTTCGCCGTGGTGTCGTTCTCCGTTGGAGCGCGGACACGCGAGATCGGGCTTCGAGTGGCCCTCGGGGCCGGGACGGCCCAGGTCCGGGGCATGGTGATCCGGCAGGCGTTGATGCCCGTAGCGATCGGCGCGGTCATCGGTCTGGGGGGAGCGCTCGCCCTGAGCCGCCTCATGTCCGGTCTGCTGTTCGGCATCAGCGGGTCCGACCCGCTCACGATCACGTCGGTGGCGATCCTGTTCGGGGGCGTGGCGCTCGTCGCCAGCTACGTTCCCGCCCGGCGGGCCAGCCGGCTGGACCCGGTGGAGGCGCTCCGGATCGAATAGCGGGCGTCTCATCGCCCGCACGGTCACTCAGCGTCCTCATGCGGAGACCCCGAACCGATACGGGGCCCGTGTACGGGGGAGGCCGTCCCGAGTAGGATCAGCGAAGACACCTTCGCCCGGGATCAACCCATCTCAACGGCCAGGTGTCTGTTATCGAGCGACTGAACGCATACCCGCCGATCAATTGATGGGGGACCCCAGTGAGACGACTTCTCTCCGCGCTCGGCCTGACCCTGCTCATCACGACAGGCGTAGAGGCTCAGCAAGCGACCCGGACCCAGCCCGTAGAGGGCATCCGGGACAACGGCACCGGCTTCCACGCGCTCGTGGGCGCCCGGGTCGTGACCGCGCCAGGGCAGGCCCTGGACAACGCGACGGTCGTAATCCGAGACGGGCTGATCCAGCAGGTCGGGAGCGACATGGCTCCGCCGGCCGGGGCCCGCGTTTGGGACCTTTCCGGGCTCACGATCTACCCGGGCTTCATCGACGCCCACGCGGACCTGGGAATGGACCAGGTGCCGGAGGGGGGCGACGTCGGCCCCACGCACTGGAATCCTCAGGTTCGGGCCTGGTTCAGCACCACACTGAACCTCCAGGACGATGAAGACCTCCGCGCCGCACTCCGTTCGCAGGGCTTCGGCACTGCGCTCGCGACCCCGACGGCCGGGCTCTTCCGTGGCACCGCGTCGGTCGTGAACCTCGGCGATGCCGGCGTCCGCGATCGAATCCTGCGGCCGGACCTCGCACAGGCGATCGGGTTCCAGCGGTCCTTCCAACTCGGAGGCTCGTACCCCAACTCGTCGATGGGCACCATCGCTCTCATGAACCAGACGTTCATGGATGCGGACTGGTACCGCAGGGCGTGGGCCGCGTACGAGTCGAGCGGTAGGGCGTTTCTGCCGCCCGAGACGAGCGAGGCGCTCGCGGCCCTCGAGCCGGTCATCCAGGGTTCGCAGCCGGTGATCTTCGAGACGAGCAGCGAAGAGGAGTATCTCCGGGCTTATGGAATCGCCTCTGAATTCGGGCTCGACGCCTGGTATCGCGGAAACGGTGAGGAGTACCGGATCCTCGACGTCCTGACCGGACGCACGGATCCGCTGATCGTCCCGCTCGACTTCCCCGACGCTCCGGATGTCGATGATCCCGAGGCGGCGCTCAACGCCTCCCTCGCCGATCTGCGGCACTGGTACCTGGCGCCGACGAGCCCCGGCCAGCTTGCGGACGCGGGGATCGATTTCGCGATCACGACAGATGGCATGTCGTCGATCAGCGACTTCCTGCCGAATCTCCGGATCGCGGTCGCGCGCGGGCTGTCGCAGGACGACGCTCTCGCCGCGCTGACGACGACGCCGGCCTCCTGGCTCGGCATCGATCGCACGCACGGAACGATCGAGGCCGGCAAGGTCGCGAACCTCGTCGTCACCGAAGGCGACCTCTTCACCGAAGAGGCCACGGTCCGCGACGTCTGGGTCCAGGGCACCGTGTACAGCATCACCCGTCCCACACAGATCGATCCGCGTGGCACGTGGCGGATCGCGTCGGACGACGCGTGGGGCTTCGATGCGGTGCTGGTGCTCGAAGGCCCGCTCAACCGGCTGCGCGGTTCCATCGAGGTCGCGCCCGGGCCGAACGTGGGCCAGGGCGGCTCGATCGACCTGGCCTCGGCGAGCGCCGTGGCGGAGACCGGCCGCCTCGAGGTGCGCTTCGACACCGAGGACCTCGGCTTCGAGGGGATGGCTCTTCTGGCCGGCTCGGTGCGGGCGGACGAGTTCTATGGCTGGACGTCCCTCCCGAACGGGGCGGACCCGTCGTTCCGGGGCGAGCGGACCGAAGCCTTCGAGGGCGCGGACCGCGGGGCCGTCGCGATGAACGTTCCGGAGATCGATCTCCCGTTCATCCGGCCAATGATGGAGTACGGCCGCTCGTCCCTGCCGGACCAGCCGGCCGCCGTGGTCGTTCGGAACGCGACCGTCTGGACGCAGGGACCGCAGGGCATGCTCGAGAACGCGGATCTCCTCGTGCAGGCCGGCAGGGTCGTCGAGGTCGGGACGGATCTCTCCGCCCCCGGCGGCGCGGTCGAGATCGACGCGACCGGAAAGCACGTCACGCCGGGGCTGATCGACCCCCACATCCATTCGGGCGTGAGCTCGGTCAACGAGAGCGGGTTCGCGATCGTTCCCGAGGTGCGCATGGGCGACGTTATCACCCACAACAACATCTGGATGTACCGGCAGCTCGCCGGCGGGCTGACCACGGCGCACATCAAGCACGGGTCGGCAAACCCGATCGGTGGCGAGAACGTCATCGTGAAGATGCGCTGGGGCGCGCTGCCCGAGGACCTCAAGCTCGAGAACTCGCCGCGCACCGTGAAGTTCGCACTCGGCGAGAATCCCAAGCGGCGTCAGGAGCGATATCCCGACACGCGGATGGGAACGCAGGAGATCATCCGTGACCATTTCCTGGCCGCGCGCGACTACGAGCGCGAGTGGCAGCAGTGGGAAGCCACGGGCGAGGGTCTGCCCCCGCGGCGCGACCTCCGCATGGAAGCCATCCTCGACATTCTCGGTCAGGAGCTCCTGATCTCGTCGCACGGATACCGCGCGGACGAGTTCCTCGCGCTCGTGCGCCTCGCGGAGGAATTCGATTTTCGGGTCCAGACCCTTCAGCACGGCGTCGAGGCCTACAAGATCGCGCCCGAGCTCGCCGCGTCCGGCGTCGCCGCCGTCGTGTGGAGCGATTGGGGCGCCTTCAAGATGGAGGCGTACGACGCCACGGTGTACAACGCCCGGATCCTCATCGAGGCCGGCGTCGTGACGTCCCTGCACTCCGACAACAGCGAGATCGCCAGCCGAATGAACTGGGAGGCCGGAAAACTCCTGCGCACCGGGCTCACGCCCGAGCAGGCACTTTCGACCGTCACGAACCAATCGGCGCAG
Source organism: Gemmatimonadota bacterium (assembly GCA_039587355.1). Taxonomy (GTDB): domain Bacteria; phylum Gemmatimonadota; class Gemmatimonadetes; order Palauibacterales; family Palauibacteraceae; genus Palauibacter. The sequence continues at coordinate 2,994 of JBDHIO010000019.1, read as the reverse complement.
GCGATCGCGATCGACGACCGCGTGGGATCGCTGGAGGCCGGGAAGGACGCGGACTTCGTGATCTGGACCGGGAACCCGCTTTCGCAGTTCACCCGCGCGGAGCAGACCTGGGTAGACGGCCGACGGTACTTCTCACTCGAGGAGGACGCGGTGCTCCGAGAGGAGGTCGAGCGTGAGCGCAACGAACTGATTCAGGCGGTTCTGGCCGCCGGCAACGCGAACGGAAACGGCCCGCAGTCGCGGGCGGGGGGCAACTGAGATGACGAAGCGACGAGTTTCGATACGGTCCCTCGCCTCGACGGGGCTGACCGCTCTCGTGCTGACGGGGGCCGCGGTCGCACCCGCGACGGCGCAGGTGCGCATGACCGTTCCGCCCCAGTCAGAGGCGATCGCGATGCGCGGCGCCACCATTCATACCGTCACCGACGGCGTGATAGAGAACGGGACGATCGTGTTCGACCGGGGCGTGATCGTCGCAATCGGGGCGAACGTGGACGTCCCCGATGGCGCGCGAGTGATCGATGCGACGGGCAAGCACATCTATCCCGGCCTCATCGATGCCTACAGCACCGTCGGAATCGCCGAGATCGGTGCCGTCGGCGTCTCGAACGATGTGAACGAGCTGGGCGACTTCAATCCCAACGTGAAGGCTGCCGTCGCGGTCAACGCGGAGAGCCGGCACATCGGGACCTCGCGGTCGGCAGGCGTGCTCACCACGCTCACCACGCCAGGTGGCGGGCTCATTTCCGGCATGTCCTCGGCCATGAGCCTCGAGGGCTGGAGCTGGGAAGAGATGTCGATGGAGGCGTCGGCCGCGCTCAACGTGAACTGGCCGAACCCGAATCCGCGGCGGCGCGGCGGTTTCGGCGGCTTCCGCGGTTTTGGCCAGCAGGAAGAACAGCCGACCTATGAGGAGCAGGTCCAGGAGCTCAAGAACTTCTTCGCCGAAGCGCGGGCATATAGAGACGCGCTCGCGGCGGGACAGGAAGTACGGACCGACTCCCGTTACGCGGCGATGATCCCGGCCCTCAACGGGGAGATCCCGACCGTTGTCGCCGCGAACGGAGCGGCGCAGATCAACGATGCGATCACCTGGGCGCAGGAAGAGGGCATTCGGCTCGTCATCCGCGGTGGGAACGACGCGATCCACGTCGCGGACCGGCTCGTCGCGAACGATATCCCGGTGATCCTCACCAGTACCATGGCGGCTCCGGGGCGTGACTACGAGGGATACGACGGGGCCTACACCATGCCCGCGAAGCTGTACGAAGCCGGCGTCCGGTTCGCCATCTCGGGCGGGTCCGGCTCGCTCTATACCAACCGCCTCCCGTGGGAGGCCGGCGTGGCCGTCGCCTTCGGGCTGCCGGAAGAAGAGGCAGTCAAGGCGGTCACGATCAACGCCGCCGAGTTCATGGGGATCGACGATCGTGTCGGCTCACTCGAGCCCGGAAAGCAGGCGACGTTCCTCATCACGACCGGGACCCCGCTCGACATGACCACGGACATCGAGCAGGCCTACATCCAGGGCCGCGAGCTCGACATGATGGACATCCAGAAGTGGTTCTTCGAGAAGTACATGAAGAAGGTCGCCCAATACCTGCGCACGGTGATCTGACCGACCGCTCTCTGACGAGCCGACCGTCCGCGATCCGGGCGGTCGGCTCGCTCTCCCTTCGGCTCCCCTCCCCTGCCGACTCAGCTGCCCCCCCTCACACCTCCCGGGACGTTTTGGGTACTCTTAGAGAACCTTTACCAGGGAGGCATCGTATGGACATGAAGAAGCTGGCGATCGGGACGATCGGTGGTGGGCTCGTGATGTGGGCGCTCGGGTTCGTGATCTTCGGCACCCTCATGGCGGACTTCTATGCCGCGAACGCGGGATCCGCGCAGGGGGCGGTGCTGCTCGGCACGTTCGCCCTCGCGAAGCTCGTGACGTTCGGGCTCATCTGGTCGGGCGCTTCGTCCATTGCCGATGGGTTCAAGATCGGCGCGATCATCGGGTTCCTCACCTGGTTCGGCGTGGACTTCATCCACTTCGGAAACAACAACGTGTCGAACCTGACCCTGACGATCGTCGACCCCCTGCTCGAGATCGTGCGCACGGGGATCACCGGCGCGATGATCGCACTGCTCCTGTCGAAGTTCGGCGGCTCGGCCGAAGTCTGACCCGAAGGGCCCGGATCCGGGAGGGGAGTGCCTGAAATCACCCTGGCAAGCGACGGCCCCGCAGACCAGGTCGGGCTGCGGGGCCGTCGATCCCCAGAGTCGGCTGACGCGTCTCAGGGCAAGAACGACCAGCCCCGCCGATACTTCAGCATCAGCATCTTCTCGACCAGAACCTTCGTCCAGTCACCGAATACGTTCGGCAGCATCATGGCGAACTTCCGAGGGGGGAAGAGGCTGTTCGTGAGGATGATGACCTCTTTGTTCCCCGCGTCCATGACGCACACTCCGGGGATTCCCCCGAATTTCTCGCAGGCGAGGTTCGTCTGACCGTCGAGGATCTTCTTGATGTTCGTGACGGCCGTCTTCGCCATCTCGTCGGTCGGATACCCCGTCTTCGGAACACCGAACGGCACTGATCCGAGGAACGGATTCTCGACCTGAACCGCCAGCCCCGCGGCGAAGATGTTCGGATAGTCGCTGTGCTGGTACGAATCGCTAGTGGGGATGAAGCCCTTCTCATCACCCAGACCCTCCGTCTCCCGGACGACCTTCGCGCCACGGAAGGGGGGGACCAGCATCTTCCACCTGGCCGGGATACGCTCGCCGTCGGAGAGAATCACCTCGTCTTCCGTGACCTCTTCGATCGCGGCGTTCACGCGATAGTCGATCCCCTGCATCTTCAGGAAGGCCTTGAGCATTCCGGCGCCGCCCTTGATGCCCCCGATCCCGAAGTGTCCGAGGTCCGGCTCGGGAGTGATCCAGGTGATCGGCACCTGCTTTCGCACCCCCGCCTTTCGAACGTGACGGTCGAAGTTGAACAGGTATTCG
>JBDHIO010000053.1:0-15099 GCA_039587355.1 Gemmatimonadota bacterium | reverse complement strand
AGTGATCGACGCGGTCGCCGAGCAGGCGTTTCGACAGTGCCACCCGCTCGACAACATCACCGTCGACCGTGAGTGGCGGCGCGCGATGATCCCCGTTCTCGTCCGCCGGGCCCTGAACGAGATCGCCGCGGCCGCCTGACCCGCGCCCCCACGACTACCTCACGCCGAAGATCTCGCCGAGCGGACGGAACAACTCGTCCGACAGGATCAGTACGTCGTCGATCCCGAACAGGATCTCATCGAGCGCCGCGACGTCGTTTGGTCCGAAGCCCCCGCCCCCGGGGCGGGTGTAGTCGGGCAACTGGACGCTCCCCGTGACGTACACTTCGGTCCTCCCGCCGTGCGAGATCGTCCCGTCCTGCGCCCCGTCGAGGACGCGCAGGTCGGCCGTGGTCGCCCCGGCCGAGCCGACGATATCGAATACGAATCCCAGGTCCGAGTAGGATCCGTCGTTCGCGATCTCGCCATCTACGGTCAGCAGCGTCTCGCTTCCTTCGTCCGAGATCACACGGTGCCTCAACGCTGCGTACGTGACGTCACGCTGATTGTCCGTCTCGAGCGTCTCGTCGAGATCGAAATCGAACCGGCCGCCGTGGTCGACGACGAACCCGGACGAGAGAAGATTCACGACGATCCCCGTGGAGACCGAGCCGAAGGCCCCGTCCACGATGTAGTTGGCGAGAGGCAGACGCGCGACGTCGTCGAACGCGATGACTCTCAGTCGCGTCGATTCGGCGTTGCTCTCGTCGAACAGGTCGACGTATCCAAACGGCGCGAGCGGAAGCGCCGGGATCCGCAGCCCGGCATCGAGTCGGTACAGGATGAACCGGACTCCATTGTGCGGCGCACCGCCGAGGGACTCGTCCAGCACGTAGCCGTCGATCCCCGCATCCCAACGGAACGTCGCTCCGAGGAAATTGATCGGGAACAGCGGAACCGCCTGCGCGCCCAGCGAGAGCCGGACCGTCCGCTTCTTCACGAGATCCTGAAACGTTCCGGGACGGAACGACGGGGCGATCTCGCCGCGAGAAACCTTCTCACGCTCATAACGCCTCGGCGCCGCGCTGAAGCCCGGTGTGGTGAGTCCGAGGGCATCCGTGATCAGCCCGACCTGAACGAGCGCGATGTTGTCCGCCGCGAACCGCAACGAGTGGATCGAGTTGGCCACGTCCGGAGGCGAGAAGGGAACGTCGATGGGAGCGATGATGCCGCTGTCACGCGCGCAGCCCGTGAGCCCCAATCCCAAAACCAACGCGATCAGCTTCATATTGCTCGACCGGTGCAGTCTCATGGTCGACCCCCACCTTCTCGTGTTCCGATCTCGTGCGGCGCTCGTGCCGCCGTTTCAGGGGGATGACGACGGCAGATTGTCCGGCGTCACGTCGTCGCTGGTCATGAGCCGGAGAGCGCCCGTAGTTTGGGCTCCCATTTCAGGACCACCCGGCGAGGCCTCCGGGGCCTCGTCTGAACGATGGCGGTCGATGAACGACCGGATTCAGGAGAGACGATGCACACGCTTCCCGACCTTCCGTACATGCACGACGCGCTGGAGCCGACGATCGACGCGCGGACGATGGAGATCCATCACGGCAAGCACCACGCGGCGTACGTCAACAACCTCAACGCCGCACTGCAGGGTCACGACGTCCTTGCGAACAAGCCGATCGAGCAACTCCTCCGTGAGATAGAGCTGGTCCCGGAGACGATCCGGGGCGCCGTTCGCAACAACGGCGGTGGACACGCCAACCACAGCCTGTTCTGGAGAGTCATGTCGCCAGGTGGCGGCGGGCAGCCGAACGGGCCGTTGGGCGACGCGATCACCGCGACCTTCGGCGGCTTCGACGATTTCAAGGCCGCGTTCCAGAAGGCGGGCGGCACGCGGTTCGGCAGCGGTTGGGCCTGGCTGGTCGTCACGGACGGCGGAAGCGTCGGGGTCTACTCGACGGCGAATCAGGACAGTCCCTACATGAGCGGCGACACACCGATCCTCGGGTGCGACGTCTGGGAGCACGCCTACTACCTCAACTACCAGAACCGTCGTCCGGACTACATGGCCGCGTTCTGGGACGTCGTGGACTGGGGCGTCGTGTCGGCGAACTTCGCGGCGGCGATAGGGGGCTGATGCCGCACAGGGTCGGAATCCTGGTCGGGGGTGGTCCCGCCCCCGGCCTCAATTCCGCCATCGGGTCGGCCGGGCTCAAAGCCATGGACGAGGGCTGCGAGGTCATCGGTATTCTCGACGGGTGGAAGCACCTGATCTCCGGCGACACGAGCCAGGTGAAGAGGCTCCGTCGCCGCGACGTTTCCCGTATCCACACCCGTGGCGGCTCGATCCTGAGGACGTCCCGGGCCAACCCCACCGTGAGCGACGAGGCGCTGGACCGCGCGGTGCACACGCTGTCGGAACTCGGCATCGACAGGCTCGTCACCATTGGCGGGGACGACACGGCCTTCGGTGCGCGGTGCGTGTCGGATCGCGCGGGGGATGCGATCCGGGTCGCCCACGTTCCGAAGACGATCGACAACGACCTCCCGCTCCCGGGAGGGCGGCCGACGTTCGGATACGAGACCGCGCGGCAACTCGGTGCGCGTCTGGTCGAGAATCTGATGGAGGACGCCCTCACCACCGGGCGGTGGTTCTTCGTAGTGTCGATGGGGCGGAAGGCCGGGCACCTGTCTCTGGGGATCGGCAAGTCGGCCGGGGCGACGCTGACCCTTATCCCCGAGGAGTTTCCGGATCACGACCTCGACCTCGGCGTGGTCTGCGACATTCTCGAGGGCGCGATCCTCAAACGGATGGTGCAGGGGCGTTCCTACGGGGTCGCGATGATCGCCGAGGGAATCGGAGAGAAGGTCGATCCGGCGAGCCTCGAGCGCTTTCCGGGGGTCGCCGTCGAGCGTGACGACTACGGCAACCTCCGCCTGGCCGAGATCCCGCTACAGTCCATCCTGAAGTCGGAAGTGCGTCGGCGGTTCAGGGAACGAGGTCAGTCGCTCACGATTACCGACCTGGACCTGGGGTACGAGCTTCGGTGCGCGCCGCCGACTCCGTTCGACATCGACTACACGCGGACGCTCGGCTACGGAGCGATCCGGTTTCTTCTCGCGGACGTCGAGAACGAAAAGCTGCAGCTCGGCGGCCTCGTCTGTCTTGGCGAGACGGGCCGGCTGCAGATCCTCTCGTTCGACGAGATCGCGGATCCCACGACGGGTCGGACGAGCGTGCGACTGGTAGACACGGATTCGGAGAACTACCGGGTCGCGCGCGATTACATGCTTCGCCTCGAGCCGGAGGACCTGGACGACCCGGGGCTCCTCGTGGGCATGTCGGAGATCACCGGCATGACGGCCGACGAGCTCCGGGCCCGGTTTCGGCCGGCGGTCAGTCTCCGAAACTGACGCCGAGGGCACGCGCGGTCGCGACCGCGTCGCCATCGACCGGGACCTTCTTCACCACGGCGAGGGCTTCGGCCAGCGGAACGGGACGGACTTCCGGCGGGTCCAGCGCGACCATCACTCCGAAGTCGCCGTTCGCGACGCAGCGGACGGCGGCCGTTCCGAAGCGCAGCGAGATCACCCGGTCGTAGGACGTCGGCTTGCCCCCGCGCTGCAGGTGACCGAGGACGAGTGACCGCGTCTCCTTTCCGGTCCGATCGGCGATCTGGCGCGCGACCACCTCCCCGACGCCTCCAAGCCTGACCTGCCCGGATGTGCCGTGAGGGACACTCTTGTGGGTCAACTCTCCGTCCAGCGGCGTCGCCCCTTCCGCGACGCACACGATCGCGAAGCCCATCCCCTCTCGCTCGCGTTCGCGGACCTTCTCGCAGACACGCTCGATGTCGTACGGGACCTCGGGAATCAGGATGACGTCAGCGGTCCCCGCGAGACCGCTGAACAACGCGATCCAGCCGGAGTGCCGGCCCATCACCTCGACCACCATCACCCGCTGATGGCTCTCTGCCGTGGAATGGAGCTTGTCGATGGCGTCCGTCGCGGTCTCGACGGCAGTGAGGAACCCGAACGTCAGACTCGTCACACCCAGGTCGTTGTCGATCGTCTTGGGTACGCCGACCACCGGAAGCCCCTTCTCCGCGAATTTGCGGGCGAGGTGCAGGCTTCCGTCCCCCCCTATCGCGATGAGGGCGTCGAGTCGGTGCTCGTGAAACGAGGCGACGATCTCGTCCGAGCGATCGGCTTCGACCATCGACCCGTCCGCGGCTCTGCTCGGCCAGGCGAAGGGGTTTCCACGGTTCGTCGTGCCGAGAATCGTCCCGCCACGGTGGGTGATCCCCCGCACGCTGGCGTCGTCGAGCGGCACGAGGTCGCCGGGCTCATCGGGCAGGAGGCCGCCGTACCCATTCTCGATGCCGAAGACCTCCCAGCCTCGATCTAGCGCGCTCAACACGACCGCTCGAATCACGGCGTTGAGACCGGGGGCGTCACCGCCCCCGGTGTTCAGCGCGATTCGCCGCACTGCCCCTGCCTCACCCAGACGCGATCCCCAGACCGATCAGGAAGCCGAAGTTCCGCATGTCGAAGCGGAATCCGCCGGGCAGGTTCCGGGCGCCCTTCTCGTAGTCGACCGAGAAGTACCGCACGCCTCCCTCGACGCTGATTCCCCGCGTCAGTCGATAGCCGCCCTTCGCGACCCCGTTCAACATGAAGTTCGCCCCGATCCCGAACCCGCCGAGATCCGCGCGCGCGTTGCCGAAGAGCTTTCCGTCGCTGGCCGAGGAGACCTTGAGTCCGATGAGCGGACTCACGAATCCCTCGTTCTTCTCGATCTCTCCGGACTCGAGCGGCGCCGGCGTCGTCCAGTCGAGCTTCGCATCGATAGAGACCACCCTCGCGCCTCCGTATACCTCGAGTCCTTCGGGCTGGCCCGCGAGGCTGTAGAAGCCCACCGCCTCGAGTGTGAAGAGGTCGTAGCGCGAACGTGCGGACGCGGGCCCGGCGTCCTCGATCGTGGTCGAGCCCATCATGTCCACACGCTGGAACCCCGCTCCGATGTGCGCGGCCCAGTTGCCGAAATCGACTTCCAAACGACCGTCGAGGCTCGTTTTGATCGAGCTGTTTCCGATGCCGAGATCGACGTCGACCGGCGCGCCGCCATAATTCACGGTCCCGTTCGCATTCGAAAGGAACCACGAGGGCTCGAAAATCACGCGCGTCTGTGCGGCCACATCGGACGTGCCGAGCCCGAGGAAGACCAGTGCGCCCGCCAAACAAGAGAAGAGCTTCCTCATTCTTGTCCTCAATCAGAGTTGTCGTTGTCGTTCGTCCACCCAAGAACGCGTTGGTGGTCGAGAATGATAGGTTAGCCGACCGGAAGGTCGAAGCAACCACCGATGGAGGTTATCCGCCCTGCTTCGAAGAGACATCATGCTTTTCGATCTCGACGGTACGCTGGTCGACTCCGCCGAACTCATTCTCGAGTCCTACCGGCACACGATGCTCACCCACTTCGGCGAGGCGCCGCCCGACGAGGTGTGGCTCGCCACGGTCGGAACACCACTGCGATCGGCCTTCCGGCTCTTCGTGGAGAGCGACGCCGAGGTGCAGCGGCTGGTGGACACCTACATCGAGCACAACCTGCGAGTGCACGAGGAGTTCATCCGGCCGTTCGCTGGAGTCGAGGACATGCTGGACGCGCTGCTGGCGGCGGGTTCACGGCTGGGGATCGTCACGAGCAAGGCGGGACGCGGGACGGCCCGTAGTCTCGAGGCGTGTGGACTTCGGGAAGATCTGTTCGAGGTCATCGTCACGTCGGACGAGCCGATTCCGCACAAGCCCGACCCCGCCCCCGTTCTCCACGCACTCGAAAAGATGGGTGCGGCGGCGGCTGCCGCCTCCTTCATCGGCGACTCGGTCTGGGATCTTCGCGCTGGCCGCGCGGCTGGCGTGTGTACTGTAGCCGCGCTCTGGGGTCCGTTCTCCGAAGACGAACTGGCCGTCGAGGCCCCCGACGTGATGGTGGATCGACCGGCCGATCTGATCGGATAGCGAGCTCCGAAGAACGCCGAGGGAGCGAAGCCCCCCGGCGACAGTGTCGTTCGGTCAGCCCTCCGCGCCTACGGGTTCGGGTGTGGGCTCCGCCTCGTCCCCGGGAGCCTTCGTGGCCGCGTCTGCGGACCGACCGTTGTGCGAGAACGCGAGCTTCCCGTCCTCCAGCTCGACATCCGCGAGCGAGAACGCGAGCGCATCGTGCAGAGTGTGCGCGAGCTTGAACGTCATCGCCTCACGCACGTGCTCCGGAAGCTCCTCCAGATCACCTTCGTTGTCCGCGGGCAGGATGATCCGCTCGATTCCGGCCCGCGCGGCCCCCAGCACCTTCTCTTTGAGCCCGCCGATCGGAAGTACGCGACCCGTCAGGGTGATCTCGCCCGTCATCGCCGTGTCGTGCCGCACCGGATGGTCGCCCAGCGCGCTCACCAGGGCGACCGACATCGCGATGCCAGCCGACGGCCCTTCTTTCGGAATCGCACCGGCCGGCACGTGAACGTGGATCGCGTGGTCTCGCAGGCGGTCCTCGGGGATCCCGAGTGCAGAGGCTTCGCTACGGGCGTAGGTCAGCGCGGCCTGCGCGCTCTCCTTCATTACGTCCCCCAGCTGACCGGTCAGGACGAGACCTTCCTTCCCCGGCATGACGCTGGTCTCGACGAGCATGATGTCCCCACCGGCCGGCGTGTAGAACATTCCGGTGGCCACCCCGACCGTGTCCTCCTCCATCTTCTTCTCGGGGTGGACCTTTGGCTGCCCGAGCAGCTCACGGAGGTCGTCTACATCGACGTCGACGACCTCAGCCTCACCCGAAGCCACCTTGCGCGCCGACTTCCGGCAGACCGCCCCGAGCTCTCGCTCGAGGTTTCGTACGCCGGCCTCGCGGGTGTACTTCGCGACGATCCCGCGCAGGGCGCCTTCGGTGACGTTCAGCTGGTCATCCCGGAGCCCGTTGAGCCTGACCTGCCGCGGCAGGAGGTACCTCCGCGCGATCTCCAGCTTCTCGGCCTCCGTGTATCCACGGAACTCGATTGCTTCCATCCGGTCCCGCAGGGGGCCCGGGATATTGTGCATCACGTTGGCGGTCGCGATGAAGAGCACCTGCGACAGATCGAACGGGACGCCGAGGTAGTGGTCCACGAACGAGTCGTTCTGTGCGGGATCCAGAACCTCCATCAGCGCCGACGACGGGTCGCCCTGGAACGAGACGCCCAGCTTGTCGACCTCGTCCAGAAGGAACACGGGATTACGGGTCCCGGCTCGCTTTAGTCCCTCGATGATCCGTCCAGCCATGGCGCCCACGTACGTGCGACGGTGGCCCCGGATATCGGCCTCGTCCCGTGCGCCGCCGAGAGAGACACGCACGTATTTGCGTCCGAGCGAGTCCGCGATGGACTTCGCGATGGAGGTCTTGCCGACACCGGGAGGCCCCACGAAGAGCAGGGTCTGGCCCGTCCGGTCGTCCGCGTGCCCGAGGCAGTCCTCCTCCTCCGGGCCCGGCTCCATGCCTTCGCCTTCCTCGTCCTCATCGCAGTCGCGCTCGGTCTCGTTTACGAGCTGGAGCTTCCGCACGGCGAGGAAATCGAGGACCCGGTCCTTCACCGACTGCAGACCGTAGTGATCCCGGTCGAGGATCTCCTCCGCCTCGCCGATGTCCAGCTGGTCGGGGGTCGTCTCCGACCAGGGAAGGTCGGCGATCGTCTCGAGAAACGTCCGAACGACCTGTGCTTCGGCCGACTCGCGCGGGATCCGCTCGAGACGCCGCAGTTCGCGGTCCACCTCGCCACGGGCCTCCTCGGAGAGCTCGAGGGCCTCGATCCGCTCGCGGAGGTCGTCGAGCTCCTGTGAGTCGATGTCCTCGCCGAGCTCCTTCTGGATCGCCTTCATCTGCTCGCGGAGGTAGATCTCCCGCTGTCGCTCGCCCAGTTCTTCCTGAACCTGCTCGCGGATCTCTTCCTGGGCCTCCAGCAGCCCGATCTGCCGCTGCAAATGGATGATGAGCTTTCGCAGCCGGTCCTCGACCGACAGCGACTCGAGCAACTCCTGCTTCTCCTCGACGTCCAGCTCGGTGTAGAACGAGACGAGGTCGGCCAGTTCTCCCGGCGTGGACACGCCACCCAGCAGGTGATCCACGATCTCCTTGGGCACGCCGCGCATCTTGCTGACCTCGGACGCGCGCTCGTGGACTTCCTTGTACAGCGCCTGGAACGCCGGCTCATCCTCATCGAGCGGCTCCATGTCCTCCATGCGGCGGCAAACGACCTCGAGGTAGCCGTCCTTCTCCGTGTACTCGAGTGCGGCGGCACGGTCGTCTCCCTGGATGACCATCTGGATGCCGCCGGGCACCTTCTGCATCTGGGCGATCCGGCAGATCGTCCCGACGTCGTGGAGCACTTCGGGGACGGGGTCCTCGATATCGGCGTCGTGCTGCGCCACGGCGAACAGCAACTTGTCGTTCGCGATCGCGGCCTCGATGGCCTTCATCGTCTTGTCGCGACCCGCCGCGATCGGCGCGGCGACGGCCGGGAACACGACCGTGCCTCTGAGCGGCACGACCGGGAGGCGCAGGCGGTTGTCCGTCTCCTCCTCCTTAGCGCTCTCCGTCTCGCCGCTCGACTCCTCCGGCTCGGAAGGCTGGATCAGTTCGGTGTCTTCAGTCATGGCCTTATCCGCTCGACGACTCGGGAGTCGGACGCTCCTTCGGGGCTCGTTCCCCGTTCGGCTGCGTACCCTCCCGGGCCGTGCGTGATTCGATTTGAGAGCCGCGGCCGGGCAGGGACCGCGGGTCAGGTGCCGGGGTGCAGGTTCCGGGCCCCCTCGCGGGGCCGGGATTCCCCCTGGTTTCCGGCCTATTTGGCACTCCCGTCACGGGTGCCTCTGCCGAATGGTCGGCCTCACGCCAACCAGGCATGGTACGGGTTACCCGTCAGGCCTGAACAGGCCTCCCCGACGCACGGTTCGCGACGCAAATGGACAAAGGTTGCACACCCGTCTAGCGTACCGTCATGAAAACCGACGAAGGATCTTCCCCAGCGCCGGCGTCCCCGTTCGGAGACGAGCGATACTTCCGGCGCGGTCTGGGCATGAAGAAGGAAATCCAGCCCGTATTGCGCTCGGAGTACGGCAGCGCGCTCGTACACCTGATTCGCGAGAAGGACTACGAGCTGCGGGTGGGTCGCATCCACTTCCGCCTGGCGAAGAGCTTCGGGTTCTGCTACGGCGTCGACCGGGCGGTCGAGTATGCGTACGAGTCGCGGGAGAAGTTCCCCGACCGGAGGATCTTTCTCCTGGGCGAGATCATCCATAACCCGCACGTGAACCGTCGTCTGCAGGAGATGGACATCGAGTTCCTGTACCCGCAGTCGGACGGCGTCTTCGATTTCACGGATGTGACTCCCGAGGACGTGGTGATCATCCCGGCGTTCGGGGTCACCCTCCACGATTTCGAGGCCCTGCGGGCCCTCGGCTGCATCCTCGTTGACACCACGTGCGGGTCGGTGCTCAACGTGTGGAAGCGGGTCGAGAGCTACAGCCGTGATGGCTTCACGGCGATCATCCACGGCAAGTACTGGCATGAGGAGACCCGGGCCACGAGCTCGCAGGTGAAGAAGTACCCCGGCGGAAAGCAGCTCATCGTTCGGGACATGGAGGAGACGGAGATCGTCTGCGACTACATCCGCGGGGACGGGGACCGAGAGCCGTTCATGGAACGCTTCGGACATTGCGCCTCCCCGAGCTTCGATCCGGACATGGATCTGGAGCGCGTCGGAGTCGCGAACCAGACGACGATGCTCGCGTCCGAGTCGCTCGCGATCGCCGCCCGGCTCGGTGAGGCCATCGCCGACCGATACGGCGCAGAGGAACTCCCGGGTCGATTCAGGAGCTTCGATACGATCTGTTCGGCCACTCAGGATCGGCAGGACGCGGTGAAGGACATGATGTCCGATCCGCCCGACGTGATGATCGTCATCGGTGGATACAACTCGTCCAACACGAACCATCTGGCGCACCTCTGCGCACAGCACGCCACCACGTATCACATAGAGGATGCCGCCTGCATCGATCCGGCCGTGGGATCGGTCTCGCACAAACGGATCATGGAAGATGAGGTCCTGTGCACGAGTTCGTGGCTGCCCGAAGGCGACGTGACGATCGGCCTGACCGCCGGCGCGTCCACTCCCGATTCGAAGATCGGCGAGACGGTGGAGAGGGTTCTCCTGACGGCCGGATACGACCCCGCGGAGGTCCTCGGCTAGCGTCCCCCTGACAACCGTTCGTCCGCTCGTCGCGTCTCTCGGTCGAGGAGTCGCGCTTGTGCGCCTGCAGTGTCGTCCAGTATAGTGGCGACCACTATACTGGACCTCTCGAACTGGATGTGACGAATGGCGGCCAACGATCCCCGGAGCTTTCTCCCGCTGGGTGACCTCTCCTTCCACGTGCTTCTGGCGCTCGGTGCTGGCGCGAGTCACGGGTACGCGGTGGGCAAGGAGATCGAGGCCCGATCGGACGGACGGCTGCGCCCGACCACCGGAAGCCTGTATCAGGCGCTGAAACGGTTGAGCGAGTCGGGGCTGATCGAGCGGGCGCCGGAGGCGGCTCGCATCTCGACGGACGGCCGCCGGCAGTACTTCCGGCTGACGGAGCTCGGGCGATCCGTCGCACGCGCGGAGGCCGCGCGCCTCCACGACCTCGTGCGGCTCGCGGCGGAGCGCGATCTGTTCGTCGTTCCGGCGGGAGCCTAGCGATGGCCAGGAGGTGCGAGCACGATCCCGATCGCCAGGGTCCCGGGTTCTGGACCCGCCTGTATTCCCTGGCCCTGTTCCTGTACCCGCGATCGCACCGGGAGGACGTCGGGCCCGACATGGCGCGCACCTTTGCCCGTCGTCTGTCGGACGCCCGAGCTCGCGGCGGACCCCTGGCAGCTGCAGCCCACATCGGCCGCGAGTTCGGGATCCTGCCGTTTCACGCGTTGCGAGAACGACTTCGTGGAGGGGAGGCGCGTCGTCCCCGTCGCCGCCGGGGAGAGGCCATCGCGACGGGAGCGCTCGAACTGAAGCAGGCCAGTCGCCGACTGCGGCGCACCCCCGGCTTCACGTTCTCCGCGGTGTGCACGCTGGCCCTGGGCGTGGGTGCCACGACGGCGGTCTTCAGTCTCGTTCACTCGACCGTCATCAGCCCGTTGCCCTACCCGGACTCGGACGAGCTCGTCTGGATGGACCACGCCGGCCCCGGCGTCGGCGCCTCGCGGGGCCTGACGATGAGCGAGGGGCTCTACGCCCATTACAGGGCGGCGACGACGCGGCTCGAAGACATGTCCATCTGGCTCTACGTCGACTACACGCTCGCCGGAGACGAGCCCGAGCGCGTGAAGGCTGCCGCCGTCACTCCGACGTTCTTCGCCGCCATGCGAACGCTCCCGGAGATCGGCCGGCCGTTCACCGAGGACCAGACGCGGGTCGGAGCCGGTGGCGCGGTCCTCTCGCACAGCTTCTGGCAGCGCCGTTTCGGAGGAGACGAGGCTGTGGTGGGGCGCGTCATCCGCCTCGACGGGACGCCGATCGAGATCGCGGGGGTCATGCCGAAGGGGTTCGAGTTCCCGGATCGGAGCCTCGACCTCTGGGTGCCCCTCTGGATTGCTCCCGACATCGCCGACTTCGGCGGGTTCTCTCGCGGCGGTGTCGCGCGGCTCGCACGGGGGGCCACGCGCGAGTCGGCGGAGGCTGAGCTCGCGGGCCTTCTGACCTCGCTGCCAGAACGGTTCGGGCCGGGCGTCCATCAGATGCTCGACGAGGCGCAGCTCGCACCGCTCCTGCCGTCCCTGAAGGAGGAGACCGTGCGCGATTCGGAGCGGACGCTCTGGATCCTGCTCGGCAGCGTCGCGTTCGTTCTGCTGCTCACGTGCGCGAACGTCGCGAACCTCCTGCTCGTGCGGGCTGAGGGGAGACACCGCGAGACCGCGCTTCGACGGGCGCTCGGAGCGGGGCGGGCGGAGCTCTTCCGATACTTCATGTCGGAGAGTCTCCTTCTCTCGATCGTCGGCGGCGCCCTGGGGGTCGGTCTGGCCTCCGTCGCGGTCCAGATCCTCGTCGCCTACGGCCCCGCGGATCTTCCCCGCCTGTCCGAGGTGCGGATCGGGCCCGCGGTTGTCGGGATCGCGCTCCTGATATCCTTCACCACGAGTGTCGTGTTCGGCCTGTTCCCCGCGCTCCGTCGCGCTCCCTCGCTGGCGCACACCATCAAGTCGGGGGATTCGCGCGCCAGCGGCGGGCGCCAGTCCGGCCGGAGTCGCGGCGTGCTCGTGGCCACGCAGGTCGCGCTCGCCCTCATGCTGCTCGTCGCGACGGGTCTCATGTCCCGCAGCTTCGCAAACCTGGTCAGCCGCGACCGGGGCTTCGACTCGGAGAGCGTTCTGACGTTCAGTGTCGGGCTTCCGGCCACGGACTACCCCGAGCGCGCAGCCGCCGTCGCCTTCCACCGGGAGGCCGTCGATCGAATCGGGGCGATTCCGGGAGTGAGGTCGGTAGCGGTGACGAACTGCCTCCCGCTGTGCGGGAGCTGGGCGGGCATTCAGCTCGAGGTGGAGGGTCGACCGGCCGATCCGAGCACGGTACCGGGGGTCGTGGCGATGCGTCGGGTGAACGAGACGTTCTTCGAGACCGCGGGCGTGCGGCTCGTCGAAGGCCGTCTCCCTACCCGAGCCGAGCATGAGGCCGAGGCGCAACTGGCTGTGATCAGCGAGCGGCTCGTCGAGCGCTACTGGGCCGGAGAGGATCCGATCGGGCAGCGGTTCCGTACGGCCGCGCAGTCCCCGTGGTTCGAGGTCGTCGGAATCGTCGCGAACACCCCCATCCGTGATCTGAGCGACGACCCGCCGCCCATGGCGTACCTGCCACTGCTCCCGGGCAACCCGGTGTACGAATCGTCCTCGTTCGAACTGTCCTACCTCGTTCGAACGGATGTCCCGCCGACGGGCGTCCTCATGCCCGCGCGGCAGGTGATCCGCGAGATGGATCCGAACGTGCCCGTGGCCAACGCCAACACGCTCGACCAGATGGTGGCGCGCTCGAGCGTGTCGACGGCGTTCACCGTGGTCGTCCTGGCCGTCGCGGCGGGCATCTCGCTCCTGCTGGGGATCGTCGGCATCTACGGCGTGATCTCCTACACGGTGAGCCAGCGGGCACGCGAGATCGGGATCCGCATGGCGCTCGGTGCGCGATCGGACCAGGTGAGCCGCGCGGTGCTCGCTCAGGGCGGACGTGTCACCGCGATCGGACTGGTCGTGGGACTGATCGCCGCCGCGGCGCTGACCCGTGTGATGCGGACGCTGCTCTTCGGCGTGAGTCCGACGGATCCGCTGACGTTCGTGATCGTGCCCGCACTGCTCATGTGCATCGCTCTGGCCGCCACGTACCTTCCGGCGCGGCGGGCGTCCAGGGTCGATCCGGCGAGGACGCTTCGATCGGACTGAGTCGATGGTGGTGTGACGCTCGCGGCGCCCAAGCCGTCAGACGGACGACGCGCGCAGAGAACCCCGACGACCGGACGGTCGTGCACCGCCACCGGATCCTGCAGCTGACGCTCCTCGCCGCCGTGGCACTCGGCGGTTGTCGTCAGGTTATCACTCCGAATGTTCCGCCTTCTCCGCCGTTCCCCCCGGAGTTTGATTCGGTCGTGACGCTGCCGAGCGGTCTGATCCTGAGGGCCTCGGGCTCGATTCTCTCTCGGAATCCGACGACCCTGGAGATTGTCGGGAGCGTCGAGAATCCGACAGAAGAAGAGATCCGGACCCTCGGTTTTTCAGGGGAGTGCCGAACGATGGTGGCCGGCTTCTGGGCGGCCCGTTCCGCGGGCCGCATACTCCAGCCGCTCGACGGGTTCGTCGAGGTTGCGGGAGGCCCGGTCGATTGCGAGCAGATGACGGCCTATCTGCGGATCCCTGCCGGCGAGACGATCGATCTCTCGAGCGGGGAGGATCTGATCCCGAGCGAGCTTCTGGGGGAGGCCTTCGCCCCGGGCCGCCACATCTTCACGGTCGTGTTCGTCGACGACTTCCTGTATCAGGCGCTCGCCCTCGACGTATTCATCGACGACTGATCCGCGCCACGACGAGCCGCTGGACGTCGAAGGCGTCTCTCACCCCGTACGCGAGCCGATCGTCCGCAAGCAAGAGGATCGGGAAGCGGCTCCCCTCGGGTAGTGAGCCGGCGTATGCGCCCGTCGCGTCGAACACATCGATCGTCCCCGGCACGCCGGCACCCGGTCCGCCGGGGTGAAACCGCTCTACCCAGAGCGTTCCATCCGAGGCCAGCAGGATCCGGCGGATCGCGGGGATCGACTCCTCGAATCCGCGACCCTCGGCGACCTCGCGGGCGGTGATCTCGCAGCTCTGAGCCCCCTGCATCCGCATGCCGGGCTCGGATTCGGCGACCGCATCCTCGAAGGCGGCGGGGGCGAGCGGGATGTCGCGCCGAATCGAGCGCACGATCCGTCCGTCGGGAGCGTGGAAGTCGATCCGGTACCCGGGCCCGGTCACGACCGCCGTGAGGTCCCCGGTTGTCGCCCACCGAACGGTCGGGGAGAAGATCGGGCGCAGCGCGAGCCCCATGCAGCCGAAATCGACCATTTCCGGCGGTTCGTACTCGGTCCGGACAAACGAGACCGTGTCGGAGCCGGGGGCGTCCCCCCAGCCGGCGAGTTCCAACCCGCGGGCCTCCTCGAGCCGGAGCGAGCGCGCCACCACGACTCCGGCGTCCGTCTTCGCGAAGTGTCGCACGCCCGGGTCCGTGTAGTGTGGGAACGGGACCTGAGGGAGAGCCGATCCGTCCGCTCCGAACAGGACGAGCGATCCCTTGCCGACATCGAATACGGCCGTCGTCCCTCCCGGGGTAACGGACACCCCGATCGGGAACTGGAACTCCCCGGGGCCGCCGCCTTCGCCTCCCATCGACCGGAGGTGCGAGCCCTCCGGCCCGAAGACCACGACCCGCGATGCGTCGGAGTCCATCACGTAGACGTTGCCCGTGGTGTCCGACCCGAGGTTGGACGTTCCGACCCGCGTGAACGAGGCGGGGCCGTCGGCCTCGCCCCCGATCCGAAAGA
>JBDHIO010000018.1:0-57937 GCA_039587355.1 Gemmatimonadota bacterium | reverse complement strand
GACAACTTCCTCGTCGGGTTCGACAGTTACTTCGACCGGCGCACCGCGTTCGTGTTCGCGGTCAGCGTGGCCGGTGTCCAGCGCGATTTCGTCGCATTCGACGACACGAACATGGACGCGAGCTGGAACGCGGTCTGGGAGAGCGCGACCTCGACGGATGAGGAGGGCTGGACGGCGGAGATGCGCATCCCCCTGTCACAGCTCCGGTTCTCGAACCCCGAGCACGCGACTCGGGGGATGACCTGGGGCGTCAACTTCCAGCGGACTCTCGCGCGCGAGGGCGAGACGTCCATCTGGTCTCCTCGGCCCGAGGATGGATCCCGCCTCGTGTCCGCGTTCGGCACTCTGACCGATCTCGAGGGCATCCAGCCGAAGCGCAGCCTCGAGGTGCGGCCGTATGTGGTCGGCTCTGCAACGCGGGCACCGAACGAGCCGGGCAATCCGTTCTACAGCGCCACCGCGATGAACCAGAGCTTCGGCGGAGACCTGAAGTACGGCATCACGAACAACCTCACGCTCGACGTGACGGTGAACCCCGACTTCGGCCAGGTCGAGGCGGACCCTTCCGTGGTGAATCTCTCCGCCTTCGAGACGTTCTTCCCGGAGCAGCGTCCCTTCTTCAAGGAGGGCGCCGACATATTCGAGTTCTCGATCGGAATCGGGGACCAGAGCAACGAGGCGCTCTTCTACTCGCGTCGTATCGGACGACGACCTCAGGGATTCGTGACGGAGCCGAGCGAATTCAGGTCCTTTCCGCAGGCGACCACCATTCTCGGCGCCGCGAAGATCTCCGGTAAGACTTCGTCAGGGTGGTCGATCGGGCTCATGAACGCGCTCACCGGACGGGAGCACGCCCGCTATCTGACCCCCGGCGACCAGTTCGGCGATCAGCTCGTGGAGCCGATGACGAACTACGCGGTCGGGCGCGTCATCAAGGACTTCCGTGACGGCGAGTCCGCGATCGGGTTGATCGGCACCGCGACGAACCGCGCCGTCGATGCCGCCGGCCCCGTGTCCTTTCTGACGAGCAGCGCCTACTCGGGCGGCGTCGATTTTCGACACCGCTTCGGCGGCGGAAACTACCGGGTGCTGGGGTATCTGTTGGGGAGCGCGGTCACCGGCAACGCCGGTTCGATCGAACGACTGCAGCGTTCGTCCGCCCGCTACTTCCAGCGACCAGACGCCGATCACGTGACTCTGGACCCGACCCGCACCTTCCTCTCCGGGTCCTCCGGACGAGTCGACATCGCGAAGATCGGCGGCGGCCACTGGCGATACGGCGCCTTCGGCACGTTTCGGACGCCCGGCTTCGATATCAACTCGATCGGGTTCCAGCAGAGCGCCGATCAGGCGATGGGGGTCGGGTGGGCCGGGTATCAGCAGTTCGAGCCCCAGGGGGCGTTCCGCAGGTGGGGCGTGAACCTCAGCAGCTGGTCGGGCTGGAATTTCGGCGGCGAACGCATCTTCACCGGCGCCAACCTGAACGGGAACTTCCAGCTCAAGAACTTCTGGATCGGCCACGGCGGCTACAACGTCGAGGCGGGCGGGCTGTCCGCGACGGCGCTGCGTGGAGGGCCGGCGCTCAAGACTCCGGCGAGTTGGTCAGGCTGGGCCGGCTTCGAAAGCGACTCGCGAAAGCCAGTGCGGATCGGTGCATCCGCGAACTTCGGCGGTGAATACCGGACGACGACGAGCCGTTTCGGGATCGGACCCAACGTCACCGTGCAGCCCTCGAGCCGCATGCAGCTCTCCCTGCAGCCGAACCTGTCCTGGAACGATCGCGCCTGGCAGTTCGTCGACCAGGCGTCGGCGGACGACGGGACGCGCTACGTGTTCGGCGCGCTCGACCAGAGGACGTTCTCGCTGACGACACGGCTCAACTACACGTTCAGCCCCGACCTCTCGTTTCAGCTCTACGCGCAGCCCTTCGTCAGCGCGGGCACCTACACGGGGCTGATGGAGGTCGACGCTCCCCGGGCCCCCGTGTTCGATGATCGCCTCGCGCCCTATGCCGACGAGCAGCTGCGGCGGGTGCAGGGGGAGGGATTCAGCTTCTACGAGGTCGACGAGAACCTCGACGGGAGCTCGGACTTCGCGTTCCGGGACCCGGACTTCAACGTGAAGTCGTTCCGCTCGAACGTCGTGCTGAGGTGGCAGTACCGGCCCGGGTCATCGTTCTTCCTGGTCTGGAGCCGGGATCAGGGGAACTTCGTGAACGACGGCTCGTTCGAGTTCGGCCGCGATTTCGGCGACATCTTCGCGATACCGTCGACGAACGTGTTCATGGTCAAAGTCGAGCACTGGCTCGGGTTCTGATCGCCCGAGCCGTCGTCCCGTGTGCGCGGGACCGGTCCGCGACCCCATACTCCACGCATGACCGATCTCCTCTGGATATCCATGGCCGTGATCACGCTCGTCGCCGGCATCCTCGTCCGCCGGGGAGAGCGGGGGCGGCGCGGTCTGAGCGACTCCATGATCCGGGAGATCGAGACCACGGGTCGGATCGATCGCGAAGACGTCGACCCGGTCGACGTCGATCATGCTCGGGCCGAAGAGGACGAGTTCTGGGCTCAGGACTGGGACGAGCCCGAGAGCCTGGGGGACCCGCAGGGCTGGAGGTGATACGGCGCCCTACTTGAGGACGTCGCCGTACCCGATCTCCTGAGCTCCGAGAACATACAGGGTCGTGGGGAGGCCCGCGGTCCGCTCCCGGAGGTTGGACAGATACTCTTCGAATTCGTCGTCGGGCTCCGCCATCCCGATGAGCACGAGATCCGCATCGCGCGACGACGTCCGCATGATCTCGCCGAACGACCGACCTTTCCCGACGATCACTTCGGGCGTCGCTCCCGTCCGCATCTGACCGACGAGGGCTTCGAGGTTCGGGAGCGCCTCACGAGCCGCCTCATCCGTCGCGACGACCATCTTCAGACGCACATCGACCCCTCTCCAGTTGAGGCTGGATTGAAGCAGGTAGGCCAGGATGGTCATCAGCCCGCCGTTCCCTCGCAGCCCGCCCCACCAGACATCGATCCGGCGCCGACGCCCGAACCCTCTATCGTCGGGATCGTGCACGATGACCACGTTCCGCCGAGCCTTGTGGAAGAACTGGATCATCTTCGCGAACCGACGCTCGCGGGCCGGATCCGTCGTGTCCCCGATGAGCACCGTGTTCGGGACCAGCGGGCCCAAACCGTACGTCTCGACCAGCCGCTCGGCCCCGGCGAAGGGGTTTCTCGACGGCACGACCCGCACGAGCGACTGCACCCCCCGGCGGGCGAGGTAGTCGCGCATGCTCACCTCGAGCTGCCGCTGCCGGCTCGGGGTGAACCCTCGACCCGGGACGACCGTTGCGATCGTCATGAGCGCGCGATTGTGGCTGAGCGACGCGGCGAGGTCGATGAGGTGCCAGCGCCGGGTCGGCGACCCGGAGAGGACGAGGAGGTGGGGTCGCCAGTTCTTGGGATCGTCGGAAATGCTGACGCGCATGAGACCGGCCCGCGTTACGGCGAGCCAGAGCCCCCTCCGCACATCTCCCCACGCGACGGTCATCTCCCGCCGCTCGAGCCACACGAACACGCCGAGCACGAACAACGCGGCGATCACGGTCGCGGCGAGGTTGATCACCACCATGACCGCGACGCACATGACCGCGCCGAGAAGCGACAGGGACCAGTGCACCCGGAAGGTCGGTCTGAACGATGGGCTCCCGACGAAGCGCTCGACCCCGGCCGCCACGTTCAGCACACCGTAGGTCGTCAGGAAGAACATGGTGAGGATCGGCGCGATCGAGTTCAGATCGAGGAACCAGACCGCCGCGACGGAGATCCCCAGAGTGAAGAGCGTACCGTTACGGGGCGTGTCGTCGGGTCCGCTGCCCCGTCCCAGCCAGCGGAAGCCGGGGGGCAGGATGCCGTCACGCGCGAGGGCCTGAAGCACGCGGGGAGCTCCGAGAATGGACCCGACCGCGCTGGACAGCGTGGCACCCCAGACGCCGAGAAGAATCGCCGGCCCCCACAACGCGATGCGCTGCATAACCAGCGGGTCCGCGATCAGGACGTCTCGGGAGGCCCGATTCGCGAGGAGAAACGGCAACGCCATGTAGATGACGTATCCGACCGCGATCGCCGCGAACGTCCCTCGGGGGATCGATCGGCTCGGCTGCTTCAAATCCCCGGAGAGGTTCACGCCGGCCATGATTCCGGTGACCGCCGGGAAGAAGACGGCGAACACGACCCAGAAGCCCTCGCTCGCGACCGTCGGTGGCGGCTGAGCCGGATCGGCCGGGCCGACCGGCGAGCCGAGCGCCAGCGAGATCAGCGACAGCGCGATCGCGGCCATGATGACGTACTGCGAACGCAGCGCGACCTTCGCGGAGGTGAGTGCCAGCGCCCCGACCAGCACGGTCACGATGACACCCACCATTCGCAGATCGAACGCCGGGAAGACCGAGGTCAGGCTCTCGGCGAACCCGATGGTGTAGAGCGGAACCGAGAGACCCTGGGCCAGGAACAACGGTATGCCGATGGCCCCTCCGGTCTCGAGACCGAGCGAGCGGCTGATCATGTAGTAGGCGCCGCCCGTGCGGACGCGCTGGTCGGTGGCGATGGCCGCGACAGAGAGCCCGGTGAGCAACGTGATGCTCGTCGAGATGGTGATGATCAGGAGCGTTCCGCCAAGCCCGACGTTCCCCACGACCCAGCCGAGGCGCAGGTACATGATGACGCCGAGGATCGTCAGGATGGAGGGAGTGAATACCCCCTCGAACGTCCGGAGCCCACCGGACTTCGGCTCGACGACGTGCGGTCCCAGCGAAGGCCTGGGCTCGCGACGCGGGCTCATTCGAACAACCCGATCGAGAGTGCGAGCATCGAAGTCAGTGGACGCGTCCTGGGATGGTGTTGAAGGACGGGCGCGAAGGTAACATCGTCATGGCGGGCACATAACCGGCCAATTCGCGAACCGGAGTCGACATGCAACTCGAGGCAAGACGAACGATCTGCGGGGCGGCGCACGCGGGGACCAGGTCCACGTCCCGGGCGATGCATCGAGCAGCGCTCTCGCTCGCGATCCTGGTCGCCGCGGGTGCCGCTCCGAGCCATCTCCGGGCGCAATGGAGCGACGAAGAGGCCGCGGTCCTCTCCGTGATCGACGGGCTCTTCGATGCGATGCGGGCGAACGACGCCGATGGCGTCCGTTCGGTCTTCGCCGACGGGGCGAGCCTGATCCAGACGGAAGGGCCCGACGGGTCGCCGCGCACCGGTTACATCCCGGCGGAGAACTTCGCCACGATGATCGGAAACGCGACCCAGGAGCTGGACGAGCCGTACTGGGACGCCGTCGTGCAGATACACGACCATCTCGCCTCGGTCTGGGTGAAGTACGCGCTCTACGTAGATGGCACGTTCTCACACTGTGGAGTGGACACGTTCATCCTCACGCGCGGCCCCGACGGGTGGAAGATCGCCGCGCTCGCGGACACGCGGGAGCGCGACAATTGCGAGCTTCCGCCCGACCGGCAGCCCTACCGCTGACCCGCGGCGGAGTCGGGGGCGGCGTCCGCCGGACGACCTGAAGGAGGCTCGTCGGCACCGGTATCGATTGCCTGGCGCGGCATGATCGGGGCTCCCTCGGAGAGCCGTTCCATCCCGGCGACCACGACGGTCTCGCCCGCATCGAGCCCCGAGACGATCTCGGCCCACCCGGGTCTGCGCACGCCCAGGACGACCTCTCGCCTGAACGCTTGCCCGTTCGTCCCCATCACCCAGACCACCGGGCCCGTATCCAGCTGAACGATGGCCGACTCAGGCACGAGCACCGCGTCGGGGCGGATCTCCGTGGCGAGTCTGGCCTCGATGAACATCCCCATCTGGAGCGCCCTGTCGGGGTTCGCGACCGCGGCCTTCACCCTGATGGTGCGGCCCGGCAACTCGACCCTCGGGTCGACGAAATCCACCTCGCCGACGAATTCCCGGCCCGGCACCGCGGCCACGCCGAAACCCACCCGCTGTCCGACGGCGAGCGCTCCCGCGTACCGTTCGGGCACGGCGAACGACGCCCGCTGCGGATCGACCGTCTGGAGCGTCGCGAGCGAGGTAGAAGACGTGACGTAGTCGCCGAGACTGACCATGCGCTCCCCGACGACACCCGAGAAGGGAGCCCGCACGACCGTCCGGTCGAGACGTAACTGGGCGAGATCAAGCTCGGCCTGTGTGCTCCGCGCGCGCGCCTCGGCCTGCTCGAATTCGGCCTCCGACGCCGCGTCCTGGGCGAGGAGCGCACGGGTTCGCTCGAGGGCCTGGCTCGCCAGGTCCCGCTCGGCCTCGAGCCGTGCGACCTGAGCGAGCAGCTCGGCGTCATCGACCTTGAACAGACCCGCCCCGCGTCTCACCTCGGAGCCTTCGCGCGCGAGGATCTGGACGATGCGTCCATCGACCTCGGGCTTGAGCTCGATCTCCTGCACGGCCTCGATCTGCCCGGTCGCGACCAGTTCCTCGCGAACGGTGTCCTGCGTGACGATGGCGACGTCGACGGGCATGGCCGCGGGCCCGCCGCCGGGTCCACCCCGACCGCCGGCGGCGTCCGCTTCGCCCTCACCGCATGCCGTGAAGGCGACGAGCGGCAGGAGAAGCATGGTCCGCACAGCGACGCGCCGGGACAACGTCGATCGAATTGGGGTCATGGCTCCACTCTATCTTCGAACAGACGCCGGCCGAGGAGTGCCTCGAGCCCCGCCAGCGCCAGCCAGGTCGTGTATCGCGCCTGGACGAGCCGCGCTTCCGCGTCGGTCAGGTCCACCTGCGCAGTGAGAAGATCCAGGATCGTCGTGGCTCCGCCACGGTACCGACTGTCCTGCACCCGCAGATTCTCGGTTGCGACCAGCACGGCCTGCACCTCGAGTTCGGCGACTCCCCGTGCGGTCACGTAGGTGGCATACGCCTGCGCGACGTCGCGTCGTACGCCGCGCTCGATATCCTCGCGACGGGTACGGGCGACGTCCCGCTCCGTTCGCGCCACGGAGAGCTGTACCTCACGCTGGCCGCCCGTCCACAGCGGGACCGAGACGTTGATGCCGAAGGACGACCGCACCGTCTCGTCCGGGAAGATCTTCGTGTCGAAGGCGCTGAGCTGACCGACGAGCGAGATCTCCGGCGAGTAGAGCGACCGTTGCGCCGAGAGCGCCGACTGCGCGCGACGTTCCTCCGCGGTCGCGATCTGGTAGTCGGGCCCGGCGGACAGCGCCTCGGCGATCGCCTGTGCTTCGGTAATCGGGAGGTCGCGAACCCCGGCCGCGTCGAACGGCGCCGCATCGATCGGCCCGGGCACCCCCACACGGCGCCCCAGCTGGAACTGCGCGACCCTCAACTGGGCGTCCTCGGTGAGGCTGTCCACCCGGGCACGCGTCACCTCGAGCACGAGCTGCAGCGAGTCGGATTGCACCGCCGCACCCGACAGGACCCGGGCCCGAGCGACGGCGAGCTGTCCGTCGGCACGCCGCAGCCGCTGGATCGCGACGTCGACGAGCTCTTGCCGGGCCAGCACGTCGTAGTAGTCCGCTTCGGTGTCGAGCGCCGTCTGGTAGAGCTGCAGGACCTCACCGGCGACCATGGCGTCGAAGTCGGCCTTGCTGCGGTTGAGCTCCGCGATCCGGCCGAACCCGTTGAAGAGCGTCAACTCGCCCTGGAGGGCCGCCTGCACGATCTGGGTCGAAGGTTGGCCCGTCCCAATGTTGAAGAACTCGTTCGAGAACTTCGTGTATCCGCCGGTCGCCGTGATCGCCGGGACGACGAACGAGGTGATCGCCGCCGTCCGGGACCACTTCGCGTTGTTGATGCGACCGAGCGCCCGGATGTACTCGGGATCGAACCGGGTGGCCCGACGGATCGCATCCTCGAGCGTGATGACATCCATCGACCCGTCCGTCGACGGCGCATCCTGCCCACGGGCTCCCGTGACAAAAGCGACGAGCAACAGGGCCGCGAGCAGCCCCATGGCAGCAGCGCGGCGCCTCACGAGGAGGACTCTTCGTCCGACGAATATGCGTCCGGACCGCCCATCTTCGCGGAACCGTCCCAGCCCGCGGGGGGCTGCACGCCGACCGGACGCGGAATCGGACCCGTCGTGGCCGGGGTCAGTCCCACGGGAACCCCCACGGCGATGATCCGCCGCTCCCGACGACGCTGGCGAGCCCGCTCGATCAGGATCCACACGACCGGGACCAGGAAGAGCGTGAGCAGGGTCGAGAACGTGAGACCGCCCACGATCGCGTAACCGAGCGGCCGACGACTCGCGGACCCCGAGCCGATTCCGAGCGCGATCGGCATCGCTCCGACGATGGTGGCGACCGCCGTCATGAGGATCGGTCGCAGACGGATCTGACCCGCCTCGATCATCGCGTCCACGACTTCCTTGCCCCGGTTCCGCAGCTGGTTCGCGTACTCGACGAGAAGGATCGAGTTCTTCGTCACGAGACCGATCAGGAGGATCATCCCGATCTGGCTGTACAGGTTGAGCGTCGAGCCGGCCAAGTAGAGCGTCCCCAGCGCCCCGGTGACGGCTAGCGGAACGGCGAGCAGCACCGTGAAGGGGTGGACCAGAGACTCGAACTGGGCGGCGAGCACCATGAACACGACGACGATCGAGAGGGCGAAGGC
Organism: Gemmatimonadota bacterium; assembly: GCA_039587355.1. GTDB lineage: Bacteria > Gemmatimonadota > Gemmatimonadetes > Palauibacterales > Palauibacteraceae > Palauibacter. The sequence goes on along the minus strand of JBDHIO010000018.1, from coordinate 49,283 downwards.
GAAGTAGAGAGCGCCACTGCTCTCCTCCAGCTCGCGGGACTCGCCGGAGAGCGCCACCTCGGTGCCGGCCGGAAAGACCTCGGCACCCGCCGCGTAAAGACTGTCGAGAGTCTCACCCAGCGTGAACCCGGGGGCCACGCTTCCGGTCAGCGTGAAGGACCGCATCCGGTTGTAATGCGAGAGAGCGACCGGACCGATCCCCTCCTCCACCGTCGCGAGCTGGTCGATCTGCACGAGCTGCCCGTCACGGCCGCGCACCTGGATCCCCTGGATGTCGCTCGGCGTCGCGCGCTCGTCGGCTTCGAGACGCGTCATGACTTCGTAGAGCTTGTTGTCCTGCGTGAACGTGCTGACGCGGCGCTCCCCCAACATCGTCTGGAGGGTGGTCGCGACATCCTGCACGGGCACGCCGAGATCCTCCGCCCGCTCGCGGTCGAACCGGATCGTCAACTCGGGTTTCTGGAGTTTCAGGTCGGTGTCCGCGTTGATCAGTGCCGGGATCCGGCGGGCACGCGTGATGAGCCTGGTCAGCGCCACGGTTAGCGAGTCGTAGTTCGGGTTCCGGACCACGAACCCCACCTGGGAGCCACGGAAATCGGTCTGGATCGCGGGCGGGTTGGTGGCGAACGCGAACACGCCGGGGATCATGAACAGCTGGGGACGGATCTCCGCGAGCACATCGGCGACCCCTCGCTCGCGCTCTTCGACGGGCGTGAGGCTGACGAACGCCATGCCGCTCGTCACGTTTCCGCCCCTCCCGACGATCGTGAAGTACCCGTCGACCTCCGGGACTCGGGCCAGCACCGCCTCGACCTCGCGCTGGTACCGGTCGGTGTAGTCGAAGGTCGAGCCCTCCGGCGCCACCGTGATCACCATGAACATGTCGCGATCGTCCGCCGGGATGAACTCCGTTTCGAGGGCGCGGAACGTCACGACCGCGAGACCCACCGCGGCGAACGCTCCGAGCAGGACCAGGAAGCGGTGCCGGACGGAAAAGCGGAGCGCAGCGGCGTATCCCCGCGAAATCCCGTCGAACCCGCGCTCGAGCGTGTTGTAGAGTCTCCCGTGGGTACGGCTCACGCGGAGGATCTTGGCGCAAAGCATGGGTGTGAGGCTGAGGGCGACGAACGACGAGACGACGACCGCGCCCGCCATCGCGATCCCGAACTCGTTGAACAGGCGCCCCGTGTTCCCTTGCAGGAACGCGAGCGGAGAGAACACCGCCACCAGCGCGATGGTCGTGACGATCACGGCGAAGGCGATCTCCCGGGTCCCGTCGATCGCGGCAGTGGTCGGGTCCTTCCCGAGCTCCTGCTGGTGACGGAAGGCGTTCTCGAGAACGATGATCGCGTCGTCCACCACGATCCCGATCGCGAGGATGAGCGCGAGCAGGGTGAGGTTGTTGATCGTGAAGCCGAACGCGTACATGAGCCCGAAAGCCGCGATGATCGAGGTCGGGATCGCCAGCCCGGGGATGATCGTCGCCCTCAGGTTCCGCAGGAACAGGAAGATGATGATCACGACCAGGATCGCCGCGAGCACGAGCGTGTCCTGGGCTTCCCGGATCGACGCACGGACGTACTCGGCCGAGTCGAAGCCGAGCTCGAGTGTGACTCCCGGAGGAAGCGCTTGCCGGATCGCCGGGAGCTCGGCCTCCACCGCGTTCGCGGCCTCGATGAGATTCGACTTCGACTGACGAACGACGCCGACGCCGATCGCCGGGGTGCCGTTGAATCGCATGGCGGAGCGGTAGTTCTCCGATCCGAGTTCGACGCGAGCCACGTCGCGCAGCCGGACCACGCGCCCCTCCTCCGACGAGACGACCAGTGCGCCGAACTCCTCGGCAGTCTTCAGCTCGCCGAGCGACCGAACCGAAAATTCGCGCGAGGTCGACTCGATCCGACCCGCGGGGATTTCCACGTTGCGGCTACGGATGGCGTTCTCGACGTCCTGGACGGTCAGCTCCGTGGCGACGAGATCGGCCGCCCGAAGCCAGACCCGCATCGCGTAGCGGCGCTCGCCGTAGATCGTCGCGCGGCCCACGCCCGGGAGACTCTGGAGCCGCGTCTTGACCTGGCGGTCCGCGATGTCGGACAGCTCGCCGAGCGTGTAGTTGTCCCCCTGGAGCACGATCCACTGAAACGGCTGCGCGTCGTTGTCCTGCTTCTGCACGACGGGCTCGAGGATCTGCTGGGGCAGGCGCCCCCGCACTCGTGCAACCTTGTCACGCACGTCGTTCGCGGCGGCCTCGAGATCGCGAGACAGCAGGAACTCGAGCGTGATGCTGGAGCTCTGCTCCCTGCTGGTGCTGGTAAGCGTCCGCAGGCCCTCGAGCGTGGCGAGCTCTTCCTCGAGGATGTCCGTGACCGTCGACTCGATCACGCGCGCGTTCGCACCGGGGAGCGAGACGCTGACCGAGATGATCGGCGCATCGATGTCGGGAAACTCCCGCACCGGCAGACGCTGGAACGCGATCACTCCGAACAGGATGATCGTGGCGCTCAACATGCTCGCGAGCACCGGTCTTTTTACCGAGATCTCTGACAGCTTCACGACAGACTACCTATCGCCTCGTCCGTTTCATGTACCTGTTCAACACGCCGAACCCCCGCACCGTTACGCGATGGGACGTGCTCGAGATCCCGTGATGGGACGAAGGCATATGCGTTGGTTCGACCCGTCGAGTCGGATCGAATGGCTCCCGTGCGATCCGCGGGGAACCCGCGGGGGGTGGGAATCAAGTGTGGAGGCCCGCTGCCCGCCAGTACTGCGTGGCACCGGCTCAGGGCGCGGCAGCGCCGAATTCCGTACGGACCACATCGAGAAGACGCTCCTCCGGCATGTCCGAAACGAGCGCGTTCTGGAACATCTCATCGCTCCAGCGATACACACAGACGCCGTTCTCTTCGGACATCCCGGGTTTCGCCGTGGCGATGTCGCCCTGCTGACGCGGGACGCGGTAATGGGCGAGCGTGTACCCCTCCATCTCGTACTCGACCAGGGCCGCTCGCGCGCCGTCGATCAGGCAGATCATGGCGCGGCTCATGGGTGCGGATGTCACCGTCACGGGCGCAACCGGCACGCCGAGCTCGCGCATGAAGAACGCCGAGACGGCCGCGTCGTCGGGTGTCAGGACAGCGTCTGCCTCGACGGCGCGGGAGAGAAAGTCCTGCGCGTACATGTCCCCGGCCGGCGGCGCCGCCCGGGACAGGCCGAACATCACGCCTGCGACGGCCGCGGCCGCGACCCAGGGGATGGTACGCAGCCACGAGGCCCCGGCGAGTCGCCGAACTGGCGGGCGCACGGCCTCGCCAGCGATCGCCTCGACGACCCGTGCTCGAAACTCTTCCGGCGGACGGGTCTCGAGGTCGTGGGCCCGAAGCGCCCGGGAGATGCTCGCGTCATGCTCGAAGAAGACGCGACAGCCGGGGCATTCCTTCAGGTGCGCCCGCGCCTCCTCCTCGCCCTCTCGCACGCCGCGCGGGCGGTCGAGGGGCCAGAGCATCTCTCGTACTTCGTCACATCTCGACATGGAATCTCGCATCACCGGTGCCGGAGGACCGAAGCCCTCCGGCGGACACGGCTACTTCTTCATGGAGATCGATTCGATGACAATCGAGCGGGTGCCCGAACGCTCGAACAGCTTGCCCTTCACCTCGACCGTGTGCTCGGCGTGGGGCCTCAACTGTGGATTCGTAGGGGCGGCCGGCATGCCCAATCCGGAAGCCAGATAGATCTGCCCGTCGCTTCCGAGAAAGCCGAGCGCCAAGCCATTGTCGGCGCACATCTGCGCACATTCGCGGTGCGCCGCGCCTTTCATCCCTCCGTTCAGATAGCAGACCAGATCGACAACTTCTGCCGTGATCGTCGTGGCCTCCTGGGCCTGCGCGGGTGTGGCTGCCGCGGCCGTGGCCACGAATGCCGCGAACGCCAGCGTGAGCGCCTTCGCCTTCATCGGTATCCTCCGAACAACTGGTCCCGTGCGGCCTCGAATGGCCGTCCGTATGCTCCCAGAACAAGCGGCTCGCAGGACCGGTTCCCGTCAGTCGTGGGTGTGGTCCGACGCGTCTGCCGCGGCCTCTCCCGCGGTGCCTGCCGCGCGGGCGCGCTCAATCTCAGCGAGCACCCGCTCCTTCAGGTACTCCCAGCTCTCGGGGTTACCGAACCCGTAGACCTCGTCCACGATCTGACCGCGGTGGTCCACGACGAGCGTGTACGGCAGCCCGAAGAACCCGAAGTGGCTCTGCATCTCCATCCCGCCGTAGAACGTCGGGAACGGGAGCTGGAACGGCTCGATGAAGTCGAGCGCCGGGGCCTGCGTCTCGTCCACCGAGATCGCGATGAACTCGACCGGCTCGCCCTCGAGGGTCCGGTAGAAGGCGTCGAGCTGTGGAAGCTCGCGCTCGCAGGGAATGCACCAGCTCGCCCAGAAGTTTACGAGCAGCGCCTTCCCGGCCCAGTCGGCGAAGTGGGCCGGCTGCCCTTCGAATGTGGTCAGCTCTACCGGAGGGAGCGGCCGGCGATCGGGCGGCGGGGCCGACGCCTCCACCACGGTCGGATCGACGGTGAAGACGACGCCGTGCCGGTCGATCACAAACGTGGACTGCGCCGCAGGCACCGTCGCGGCCCGGACCAGGGCCCCGTTCGCGGGGTCATACACCTCGAGGCGTCGCCGGCCGCCGAGGGGAGCGTCGCTGCCGAGCTGAGGCAGGCTGTCCGTCACCGTGAGTGCGTAGAGCATCCCGTCGGGCCCCAACGACAGCGCCTGTGTCACGGGGCGCATCGGGGCGCCGGTGTCGGCGACGTCGCCCAGCTCACGCGCCGTCCGCCACAGGAGATCGCCGTCGGGCGTGTAGGCCCGGATCTCGTTTCTCAGGAAGAAGGCGAAGTACGCGTTGCCGTTCTCGCCGACCGCGATACCACCCGCATTCGCGACCCGGTTCCACGTCGGATCTTCGACGGGCTCGATCGACGCGATGCCGACGCCTTCTCCGCCGAGCGGGTCGAATCGGTAGAGCAGCGGTTCGCCGGGGAGCGTCTCATCGAAGCGGAGGACGTAGGGCGAGCGGGCGGCCCATACGGACCCGTCCCGCCCGGCCCTGATCTCGGCATTCGGCACCGGCGGGGTTGCCGCACCACCGAATTCGCCGTCGGCGCCGTAGTAGAAGAGGCCCGGCGACGTCTCGACGTCGGTGACGAACAGGCTCCCATCGCTCAGCGGTGCCGCGGACAACGGCTGCGTGAGTCCTCCGCCATCTTCCGCGGGGCCACCCTGCACGCCCGTCACCCGCCCGCCGGCACCGACGACGAGAACCCGACTCGCCGTCGCGTCGGGGAGATAGGCCCGGCCCTCCCCGTCGCGGGCGATGCCGCGTCCCCGGTGGAAGACGAGCTCGACCTCGGGGGTCGCTTGCGTGGCGTCGTAGACGAACAGCGACTCGGCGGGCACGCCGTATTCGACGAGGCCCTCCCCCCGGTCGATCGCCGCCGCGACGTCGAGATTCTCCATCGAGACGGGTAACGCGGGACCGGAGTCCCCGCACCCGGACATGGACGCAACGGCGAACGCCGCGAGAATTCTGTATCGGATTTGCATGCTCTCAGAACAGAGGGTTGGACTCCCCGGTTCCGGATTCTGCGGCGTGGATCAGCGTACCAACAGGTCCGGGTCGTCATCCGTCGGAATCGACAGCTGTTCCGGAGGGGCCAGCGAGGCGGATGGAGGCGGTGACCAGATATCCGTGTCCGGCTGAAAAGAGGCCCAGGCGAACCAGTACGCGATGACGATGTCGGGGATCGGCTCGAGCTGCTTGCCCGCAAGCGGACCGGCGACCGCCTGACCCGAGAAGTTCCAGACGCTCCCGGTCTCCTGGTCTACGCGGGTGTTGTCCTCGCGCTCGAAGTGAAGCGTCCAGCCCTCGACCGTCGACTTGTACGCACGCGCCGCCTGTGCCGTCGAGTTCCAGAACACGGTGATCGGCTGTCCGTCCAGAACGGCGTTCCCGGCCGAGACCGTCGCGCCGGAACCCCGACCACCCGTGAGCTGGTCGAGCACCCGAAGCGGGAACGAGATCCCGCCGGTCCCCGAGCGGATACCAAGCACGAGCTCCTTAGGTGGTCGCCGCGGGTCGATACCACCCTCGACGGGATAGACCAGCAACGGGCTGTGGAGCTGTCGGTAGTCGCCGTCATACGGGAACAGCTGGTAGAGGATCTCCGGGCCGTTGTCCGAGGAGGCGACCCACGAGTCGGGATGGATGCTCCACCACGTGCGCAGGGTCATCTCCTCGAACGGAAGCTGCGACATCGAGCTGCCATCACCCGGGCCGCATGCGGCGATCGTCGATAGCTGGGGACGCAACGTCCCCTCGGCGTCCTCCGCGACCAGCCCGGAGTTCAGCACGTAGTTCGAGACGGACATGGGACCGATTCCGGTCCCGCTCCGATCGAAGACCGCGCTCGATCCGGTGAGCGGCGAGTACGTGACCGTGATTCCCTCGCCGGGGACGTCCATGTTCACCAGCTCGTGGTGCCAGAGAAACTTCTGAGGGATCGCCACCGCCCGTCCGTTGAACTCGAAGCCGATGACGATGTCGTTGAGACCCGCGTACAGGACATCCGGGGTGTATCGAATGGTGAGCTTCGGGTTGTCGAGGAACGGGATGGTCGAACGTTCGGGGCCGCCGTCGTGGAACAGATCGAGTGAAATCGCACAACCCTGGACGATCGGCCCAGAAGGCCCGTCCGTTCCGCAGGCCGAGAGAAGCAGTGCGCTTCCCACCACGACCGCTGCCCTGGATTTCGACGGATACCACGCTCGCATACGAACTCCCGTGTCGGTGGCCCCTGTAGTCGGGCTCGACGGAGAACGCTAGGGTGGCGTCGCGTCTCGCGCCACGGGGACACCTGAGAACGAGCGATAACCCCGAACCATGCACAAGGGAGTTATCGTCACGACGACGTTACGGTCAGGATAGTACGGAGAGATGGTGCGGCGAGGACCGCCGCACGGGCGCGCGACGCGCGAGAGGCGCGGTACGCACGCAGGGGGTCTATCGGTTCAGACGAACCAGTGTTCGGCGTCGTCGACGCCTTCGACCTGGGCCTTCTGGGTCCGGGTGTCCCGCTGCTTCGTGTCGTTGTTCTGCGTGCGCTGGCCGATCGCGATCGCCGCGACGCCCGCCGCCAGGGCCACCAGAATCTGTAGCTTCTTCTTCATCGTTCCTTTTCGTCCTCGCGTCCTCGTCGCGCCATATCTGACCGAACGAGGACCGCGTGCGGCAGGTTTCCCTTCCACTACACGCAGTATTGCAGGAATCCTGCTCGCGCGTTCCGTAACGACAAGAACGCGCGACGTGCGGGAGATGTGACGGTTTGCGACGTCCCGGGGTTAAACCCCCGGGCCCGTGCGGATGTTGCGCAACGCCATCAGCGGTGGCGCAACGCATACGTACCGATTCTGTCGCGACCTCAGGCTGCTAGAACGTATCGAGCAGCGTCTGCACCAGAATGATCAGCAATGCCGTTGGACAGACGTAGCGGATCAGGAACGTCCAGATGCCTTCGAGCCGGAACTTCCCGTCCGTCGCGCGTACTTCGTCGCCACCCGCCTTCACGCCCCACTTCCACCCGACGAAGACCGAGATGAAGAACGCTCCGACGATCAGGGCGAACGACCCGAAGATCGTGAACAGGAGCGAGAGGAAGTCCATCCCCACGCCCGGGACGTTCGTCAGCCAGTCGACGGCCCCGTTCGCGAGCGCGCTCGGGATGCCGACGACGAACGCGATCGCGCCGAGGAGCATCGCGGCCTTCTTGCGCGGCCACTTCTTCTCGTCGACGGCCCAGGTCACCCCGACCTCGAGCAGCGAGATACTCGAGGTGAGCGCCGCGATCCCGAGCAGAACGAAGAAGCCCGTTCCGAAGATCAGCCCGCCGTAGGGCTCCGGAGGCATCGTCGCGAGAAGCGAGGGCAGGACCACGAAGACCATCCCGGGCCCCTCGATCGACGCGTCGAACCCGGACGCGAACATCGTCGGGAAGATGATCAGGCCGGCGAGAAAGGCGATTCCCGTATCGAGTCCGGTGACCCACCCGGCGGATGACACCAATTCATCCTTCTTCGACAGGTACGAGCCGTACGTGATGATCGCGCCCATGCCCAGACTGAGGCTGAAGAACGCCTGTCCGACTGCCCGAATCACGACCGTGGTATCCACGACGGAGAAGTCCGGCTTCAGATAGAACGCGAGGCCGGTCCCGGCGCCCGGGAGCGTCACCGCCCGGATGGCGAGCAGGAAAAGGAGGACGAGGAGGACGGGCATCAGGACCTTGGTCCAGCGCTCGATCCCGTCTCGGACCCCACCCACCACCACGAAGATCGTGATGCAGATGAAGACGAAGTGCCACGTGATCGCGGGCAGCGGCCGAGCCGCGATGTTGTTGAACATCGCCTCGGAGTCTACGCCGGCCTGGAACGCGCCGGTGGCCGCCTTCACAATGTACGACAGGGTCCAGCCCGCGAGGACGGAATAGAAGCTGAGGATGATGACGCCGGCCAGCACGCCCATCGCTCCGATGAGCCACCACGGAGCGCCGGGAGCGAGCTGCTTGAACGCCCCGACCGGGTTTCGCTGCGTGCTTCGCCCGATCATCAGCTCGCCCAGCATCACCGGAGCACCGATGACGGCGACCGCGATCAGGTAGATGACGAGGAATGCGGCTCCACCGTTCATCCCGGCCTGGGTCGGGAACCCCCAGATGTTGCCGAGACCGATCGCACTCCCCGCGGCGGCGAGGATGAAGGCGGTCTTGGACCCCCAGGTATCGCGGCCCTGCGGCGTGCCTGCGTCCATGCTTCCTCCGTCAGCGGGAGCGACGCCCGACGGACGGCCGGGCGTCAGAAGTTTCGAGGATAGTCCCGTCGCGCGGGCCGCGCGAGCGGAGAACCGCCACCCGGCCGGCGCCCTCGGCGAGAATCTCCCACCGGTTGATCACCGTCTGCACGAGATCGATCGACGTCGTGCTCAAGACTCTACCGGTGTCGTCCTCGGCCTCGAGATCAACGTGATCGGCTCGCAACCGGATATCGACCAACACCGAGTCGGCCCCCGGCACGGTGTCGAGCACGACCCGCGCAGCACCAGCACTGGCAAACACGTGAGCCGCTCGATCCGCCCTGTTGACGAGCAGAAGCCGGTACTCGCGCGGCTCACCCTCTCCGGGAAGAAACGGAAGTGCGTTGTCGTCGAACTCCTCGAACGGCTCTTCCTCGACCACCGCGGAGTCGAGCGCGGCGAGCGCCGTGGAGTCCGACGACATGCCCTCATCGGGCGGGTCCGCGGCGCGGCAGCCCGCCGACAACACGACGAGCAGGGACAGAGCGACTCGCGGCTTCAAGCATCGCGGCTTCAAGTAACCTCCAGAAGAGACGCGTCATCCGCCGCCCGAACCTCGACGGCCCGGTCGATCTCGGTCTGCTGCTCCACCGCCGTCCACCCGAGTTCGGGGCCGATGACGGCGGCAGTCCGCCTGGCCGCCTCCTCCACGCCGTTCCGGGTTTCGAGGCCCACGCGGGTGCGGCGATAGAGAATGTCCTCCACGTGCCGCGCGAACTCCTGGTGAACCGCGTAGACCGCTTCGGCCAGAATGTGGGGACGACCCTCCAGGATGGGCGCTGCGAGCTGGGGACGTCGCTCGACGAGACCCAACACGCCGTCGGCTTGCGTGCCGTAGGCACGCGCGAGGCGGGCCGCGCCGCCATCCGTGACTCCGAGCGCGGCGGCCTTTTCGCTCACCTGGCGCCGGAGCTCGTCGAGATCGTTCACCCCGCCACCCGGCAGCGGCACCCGATCCGTGTCGCATTTGCGCTCCGCATTCACGCCGGCCGTCTCCAGCAGCTGGCCCACGAGATCGATGGTCTCCTCGGCCATCGCCCGGTGTGACGTGAGCTTCCCGCCCATGAGGGTGAAAAGACCGTCCGGCCCTTCACGAACCTCGAACTCCCGCGAGAGCGCGCCCACTTCTTCGTCGCCACCGGCACCCGGCTTCCCGGTCGGCGGGGGCGCCACGAGCGGTCGCAGACCCGCCCACGCGCTCAGCACGTCCGCTCTCGTGAGACGAGCGTGTGGGAACAGGTGGTTCGTCGCTTCGAGCAGGTACGCCACATCCTCGCGGGTCGCCGCGACATCCTCGGGCGGCCCGTCGTGCAGATCGTCGGTCGTCCCGATGAGCGTGAGGTCGTCCCGCCACGGAAGCACGAACATCACGCGCTCGTCGCTGGGTGCCTCGAAGATGAACGCGTGCTGGTGCCCGATTCGATCGCGGGGAACGTGAATGTGCGTGCCCCGCGAAGGCACGATCCGCGCGCCGCCACCCGCGCCCGCGCGTTCGAGTGTCTGCTCGGTCCACGGGCCAGTCGCGTTCACGATCGTCAGTGTATCGATCTCGAGGTTCTCGCCGGTCTCGGCGTCCCGTGCGACGACACGGTGCCCGGGCCAATTGCCGGTCTGGATCTCGACGGCCTCGACCCGGTTGGCCAGCGCCGCCCCCGCCTCGCGGGCGGCCACGGCGGTGGTCACGACCAGCCGGGTGTCGTCGACCTGAGCATCGAAGTACCGGGCCCCACCCATCAGTCCCTCGGTTCGCAGGCGGGGCTCCCTACTGAGAACCTCGCCCGGCTCGAGCATCTGGTGACGTTCGATGTTCCTGAAGAGCGCGAGCGCATCGTAGAGCCACAGCCCGGCGTCGAGCTTCAACTTCCCGACCCGCCCGTCCTCGAAGATCGGGAACAGGAACTCGAGCGGCCGTACCAGATGGGGGGCGATGTTCAGGAGCGTCCGGCGCTCCTGGCTCGCTTCGAAGACGAGATCGAATTCGAAGTGCTCGAGGTAACGGAGACCGCCGTGTACCAGACGGGATGACCGGCTGCTCGTCCCCTGCGCGAAATCCGCCGCCTCGATCAAGGCCGTGCGATAGCCGCGGCGCGCGGCGTCCCGCGCTACGGCGACGCCGGAGACGCCGCCGCCGATGACGAGGATGTCGAACGCCTCCGTGGAGAGCCGTTCCAGCTGCCGGACCCGAGAGGAGGACCTGACGTCTTCGCGGTTCACGGGGTGAGCACCAGTTTCCCGAATACGTCGCCGTCCGAGAGCAGCTGATAGGCGTCACGAGCGCGGTCGAGCGGCATGACATCGTGCACGACCGGCTCGAGGTCGCCGCTCGCGACGAGCCCCATCACCCGCTCGAAGTCCGCGTTGCCCGCCATCGTGCTGCCCATGACCGCGTACTGCTTCCAGAACATCTGGGGAATCACGACCGTCCCCTTCGCACCCGTTGTCCCCCCGTACACCACCATCCGCCCGAGCGGGGCGAGCGATCGCAGGCAGTCTTCCCACATCGCAGTCCCGACGCTGTCGAGGATGACATCGACCCCTCGCTTCCCCGACTCGAGCCACACCCGCTTCGAGAACTCCTCTGCCAGCCGGTCGATCACGATATCCGCCCCGAGTTCCCGGGTGCGCCGCACGTTGTCGGGTCCACTCGTCACCGCGTAGACGGTCGCGCCCGCGTGCTTCGCGATCTGGATTCCCGCGGTGGAGACGCCGCCGGAGGCGCCGGTCACGAGAACCGTCTCGCCAGGCTGGAGCCGAGCCCGAGTCATCAGCGCCCGCCAGGCGGTCTGATACACGAGCGGGGCGGCGGCAGCCGTCGGAAAGGCGAGGTCTTCAGGAATGGCGTACAGGTTGCGGGCCGGCACGGCGACATACTCCGCGAACCCGCCCCGCCAGTGCTCTCCGATGATACCGTATCGCCTGCACACGGGGTGTTCGCCCGCTTCGCACAACTCGCACTCCATGCAGGACACGCCCGGATTTACCACGACCCGGTCGCCGGGCTCCCACCCATCCACGCCGGGACCGACGGACGAGACGACGCCCGCGATGTCCGATCCACCGACGTGCGGCATCTCGATCTCGAGACCGGGCAGGCCCTTCAACACCCACAGATCCAGGTGGTTCAGGGCGGCGGCTCGAACCTCGACCACGACCTCGCCGTGCCCCGCCACCGGGTCCGGCACGTCTCCGATGACGATGTTCTCGAGGCCTCCGTGGCCCTTGAATCTGGCGGCTTTCATGGCACGGAACGTAGGGCTCGCGCCGAATGCTCGCATCCCGTCCGAACGCCCCGGAACCACGGGACCTGCTGGCTCGTTTCACGCTACTTGAAAACGAGTCTCAACTAGCGTATCGTCGATAACGATTATCGATAACAATTCGGTGGTTTATGCGCAGGCCGGCGTCCTCCTTCCGGGGGCACCGGCCTTTGAAGCCTACAAAGAGGACGTAATGAGCGACGCACTTCTCGAGATTCGCGACCTGCACGCCCGGGTCGAAGACGACGCGATCGAGATCCTGAGAGGGGTCGATCTGCGAGTCGAAGAGGGACAGGTACACGCGCTGATGGGCCCGAACGGGTCCGGCAAGAGCACTTTGGCGAAGATTATCGCCGGACACCCCGGGTACGAGGTGACCGCGGGCGAGGTCCTGTTCCGCGGCCAGGACGTTCTGGAGCTCGAGCCCGATGAGCGGAGCCGGGCCGGCGTCTTTCTCGCGTTCCAGTATCCGGCGGAGATCCCCGGTGTCTCGATCGCGAACTTCCTGCGCACCGCGTCCAACGCGCGGCTCGCCGAGGGCGATGAGATGGACGTGTTCGCCTTCCAGCGGCGCCTCACCGAGAAGATGGCTCTTCTCAAGATGGACGAGAGCTTCGCCACCCGGTACGTGAACGACGGGTTCTCGGGCGGAGAGAAGAAGCGGAACGAGGTCCTTCAGATGGCAATCCTCGAGCCTGCGCTCGCGGTGATGGACGAGACGGACAGCGGTCTCGACATCGACGCCCTCCGAATCGTCTCGAACGGCGTGAACACGCTCACGGAGGCGGACGAGAAGCTCGGCGTCCTGCTCATCACCCACTACAAGCGGATCCTGAACTACATCCAGCCCGATCGCGTTCACGTGATGATGGAGGGGCGGATCGTCGAGAGCGGTGGGCCGGAACTGGCCGACAAGCTCGAGGCGGAGGGATACGACTGGCTGCAGGAGGCCGCGACGGTCCAGGGGTAATCGCCCCTCGACCGATCGCGTCCGAAATAGAGGAAGACCATGCCTGAGAACGAGACGATCGAAGGACTCGGACTCGACGAGTACAAATACGGGTTCATCACGGAGGACAAGCCGGTCTTCAAGGCCGTGCCGGGTCTGTCCGAGGAGATCGTGCGCCAGATCTCCGCCCACAAGGAGGAGCCCGAGTGGATGCTCGAGTTCCGCCTGAAGGCGCTCGAGGTGTACGAGTCGAAGCCGATGCCCGAGTGGGGCGGCGACCTCTCGACACTCGAGGCAACCCTCGATGAGATCTACTTCTATCTGAAGCCGCAGGAGCAGATGGAGAGGTCCTGGGACGACGTGCCCCAGGAGATCAAGGACACGTTCGAGAAGCTCGGCATCCCCGAAGCCGAGCGGAAGGCGCTCGCTGGCGTCGGTGCCCAGTACGAGTCCGAGATGGTATACCACTCGCTTAAGGAGCAGTGGGACGAGCAGGGCGTGATCTTCGAGTCGATCGAGGATGGCCTCAAGAAGCACCCGGAGCTGTTCCGGAAGTACTTCTCGACCGTCGTCCCGACGCGGGACAACAAGTTCGCCGCCCTCAACTCAGCCGTGTGGTCGGGGGGATCGTTCGTCTACGTCCCGAAGGGCGTGAAGGTCGACATCCCGCTGCAGGCCTACTTCCGCGTGAACGCCGAGAAGATGGGCCAGTTCGAGCGGACACTGATCATCATCGAGGAGGGCGCGGAGGCCCACTACATCGAGGGCTGCACGGCGCCGGTCTACACCACCGAGTCGTTCCACTCGGGAGTGATCGAGATCATCGTCAACAAGGGCGCCCGGTTCCGCTACACCACGATCCAGAACTGGTCGAACAACATGTACAACCTCGTCACCCAGCGGGCGATGGTGCACGAGGACGCCAAGATGGAGTGGCTGGACGGGAACCTCGGCTCGAAGCTGACGATGAAGTACCCGTCCTGTTACCTGGTCGGCGAGCGCGCGCACGGCGAGATCCTCTCAATCGCCTACGCCGGCGACGGACAGCACCAGGACACGGGCGGCAAGGTCGTGCACGCTGCCGCCCACACGACGTCGCAGATCACGTCGAAGTCGATCTCGAAGGGCGAGGGACGTTCGTCGTACCGGGGGCTCTGCAAGGTCTACGACGGTGCGGTGGGGGCGAAGTCGAACGTCGAGTGCGACGCGTTGCTGCTGAACGAGACGTCGCGCACCGACACCTACCCGTACATCGAGATTGATGAGAACACCGCATCGATCGGCCACGAGGCGACGGTCTCGAAGGTGGGAGACGAGCAGCTCTTCTATCTAATGAGCCGGGGTCTGGACGAGGCCGAGGCGATGGCGATGATCGTTCGCGGGTTCATCGAGCCGGTGGCGAAGGAGCTACCGCTCGAGTACGCGATCGAGTTGAATCGGCTGATCGAGTTGGAGATGGAGGGGTCGGTCGGCTGACGGCCATCTCGGGGGAGCCGGGGCGGGGCAGGACCTCGTCTCGGAGGTGGTTGGGCGGCGGTGGTGGGGTAGGCGCCGCTCCTTCGGAGCGAGCTTGCTGACGGTGCGGGACGGGTGAGGCTGACATTTGTGGGTAGGCGCCGCTCCTTCGGAGCGAGCTGCTGACGGTGCGGGACTGGGTGGGGAGACAGATCAGGAGACGCCGCCTTTTGGGCGAGCTTTCATAGACGAGGGTGATTTTGAGCGAGAGTGCGACATTGACGGTTGAGGCCGAAGCGATGCCCGAGATCGAATCGGTGAAGCTCGACTACGGGTCGTTCACGGCGGGGCTGGTCGAGCCGGAATTCCTGTCGGGTCTGCGTGCGCGGGCCTGGGCCCGCTTCGAGGAGCTGCCGTTCCCGTCCACGAAGACGGAGGAGTGGCGGTATACCGATCTCTCGAAGATCGACTTCGCGGCGTACACGCCGGCGAGACCGGGACCCGCGACGGAGGAGGACTATCCGCCGGCGGTCCGCGCGGTGCTCGACCGGTCGGGCGACCGCTCGGGGATCATCGTCCAGAGGAACGGGCGGGTGGTTCACGCCGAGCTCGATCCGGCGCTCGCCGAGCAGGGCGTGGTGCTGTGCTCGCTCGAGCAGGCGGCGGTCGATCACCCCGAGCTCCTCGAGCGCTCTCTGGTCGAGACGCGACCCGCTCCGATGGAGGAGAAGATCTGGTCGCTCAATCTCGCGTTCACGAGCGGCGGCTACCTCCTCTACATCCCGCGGAACGTGAAGCTCGATGCCCCGGTGCACGCGTTCCGTATGATCGATCGCGCGGAGTCGCTGGTCGCGACCCAGTCGATCGTCGTGGCGGAGACGGGAGCGGAGGCCTCCGTCATCGACGAGTTCGTGTCGGACGAGGTGGACGCGATTTCCGTCCACGCCGCGATCGTGGACGGCGAGGCGAACGCGGCCGTCGACTACGTCACGCTGCAGAACTACGGACGCGGGGTGCGCCACTTCTCGATCCAGCACCTCACGTCGCAGAGGGACTCGCGGCTCGGAGCGTTCAACATCCAGCTTGGCGCCGACATGTCCCGGGCCGACATCAGCTCGAATCTGGCAGGCCCGGGAACCGATGCGCGGATGCTCGCCCTCTGGTTCGGCGACTCCGATCAGCACTTCGATCACCACACGTTGCAGCTGCACGCGCAGCCGAACGCAA
Source organism: Gemmatimonadota bacterium (assembly GCA_039587355.1). Lineage (GTDB taxonomy): Bacteria > Gemmatimonadota > Gemmatimonadetes > Palauibacterales > Palauibacteraceae > Palauibacter. Next base: position 33,498 of record JBDHIO010000018.1, on the reverse strand, counting down.
AGAGCGACCTGCTGTTCAAGGGGGCGCTGACCGACAGCTCGACTTCGGTGTTCCGGGGTCTGATCCGGGTCGAGCCGGGCGCGCAGCTCACCGACGCGTACCAGACGAACCGGAACTTGCTGCTCAGCGAGCGTGCGAACGCGATCGCCCTGCCAAGCCTCGAGATCGAGGCCGACGACGTTCGCTGCTCGCACGGCGCGACGATCGGCCAGGTTGAGGACGGGCAGCTGTTCTATCTGATGAGCCGTGGGCTGACGCGCGATCAGGCCGAGCGGCTTCTGGTGCTCGGCTTCTTCGAAGAGGTCATCGGCCGGATCCCCATGGAAGGCGTGAGGGCGCGCGTGCTCGAGGCGATCGAGAGGAAGCTGGCCGTATGAGCGACTTCGTGACGGTCGCGAAGGTCGGCGACGTTTCGGCGAACGGACTCGTGGGGCTGGTGGTCGAGGACCGACCCATCGTGCTGGTCGAGCAGGACGGCGAGATCTTCGCGCTCGAGGACCGGTGCTCGCACGAGGAGTTTCCGCTTTCGTCCGGCGAATGCGAGTCGGGCGAGATCACGTGCGTGTTGCATGGCGCGCGCTTCAACGTCCGAACGGGCGCGCCCACGGCACTGCCCGCGGTGATGCCCGTGAAGACGTATGAAGTCCGGATCGACGGCGACGATGTACAGGTGAAGCTGGACGGTTGATTCCGGGCGCGCCCCGAAATCTCCGCCGGGATCCGATATGGAAGCCAAGGCCACTCCCCGCACCGACGACGGATCGCCGCTGGACCTGCGTGACGTTCGTGCGCAGTTCCCCATCCTGCAGCGACAGGTCAACGGACGGCCGCTCGTGTACCTCGACAGTGCCGCGAGCGCGCAGCGTCCGAACCGGGTGATCGAGCGAATCGATCGCTACTACCGCGAGGAGCACGCGAACGTCCACCGCGGCGCCCATGCGCTCAGCGTCGAGGCCACGGAGGCGTACGAGGGGGCGCGGCGGCTGGTGGCCGGTCACGTCGGGGCGAGCGATCCGGACGAGATCGTTTTCACCAGCGGAACCACTGAGTCGATCAACCTCGTGGCGGCGGCGTGGGGCGGCGCAAACGTGGGTCGAGATGACGAGATCGTCCTCTCGAAGATGGAGCACCACTCGAACATCGTGCCCTGGCAGCTCCTCGCCGGGCGTGTCGGGGCGATCATCCGGTATGTGGACGTAACGCCGGACGGCCGGCTCGACATGGAGGACTTCGACCGGCTCGTCGGGCCTCGCACGCGAATCGTCGCTCTGACGCACGTGTCGAACAGCCTCGGCACGATCAACCCGGTCGATGAGATCGTTGCCCGGGCGCACGCGGCGGGGGCCAGGGTGCTGTTCGATGGAGCGCAGGCGGCGCCGCACCTCGACGTGGACGTCGGCCGGCTGGGGTGCGACTTCTACGCCTTCAGCGCCCACAAGATGTGCGGGCCCACGGGTGTCGGAGCGCTCTGGGCACGCCGGGAACTGCTGGAGGGGATGCCACCCTACCAAGGCGGCGGCGAGATGATCTCCGAGGTGACGATGCAGGGATCGAAGTGGGCGCCGATCCCGCAGAAGTTCGAGGCCGGCACCCCGAACATCGCGGGGGCCGTCGGCTTCGGGGAGGCCGTGCGCTTTCTCGTGGACGTCGGCCAGGATCGCCTGGCCGCACACGAGGCCGCGATCTCGGCATACGCGATGGAGCGTCTCCGGGCGGTTCCGGGTCTGCGGCTGTACGGCCCCGACGACGACAGGACGTCCGTCTTCTCGTTCACGTACGGAGACATTCATCCGCACGACCTCGCGACCATTCTCGATCAGAGCGGGATCGCGATTCGGGCGGGACACCACTGCACACAGCCACTGATGGACCACATGGGCGTCGCCGCGACCGCACGGGCGAGTTTCTACCTATACAACACCGCCGAAGAGGTCGATGCGCTGGTGGACGGCCTCGGTATGGCGGCCGAGCTCTTTGGCGGGATATCCTCTGATTGATGAGCGAATCGAGCCCCGAAAAACCCGGCAACGTGGACCGCGAGATCCCGGCTTCCCTGAATACACTGTACCAGGAAGTCATCCTCGACCACTATCGGCGCCCCCGTAACAAGGGAGTGCTCGAGACCGCCACGCACACGATCACGATGAGGAACCCGCTCTGCGGCGACGTGATCGAGCTGATGCTCAGGGTGGAGGGCGACCGTATCGCCGAGGCGCGGTTCGCCGGCCGCGGGTGCTCGATCAGCCAGGCGTCCGCGTCGATGCTCACCGGACGCGTGACCGGCCAATCCCTCGAGGAGGCGACCGCGATCGCGGCCCGGTTCACCCAGCTGCTCCACGGCGACCAGTCTCTGCTCGAGGACGATTCGCTCGGCGATCTCAGGACCCTCGCCGGCGTGTCGAAGTTTCCGGTTCGTATCAAGTGCGCCCTGCTCGGGTGGAACTGCCTCGAGGAACTGACCGGACAGGATCGCGCGATCGATCCCGAGCCTCCAGCCGACTCAGACTGATCGCAGCCGAGCCCGACACCGGCCGGGTGATGCGCGTGGCGGGTGGCATCTACCTGGTCGAGACCTCGAACGGCCCCCTGGAAGCGAGCCTCCGCGGTCGGGTGAAGCAGAAGGACGCCCGCATCGTCTCGGTAGGAGACCTGGTCACGCTCGAACGCACCGACGAAGCCGTCCGCATCTCCGGGCTGATCGACCGTACCAGCGCGCTGACGCGGCACGGGGTGGCCCGACGACGCGAACAGGTGATCGTCGCGAACGTCGATCAGGTCATCGTGACGGTCGCCGTGACCTCGCCGGAACCGGACTTGCTCATGGTCGATCGGTTGCTGGCCCTGGCCGGGCTGAACGCCCTTACGGGGCTGATCGTCGTAAACAAGATCGAGCTGGCGGAATCGGCGACGTTGCCGCCCGTTATGGCGGCGTATGTCGATGCGGGCTACGACGTTACACTGACAAGCGCGAAGACGGGCGCCGGCGTTGAACGGCTGGGCGAGTTGCTCGAGGGCAGAATCTCGGTGTTCACGGGACAATCGGGAGTCGGCAAGTCGAGCTTGCTAAATGCATTGATGCCGGGGCTGGACCTGCGCGTCGGCGAAGTGGGACAAAAGAAGGGTCGGGGAAGACATACGACCGTGGCGTCGGCCCTCTACGCGTATCCGCGGGGCGGCTATGTCGCGGATACACCGGGACTTCAGTATTTGTCCCTCTGGGATGTGGACCCGACGGAACTGGACCAGGGCTTCGCGGAGTTCGGAGAGTTCGCGGCCGGTTGCCGTTTTGGCGATTGCCGCCACCGCAGGGAGCCCGGGTGCGAGGTGCGCGACGCGGTGAACCGGGGAGAGATCCTCGAACGCCGCTACGAAAGTTATCTGGGGTTGCTCGATGAAGCGGAGGGGAAATGACAGGTGATTTCGGAAGTCGGCTGGGGACCGCGATGGCAGGGCGTCGGCCGACGACGATCACACCTCAGGGTGGCGACAAGCACGCGGCGGTGACGCTGCTCCTCGGCGCAAACGAGGGACAGCTCTCGGTTCTGTTCGTGCGTCGAGCCGAGTGGGTGAACGATCCGTGGTCCGGTCACACCGCCCTCCCCGGTGGACACATCGCACCGTCCGATGGCGACCTCATGGACACGGCGCGACGGGAACTGCGCGAGGAAGTGGGCGTCGACATCGAGCGCGATGCGTACCTGGGTCGACTGGACGATCTGCGTCCTTCGGCGAGGTCTCCCTCGATCGTCGTCTCGCCGTTCGTCGCGGCGGCACCGCCCGACGCGCAGATTCGTCGAAACAGGGAGATTCAGAGTCATCGGTGGATCCCGATCTCGGCGCTCCAGGACCCGCAGTACGCTTCGGAGCTGCAGCACCTGAGCCGCGGTCTCAAGCTGATGTTCCCATCGATCGTGTATCGCGGATTCACGATCTGGGGGCTCACACACCAGATCGTCTCCGACTTCCTCGAGATCGCACAGGAGGTCTGACCGTGAGTGACGTCGCGTACAGGGCCAACATCGAAATCGTACGGCAGCGCGGGCCACACAGGCTCGCGTACCTCCCGGCCACGGACGCACCGGTCGAGTTCGGCGTGCACAGCGCGATCGCCGAGCACTACGGCGTCGAGGGCGAGCGCGACATCGCGACGACGCTCGACTACGTCATGGCGGCGACCGGCGGCTGACTGACCGGAACCTTCGGTGGCGCGCTGGAGGCGCGCGGGATCAGAGCGGACGAGGGCCGGTTGATCGGGAAGGTCGCCGGTGAGGTGGAGACGGAGGACGGGGTCCTTGTCATCAAGCGGATCCACGTGACGTACCACCTGAAGGCCGCCGCCGAACACGAAACGGCGACCCGGGCACACGACGTACACCACGGAAAGTGCCCCGTCTACAAGACGCTCGCTGGCTGCATCGACATCACGACCGAGCTGGTTTTCGAGCCGGGCGCCACGGCCTGAGCCTAGGTCTACAGCGCTCCACTCCACGGCGTGTCGGGGATCGACACGAGCGGCGACTCGCCGTGCTGCCTCGCGTCGAGGTGGAGGAAGAACGATCCCACCCCGGCCGCTCCCTGCATCCAGCCCGTCTGGGCCTCGAGCAGTTCCGGCTGCGCCCGGTGCTCGGCCTGAGTCCAGCGCCGTTCGTCCGACCCCGGGTCGTCGGCGCGACCCTGGATCCAGTCGGCGATGCGACGAGCATATTCGAGGTGCGCGTCATCTCCGGTCATCGCGTGGAGGGCCAGCGCGTACTCCCCCACCCCCGCGTCGCCGCAGCACTGGCTGATGTTGTTCCAGTAGCCGTCGGATCGGGTCTCGGGAACGCCGAACGACCGCACTGCGGCCGCACCCCTCTCCAGCCACCCGCGCCAGCCGTCATCGCCGGTCGTCTCCGCGAGCTGGTAGAACAACCGCGCGGTACCAGGAGGACCGTGACACCAGGAGAGGTAGAAGAGATCCTCGCCCTCGGGCTCGTGGTGGAAGATCCAGCACGCGCCGCCCTCGCAGATGGAGATGGCCTCGAGGTACCGGGCTCCGGCGATCGCGGCGTCGAGAAGGCCCGCGTCGCCGCCGGCCTTCCGCGCCGCGGCGAGAAACGTGGCCACACCCGCCGTGCCGTGCGAGAAGTTCGGCATCGTGCGCTCGAACGACGGCATCATTCGCCACTTCAGCCCGTCGGCTTCGCGCATCCCCAGCGTGGCGAGGTGGTCGGCCGCCCGGATCGCGGTGTCGGTCGCGGCGTCGTGCGCGTGACGATCCGCGTACCAGAGGAGCGTCAGACCGATGCCCGACGCGCCGCTCACGATGTCGCTGGACGCGTTCTCCGGGTCTTCATCGAACCAGGCGACACCGGTTTCGAGAGTCCGTGCCGTCGACACGATCCGATCGACGCAGGTTCGTGCCGCCCGGGTGAGCTCGGCGTCTCCGGTCGATTCGCCCGCGAGATCGAGGGCGTACGCCATGCCGGCGAGACCCGAATACAGACCGGGCTGGATCGGGTCCGGACGGGTCAGGGCCGCCGCGAGCTCGCGGGCACCCGCGTGCGCGTCCTCCAGCGCCGCGTCATCGCCGGTTCTAGCGTGGAGCTCGAGCAGAAAGAGCACGACCCCGGGCGAACCGTGGTAGAGTCCGAGATCGCCACCGGAGTCCTGTCCAGGCACCCTCGGCCACGTGAGACCCGCCGCAGTCCGCACTCCGTGCCCCCGAATCCAACGTGCCGCCGCGTCGGCGACATCGATCGGCCCGGCCTCTCGCGCGACGTCGCGCAGCCACCCGGGACGGAGACCCAGCGCCGGCACCCCCAGACACGCACCGCCGATCGCGCCGAGGTGTACGAACTCTCTCCGTGAGACGTGTCCCGCGTGCCGTTCCGTCATGATCTCGAGCTCCGTCCAGTCGATGCTTCGGGGTCGCACCCCCTGTTATCCTCCGAGTCGATCGGCGATCTCGCCATAGAGGTTCGCGAGCGCGGCAATCCCATCCCGGTACACGCCCGCGTCGATCCACTCGTCGGGGCCGTGCGCATTCGAGCCCGGAAGGCCGAACCCGACGAGCAACGCAGGCGCGGCGAACACCTCCTCGAACATCGGGACGATGGGGATCGACCCTCCCTCCCGGATCATCGCGGGCGGCGTCCCAAACCCGGCCTCGAGCGCGGCGCTCGCCGCTTCGAACACGGGATGGTCCGGGTCCGCGACCCAGGGGGTCCCGTCGTGGAAGCGCTTGATCTCGACGGTCACCCCGGGCGGCGTCAGTTCGCGGACTCGCGCCTCGAGGGCCTCGACGACCTCGACCGGATCCTGATCCGGCACGAGACGCATCGAGACCTTGGCCATCGCCTTGCCGGGAAGCACGGTCTTCGACCCCTCCCCGGTCCAGCCGCTAAGTAGACCGTTCACGTCGAGCGTGGGGCGGTACCACAGGCGCTCGAGGGTCGAGAATCCGGCCTCGCCGCCCAGCTCGGGTGACCCGACATCCAACCGCATGACCTCGTCGTCCATCGGGAGGCGCTCGAGGTCGGCCCGCTCTCGATCGGTGATCGGGCGCACGGGGTCGTAGAACCCCGGCACCGTCGCTCGCCCCTCGTCGTCCTTGAGCCCCGCAAGGATCGTCGCCAGCGCGTTCGCCGGGTTCACCACGGCGCCGCCGTAGCTGCCGGAATGGAGGTCGTGGGACGGGCCGGTCACGTTGATCTCGGTGTAGACGATCCCGCGCAGCCCGGTCGTGATGCACGGCAGGGTCGGCGAGAACATCGTCGTGTCGGAGATAAGGATCGCGTCGCACGCGAGCCGCTCTGCGTTCCCGGTCAGGAAGGTCCCGAGGTGCGCGCTGCCGACTTCTTCCTCGCCCTCGATCACGAACTTCAGGTTCAGGTTCCCGGCCGCCCCATCGTCGAGCCAGGTCTCCAGGGCCTTCACGTGCATGTGGACCTGTCCCTTGTCGTCCACCGAGCCGCGCGCGTAGACCCGACCATCGCGCCGGGACGGTTCGAAGGGGGGCGTCGTCCACAGGTCATCCGGCTCCGACGGCTGCACGTCGTAGTGGCCGTAGATCAGGAGGGTCGGTGCGTCGGCATCGACGAGTCGTTCGCCGACGACGATCGGGTGCCCCTCCGTCGTGATCACTTCGCACTCCGGCACCCCCGAGGCGCGCATGTGGTCGGCGAGCCACTCGGCGCATCTCCGCACATCGCCGGCGTATTCCGGGTCGGTGCTGATGCTCGGGATGCGGAGAAACTCGTCCAGCTCCGCGTTCCAGCGGTCGAGGTTTGCGGCGATGTATGCGGAGAAATCGGACATGGCTGGTCGTTCCCATCTGCGGTGGTGGGCGGCCCCGCCGTCTCGCGGGCGGTCTCAAAAGTAGGGCTAGAACTTCGTCTCCGTCACCAGCGTCAGCACTCGCGACTCGGACGAGAGGCCGAGCAGCCGCCGCGCGGAGGGCAGCCGGGTCAGCGCGAGCAGCGCCCCCACTCCGGCTGCCCCCGAAGGCCCGGCGAGCAACGTCGCGCCGAGCGACCCTGCGTTGAGCTCCGCGGCTGCGGCGTCCGAGACGGAGTCCGCGATCGCGATCGCGCCATCGATGCATCCGCCGAGAACTTCCCAGGTGATCGTCGACGGCACCCCGGCCGCCAGCCCGCCCATGCGAGTGTCGAAGGGGCCGTCGACCGTGCTCATGTCACCGGCCCGAATGCTCCGCCCGAAACAGTCCGCCGAAAGAGGCTCGATCGCGACGAAGTCCGGCCGGTCCTCGCCGAGCTCCTGCCAGAGGTGCCCGCAGACGCCGGTCGCTAGGCCCCCGACCCCGGCCTGAATGAAGACGTGCGTCGGCCGATCGCTCCCCTCGGAGTCGAGGGCCTGCAGCACCTCATCGGCCAGGAGCGTGTATCCCTCGTAGACCCGGCGCGGGATCTCCTCGTATCCGGCGTACGCGGTGTCGGACACGACGAACCACCCGCGCTCGCGGGCGATCCGCTCCACGTGGGCGACCGCTCCATCGTAATCGCCGCGGTACCACTCCACCGTGGCCCCGTGCGACTCGATCGCCTCGGCGCGTGTTCGATCCGCGCCCTGGGGGAGCACCACGACGCAGCGGCAGCCGAAAAGCTGGCTCCCCCAGGCGACCGATCGTCCGTGGTTCCCGGCCGACGCCGTCACCGTCGTGATCGCGGCGGCTTCCGAGACCCGGTGATCCAGGAAGTCGCGCGTCGTCGGGGTGTGGCCGGTCGTCCTTCGGATCTCGGACTGCAGAACGCGCAGGACGGCGTACGCGCCGCCGGTCGCCTTGAACGACCCGATGCCGAAGCGACCGGTCTCGTCCTTGGCGCGCACCTCCGCGACCCCGAGCCGCTCGGCAAACTCCGGGAGTCGCGCCAGAGGGGTCGGCGCGTAGGCCGGCCACCCTCGCATCTCGTCGCGGGCCGCCGCCGACCTCCGCGGGTCGAGCACCTCGCTCTGCCGGTCACCCCAGCGGGAGCGGGGTCTGGATCGGAGCGAAAGCCGTACAGGGTTGGCCGCGGATGCCCGGGCCGTCAGGTTGTCAGCTTCCGTCGCGATCATTCGCTCGTTCCCAGGAGATTCAGAGTGGAACTCGGTCTGTTTTCCATCAGCCTCACCGTCGCCGACCTCGAGGCGTCGAGGGACTTCTACGAGAAGCTGGGCTTCACGCAGACCGGCGGCGCGATGGAACAGAACTATCTCATCATGGTCAACGGCACGACCGTGATCGGTCTCTTCCAGGGTATGTTCGAGAAGAACATCCTCACGTTCAATCCGGGGCTTTCGCTGGACGGGACCGCGCTCGGATCGTTCACCGACGTCCGCGACATGCAGGCGACGCTGCGGGACCAGGGGATCGAGTTCGCCGCCGAGGCGGACGAAACGTCCGACGGCCCGGCGAGCTTCGTGATCGAAGACCCCGATGGAAACCCGATCCTCGTCGACCAGTTTTCGGGCCGACCCTGAGACCCGCCGACAGGCTCGCCGCCCTGCCGCCGGTAAACGAAAGCCTCGTTGTGGGTGTCGAGGCAGGGGGCCCGTGCAGCGCCCCGGCGGTCATTTCAGCCCTCATCGGGAGACACCTCATCTCGCATCCACGCCGAATCTTTATGGCCACGGTCGCCCTCTGCATGTGGCTGGCCGCGCCCGTGGCCGCCCAGGATCCGGTGGCCGAGGCCGACTCGGCTCAGAACGACCAGGCCCTGCGCGTGTTCTTCGACTGCCAGGGCGGGGGTCGCGGCGGGCTCTGCGACTTCAACTTCTATCGTCGCGAGATCCCGTTCGTGAACTACACGCGGGACCGGGCCGACGCGCAGGTCCACTTGCTGATCACCAGAGAGGGGACCGGCGCCGGCGGGCAGCTCTACACGCTCGACTTCATCGGTCGCGAAGACTTCGAGGGCATCGACGACCGTCTCACGGTGGGCACGATCCCGAACGAGGCGAGCGAGCAGTCGATGACGCGGATCGCCGCGTCGGTCAGGCTGGGCCTGCTGCGCTACATCGCCCGCACCGACCAGGCGTCGGACATTCAGGTCATCTACGAGGTGACGGAATCCGGGGACGCCGGCAACGTGGCCCGGCCCGAAGACGACAAGTGGGACTTCTGGACGTTCCGGGTCCGCATGACTGGCGGGTTGAACGTCGACGCACGCACCGAGTCCTACCGGCTCAACGGCGGATTCTCGGCGAACCGCATCACAGATGACCTGAAGCTCGAGTTCTCAATCGGCGGCAACTACAACGAGAGTCGTTTCGAGATCAACGACTCCACGACCGTCACCAGTATCCGGGAAGGCTACAACTTCGAGGGGCTCAACGTATGGAGCCTCAACGAACGCTGGTCGTTCGGGGTGAACTACGAGACGGGCCGCTCGACGTTCGGCAACTACGATCTGCGGATCGAGGGCGGTCCCGCGATCGAGTACAACATCTTCCCGTACCGCGAGTCGACCCGGCGGCAACTCAGCTTCCTCTACACGGTCGGTGTTCGGCACTACAAGTACATCGAGCCGACGGTCTTCCTGCGCACCGAGGAGACGCGTCCGCGACACGAGCTCAGCGCCGGGCTCGGGATCCGGCAGCCGTGGGGCGGCGCGTACGGGTCGCTCGAGTTCTCGCAGTATCTGCACGACCTCGAGAAGAACCGGTTCGAGGTGAGGTTGGGGGCAGACTTCCGGCTCTTCCGCGGTCTGTCGCTGAACTTCAACACGAACTACCAGCGAATCCGTGATCAGCTGAACGTGCCGGCGGGCGACGCGACGGAGGAGGAAGTCCTCCTCCGTCAGCGGATCCTGCTCTCCGGGTTCGAGTACAGCTTCTCGGTCGGATTCTCATACACGTTCGGTTCGATCTTCACGAACGTCGTGAACCCGCGCATGGAGCGCTTCTAGCAGGCTGCCAGGCGGGGCCCGACGACCAACCAGGGGTTCGACGGCATGGGGCGCGTCAACAAGATCACCCCGGAACTGGCCGAGTACATCGCCTCCATCGGGGTCCGCGAGCACCCCGTCCTCACGCGCTGTCGCGAGGAGACCGCTGCGGGCCAGGGGGACCGGGCCCGCATGCAGATCTCCCCGGAGCAGGGCGCGTTTCTCGGATTGCTCGCGCGCATCATGGGCGTGGATCGGGCGATCGAGGTGGGCGTCTTCACCGGATACAGCTCGCTCTCGGTAGCGCTCGCGCTGCCGGACGACGGCCGCCTGATCGCGTGCGACGTGTCCGAGGAGTACACGCGGCTCGCCCGGGGGTACTGGCACGACGCCGGAGTCGAGGACCGCATCGAGCTCGAGCTCGCCCCCGCGCTCGAGACCCTCGATTCGCTCGTCGCGGAGGGCGCCTCCGGCACATTCGACCTCGCGTTCATCGACGCGGACAAGGGTGGTTACGACGGCTACTACGAGCGGTGCCTCGAGCTCGTTCGACGCGGCGGCGTCATCGCGGTCGACAACACCCTGTGGGACGGACGGGTGATCGACGACGAGGACACCACCGACGACACGCAGGCGATTCGTGCCCTGAACCTGAAGATCCGGGGCGACGATCGCGTGGACTTCGCACTCACGACCATCGGCGACGGCCTCACCGTCTGCGTGAAGCGGTAACCTGAAGCGGTGACACCTCCCCCGCTGCCCATGGGAAGCCGCTTCCATCTATTTGACAAATATTTTTGTCTATTATAGGCTCCGACATGGTATCCATGGCAGCAGGCACCGCACAGGAGCCCGTTCGAATCCTCGATGACCCCGCCCGGGTCCGGTCCGTTCTCTCGCCCCTGAGGGTGCAACTCCTGCGGGAACTCGCCCGGCCGGGGTCGGCGAGCGGGCTCGCGGAGCGCCTCGGGGCGACGCGTCAGAAGCTCGGGTATCACCTTCGGGTGCTCGAATCGGAAGGCCTGATCGAGCTCGCTGAGGAGAGGCCGCGACGCGGGTGCACCGAGCGGATCATGCGCCGCACCGCGCGGGCCCTCGTCGTCGACCCTTCGGTGCTCGGATCGCCGCGGCTGGACGAGGACGAGGTCCAGGACCGGTTCTCCAGCGCATACCTGGTCGCCGCGGCAGCTCGCGTCGTGGGGGACGTAGCGACTCTCCGCGAAGGAGCACGGGCGGCCGGGAAGCGACTGGCCACCGCGACACAGGAGGCGGAGATCCACTTCGAGTCGCCGGCGGCGATGAAGTCGTTCGTGGACGACCTGACCCGCGCCGTGACACGTCTGGTCGACGAATACGACCGACCCGATGCGCCAGCGAGTCGACCGTATCGACTCATGACGGCGGTACACCCGCGGCGGGATCCGGAGACCCCGCCCGATAGCGAGGAGATGTCCGATGACAGATGAACGACCCGGAACGCGCAGCCAGGAGCACGTCATCACGATCGACGCCTCCCCCGCGGAGGTCTGGAAGGCGATCAGCGAGGCCGAGGAGGTGACCCGCTGGTTCGTCCTCGATGCAGAGATCGACGGACGGGTGGGCGGCACGTATCGCGTGTCCTGGGGCGAGGGGATGGACGGCGTAAGCGACATCACGGTGTTCGAGCCCGAGCGTCACCTGCAGGTGCAGCATCGTCCGATGGAGGGCTCGCCCGACGTGGCCACCGGTCCCATGGTCGAGGAGTACTTCATCGAATCCGATGGAGATCGCACAACGGTCCGCCTCGTGACCTCGGGCATCCCCGAGACCGAGGACTGGGACTGGTTCTACGAGGGGACGAAACGCGGCTGGACGATCTTCATGCTCGGGCTGCGGCACTACCTCGAGAACCACTTCGGGACACCGCGCGATCAGATCGTCACGATGATCGGTCTGCCAGGCTCGTGCGAGGAAGCCTGGCCGGTGCTGTTCGGGCCGGGGGGCCTCGGGCTTCCCGGGGTCCTCGAGGGCATGTCTGCTGGCGACAGGTACGACGGAGCAACGGCCTTCGGTCAGCCGCTTTCGGGCGAAGTCCTGCTGATCGACCCACCCTTCCGCCTGCTCACCACCGTGGAAGGGTTGAACGACGCGTTGCTCGGCGCGACGCTCGAGCAGATGGGGGACAGCAACTTCCTCTACCTCGTGCTGTCCACGTTCGGGCTCGGTGCCGAACGAGTCGAGGCTCTTCGGGCACAGTGGGAACCGTTCGCGGGGGGGCTGTTCACGCCCGGGAAGCCACCTGCGCAAGCGTTCCAGGACGCCTACGGAACCGCCGCCGGGAGCGACACCGACGGCTAGCCCGTCCGGCACGTCAGCGGGGCGAAGGGTCCCCGCCCCGGGGCGGCCTTCCCCCCGGGGGCCGGGCACCGGGAGGCCTCTGTCCGTCACCGGGGCGGACTCCCCGGGGAGGCGGCGGCCTCCGCTCGAATCGCTGCAGCCTGGCCATCTGGTCCGGATCGAGTTCGTCGACGAGGGCCTCCACCATCTCCCGGAACGCCGTTCTGAGCTGTTCCTCTGAACCGCTCATTATCTCGCGATTGGCACGGTCCGTTGCCTCCAGGATCGGGCGAATGCGGTCCATTTGTGCATCATCGCGCGGACCGATCACCCCCGACAGATGTTCGACGAACCCTCCGGGCCGACGCATATCATCGAGGTTGCGGAGCCTGTTCTGCGCGAGCGCACCCGTACCGAACATCCCGATCAGCACGCCGATCCCGAGCGTAACCGCGATCGCGATCCAGGCCTGCGTGCGCGGGCTCAGCCGTGGTCGGGTCATGGGGCGCCCCCGGATCCGATCGTGCTCACCACGTAGGCCGATTCGAGCGTCACCGGTTCGAGGCCGAGCATGGCCTCGAACGCGGTCTGGTCGTCGCCGCTCGCGCGCAGGCTGAAGGCACCGAGGAGAATCACGACCGCGGCGGCGGCAGGGAGCAACCGTGTGAAGGCCCGGGGGATCGCGAGTTCCACCTCCCGGGACGGGGCCAATGCACGCCGATCCGCCGCCATCTCGGGTTCGACACGCGTCATTACCCGGTCGGCGAACCCGGGGGCGAAGCCATGCCCGCGGACGGCGGCTCGCGTCTCGTCGAGCACCGCCAATCGGTTGCTCACGCGCTCGGGGAAGCCGGGAGCGAAGCGCGATCCGGCCGGCGTACGCAGGCAGTCGACCACTCGCGCGATCCGGGAAAGCTCGTCCGCCAGACGGAGATCGGTATCGAGCCGAGCGCGCAGGTCCAGTGCCTCTTCCGCCCCGAGGTTGCCGTCGAGGTAGTCGAGCATCAGCCCGAGGTCGTTGCCCTTCATGAGTCCACCATCACCGGTGCCAGCACGGTTTCGAGTCGTTTTAGTGCGCGCGCCAGGCGGGACAACACCGTCCCCTCGGGCACGCCCAGGATGTCCGCGGTCTCCCGCGTCGAGTACCCCTCTACCATCCGCAGTACCACGACCGGGCGGTGCTTGTCGCTGAGACCCGCGATGGCGCGACGGACGGCGAGGATCCGTTCGCGTCGCTCGTGGCCGGTCTCCGGGGTCCGGTCGTCGCCCGGCTCGGGCTGGTCGTCCAGCGCCGCCCAGCGGTCCAGCGATCGCTTTCGACGCTTGAGCGCGTTCAGGGACAGGTTCATGGCGATGCGCGAAACGTACGTCTTCAGGCTCGCTTCGCCGCGGAACTGATCGAGAGACCGATAGAAGCGGATGAACGTTTCCTGCCCCACGTCGTCCGCCTCATCCCCGGGACCGAGCATGCCGATCACAACGGCCGCGACGACGTCCTCGTACCGCTCGACAAGGGAACGAAACGCGAGGGCGTCTCCGCCCCTCGCCTCTTCGATCAGCTGATTGTCGGTGCGATCCCCAATCACGTTCGCCTCGGCATGGGTATGCGGGACGTCTCCACCCGTGATAGAGACATCCCGGAGGCGTCGGTCATTCCATTCGCTCCATTCGCCATTCGCATCGCGGTGGCATGAACTCCCGGCTTGCCGATGTCTATCCGCTGATCACACCCGACCGCAACGGGCGGCGTGGCCGGGGCCGTCGCCGCATCCGTCACGGTCGCGGGGCAGGGTCGGAAGACCAACGACTGACTGGACCGCCTGCGCTTGCTAGTCGGCGCGCAGCGTCTCCGAGGGGTCGACGGCGCTCGCGCGACGCGTCGGCAACAACACCGCGCCGACCGAAATGGCCGCGAGTCCCCCCAGCACCAGGCCGAACGTCAGTGGGTCGAGGGGACTGACCCCGGCCAGGAACCCGGCCAGGAACCGGGTGACCAGCACGGCGAGGATCGTCCCGACCGCCATCCCGACGGCGGGCGCCCGAAGGGCGGTCCCCATCATGCGCCGCATCACCGAAGCTCTGGACGCCCCGAGAGCGAGCCGGATGCCGACCTCCCGGGTGCGCTGACCGACGGCAAAGGCGGTGATCCCGTAGACGCCGACGGCGCCGAGGATCAGCGCGACGAGTCCGAGCGCCCCGGCGACCCATGCCGCGATTCGCTGTGGGAGGAAGAATACCTCGAGCGCCTCCTCCAGATCACGAGCGGCGAGCAGCGGCAGGTCGGGATCGATCTGGGTCGCCGCTCCCCTCAGCGCCGCGACCAGGGGTGCTCCCGCCAGATCTCCGCGCGCATACAGGACCATCTGCGGTTGATACCGCTGGGTCGATGGAATGTAGTAGAAGTTCAGGGGTTCCTCGGTGAGGCGGTTGTACTTCGCGTCTTCCACCACCCCGACGACGTGGTATTCGATGTCCCCGATCAGGAAGAGGCGACCGATCGGGCTGTCTCCCGGCCAGAATCGATTCGCCATCGTCTCGTTGATCACGGCGATCCGCTGCTCCAGACCGGAGTCGGCCGCTTCGAAGGCACGGCCTTCGAGGATCTGCAGTCGCAGGGCGTCGAAGTACCCCTCCGAGACCGTGTTGTTGTAGGCCGGGAATCCGTATCGGTCGGGCGGCGTTTCGACGCCGGGGACGTTGATGTCGCCGAAGCTGCTGCGTCCGGCCAGCGGCAGCTTCGACGCGAATCCCGCCGCCTCGATCCCGGGAATCGCCAGAACTCGATCGCGGATTTCCGTGTAGAAGTCCGGGCCCGCGTCCGACGTGTACCCGCTCAGCTCGAGGTCGAAGTCCATGGCGGTCACGCTCTCGGTCTCCCATCCGGTCTCGACCGACTCGAGCGAGCCGAGCGCCCGGGCGAAGAGACCGGCCCCGACCAGCAGCAGTACCGTCGTGCCCATCTGCGCGGACACGAGCACCGATCGCATGCGTGTTCCGCCCCGAGTACGGCCGCGCCCGGCCAGAGCCGGCCCTGGGTCGCGGTCGGCGCCGCGCAGCGCCGGAGCGAGGCTGAACAGGACGCCGGTCGTGAAGGCTGCCAGCAACGCGAACGACAGCACGCGCCAATCGATGCCGAAGCTCAATTGAATGTCGAACCCCGGGATCGGGACCGGAGGCTCGAACGCCTGGAGCAACCGGGTCGCCCACACGGCGAGCAGAACCCCACCGATCGCGCCGGCGCCGTACAGAACCAACGACTCCGTGAGAAGCTGCCGGACCAGCCTTCGGCGACCCGCCCCGAGCACCTGCCGGACGGCCAGCTCAGGGGAACGCTCGGTAATCCGGGAGAGGATCATCCCGGAGACGTTTAGACACGCCATCGCGAGCACGAGCCCCACGAGAACCATCAGCACGGCCAGGAAGGCCTTCACGCCGGTGCGGATGATCGCGGGCACGGGCGCCCAGTTCTCGACCCTCGCGACGTACGGGCGTTCGAGGGCCGCGCCGCGAGCGTCCTCGAGAAACGCGGTGGCGAGCGCCCCGAACTCGGACCGCGCTCTTTCCGCCGTGGAACCCGTGGCCAGACGACCGATCCCTTCGATCACGCCGCTCTCGGGGTGCGCCAGCTGGTCCGCTCCCTGCAGGCCCGGAGCCCGCATCCCGAGCGGCACCCAGATGTCGGCCTTCAGCCCGACGGCGTGGCTGCCGAACCCGGGCGGCGCGATGCCGATGATCTCCGTCGGGTGGCTGTTCACCCGGATGACGGACCCGACGGCCGCTGCGGGCGATTCGAACCGCCGTGCAGCGAACCGATGACTCACGACGGCGACCGACCGGACCCGCGGAAACCTCGCCTCCTCCTCGAAGAAGAAACGACCGGCGAACGGCTGCAGCCGCAGGACGTCGAAGTAGTTGTCGGTCACGGAGAACGACATCACGACGTCCGCTTCGGCCTCTACGCCCAGTGCGACCGCACCGGTGATCAGCCCCGCGACGTCATCGAGCTCGCCGCTGTTCTCGCGGATGTGGTCGACCACGGGATACGCCATGTCGAAGAACTGGCCGTCCACGTCGCGGCTGATTTCGACCAGCCCGTCCGTATCGCCGAGCCCTTCGACGCCCCGGAACAACACGCCGTTCACCACGCTGAAGATCGCCGTGCTGGCTCCGATGCCGATCGTCAACGTGAGCACGGCCGCACCGACGAAGAGCGGTCGGCGACGCAGCGAGCGAGCGGCGTACGAGATGTCGCGAACGAGGCGGTCCAACATCGGAGTGGGTCCTTTCGGTTGGTCGGCGGGGCGGCGGACCGGCCCCTCGGCGCGCTCCGTCCGGAGCGCGGACCAGGGTTCGAACGAGGTGCGAACCTGCCAGAGAAGCCAGCGGGCCGCGTGCGCCCGACCCCTGTCGCGCACACGCCGGGCGTAGCCTTCCTCGATGTCGGACCACACGAAGTCGAGGTCGGCCGGGTCCACCCAGAGGCGCATGAGCGTGCGCAGGCCGCGCGGGGGACGCGGCTCGGGTCGTCCGCTCATCCGGACGTACCCGTCGGCCGCTCGAGCAACTCGATGCCGTCCATCATCCTCCGCAGGGTACGGGCGGATCGCTCGACCGCGGCCTCACCGGCGCCCGTCAGCGCGTAGTGCTTCCGTGCGCGTCCGCCCTTCACGGGCAGCGGGTCCGACACGTGCTGGACCAGGTACCCCTTGTCCACGAGCCGTGCGAGCGTCGCGTAGAGGGCGCCGATCGAGACGCCCCGCTCCGCCGTCTCCTCGAGTTCCCGGGCGATGGCAGCGCCGTACCCGCCCGGCCCCAGCCGCAGAATGGCGAGAAGAACGAGCAACTCGAACTCCTGCAGAAAGACCTTCTTCGTCATGAATCGACCTCCGTTCGATATCCCCTACAACGGAATGGTAATCCTGAAGGTTTCGCACGGGAGCGGAGCGGGACGTCTTGCCCCATTTGTAATACCTCTCGTACGGTGGACGAGACGGCGGGGCGCGCAGGCCCCGATCGCCTACGTGGGGTGGGGCGGGGAGACCCATTTCAAAGGAGCGGCGCCGTGAACAAGAACTTTCTGACCGCGACGATCGTCGGTGCGGTCGTGCTCTTCGTCACGGGGTACCTGATTTTCGAGCTCGCGCTCGGCGGCTTCTACGAGGCGAATCAGGGAAGCGCCACCGGAGTGATGCGGGAGTCACCACGGTGGTCGTGGTTCATCGTCAGCATCGTCGCCTGGGCTGCCATGCTCGCGCTCGCGCTGGGGTGGAGCGGCGCGGAGGATCCGGCGACCGGCTTCAGGGTCGCGGCCGTCGTGGGGCTGCTCGTCGCGCTGAGCTTCGACTTCGCCCAGTTCGCGTGGACCAACCTCATGACGCTCACTCTGGCGGTCGTGGACCCGATCATGGGAGCTCTGCATGCCGGCATCGCGGGGGCCGTCATGGGGATGGTGATGGGGAGGGGCTCGAACGGCTGACCCCTCCGACCGCGCGGCCGGAACACGATCCCGGGGACCTCCTCGGGGTCGTGCCTGCCCGAGCTTCCCGACTCACGCCTGGACAGCTTCGCCGCGTCGCCAGCAGGTTCGATCGCACGCGTGTTCTTGAACCAGACCCAGTATCGTCTTCCGTTCCTCGCAGGAGCCCGACATGACTCTCCTTCGCCGCGCGTCCCTCCGCGTGCTGTTCTCTCTGATGGCCCTCACCCTCTTCGCCGGGCCGCTGGCGGCCCAGGTGTCCGATGGGCCGGCGAACTACCGACTGGCAGGTCGGTTCGCGCCGTACAAGATGAACGACCTCGTGTACAGCACGTCCGTCCAGCCGCGCTGGATCGAGGGCACCGAGAGCTTCTGGTACCAGTACGAGACCTCCGACGGCACGTCCTACTACATCGTCGATCCCGTCGCCGGCACGAAGCGTCAGCTGTTCGACAACGACCAGCTCGCAGCCGAGCTCACACGAATCACGCGGGATCCGTGGGACGGAAAACACCTGCCGATCCGCTCGATCAAGTTCATCGACGCCAACACGCTCCAGTTCGAGGTCGAGTCGTCGCAGGACGAGGAGATGGACGACTCGGAGGTCGAGACGGAAGAGGAACAGGACGAGGAAGAGCAGGAGGACGAACGGCGGCGGCGCCAGGCGAAGAAGAAGGTGTTTCACTTCGAGTACGATGTGAACACCCGGGCGTTGCGCGAGCTCGAAGATTGGGAGGCACCGGACAACCACCCCTCGTGGGCCCGCGTTTCCCCGGACGGTGAGACCGTGATCTTCGGCCGGAACTTCAACATCTACATGATGTCCGGGGCCGACTATCAGCAGATCCTCGACGCGCGCCGTGGCAAGAGCGGCGACGAAGCGGACGAGGCCGAAGAAGACGTGGAAGTCACCGAGGCGCAGCTCACGACCGACGGGGTCGAGCACTATCAGTACACGGGCGGGGATCGCGGCGACACGGATGACGAGCGCGAGGAGAACAAGGACAAGCGGAAGAGCGTCAACATCTCGTGGTCACACGACTCGAGCCGCTTTTCGATCGTACGCCAGGACCGGCGCGAGGTCGGCGACCTCTGGGTGATCCACGCGGTCGGCAACGAGCGTCCTCAGCTGGAGACCTACAAGTACGACCTGCCGGGCGAAGAGAACGTGTCCCAGGCCGAGCTGCTCGTGTACGACCTCACGAGCCGCTCGATGACCGAGATCGACGCGGGCGACTGGAAGGACCAGCGCGTTTTCACGTTCTCGGCTCGCCAGTTTCGCTATCCCGACAGCGAGGAGCCCTTCCGTCAGCTGTGGCTGTCCCCGAATTCCGACGAGCTCTACTTCTGGCGGCGTAGCCGCGACCAGCACCGCATCGATGTGATGGTCGCCGACCCGTCGACGGGCGAGAGCCGCACCCTCATCGAGGAGCGGCTCAATACCTACGTGGAGTCCCAGCGTCTGGAGTTGCTCTCGAACGGCGACATGCTGTGGTGGTCGGAGCGCGACGGCTGGGCGCACCTGTACCGGTTCGGTCCGGATGGTACGCTGCGGAACCGTCTGACCTCGGGGCCGTGGTCCGTCCGCGGGATCCTCAACATCAACGAGGCCGCAGGGGTGGTCTATTTCCAGGCGAACGCGCGCGAGGCAGACGAGGACCCGTACTACATGCACACCTACCGCGTAGGTCTCGACGGCAGCGGTCTGACGCTCCTGAACCCCGGGGACTTCGATCACCGCGCGAGCATGGGCGAGTCCGGCCGGTTCTTCGTCGACAACTACTCGCGCGTGAACACGACACCTGCCTCGGCTCTCATGAACTCGAGCGGCGGAAGGGTCATGGATCTCGAGGAGTCCGACTTCTCGAAGCTCCTCGAGGCCGGGTACGAGTTCCCCGAGCCCTACACGGTGAAGGCAGACGACGGCGTGACGGACCTGTACGGCGTCATGTACAAGCCGTTCGACTTCGACGAGACGAAGAGCTACCCGATCGTCGCCTACGTGTACCCCGGGCCGCAGACCGAGTCCGTCGCGAAGTCGTTCTCGACGTCGCGCTACGAGACGGCCCTGGCGCAGTTCGGCATGGTCGTGATCACGATCGGAAACCGCGGCGGTCACCCGGCACGGTCGAAGTGGTACCACAACTACGGGTACGGGAACCTGCGGGACTATGGTCTCGCGGATAAGAAGACGGGCATCGAGCAGCTGGCCGCCCGGCACGAGTACATCGACATCGACCGTGTGGGGATCTACGGACACTCGGGCGGCGGGTTCATGTCTACCGCCGCGATGCTCGTGTATCCCGACTTCTTCAAGGTCGCGGTGTCGTCGTCCGGGAACCACGACAACGACGTCTACAACCTCAACTGGTCCGAGAAGCACGACGGCGTGAAGGAAGTCGTGGGCGACGATGGCGAGGTCACGTTCGAATACGACATCGACAGAAACTCCGACCTCGCTGCGAACCTGAAGGGACACCTCCTGCTCACGACGGGCGACATCGACAACAACGTCCATCACGCGGGCACGTTCCGGATGGCGGAGGCCCTGATCCGCGCGAACAAACGGTTCGACTTCTTCGTGTTCCCCGGCCAGCGACACGGCTACGGAAACATGAGCGACTACTGGTTCTGGCTCCGGGCGGAGTACTTCGTGAAGCACCTGCTGAACGACCACCGATGGAGCGCGAACATCGCCGAACTCGACATGGAGCGGGAGCAGTCACGCTGAGCAGGGACGCGCGGATGGTGCGCTCCAGTCGGAGCGGGTAAGGCGACGACGTGCCGCATCAGTCGCAACCCGGAGAAGATCTCCGAGACCCTCGTGGCTCTGCCCCGCAGGGTCGAGGAGCGCTTCCCCGGCACCGGACTCGCGGCCGTCTGTGGCGAGCTCGTGGGGCTCGCCGAGAAGGCTCGGCACGCGACCCCCGAGCTCACGAAGCCGATGCGGCTGCTGAGGTTCGTGAGTGGCGTCCTCATCGGGGTCATCGTGATGGGGCTCGCGTTGACCATCTTCACGCTGAGTACGCCCGAGTAGGGCTTCACCCTTCCGGAGTTCATCCAGACCCTCGAGGCCGGGATCAACGACCTGGTGCTCATCGGGATCGGGGTGTTCTTCCTGCTCTCGTTCGAGCGGCGGCTGAAGCATCGTCGAACGCTCGTCGCGATCTCCGAGCTCCGGTCCCTCGCGCACATCATCGACATGCACCAGCTCACGAAGGATCCGCAGCACGCGCTTCGGACCATCATCGACACGCCCACCTCCCCGGCGCGGGAACTCAGTCGGGCAGACCTATCGCGATACCTGGACTACTGTTCCGAAATGCTCTCTCTCACCGGCAAGATCGCCGCCCTGTACGTCCAGGACTTCGACGATGCCGTAGTGCTGGCCGGCGTGAGCGAGGTCGAGACGCTGTGCACCGGTCTCTCGGGCAAGGTGTGGCAGTAGCTGATGATCCTCGAGACGGGAATCTCTTCCGCGGGCCCGGCCCCGAGCCCGTGAGGTCGGGATCCCTCAGACCCTCACGACCGGCCTGACTCCCTGACCCGATCGGGCGCCACCCGTGGCGCCGCCGCCCAACGCTCGCGAGCTTCGTCGGTGGAGGACCGGATCATCCCGATCCGCGGGCGAACGGAGTGCCGTATGCAGGACCATGTCGCGGGCGAGGGTGGTGGAGGGGCGGCAATTCACGTCAACGATCACGAGCTCGGCTCCGACGAGATCGAGCAGCTTCAGGTGACGTACGGAGTCCCACCGACGCCGGGTCGGTACTGGTATGACAGGCGGAGCGGCCTCTATGGCGTGGCCGGACAGGCCGGGATGGGATTCATGCTTCCGGGTCACGAGTTCGGCGAGCTCGACCGCTCCTGCTCGGCCGGGAACACCGGTGTCCTGGTGAACGGGCGTGAACTTCCCAACCTAGAGTGGATGCTCTGGAGCCAGATCCTGGGCGCCGCCATCCACCCGGGCGGGTACTGGCTGGATGCGAACGGCGACGCCGGAATCGAGGGCAACCCGATGCCTCTGGTAAACTTCGTGCAGGCCGCGGCCGCGAGCGCCGGCATGGGGAGCAACAACATCTGGTCGAGCCGGCTCGGGGCCGGCAACTACGATCAGGGCGGCAAGCGTGGGTACGTCAGCGTGCCGGGTCACGGCCCGATCGGGTACGGATTCTGAGCCAACCCCGGAGGTCGGAGTAGAGACATGGCATTCGACGAAGCTCTCGCCGGGCGCGTCCGGGGGATTCTCGAGTCTCACCCGGATTTCTCGGAGAAGAAGATGTTCGGCGGGCTGTGCTTTCTGCTGGGCAGACACATGTGCTGTGGGGTGACCGGAACCGAACTCATGATCCGCGTCGGTCCGGACGCATACGAAGACTCGCTCGCTCAACCACACGCCCGAGTGTTGGACTTCACCGGCCGGGCCCCAAAGGGGATGGTGTACGTGGCGGAAGAGGGGATGTCGTCGGACGCCGGACTCAACACATGGGTCGGACGCGGCGTCGCGTTCGCCGGATCGCTGCCGCCCAAATCGTGACCGACGGATGAGCGGCTCTCCGGACCTCGTCATGGGGCTGGTCTACTACGCAGTCTTCCTCATCGCTACGACGCTGCACGAGGCGGCGCACGCGTGGGCCGCGCTGCGGGGCGGCGACCCGACCGCATACCACGGCGGACAGGTGTCGCTCGACCCCCTGCCCCACATCCGGCGCGAGCCGTTCGGGATGGTCGTGCTCCCGATCCTGTCCGTGCTGATGATCGGGTGGCCATTCGGTTTCGCGAGCGCCCCGTACAGCATCGCCTGGGCTCGCGAGCATCCGCGCCGGGCCGCGTGGATGGCGCTCGCCGGGCCCGCCGCGAACATCCTTCTCGTCCTCGTCGCGATCGTCGGGATCAGGGCCGGAATGGCGTTCGGCGTGTTCGGCGCGCCCGAGTCCGTCACGTTCGGGTCGATCGTTTCCGCCGCCCCGGGGATCTGGTCGACCATCGGGACGATCCTGAGCGTCCTCTTTTCGCTCAACATCCTGCTCGCGGTGTTCAACCTCCTGCCGTTTCCCCCGCTCGACGGGAGCGGCGTGATTCCGCTGTTCCTCGACGCCCGGATGACGCGGAAGTACCAGGACCTGATCTGGGGGCACCCGGCGATCGGTTGGATCGGGATCCTCATCGCCTGGCAACTCTTCGGGTACGTCTTCGACCCGGTCTGGCTGGGGACCATCAACCTCATGTACCCCGGAGTGACCTACGGATGAGCCTCGAGCAACTGGCCTATCTCGCCGAGATCGCCGGAGGGATCGCGGTCGTCGCCTCACTGGTGTACGTCGGCATCCAGATCCGCGACTCGAACCGCGTGAACCAGGCGAACGCGCGTCACCAGATCTCCGAGTTCGTGCTCCAGGTCTCGATGTTCCGGGCGGAGCACGCGGACCGGTTCGCCGAGATCAACGAGAAGACGGAACTCACCGCAGGCGACGAGGAGTTTCGCTGGTGGACCCACATGATGATCGCGCTCCACGCGGAGACCTACTACCACCAGTACGTGCTCGGGCTGATGCAGGAAGGGCACTGGGCGGGGTATTCCCGCTACATCGAGGGCTACTCCGTGAGCCCCGGGTTCGCCGAGTTCTGGGCCGACGTGGGCCCGGCGTTCTCGCGCGACTTCTGTAACTGGATGACGGAGGTCGTGAACCGGAACCACGGGCTCTCGCTCCCCCGTCACGAGGACGTGGGCGGGGAGCGGGAAGACCCGCTGAAGACGCGCTAGCAGGCTGCCGTCAGGTCAGCAGACGGCAGGTCAGCAGCAGCCGTCCGGGCCGCAGCACATCTCCGTCGCCTCGATCGTCGCGTCGTAGTCCAGGCCCTTCGTCTCGCGCGGGTGACGGAGCGACGTGCGTGAGCAGTCGAACGGCTCTGCCTCCTCGAGGGCGATCTCGTTCAGCGGCTCGACGAAATCGAACATCCCCTCGTACGGAGCCATCCCGTAGAGCCGGTACGTCTTGTCGCACACGGCGTAGCGCCGGCCTCGCTCCATGCGGTGCCCATCGTCGTCCAGCACCTCCTTGAACGGCCCGCGGTAGATCACCGCCTGGTTCCGCTCCCAGCACGCGCCGGCCTTCCCCTTGTACGCCGCGACCGTGACGGACCGGAACTCGATTCCCTCGACGGTCTGCCAGGCCTCGGCCTGCCGCTCCAGCACCTCGATGCCGTGGAATCCGGCGTCCTCGAAGGCCTGTAGAAGCCCCTCCTCGGTGAGCGCTCCGGATATGCACCCGGACCAGAGCTCCGGATCGTGCTGCATGTGCTCGGGCACGGGCTCATCGGAGACGATGTCGGAGATGACGGCTCGTCCACCCGTGCCGAGCACGCGGTAGATCTCGCTGAACAGCCGCTCCTTCTGCGCGGCATCAACGAGGTTCAGCACGCAGTTCGACACGACCACGTCGACGGAGTCGGTCGGTACCAGCGGGTCGGTCAGTCTGAGGTCGGCCGCCAGTGCGTTCGCTTCCGCCAGCCCGTCCGCGCCCGTGAAGGCATGGCCGGCGAGGCGCTCGTCGAGCAGGTCCAGATCGAGCGCGAGGTCCTGGATGCGGCCGCGCCGGAACTCGACGTTCGCGTACCCGAGCTCGCTCGCCACCACTGGAGCGGCGGCGCGAGCCACGTCGAGCATCTCGGTTGTCATGTCGACTCCGATGACCCGCCCCTCGGGCCCGACGACCTGCGCGGCGATGAAGCAGATCTTCCCGGTCCCGCTTCCGAGATCCAGGACGGTCTCGCCGGGCTTCAGGTGCCGACTGGGATCGCCGCATCCGTAGTCGCGCTCGAGGACCTCGGACGGAATGGCCTCCAGGTACTTCGGATCGTAATCCACCGGACAGCACAGAGCAGCCTCGACCGCCTGCGCACCCTTCGAGTACCGATCCCTGACCGACTGCTCGACTCGTCCCGCTACGTCCATTTCCTGCTCCGTCCTATCCGGCCGCGTGATTCGCGGCGTGCCATCGTGTCTGCAGGTACCGATACGCTCCATGACGTCCGCTCATGCCGATGTGCGCTCGAAACGCCGGGCGGACGCCGGGAGTTCCTCGGCATGCGTCAACGACTTCGGGCGGCGTCCCACTCAGCGAAAGCAACGTCGGCCGAAGAAGTGAAGGAGACATACTCTGGCTCCCAACCGAGCGAGCGCGCGCGCGGCGCCGACAGCTTCTGATCAAGGCACATCGCGTCCGCGAACGCTCCCATCTTCTGGCGAGCCTGGTCGAGCGGGACCGACCGCGTTCGTCCCTCGGCCCCGGCTGCACGACTGGCTGCTTCGGCGACGATCGCCGTTCGTTCCGGTGTGCCGTCAACAGCCTGATAGACACCCCCGTCACCTGCCTCCACCACGGCTGCATAGAGACGGGCGAGGTCGTCGACGTGGATGTTGCTCCAGAAGGCAGACCCCTCCCCGACGAACTCGGCCTCACCCGACCTGACCGCAGTCGCGAACATGCGGGCCGTCAGGCCTCCGCCGCGGCCGTACACGTGTCCCGGTCGGACGACCGAGGCCGTGCGGCCGGCTCCGTGGCCCGCCAAGAAACGTCTTTCGTGATCCGAGCGCCACGCCACGATTTCCGCCGGGTGGTCCGTCGACGCGTCATCCCCGACCGTGGCTCCGCCGGTATCACCGACCACCCACATCCCCGACGTGTAGACCAGGTGGCTCTCGCGGTCCTCTGTCGCCTCGAGGAAACCATCGATCGACAGTCGGTCCGTCTCGGCCGCAGTGCGGTAGTCAAACCCGAGATGGACGATCGCGTCCGCGCCCCGGACCACGTGTCGGTACGACTCTACGTGCGTAAGGTCTCCCGACACCGCGTCCGCGCCCAGCGCCACGAGCTGAGCCGCTCCAGTCTCTGAACGAGCCAGCGCTGAGACGTGGTGGCCGCGAGCGATCAACGTCTCCGCGACAACCCGTCCGACGTATCCCGTCCCACCCGTCATAAAGATCTTCATCCGTCGAAGCTATCCGCTCGTACTGGCCCGTCCCACCCGGGGGAAGAACCGGGCTAGCGGCACGATTTATTCATTCATATATTCGCATATATGAATACAGCGACCCCCGCAAGAAACCTCATCGGACGACTCGCCTCTCTCGGCGACGAGAACCGGTTGCGTCTGCTGGTGTTACTCGAGCGACACGAGTTCACGGTCTCCGAGTTGACGTCCGTCGTGCAGCTGCCACAGTCGACAGTGTCGCGGCACCTCAAGGTGCTCGCTGAAGACGGTTGGACGAAGTCGCGACAGGACGGGACGAGCCGGCACTATCGGCTGGCGCCTCTCGACGACGAGGCACTCGAGCTCTGGCAGGTCTCGCGGCGTGCGATCACAGGTGCGCCGTGGCTCGAGGAAGACGCCGAGCGGGCCGCCGCCGTGCTGGACGCGCGGCGCCGCAGGTCGGAACAGTTCTTCTCGGAGGCCGCGTCGAACTGGGACGAACTCCGAGCAGACCTGTTCGGACGGCACGTCGGCCTCGCACCGCTGTTCGGGCTGCTCGACCCCCGCTGGGTCGTTGGAGACCTGGGTGCGGGAACGGGAGCGCTGGCGGAAGCGGTCCAGCCTTTTGTGAAGCAGGTCGTTTCGGTCGATCGATCCCCCGAGATGCTCGAGGCCGCGCGCACCCGCCTGGCCGGCCTGGGCAACGCCGAGGTACGAGAAGGCGAGCTCGAGGAACTGCCGATCGAGAAGCGGACGCTGGACGTCGCGTTTCTCGTGCTGGCGCTGCACTACGTCGTGGATCCGGAGCTCGTCCTCGCCGAAGCTCGGCGGGTGCTCAAGCCGGGCGGACGACTCGTGATCGTCGACATGCGCGGTCACGGTAGAGAGGAGTACCGCGAGACGATGGGCCACCTTTGGCCCGGGTTCTCCGAGAAGCAGATGACGGAGTGGGCGACGTCGGCCGGCTTCGATCAGTACACGCACACCGGCCTCAAGCCGGATCCGGAAGCCACCGGTCCCCTGCTGTTTCTGGGGACCGCCACCCGATAGTGCCGCCGGATCGGCGGCCGAGATGAAGGACACGAGGAGATCATGGAAAGCTCAGTGCTGACAGAGAATCAGAACACCGGGACGGACGCGGCCGAGCGCCTGCCGTTCAAGGTCGCGGACCTCTCGCTCGCCGAGTGGGGCCGCAAGGAGATCCGGCTGGCCGAGCACGAGATGCCCGGACTCATGTCCGTTCGTCGCGAGTACGCAGCGGACCAGCCGCTCGCCGGGAAGAAGGTCATGGGGTCGCTGCACATGACCATCCAGACGGCCGTCCTCATCGAGACACTGGCCGACCTCGGCGCCGACGTGCGCTGGGTGTCGTGCAACATCTTCTCGACCCAGGACCACGCCGCGGCCGCCGTCGCCGTCGGCCCGGACGGAACGCCCGAGAACCCGCAGGGCATCCCCGTCTTCGCCTGGAAGGGCGAGACGCTCGAGGAGTACTGGTGGTGCACCGATCAAGCGCTGCTCTGGCCCGACGGCTCCGGCCCCGACCTCATCGTCGATGATGGCGGCGACGCGACGCTCCTGATCCACAAGGGTCTCGAGTTCGAGAACGCGGGCAAGATTCCGGCGTTCGACGAGGAGAACGAGCCCGAAGAGTGGGGCGTGATCCTGCAGACGCTGCGCGACATCGCCGCCTCCGATCCGGAGCGCTGGCGGCGCACGGCCCCAGGCATCGAGGGCGTCTCCGAAGAGACGACGACCGGCGTGCACCGTCTTTACGAGATGGAAGAAGCCGGCACGTTGCTATTCCCCGCCATCAACGTGAACGACTCCGTGACGAAGTCGAAGTTCGACAACATTTACGGCTGTCGTCACTCGGTGATCGACGGGCTCAACCGCGCCACGGACGTGATGATCAGCGGCAAGACCGCCGTCGTCCTCGGCTACGGCGAGGTCGGAAAGGGCTGCGCCCAGGCGCTCAAGGGCCAGGGCGCGACCGTCGTCGTGACCGAGATCGACCCGATCTGTGCGCTGCAGGCGGCGATGGAGGGCTTCCAGGTCCGGCGGCTCGAGAGCGTGGTCGGCACGGCCGACATCTTCATCACGACGACCGGCAACTTCGACGTGATCACGTTCGAAGACATGGCGCGGATGAAGGACAAGGCGATCGTCGCGAACATCGGCCACTTCGACAACGAGATCGACATGGCCGGGCTCAAGAAGAACGGCATCGAGCGGATCAACATCAAGCCGCAGTACGACGAGTACCGTTTCCCGGACGGCCATGGCGTGCTGATCCTCGCCGAAGGTCGGCTGATGAACCTGGGCTGCGCGACGGGCCACCCGAGCTTCGTGATGAGCGCGAGCTTCACGAACCAGGTGATCGCCCAGATCGAGCTGGCGCAGAACCCGGATCAGTACGAGAAGAAGGTCTATATGCTGGCCAAGCACCTCGACGAGAAGGTCGCGCGGCTGCACCTCGACCATCTTGGCGCCGAGCTCACCGAGCTCAGCCAAGAGCAGGCGGACTACATCGGCGTGCCGGTGGACGGCCCCTACAAGCCGGACCACTACCGGTACTAGGCTCGACAGGCCGAACGAGCCCGAACCCGCAGCATCGACGAGCCGCTCCCGGTCGACCGGGGCGGCTCGTCGCGTTGATGGGTGGGGCACGCTAACCAGGAACGGCTGCTGTCCACGAGAGCGCTGAGGCGTGCTCGCTTCGCTCGTTCGCAGCTACTAAGGTGCGGCAGCAGAGTCGCGAGCCGTTATGTGGCCTCGGGCTGTGCTCGACCGTTCTGGCGAATGGCCGGAGAGTAATCCTGCCCTCGGGAGGAGAGAACCGTGTGTCGGACCGTCATTTCACTGTTCCTGTTCATCGGATTCTCGGCGGGCACTCCGGCCCCGGCCACAGCCCAGGAGACCGCACCGGAGGTCACCGTTCCGGGGACAGAGGTTCACGAGTTCCGTGCGGCCAATGGTACGCTCCTCGAGCTGTATGTGG
The DNA here is from genome assembly GCA_039587355.1 of Gemmatimonadota bacterium. Taxonomy (GTDB): domain Bacteria; phylum Gemmatimonadota; class Gemmatimonadetes; order Palauibacterales; family Palauibacteraceae; genus Palauibacter. The sequence goes on along the minus strand of JBDHIO010000018.1, from coordinate 4,364 downwards.
CTCTCCCTCAGGACTACGTGGGGGACGGGAGCGTCGAGTACCCGGTGTTCTATTCGTCAGACGCTAGCGGGGGCTTCGCAGCTTCCGTCCAGATGTACCGCCTCCTGGCAGCGGGATTCGACGACGAACTGCCCCCGCTGCCTCCAATGATCCTGGTGGGAATTGACCGAGCGCGTTCTTCGGGGGTCGACCCAGGGGTCGCGCGATGGTTCGATCTGACACCGACGTCCAGTTCCGAGATGAACGAACAGATATCGTCCTACACTGGGACGAGTGTGTCGACTGGCGGTGCCGGCTCCTTCCTCGAGATTCTCAAAGAGGAGGTCATTCCATGGGTGGAGGCTCGGTATTCGGCAGGATCCACGCGAGGAATCGGCGGATATTCGCTAGGAGGGTTGTTCGCCACCTACGCTCTTTTCTCGTCCCCTGAGACCTTCACTCACTACTGGATGGGAAGCCCATCCTTCTGGTGGGATGACGGGATCATCTTCGAGCTTGAAGAGGCATACTCTGCCGAGCACGACGATCTGGAGGGCCGGGTATTCATGTCCGTGGGCTCCCTCGAGGGAATGATGGTGCCCGATATGCTTCGCCTGGCAGAGACTCTGAAGACTCGGGAGTACGAGAGTCTGCACGTCGAGACCCAGGTCCTGGACGGCGAGTCACACATGTCTGGCGCGTTTCTGTCAATGAGTCGAGGCCTCGGGTCTCTGTTCAGACCTCGATAGCGCGTCACCCGCCTGACCCGAGTCGTACAACGGAAGGATGTTCGGGTGCTGGAGGCTCGCCGTAACCTCGACCTCCCGGAGAAAACGCGGGGCGCAATACAGCGGCCAGGTCGGGTCGGAGCACCTTCACCGCGACCCGTCGGCGGTGCTTGAGGTCTTCAGCCAGATACACCGTCGCCATGCCACCACGACCCAGTTCCCGCTAGATGGCATAGCGGTCGGCCAGGGCCTCCCTCATCTCCTCGCGTCCTCCGGTGTCGTGAACCGCACGCCCTGACCGGTCCGCCCCTTCCATCTTGCCGCAGGTCGGCCCGTTCAGCACCGTGGTCCGCAGCAGAGTCGCAGAACCGTCAGGACGCAGGCCCGCGGTACTGGAGGGATGATGTCCGCATCAGACCGAGCACGTGCCATCGTTGATGGAGTTGGTCTTACCGCTGTTCTACTCGGGCTGGTGTTCGTGGGCTTCGAGGTTCGGCAGAACACCGCAGCGACCCGGGCTGCGACGCAACAGGCGGTCCTCGACGCCTCACTTCAATCCCACTGGGGAGTCATGGAGAACTCCCGTCTCCGCGAAGTCATGATCATCGCGCGCGATGACCCGGACTGGGCGACAGCCACGCCGCAGACCAGTGACCACATACTTCTGGAGCGCTTCTATTGGCAGCGCTTCAACATGCTCGAGAACGCCTTCTATCACTTCACGGAAGGCTCCTTCGACGCTCGGCTGTGGGCGGGCTGGGATTCCTGGAGCCGCGGCGAGGCATCCGACCCGCTGATGTCGCACTACTGGGCCATCCTTCGAGACGCCTATATGCCCGATTTCGTCGACTACATGGAAACGGCGCTTGCAGGAGGCTCCTGACCGGGCTGTGCCGGGTCGTAACAAGGGACTGCTGCGGTCGCGGCTGGACTGGCAGGCACGCTGCGCTGGTGTCGGGGCGGGCCGCGGAGCAGAATCCTGAGCTGACAGCCTGCGTCTCCTGGTCATGGAGTCCTGATGAGCCAGACTACAGAGCAGAACATGGAACTGGTCCAGCGGTATCTCGCCGAAGCGGACCGGGGCAATCACGAGATTCTCCTCGACGTCATGACCGAAGACGTACGAGTTCATTTTGGCGAGGCGGAACTCGATCGTGACACGTGCGTGGCCACGTTCAAGTCTTTCTACGCCGCCTTCCCGGATCTCTCTCACGAATTCCAGGACCTGTTCGCTACGGGTGACCGAGTAGTCCTTCGAGCGATCGACCGTGGCACCCATCGCGGGGAGTTCATGGGGCTCCCTCCAACGGGTCGATCGGTGAAGTTCTCTGTGATTGCGATCTTCCGATTTGAGGAGGGCCGGATCGCGGAGGTTTGGGAAGAGGTCGATATGCTGGGCTTGCTTGGGCAGTTGGGGGTCTCGCTTCCGCCAGACGCGACGTAACCAGCGATTGCTACTGACGGGGTCGGACGCGGGTCTGGAAGCTGAGCAGCCCCAGCTCGGGCTAGCCGGGCGATTGGAGACAAATGGGCACTGATGGTGTTGCCACCCGAGCTCTGCTTGACGAATTCGATGCCCTGGAGAGGATGATATCGGAAGCCAACTAGGCGAACGCGACCAAGGACGTGAACTGTGACTGCCCTTTTTGCCTCAAGCGTCGGCGGGGTATTGAGCGCCGACATCGCCGTGCCCGAGCACGACCGAGAGTTGCAGTTCTACTCACGCGTGCTGACCACGGGGGAGAGCCCCCTGTGGCGCGAGGACCTGATGAACAATGCGGGCATCCCGATCATCGGCCTTGGACAGCAGAGCGCAGAGTATCCTGACCTGCCGCTCCAGTGGATGCCGCATATTCAGGTCGCTGACGTCGCCGCCAGCGCAGGTCGCGCTCTCGCTCTGGGTGGGCGTGAGCTCATGCATGGGAAGGACGACAGCGGACAAAGTCAGTGGGCCGTCCTGCTCGATCCGAACGGGGCCGCCTTCGGGATCATCCCCGTCGTGCCCCCCGAGGCGATCGAGTCGATGCAGGATGGGGCATCGTCCGACCCCGTCGGACGGATCGCCTGGCTCGACCTGACGGTCCCCGAAGCATCCGTGACACGGGACTTCTACCGAGACGTCGTGGGCTGGTCCGTGCAGGACGTCGAGATGGAGGATGCGGGGGAGCGATACGCCGACTACGCCCTTTGCACACCCGACGGAACCGCGGTGGCCGGCGTCTGCCACGCGCGTGGGGTGAATCAGGGCCTTCCGACCGTGTGGCTGATCTGCCTGCCCGTGGGAGACCTCGGCGAGAGCCTTGGTCTGGTGCGGGATGAGGGTGGTGAGGTCGTCGAGGCGAGGAAGGCGGCCGGCGGCGGGTACGCGTACGCGGTGATTCGAGATCCGGTGGGAGTCTGCATGGCCCTGGTGCCGGGCTGAGCGAAGGGCGGCGGCGAAAGCGACCGCTAGTGCATGCTCTGAACTGAACAGTCGCCGAACGCTCGGAGAGTTTCGTCGAGTGAGCTCGGGAGCGTGGGCACGTCCTCCCAGTTCCGTGTGAGACGGGCCCGGACGTCGTCGCTCGAGATGTACAGACATGGCCAGAGCCGCCGTACCGACGGCAGGTCTCCGAACGCATCCCATCCTAGGCGCGTCAGCGCGATCTCATCCAGTACGCCCAGATCGACGAGCAGATAGATCGTTTCGTAGTGGCGCACCGCGCCCTGCATGTCGGAAGCGAGCTGGGCCGTCGTCTCCGCCGACAGGCCCGCCCACCACTCGTCGTCGCCGGCGAAGCTCTGCCGGTACACGAGGTTGTACTCGGGTTCGCGAGCATAACGGAACCAGTTGTCCGCGGTCATCGCACCGATGTCCAGGTATGCTTCCGCCTCCGCCAGACGGTTGTTCTGTCGTATCTCGAGGCCAACGAAGACCAGACCCGCCACTACGGCGAGTAGCCCGATAACCTCTCCGATCTTCGTCTTCTCCATGGGAACCGCCTTGCGCAGATATTCAGCACAGTCTCGAAACTCAGCAGGAAGTGCGATGACTGGCAACTGTCGGCTTGCAGGCACGCGAGGGGTTCGGCACCGTGAATCCGCGGCAGAATCGCACGCGCCACAATCGGCGCTCACCCAACGGGAGACCCTGTCTCCGATCCTCTCTCCGAACGAGTGGCGATGAAGAATCGTTCGATGCCCCGGATCACTCGATTCGTCTCGGAGTTCGCGGTGATCGTCATCGGGGTGCTCGCCGCGCTCTCCGTGGAATCCTGGAGGGAGAACCAGATCGATCGCGGCCTGGAGCAGCGCTACCTGGAGCAGATCGTCACGGACTCCCGGGAGAACCTGCGCCTGATCCGTGAGGCAACCGCTCTCGAACGGAAGCACATGGACGTGGCCGAGAGCCTGTGGCGCGCCGCGCAACAGGATGTGCCCCCGAGTGCCGACTCGGTGAGTGCCTGGCTCGGACGTCGAGACGGATCCTGGTGGTCTTCCGATCCGCGACTGCGAGACGGCACGATCACGGCTCTCGCGCAGACAGGTGACTTCGCGCTCATCCGGGACGCTCGCGTGCGGTCGGAGATTCTCGGCTACGTGAGTCACCTGGAGGCCGACCTCCACGAGTTTCGGCGGGGGGTCGACAGCCACAGGCGAGCGATCGAGCGACTCGGC
>JBDHIO010000052.1:0-15480 GCA_039587355.1 Gemmatimonadota bacterium | reverse complement strand
CCCGCCTTGATCGTGAGCCGGGGCATGCGTACCCGATTCGGCTCCTGGAAGCCGACCTGGGTATCGCTGGCACCGGTCAGGATCTCGAGCGAGGAGAGCGACAGGTCGCCGAGCTCGAGACGCGAAGCTGCCGCCCCGACCTCGAGACGCAGGTCCGTCGGTATGCCGGGGTGCAGCTCGAGATCGAGCGTCCCGAGTTCATCCGCGTCGCGCTTGAGATCTTCGAGGTCGAAATCGAGGTCCCAGTCCTCCAGCCGGATCGTCGCCGGACCCGTGCGGTCGCCGACGGAGGTCACCGCGAGACGGAGACGTCCCCGCTCACCATCGATCGACCACCCGCGGAGAGGCTGAAAACGGTCCGTGTCGTAGCGGATCCGCGCATCATAGAGAAACGGGGCGTCCGACCCCGTCACCGTCAGGCGACCCGCGCCGTAGAGCAACTCGACCTCGAGCGACTCGATGTCCGCCGACTGCCTGGCCGCCCGGAAGTCTCGCCACTGCTGGGCGGAAAGGGGCGCCGATGTCGCGACGAGCCCGACGAGAGTCGCGAGGACTGCCCTACGCATCCGTGCCACCCGCCTCGGGCTCTGGCTCGTCCACGGCTCCCGGCTCCGGAGCTGGCTCGACATCCGTGTCGGCCGTACCGGCGTAATCCGTCGCGCCGGGGCCCTCCGACCAGTCGACGACGACGCTCCGCGACCCCGCGCGAGTCAGGAGGACGCTGCCGAATCCGGCGGTCATCAGAATCCAGGTTCCGATCGCCGCGAGGAAGGCGACGATGCCGCGGACGAAGCCTGCCGTACCGCCGAGGACCCAGAGGACGGCGGTCGCCGCGAACGGCAATAGCAGCAAGACGAGTCCACTGAGCATGTAGTAGTAGGAGTTGGACCGGCGAAGCCGCTCGAGCCACTCGTAGCGGTAGCGACGCTGCGCGAACATCTCGCCCGCCCCGTGCGCTACGGCGAGGTACCCCGCCAGCATCGCCAGCCCCGTCCCGAGCACGAAGAAGGGGACGATCGGCCAGGTAATGACGAGGACGCAGAGAATGAGAAGGGCGGGGAAGAAGAGCACCTCGGCCGCCAGCCCCATCGCGAACGACCGGCCAAACTCGTGGCGGACCGTGTCCGTCACCATCTCGACTCGACCCTGGAAGAAGTAGACGAGCACGAGGCCGATCGCGCCGAGCGTGATGAGCGTCGTGATGGCACCCATCAGTTCTTCGGCAGCGTGTCCGAGATTCCTCGCGAAACTGCGGACGGGATTCGATCGCACGTTTCGACCCGATCCGGTGCGCTGCCGTACCGAGGAAACCTCACGCGTCGTCTCGACTGCGGCCGCCGCCGCCGCGCCGCCCGCGCTCGGGAAGTCGGACACGATCTCGCCCTCGACCGCTAGCGCCTCACCGCGAAACTCGAGATCGCCACCGACCTGGAGGATGTCGCCCTCGATGCGGGCGCCATCGGCAAGCACGAGCTCTCCATCCAGTACGAGCACGTTGCCGGACACGGTGCCGGCCAGCTCGAGGCTTCCTTCTAGGAGGGCGAGGTTGCCATCGATCACCTCATCCAGGTCGATCGCGAAGTCGTCGTGGACGATCAGCGCGAGCGCATCCGTCGTCTCGCCCGCGGCTCCGCCCAGCTGCCCGAGCCCGTCACGTAGACGGTCGAGCTGTCCGAGAAGCTCGTCGAACTCGACACCTCCCGGAGCGATAGCGAGCCGGGAGCCCCCGGGCCCGGTGATGGTCGAGGGGGTGTCGAGTTCCGCCCTGTCCTCGAGCGCGTCACGAAGGATCTCGAGAAGCTTGCGTCCGAACTGGCGTCCCAGATCCCCCTCGCCGTCCGTGCTGCGTTCGGCATAGGCGACGAGCCGCCGTTCGACCGTCGCGTTGTCCTCGCCGGCGAGTTCGCTCAACAATTCGCGCCAGGAATCCACGACACGGTCGTCCCACCCGACCTCGGGGAGAGCCTCGCCGTTCACGTGGAACTCTCCGTCGGCGAAAACGATGCGCTGCTCGCTACCGTCGTCGAACTCCAGCCACAGCTCCGCACGACCCTCGGCATTCGAGGACAGCGTTACGGCGCTGTCCTCCACCCGGATCTCCTGGGCAGCGACATCCACATGGATCATCGTACCGTAGATCACGGTCGCGACTCCGAGTGTGGCCACACTCCGCACCAGCGAACTCTTCATATCAGCCCTTCGTCTCCTGCATCCCGAACTACGTGGTTTGTGTGAGCCGCAGCTGCGAACTCGTGCGCATCAGACGCGCCATGACGAACAATGCCAGAAGTCCCACGACGCTCGCGAGGGCCAGACTGCCCACCGCGGCCACGGGATTGATGTCCGTGATCGTCATCCCGGCGTCGACGAGCCCCAACTCGTAGCCGACACCACCGAGAGCGACCAGGCTGCGCACCGCGAGGTCTCGGACGCCACCGAGCACGAACGTTACGAACTGCACTGGTGTGACTCCCTGCACTCCGAACAACCAGGCCGCGCCCGCCGCGCTCACCGCGACCGTCGAAGCCGCCGCGCCCGCCAGGGCCACCCGGCGCCGCCGCATGAAGCGCGCGATCCGCTGATGCCACGGGATGGGCAGTTGAACACGCGCCATCACGGACGTCGCGAACCCGGGCGCCGGTGCAGGCTGCGGCACGCGGGCCAGCGCCCTGTCGAGCCACGGAACCGGCAGGTCCACCCGGTGCATCACCGCGCCGGCGAGATCGCCGCTCGGAGCGAGCCGGGGGAGACCTGCGAGCGCCTCGTCCAGCCATGGTGCGGGCAGGTCGACCTGTTGCATCACCGACTCCGCGAACCCCGCGGCGGGGACGGCATAGCCGAGATCGGCCAGGTGGTCGTCGAGCCATGGCGCTGGCAGGTCGATCGCTTCCATGACCGACTCCGCGAGGCTGGACGCCGGAGCGACCTCGGGCAACTCGTTGAGGCAACGTACGATCGCGCGAATCGCCTCAACCTCTTCCCGGCAATCCGGGCAGGCGTCGAGATGAGCCGCGCGCTCGTGGGAACCCGGACGAGCAGAGTCGTCACCGAAGGGCCAACCGGCCCCGGCGAAGAACTCCATCTCTTCCGGTGTAAGGTGCCTCAAATCGCTTCTCCCAATGGTTTCGCCCTGATCCAGCGGGGCGCGTTTTACCCTACGGACTCCTACGTCGGGGGGTTTCATCCCCGACGCCGCTCCGATCCCCAGTTAGGTCAAGGCTCTCGCAGGTGTACGAGCGTCTGTTTTAGTTCGTTTCGCGCCCGGTGGATGTAGGTCTTCACGGTTCCGAGCGGGACGTCCATGACCTCCGCGATCTCGTCGTACGCGTACCCTTCAACGTGGCGCAGTAGAATCGCGGTGCGGTACTCCGGGCGAAGCCGGTCGATCGCGGCCTCGATCTCGCTCCCGATCGATCGGGCTTCGAGCAACTCGTCGGGTCGTTCGTCCTTCGTCTGGAGCGTGATCCGCGTGGCCGCCTGTTGATCCGCCGTGATCGCGTCGGGCGCCCCTTCGACGGAAACGACGTCCAGTTCCTTCTTCCGCAAATGATCGATCGTGAGATTGTATCCGATCTTGAACAGCCAGGAGGAAAACTTGTACGACGGATCGTATCTCTTGAGGTTGTTCAGGGTGCGGACGAACGTCTCCTGTGCAAGGTCCTCGGCGAGTTCGCGGTCTCGCACCATGCGATAGATGAGCGAGAACACCGGCTTCTCGAAGCGGACGACGAGTTCGCGTGCTGCGCGCTCGTCGCCGCGAAGACAGTGCTCGACAAGAGTCTGGTCGGATTCGTCGGCGTATCGCATGTGGGCCTTGGGGATTGTCCCGCAGTTCGCTTCGTCCCGCGCGACGATAACCGCCTCGCAGGATCGAGAACAAACTACGTCAGTTCTGGCAGTCCGGGCAGAAGAAGGTGCTGCGACCGGCCTGGACGATCCTGGTGACGGACCCCGTGCAACGCGGGCAGGGGTAGCCATCCTTCCCATACACACGAAGGCTCGTTTGGAATGACCCGCTGCGGCCGTTGACGGCCCGGTAGTTCTGGAATGTGGTACCCGCAGAGCGAAGGGCCTCCCGAAGAACCGCCCGAATCGCCCGGTGGAGCCGCCGCAATTCCCTCTCGTCGAGCGATCCCGCCGGTCGGCGGGGGTCGATCGACGCCCGGTGCAGAGCTTCGCTGGCGTAGATGTTCCCCACACCGGCGAGCCGACGCTGGTCGAGCAGCGCGTTCTTGATCGGCGCCCGCGACCCTCGCAGTCGTTCCCCGAGCGTCCGGAAGGTGAAGGATGCGGGAAGCGGCTCTGGACCGATCACGGCCTCGAGAGCAGCCCACTCGTCGGCCCCGAGGATGTCGAACCCGCCGAGTCGACGCGTGTCGTCGTAGTAGAGCGTTCGTCCGTCGTCGAGTCGGAAATCGACGCCGGGGTGACGAAACTCCGCCGGGTCGGGTCGGCGGGTGTCGAGCCAGAAGCGTCCGGTCATGCGGAGTTGGACCCGGAGCAGGGTGTCGCCCTGGAGATGGAACAGAAGGTACTTCGCCCTTCGCCCCACGGACCCGATCGTTCGTCCGCGCACCTTCCGAGAAAAGGACCGTCGGGAGTCGTCGCCCAGGATGAGGTCGTCGTGGAAGACCCGGACCCCCTCGATCCTTCGCCCGCGCAGTTCAGGGTCCAGGTCCGCTCGGATCGTCTCGACCTCGGGCAACTCGGGCATGGCTGCGGTCAGGCCGGTGCGAGCAGCTCGCCCCAGGGAGCGGAAACCCGGTCGGGGTGCAGCTCGTGCCAGCCGATATCCCGGCGCCACTGCGCGCCCTCGAACTCGATCTCCGCCACGATCTCGCGGCTCGTGCGGGCCGCGTCGGCGAGCGAGGCGCCGAGACCGGTAACCGCGAGCACGCGTCCGCCCGCCGTAACGATCCGGTCGCCGTCGCGTGTCGTGCCGGCGTGATAGATCCTCCCGCGTCCCGGATCTACCTGGGGAAGCCGGATCTCGCGCCCAGGGTCGCTCGATTCGGGGTATCCGGCGCTCGCGACGACGGTGACCAGCGCGGCACCGGGTCGGGCGGTGGGCGCCCATCCCTCGAGCGTTCCGCCGCGCGCCACCTCGGAGAGGGGCTCCACGAGGTTGGAAGCCGTGAGGGGCAGCACCGCCTCGGTCTCGGGATCCCCGAGCCGGCAGTTGAACTCGACGACCTTCGGGCCCTCGGAGGTCAACATCAGGCCGGCGTAGAGCAGGCCTCGGTAGGGAGATCCCAGCTCGGCCATGGCCTTCAGCACCGGGTCGGCGATGGCCTCGCGGACGGATTCGAGAAAGTCATCTCCGCATGGAGCCGCCGGCGCGTACGCGCCCATGCCGCCCGTATTGAGCCCGACGTCCCCCTCGCCGATCCGCTTGTAGTCGCGGGAGGTCAACAGAGGAACCGCTCGTTCGCCGTCGCAGATGAAAAAGACCGAGAGCTCGATGCCCTCCATGAACTCCTCCACGACGACCTCGGCGCCCGCATCGCCGAACCGCGACTCGAGCATGAGCGCGTCGATCGCTTGGAGCGCCTCACCTCGCGTCTCGCATACGATCGCCCCTTTGCCCGCGGCCAGCCCCGAGGCCTTCACCACGAGAGGCTCGGCGTGGCCCTCGACGTACGCGCGGGCCGCGGAGTGATCCGTGAAGTTTCGGAACGCCGCGGTCGGGACGCCTCGCTCGTGCATGAGGTCCTTGGCGAACGCCTTTGACGACTCGAGGCGGGCCGCGCCGGCGGTGGGACCGAAGACGGTCATCCCGTCCCGCTCGAACCGATCGGCGATGCCATCCGCGAGCGGCGCCTCGGGACCGACGACCGTCAGGTCGACGCCGCGCGTCTTCGCAAAGGTCGCGAGGGCCTCCACGTCACCCGACGGTATGTCGACGCACTCCGCCTGCGCGGCCATCCCGGGGTTTCCGGGTGCGGCGAAGATCTCGGCGTTCGGCTCGTCTCCGGCGAACTTGTCGACGAACGCGTGTTCGCGTCCGCCACTACCGACGACCAGGATCTTCACTCGCTGATCTCTCCCTCGCGCAGGTTCACTCGTCCCGACGGCCTCGGAACGCATCCTTCATCTTCGACTTCAGGCGGTCGACACTCGCATCCACCTCGTCGAGCAACTCGCGAGCCGCGTCCTTGTACCCCGACATCGCCTCCTGCAGGTCCTGTCGATAGGGACGCTCGTCCTTCTCGCTCCGCCGCTGGTATTCTCCCGAGAGCACCCGGTCGTAGTCGCCCGACTCGATCCAGTCGCGAAGCTCGCCGACCCGGATCACCGCGAACGGGTGTGTCTGACCGAGAATGTTCAGCACCTTGTACACGGCGTCCAGAAGGTCGCCGCCTTCACGATACTCCTCCGACTGCTGAACGAACTCGTCGAGGTCCAGCGTCTCCCCCCGCGTACCTCCGGCGAGGTGCATGAGCGAGGACATCGCGATTTCCGGGTTCTGGATCGCCAAAAGCCCGGCCCGGTCCGAGGAGAGCTCGCTCTTTCGATACCACTCCATGAGTCCCATCAGGATCGGTCGAATCGCCAGGCCGACGATGGTATAGCGGAAGACGACGAGGTTCAGGACGATGATCAGGAGCGTTCGGTAAAGGACGTGACCGCTGAGGATGTGGCCGACCTCGTGACCCAGCACGGCCTCGACCTCGTCGTGCGACAGCACCTCGAGCATCGAGGAGTTGAGGACGATGAACGGGTCGCCCATCCCGACAGCGCCGGCGTTCACGACCGGAGTCTGTGAGATGTAGACCTCGGGGGGCTCGGCGAGGTCGAGTACCTCGCACACGCGAAGCAGACGCTCGTGGATCCAGCCGTACTGGTTAGGCGAGACCCGTACCGCGTTCGCTTTGAACGCCAGCCGGATCGCCCGCTCGCCAAAAAGCCCGAAGATCTTGCGGAGGGCAAGGTCGAAGCCGGGGATCTTTCGAAGCGCGTTCAGCGCGGCACGATCCGCCGGGTGCTCCCAGGCGACCGGACTGATCTCGGTCAGGATTCTCCGCTGTACGCCAGTGTCTTCGCTCATCGTATCCTCCCGCCAGGCGGGGTTCGAACGCCATGTCGCCGCATGCGTTCGTGTGCTCGTGTCAGGATCGCGGCCGGGGCCGCGGAGTCGTCCGCCCTACGACCTCCCCGACCGCGCTGTTTCAGTCGGCGAGGCCCCGGCGTCCGCCCTAGCAGGCTGCTGAAAAACCCTGGCGGGTCACGTTACGGCGCCACAACCCCTGATCCAAGGCGCGGCGACGAAGGCATAGCCGTAGCTACGCCGAGGAGCCGCAACGCAGGAGACGGGGTTGTGCCGCCGTAACCGTCACACTCGGTTGCCACGTCATACAGGACGATCGGCGCAGGGGGGTCTCGGGTTGATGCATCGTCCCTCGTCCTCGCCGTAGCTATGGCTACGAACTCGTCCTCTTTCCTTGCCTGAACCCGAGAGACCCCTGCGCGTGACCCACCAGGGCTTTTCAGCAGCCTGCTAAAGTCGGTCGAGCGCCTGCTGGATGTCGTCGATGATGTCGTCCCCGTCCTCGACGCCCACCGAAAGCCTCACCAGCCCCGGCGTGAGGCCGATCGCGGCCTTCTTGTCATCCGGGACGGAGGCGTGGGTCATCGACGTCGGCACCGAAACCAGGCTTTCCACCCCTCCGAGGCTCTCCGCCAGCTGGAAGATGTCGGTCGACGCGGCGAAGCGGTTCGCTCGATCGGTCGACCCGAGGTCGAACGCGACCATGGCGCCGAAGTCATCCATCTGTCGCGAGGCCAGCTCGTGCTGCGGATGGTCGGGGAGACCCGGGTAGTGGACGCGGTCCACGTCGGCTCGAGCGTCGAGCACCTCGGCCACCCGGCGAGCGTTCGCGCAATGCGCCGGCATCCTGAGGTGCAGCGTCTTGGTTCCCCTCAGAACGAGCCAGCAATCGAATGGTCCCGGAATATTGCCGATCGTCTTCTGGTAGAACTTGAGCTTGTCGGCCCGCTCATCGGAGTTCGTGATCAGAGCGCCCCCGATCATGTCGCTGTGCCCGTTCAGGTACTTCGTGGTGGAGTGCATGACGACGTCGGCCCCGAGATCGAGGGGACGCTGCAGAAACGGCGTCGCGAAGGTGTTGTCGACCGTGAGGATCGCGCCAGCGGCGTGGGCGATGTCCGCGCACGCCGCGATATCCGTCACCGTGATCATGGGATTGCTCGGCGTCTCGACGTGGATCAGCCTGGTTTCCGGACGGATCGCCGCCCGTACCGCGTCGAGGTCCGTCGTATCGACGAAGTCGAACTCGACGCCGAAACGATCCCACACGTAGCGGAGCATGCGGTCCACCCCGCCATATACGTCCGCGCCGCAGATCAGATGGTCCCCGGCGTCGAGGGTTCCCGTGATGATGCCCTCGATCGCGCCCAGTCCGGCGCCGTACGCAATGCCGTGCTTCCCGTTCTCCAGGGAGGCCAGGTTGTCCTGTAGTGCCTCACGGGTGGGGTTCTTCACACGGGCGTAGTCGTACCCATCGGTCGGTGACCCGACCGCGGCCTGCACGTAGGTGGACGTCTGATAGATCGGTGTCATGATCGCGCCGGTCGTGGGGTCGGGCCTCTGGCCGGCGTGGACGGCACGCGTGCCGAATCCATCGTTTTGTCGAGACACTCGGGCAGCGCTCCTTGATCGGCGTTTCGGGGGGTCGAACGCCCCGATAGTACCCACGGGGTTCCTGACGCGCGACCCGATTGACGACAGGTTGATCGGGGGCCGCAGACTATCTCGATGCCCGCCTCCGATGACGCGCCGATCCCGAGCCCCCCGCACCGGCTCTACGTCCACATCGCGTGGTCTACACTCGCCAGGGTCGAGGCGATTCCGCGGACCCGCCGGGCCACGATCGAGACGCACATGCTCGCGGCCTGCCGACGGCTCGGCGTCGAGCCGATCGAGGCGCGCGCATTGGCGGATCGGGTCCACCTGCTGGCCAGACTTCCTGCTGTGGTGAGTGTCGGCGAGCTCGCCGCTCACGTCCGCGAGGACGTCACGTCGCGTCTCGCCGCCGTGGGACATGTGGTGCGCTGGGCGCCCGGATTCGCGGCCGTCACGGTCTCCCCTCGCGAGGTGCGACGCGTGCGGAAACGGCTCGCGACGATCGACACGGTCCTTGATCGAGGGGCAGTTCCCGTCGGTCGCCGCCGCCCCCTCCCTCTCCGGAGGTCGATTCGAAGTTGACGACCGCCCCGACGGCCGGTTTACTCTCGTCCCGGGAGGTCGGTCGAAAAGAGGGAGAAGTGGATGGGTGAGACGCTGATCATCTCCGCATCGGGGATTCGCGGGATCGTCGGGTCGGGGCTAACGCCCGAGGTCGCGGCCCGATACGGGGCGGCGTTCGGAGCGTGGGCACGGGACAGGGCCGGGGGGACCTCGGGGTTCGTGCTCGTCGGTCGCGACAGCCGCACGTCCGGCGAACTCATGCTCGACGCGGTGACCGCCGGTGTCCGTTCCATGGGCGTCGATGTTCGCGACATGGGAGTCGTCGCGACTCCCACCGGTCTGTTGGCCGTCGAAGAGACCCCGGAGGCGATTGCCGGACTCCTCGTGACCGCGTCCCACAATCCCGCCGAGTGGAACGGCCTGAAGCTGGTGGCGCCCGAGGGACGTTTTCTCACGCCCGCGGACGGCCGGGACGTCGAGAATCGATTTCGAGAGGGCGTATCCGGGGCGGCGTGGGATGCCGTTGGGGACCGATCGACGTTCGAAGGAGCCAACGAGCGGCACATCCGCAGGGTCCTCGACCTCCCGATCATCGATGCCGCGGCCATCGCCGCACGCGGGTTTCGCGTGGTGCTCGACTGCGTGCGCGGCGCGGGGGCCTACACCATGCCGGCGTTGCTGGACGCTCTCGGGTGCACGTTCACGACCATCGACCTCGAGCCCGATGGTCGGTTCACTCGACCGCCGGAGCCCGTCCCCGAGAACCTCGCCGCGCTCGGCGAGGCGGTCGTGCGCGAAGGCGCGGATCTCGGGCTTGCCGTCGACCCGGATGTGGATCGGCTGGCGCTCGTCGATGAGAACGGATCGCCGGTGGGAGAGGACTGGACGCTGTCGCTGGTCGTCGAACTAGTCGGGCAGCTCGAGCCGGGGCCCGTCGTGACGAATCTGTCTTCGAGTCGGTCCATTCGGGACGCCGCGGACCGGGTCGGGGTGCCGTTTTACCACGCGCCGGTGGGCGAGGCGAACGTCGTGGGGCGGATGCTAGAGGTCGGTGCGACGATCGGGGGAGAGGGCAACGGGGGCGTGATCTATCCGGGTTTGCACCTTACGAGGGACGCGCCAGTTGCCGCGGCTCTCATCTTGCAGTTCCTGGCCCGCAACGAGACGTCGCTCGGCGAGATCGTCGGAGCACGCCCGGGGTATCGAATCGTGAAGCAGAAGGTGGACCGGGGTGGCCTCGCCGTCCCGGAGTTGCTCGAGACGCTTCGAGAAGCAGCTCCGGACGGGGTTTCGCAGGACACGCAGGACGGTCTGAGGCTCGAGTGGCCGGATGGTGCCTGGATACACGTCAGGCCTTCGGGAACAGAGCCGATCCTCCGCATCGTAGCGGAGGCGCAACAAGGCGAAAGAGCGCAAGAACTTGCGGATTGGGTCGGTGATCGGGTCAGTCCTCGTGAATAAAGCTGAGACGCGGGATACGGTGGATGTGCGGAATCGTTGGGTACGTCGGAAAGAGGGACGCGGTGCCTCTCCTCGTCGAGGGGCTCCGTCGTCTCGAATACCGCGGGTATGATTCCGCCGGCGTCGCCATCCAGAACGGGAAGGGCCTGGAGCTCCGTAAATGCGCCGGGAGGATCGTCAATCTCGAACGACTGATCCAGCAATCTCCCGTCGCTGGTCACGCGGGGATCGCGCACACTCGGTGGGCCACCCACGGCGCGCCGAACCAGATCAACGCACACCCTCACACCGACTGCGGCAGCGAGATCGCCCTCGTTCACAACGGGATCATCGAGAACAACGATGTCCTGCGAGCGAAGCTGACCGAACTCGGGCACGTCTTCCGCACAGATACCGATACCGAGGTCCTCTCTCACCTCATCGAGGAGGCTTTCCGGGGCAACCTCGAGCAGGCCGTCGCCGCGGCGCTGACTCAGATCGAGGGGACGTTCGGAATCGCGGTGATGTGCCAGAACGACCCTGACAAGATCGTGGTGGCGCGCAGGTCGGCGCCGCTTCTTCTCGGCGTTGGAGAGAACGGCGACGACGCGATGTGGGTCGCGTCGGACGTCGCGGCGATCCTCGGACACACTCGCCAGGTCATCTATCTCGAGGATGACGAGATCGCGATCCTGAAGGAAGGCGAGTACGAGACGCTCGACCTGAAGTCGATGGGGTCCCCCGGCGGGGCACGCCGCATCGAGAAGGAGATCAGTCGGGTCGCGTGGGATCTCGAGCGGATCGAGCGCGCGGGGTATCCACACTTCATGCTGAAGGAGATCCACGAGCAGGCCAACACGGTTCGCGATGCGACCCGGGGCCGACTGCTCGAGGAAGAGGGGACCGCAAGACTCGGCGGGCTCGACGAGCTCGGGGACCAGATCGACCGCGCCGAGCGGATCGTGCTGACCGCCTGCGGAACCTCGTGGCACGCTGCACTCGTCGGCGAATACATCATCGAAGAGCTCGCCCGGATTCCGGTCGAAGTCGAATACGCGTCGGAGTTCCGGTACCGGAACCCGGTTCTTCCTCCGAACACGCTGGTCGGGGGCATCAGCCAGTCCGGGGAGACCGCCGATACGCTGGCGGCGATCCGTGAGGCGCAGGCCCGCGGCGCGGCGACGTTCGGCATCGTGAACGTCGTGGGCTCGACGATCGCCCGCGAGACACACGCTGGTGTCTATACGCACGCCGGGCCCGAGATCGGAGTGGCCTCGACCAAGGCGTTCGTGGCCCAGGTGACGGCCTTGTCGCTGTTCGGACTCATGCTGGCGCGCCGCCGCGGTCTGTCGATCCTCGAAGGACGCGAGATCGTGCGAGCCCTGAGCGAGCTTCCCGCGCAGATAGAGGAAGTGATCGGAAACGAGGAACACATCCGGCGGATCGCCGAACAGTTCCAGTCCGCGCGCAATTTCCTGTACCTCGGTCGCGGTCCGAACTTCCCGATCGCGCTCGAGGGTGCGCTCAAGCTCAAGGAGATCAGCTACATCCACGCCGAGGGGTACCCGGCCGCGGAGATGAAGCATGGTCCGATCGCGCTGATCGACGAGGAGATGCCCGTCGTCTTCCTCGCGCCGAAGGACTCTGTGTACCCGAAGGTCGTGCTGAACATCGAGGAGGTGAAGACGCGCGGAGGCCGCGTGATCGCGCTGGTCACGAACGGTGACATGGAGCTGGTCGATAAGGTGGACCACCTGATCCGCGTCCCGAAGACGCACCCACTGCTGCAGCCGATTCTGAACGCCGTTCCCCTGCAGTTGCTGGCCTATCACATCGCCGTCCTTCGCGACTGCGATGTGGACCAGCCGCGAAACCTCGCGAAGAGCGTCACGGTCGAATAGCCGGCGCCCCGGGCCTCCGGGCGCGCACCGACGGCATTCCGGGTGACCGGTGGGCCGTCCGCCCCGTCGTCTCTCCGACAGCATCGCGCTGACCGCGAACCTTCGCGGCTTCCCGGGGGTTACATGTCCCGACGCGAATCGTATGTTCACGCCCCCTCGCCGGACGGACCCGGCATGGGCCGCGCGGGGCGCCAGCAACCGCAGGAGACGTGGGGATGTCGAGCATGCCGCACTTCCACCCGGACAGTCAACGCTTCCGCACCTTCATCGTGGCGGTGCGGTCGTGCCTCTTCGCATCGATCGCGCTTTCGCTGGCCTGGGCCGCGTCACCTCGCACCCTGCTCGGTCAGTACGAGCTCACCGCGCCATCGGGCGAGGTCGTCGAGTTCGATGGTGACCGGCTCCTTGCCATGCGGGATCGGTCGAAGGCCCTGTGGGACGAGCTCCAGGAAGATCCCCGGATCCTCTATTACACGTCCTACGGGCCCGAGCTCGGCGCGGACGACGGTTCCCGGGCCTACCCCTGGAACGCGATCGAGGTCGTGACCGATTCGCTAGCCGCCGTGATCACGCCGGGCAACCTCCGGGAGGCCGATCGCGCCTACTACAACTACGTGGTGCTCAGGATGCACGCCGTTCGAGAGGACCCGGACGTCCCCTGCGGCGACATCTTCGCGCGCGAGATGGAAGCGATGGACGGTTTCGTCGACGGCTGGGTGGTGGCTCGCACCCTTTTCGGAGGCCCTGCGTACGAGCCACTCGACGAGTTCGCGTTCGCGCGTGAAGCCGGCGTTCTCGCGGGGATGCTCGCCGAGCTCTCGGATCGCCAGCTCGGCGGCTGCCTCGCGGTCTGGCGGGAGGAGAACCCGGATGCCGTGACGGCGTATCGCGAGTGGCGCACGGAAACGTACGGAGCGACCGGCGAATGAGTCTCAGGTTCTACAACTCGCTCACCCGGCGGCTCGAGGAGTTCGAACCTCTCGAGCCCGGCGTCGTGCGGATGTACACGTGCGGCCCGACCGTCTACGACCGGGCCCACATCGGCAACTTCCGCACGTTCATGTGGGAAGACCTGCTTCGGCGCTACCTGAAGTGGAAGGGGTACCGCGTCACTCAGGTCATGAATCTGACCGATGTCGACGACCGGACGATCAACGCGGCCCACGAGCGTGGGATCTCGCTGGATGAAGTCACCGCGGGTCCGATCGAGTGGTTCTTCGAGGATTGGTCCCGACTGGGGCTCGAGTCCGTGGAGCATTTTCCCCGGGCCACCGATCACGTCGACGGGATGATCGACCTGGTGCAGCGGCTCGAGGCGGCAGGCCTCACCTACGAGACGAACGGGTCCGTCTATTTCCCGATCGCCCGCTTCGAGAGCTATGGGCGGCTCGCGGGGATCGACCCCGAAACGCTCGGGACCGCCGGTCGGACGGCCGGGGATGAGGAGTACGACAAGGACGACCCGCGCGACTTCGTGCTGTGGAAGGGTGGCGAGCGGGAGGAGGGGGAGGTCGCCGTGTGGGAATCGCCCTGGGGACCGGGCCGGCCCGGCTGGCACCTCGAGTGCTCCGCGATGGCGATGCACTATCTGGGCGAGACGCTGGACATCCACACCGGCGGGGTCGACAACCTCTTCCCCCACCATACGAACGAGGTCGCCCAGTCCGAAGGCGCGACCGGGAAGCCGTTTGCGAAGTACTGGCTCCACGCGGCGCATCTGCTCGTCGAGGGGCAGAAGATGGCCAAGTCTCTCGGCAACTTCTTCACGGTCCCGGACATCCTCGAGCGCGGATACTCGCCCTCGACGATTCGGTACCTGATGCTGAGCGGGCATTACCGGGCCCAGCTCAATTTCACGTTCGACGGGTTGTCCGGGGCGGCCCGATCCGTCGAGCGTCTGTGGGAGTTCCGTGAGCGTATGCGGTCGGCCGCGGACTCTCACCGGACTCCGACCGGGGATCTAGCGCCCGCCGCGGTGGCAGCCCGCGAGGCGTTCGAGGCCGCCATGGACGACGACCTGAACGTCTCCGAGGCCCTCGCCGCCATCTTCGGTCTGGTGCGGGAAGGGAATCAGAAGCTGGACGAGGCCGGTTCTTCCGCGCCCGCTGGGCCGGGTGACGTGCTCGCGGTCCTCGACGACTTCGATGCGGTGTTCGGGATTCTCTCGCTGCGGGAGGCCGAGGGCGATGATGTGGACGAGGACCTCGCGCAGCTCGTCGAGGGGTTGATCGAGGAGAGGCGCGCGGCGCGCGCGGCCCGCGACTTCGGCCGCGCGGACGAGATCCGCGACGAGCTCGACGCGAGAGGCATCGTGCTCGAGGACACGCCGGAGGGAACCCGGTGGAAGCTGCGAGGCACCGCTCCGGGCGGTGTGTCCGAATGACCCGTTTTCGGGGTCCGGGCCCTCATCCCGGCTCCCTCTGGAAGGGCCGTCAAGTCAAGGACAAAGCCCGGGATCCGGTGGTCGCATGACATATTGACGGTCCTTCGGACCGCTCTTATGTTAGGCGTCTATTTTCGGAAGGGTCGCTGGCGTAGCTCAACCGGTAGAGCATCGGATTTGTAATCCGAAGGTTGTGGGTTCGAGTCCCACCGCCAGCTCGGTCGAGCAGGCTGGCAGCATCGCCCCCATGCGGCAGCTTCGCAAGGTAGCGCCGTCGGAGTGCGGGGGCCGACGGTGGGGTACCGAAGCGGCCAAACGGGGCAGACTGTAAATCTGCTGGCTTATGCCTTCGGAGGTTCGAATCCTCCCCCCACCATCTCGTTCATGAAACACGCTGACGCGTGTATCGCCGACAGGCGAAGTACGACATAACCCAGGAGAGGCCCAGGGTGGCGAAGCAGAAATTCGAGCGAACGAAGCCGCACGTGAACGTGGGAACGATCGGACACGTGGACCACGGGAAGACGACGCTGACGGCGGCGATCACG
>JBDHIO010000095.1:0-3445 GCA_039587355.1 Gemmatimonadota bacterium | reverse complement strand
CTCTTGAGATCGGTGACATGCCGAGCCGGACTCGGCCTCCGTCGCTTTTCCTATTAACTATGACGCACGAGCCTCGAAAATCGTCACAGATCGACCGGACCTCCGCCCGGCGATACATCTAGATCGAAGCTCGCCGCGTAGAGCAGCGTGCAAATCGTCTTGGCATCCGTGATCTCACCCGACGCCACCATCTCCAGCGCCCGAGGGAGTGAGATCTCGTGTCGCTCGATGAACTCGGTGCTCTCGTGCCTCATCTCGCCACCTTCGAGGCCGAGCGCCAGGAAGAGGTGAATCACCTCGTCCGTGAATCCGGGGGTCGTGTGAATCGTCGTCAGCCGCCGCAAATCGCGGGTCCGGACGCCGGCTTCCTCTTCCAATTCCCGCCGCGCGCAGGACTCGGGCGATTCGCCCGCTTCGAGCTTGCCCGCCGGAACCTCCCACATCGCGCCACCCGCAGCGTACCGGAACTGCCGCAGCAGCACGACCGTCGTTTCGCCGCTTTCCGCCTCCTCGGGGCGGTACACGGGAAGCACCGCGGAAGCACCCGGATGACGGATCATCTCCAACTCGCCGTTCGATCCATCCGGGAATCGAACCTGGTCGAGCTCGACGTCGAAGACACGGCCTCGATACACCACTTCGCCGTCGATACGGAGCCCATCCGATCCTGCCAGCGCACCCTCCCCGAAGCCGCTGGCGTCCGTCGCGAACTCCCGTTCACGGGCCCGCGCCCTGCGTCGCTTCATTCGCAGCCAAGCCCCGAGCGCGGGACTACAGACCGGTTTAAATAACCGAAAATGAGCCGAAAGTCAAGACTGGTGCGGGTTTCCGACCCATACCGGGGGAACTGAGCAACGCCAAACCCGGTCAGGGAGTTCCTCGGCGTTGGACGGGGCCCAGGCTCGCGACCTCGTCCTCGACCTTCGCGGCGTCCGTCACCGCGAGTAGAACGAGTCGGTCGTCGGTCAGGTAGGTCTGGCAAACACGCCGCACCTGGTCGCCCGTGACCGCCTCGATTCGTTCACGGTAACGCTCCCAATAATCACCCGGAAGATCGTAGATCAGCTGGGTGCTGACCCGGCGCGCGATCTGTGACGCGGTCTCGAACTGCAACGGCAGCGAAAGCGTCAACGCATGCTTGGCGAGCAGCAGCTCGTCTTCGTCGGGGGGCTCCTTCCGCATCCGATCGATCTCGTCGAGCACCTCCCGTAGCGCCGGCGCGGTCGCTCCGGTCTCGACCGCCGTTCGCGCCACAAATGGACCGGCCCCGCGGCGAAAGCGGAAGTTGCTCCGTGCGCCGTAGGTCCACCCCTTGTCCTCCCTCAGATTCATGTTGATCCGGGAGTTGAACAGACCGCCCAAGATCGCGTTCGCGACGATGATCGAGTAGTGGTCGTCCGTCCCGTACGGCACCCCGATCGTCCCGACACGGAGCTCGGCCTGCGGGCTGTCCGGGCGGTCGATCAGGATCACCCCGGGCCCTTCGACGGGAACGTCCGGTACCGCGGGTGGGAGATCCCTGGCACACGCACCCGACCACCCACCGAAGTGCCGCTCCAGACCCTTCGCCAGGGCGTCGAGTCGTACGTCGCCACACACGATCAGCAGGGCGCCTCCCGGTGCGAAGCGATCCGAATGGAAGTCGCGCACCGCGTCGACGGACAGGCCTCCGACCGACTCGTGGGTCCCTCGGACCGGCCGGCCGTACAGATCCGCGCCGTAGATCGCAGCGATCAGGGCCTGGTCGGCGACGATCGCCGGTTCATCGCGCTCGCGAGCGATCTCATCGAGTCGCTCCGCCTTCACGCGCTCGAACTCATCATCGTCAAAACGTGGATCCCGCGTGGCGGATGACAGGAATTCGAGGGCTTCATCGAGCACGTCGCTCAGCAGGTGCATGGAGAGGACGGCCGTGTCGTAGCTGACGGAGGCCTCGAATCCCGCACCCAGTCGATCGAGCCACCGTGCCATCTCGACCGCATCCCGGGTACCCGCACCCTCCGTGAGCAAGCGCGCAGTCAGCTCTGCCAGGCCGCCGTATCCCGTGGGGTCGGCGGAAGCCCCTGCCTCGAGTACGAGACGCAACGACACCTCGGGTACCGCCTCGCGAACGGCCACGCGGACATCGAGTCCGTCGGGCCGGGCAATCGACTCGAAAGAGGGGAGCCGCAGGTCCCGAGGCTCGGTCGGCTCGGGCCTACGGGTCCGATCGGGAGTGGTGCTCGCCGGGCTCACCCGCCCCCCTCGTCGGCCGTGCGCGGCGTCACGTGAACCGCGGTGAGACGGTCCGGGCGAAGGATTTCCTCTGCGATCGCGGCCACTACGTCACCGGTCAGGCTCGCGTATCGGTCGAACGCGGCGTTCACGTAGTCGGGGTCGTCACGGAGTATCGCCGCGTGAGCGAAAGCGTCGGCCCGGTCGCCGACGCTGTTCAGTTGCCCCACGAGCGAACGCCGGGCCCTATTGAGAGCTCCTTCCATCTCGTCCGCGCGGATCCCATCGGACCGCAGCCCCTCGATCACCTCGCGCACGGCCATCTCGAGATCGCCAGCCGAGATACCCGGCCGCGCGGTCGCGACCACGAAGAGCATACCGACCTTCTCGGTCGGCCAGGTGAAGCCGTGCACATCGGCCGCGACCTGTCTTTCGTAGACCAGAGCATGGTGCAGGCGGGAAGATTTTCCGTCAGCCAGCAGACAGCCCAGGACGTCCGCGGCCTCGAACTCCGGATCGTTGAAGGAGGGGGAATGGAACATCAGGTAGACGCGCGGCACCTGAACCTGATCCTCGATCACTTCACGCCGCTCACCGCGACCCAGCGGGGATGGCACGCCAACGCGGTCCGGGACGGGGCGCGCGGGGATGTCGCCAAACCACCGCTCGATCCGGTCCAGGGCGGCGGCCGGCTCGATGTCACCGGCGATCACGAGGGCCGCGTTGTTCGGCCCGTAGTGCCGATCGAAGAAGTCGTGCACGTCCTCGAGCGATGCCTCCTCGAGATCCGCCATGTAGCCGATGGTCGGGTGTCGGTAGGGGTGCCCCTCCGGATAGGCGTTTGCGAGGACCGTCTCGAACGCGAGACCATATGGTCGATTCTCGTACGACTGTCGACGCTCGTTCTTCACCACTTCGCGCTGGTTGTCCAGCTTCTCCTGCGTGATGCCCGCCCGGAAGAATCCCATCCGGTCGGATTCGAGCCACAGGGCCAGATCGATCTCGTTCGAGGGAAGTATCTCGTAGTAGTTCGTGCGGTCGAACCAGGTGGACCCGTTGAGGGTGCCACCGGCATCCTGGATGTACTTGAAGTGTCCCTCTCGTGGAACGTGCTCAGAGCCCTGGAACAGCAGGTGCTCGAAGAGGTGAGCGAACCCCGTTCGGCCCGCGCGCTCGTCCTTCGAGCCCACGTGATACATGACGTGCACCGCCACGATCGGGGTCGACCGAT
>JBDHIO010000094.1:0-3477 GCA_039587355.1 Gemmatimonadota bacterium | reverse complement strand
GACCGAGCGGTGGGACTCGCTTCGTCTGCTCACCCCCAACTGGCAGAGCCGGCTGCCCGGGTACGCCTACCAGGGTGACGACCCGGACGGGTACCGGACGATGCCCGAGACGATCGCCTTCCTGGAACGGTACGCCGGACTGATCTCGGCCCCCGTCCAAACCCGCACCACGGTCACGTCGGTGCGAATAGGTCACGACGGATACGAGGTCTTGACGGACCGGGGGACCTGGCGGTGCCAGGCGGTCGTGATCGCGACCGGGGCGTGCAACATCCCTAACGTCCCGGCGATCGCCGAGATGTTGCCTGATCGAATCGATACGCTGACGCCGCTCGAGTACCGCAACCCGGATCAGCTGGCGGACGGTGGGGTTCTGGTCGTCGGCGCCGCTTCCACGGGCGCACAGATCGCCGAGGAAATCCATCGCTCGGGCCGGTCCGTCACCCTGGCGGTCGGAGAGCACATCCGGGTGCCCCGGGTCTATCGCGGCAGGGACATCAAGTGGTGGATGGACGCGGTCGGCGTACTGGATGAACGCTACGAAGAGGTGGACAACCTCGTTCGCGCCCGGAACGTGCCCTCCCTGCAGCTCGTGGGGTCAGACGATCGCAGGGACCTGGACCTCAATCGTCTGACCGACATCGGCGTCCGACTCGTCGGCCGCCTCGCCGGGGTTCAGAACGCGAAGGTGCAGTTCTCGGGATCGCTGCCCAACCAGTGCGCGATGTCCGATCTCAAGATGAACCGATTGCTGGACCGGATCGACGCGTGGGTGACCGATCAGTCCCTGGATGGGGTGGTCGATCCGCCGCACCGCTTCGAACCCACCAGGGTCGAGGCATCGCCACCCCTGGACATGGATCTCGGTGGGATCCGGACCATTCTGTGGGCGACCGGGTTTCGTCCAGACTACTCGTGGCTCGAAGTACCCGTTCTCGACCGCAAAGGTCGGGTACGGCACGACGGCGGAGTTGTGGACGCACCCGGCATGTACCTGCTGGGAATGCCGTTTCTCAGACGCCGCAAGTCGAGCCTGATCGACGGAGCCGCGGACGATGCCCGCTACCTGAGCGGTCACCTTGCGTCTTTCCTGGATCGAGCGATTTCCCGACCGGGACCCGCCGTCCGAACCGCCTGAAGAGAGAATCCCGATGCCCATCCCTGTAGAGCGGAAACGCTATGATGTGATGATCGCCGGCGCGCGATGTGCGGGTGCTTCCACGGCCATGCTGCTGGCCCGCCGCGGGCTGCGCGTCCTGGTTGTGGACCCCGCCAGACGTGGAAGCGATACCCTGTCCACGCACGCGCTGATGAGGGGAGCGGTGCTCCAGCTTCATCGCTGGGGCCTGCTGGACGCTGTCCGATCCTCGGGGACCCCGGCGATCCGCAAGACCACGTTCCACTACGCCGACGAGGTCATCGGAATCCCGATCAAGGAAAGGGACGGCGTAGACTCGCTCTTCGCCCCTCGACGCACCGTCCTGGACTCGGTGCTCGTCGAAGCGGCGCTGGCGGCAGGTGCTGAAGTCGTCAACGGGCAGTCCGTGGTCGACCTGATATGGGATGAACATGGCCGAGTTCGGGGCGCCAGGATCTCGGGCGCCGACCGGCAGGTGGTCGATGTGGAAGCCACTCTCGTGATCGGCGCAGACGGGGTCAGATCGCGCATGGCCCGTATCCTTGGTTTGGAAGCGTATGCCACGGCGTCACATGCAACGGCATCGATCTACGGGTACTGGAGCGGCCTGGGCCTGGAGGGATACCACTGGTACTACGATCTGGGCGCCGCCGTGGGGTCGATTCCTACGAACGATGGCGAGACGTGCGTATTCGCCTCGGTTCCCCAGGGGCGGTTCGAGACCCAGCGCAGCGGTGGCCTGGAGGCTCTCTATTTCGAGGCGCTCGAGGACGTTTCTGCCGACCTGGCCGAGCGCGTGGCACGTAGCGAGGGTCCCGGAAAGCTGAGAGCTTTCGCCGGAGAGCCGGGGTTTCTGCGTCGTGCAACCGGACCGGGCTGGGCACTGGTCGGCGACGCCGCATACTTCCGAGATCCGCTCACCGCTCACGGCATCACCGATGCGTTTCGCGAAGCGGAGTTCCTTGTCCATGCCGCACTGGAAGGAAGTGATGCCGCTCTGATCCGTTATCAGGCATCTCGCGACGAGCGAGTGCGGGGACTCCTCGCCGTCACGGACCAGATCGCCTCCTTCGAGTGGAGCATGCAGGGTGTGAAGGACCAGCACCTCGTGCTGGCCCGGGAGATGAACGCCCTGGTCGACGCGGTACGTTCGCTCGGCACGGAGGCGCACGGGCGTGTCACTGCCGCCAGCGGAAGGGAAAACGCAGCATGAAGTTGACAGTCGGCGAAACGGTGACGCGCAGCATCACTCTTACGGCAGAGCATGTAGAGGCCTATGCGCGAATGACGGGGGACAGAAACCCCCTTCACTTCGACGAGGACTTTGTCGGAAAGACGAGGTTCGGGCGTCTGGTGGTACAGGGAGGGCTCACCACGGGCCTGCTGCACGCACTCGTAGCCATGGACATGCCCGGCCCCGGAACCGTCTTCCTCAGCCAGAACTGGCGATTCACGGCGCCCGTATTCATCGGCGACACGATCACGGCCACCGCGAGAGTGGTGAGCTTACACGCCTCGAAGCCGGTGGCGGAGCTGGGGATCGAGATCGTTCGGGGCGACGGCGAGGTGGTTCTCGAAGGAGAGGCGTGGTGCTATACGTTCTCTCCGCGCCTTCCAGCTGTGGAGGACTGAAGAGCCTCGTGCGGGACGAGCCGGCTACCGCATCGGCTTCCGCTTCTCGAATCCCCTCATGATCCACAGCACCACGACGACCACGAGCCCGATCGAGGCGAGCCAGATCACCGCTCTCAGGTCATCGGCCGTGGAGCGTGAGTCGAAGAGCGCACTCATCGAGTCCCGAAAACTGGCGAACATTCTGCGGACCAGGTGTCCGAAGGATTCTAGCATGACTCAAACGATACGCGCTCTGACATGGGGATGGAAGGTGGGCCGGCGATCACGGCTCCTTGATCACCGACCAGTGGGCGTGAGCCGTGTGGCAGTCGCCTTCCTCGTACCGATAGACGGAAGTGGCTCTCCAGCGGAACAGTACTACGCGTGAAGGTCGAAGGATCGGGCTGAGAGAAGAGAACGTCTTCCTGTCCAGGGTTCCGCGAGAGTACTATCCTCCGTTCAGATTTACTTTTCAACTGGAGAACCCTCGTGATGCGTGCGCGCTTCCGCCGGCTCGGTGTCACCTGCTTCCTGTTCGCGTCCGCGGTCTTCACGCCGACGTGCGTATGGGCGCTGCAAGTCGGCCAGGAGCCGGTTCCCCTCGGGTCGACGCAGAACTCGGTGGCCGCGATCCCGGCGGCCGAGCTCCCGGACGAGCTCGTGTATCTCACGTCGGGGCTGTCGGAGGAGATGCTCGCGTCGATCCGGGCCGTGGCGCCGAACAT
>JBDHIO010000017.1:0-60482 GCA_039587355.1 Gemmatimonadota bacterium | reverse complement strand
TTCATCACCATGTGAACGGTGTTCGTGTTCTTGATGTCGTCCAGGGGGTTCGCATCGAGGATCACGAGATCCGCGAGCTTTCCGGACTCGACGGACCCGAGGTCGTTCCCCAGGCCGAGCGCCTCGGCGCCGAGGATCGTGGCGGTCCGGAGCGCGTCGTGCTCGCTCATGCCGCCGGACGCGACGGACCACAGCTCCCAGTGATAGCCGAGTCCCTGGAGCTGACCGTGACTGCCGACGCCCACGTACCCGCCCGCCTCGACGACCCGCTTCGCGCTCTCGGCGACCTCCTCGAAGACGTACTCCTCATCCATGAACCACCCGGCGTTTCGCCGTCGGGCCTTCGCGTCGAGCTCGCTGTGGGGGGTGAACCGCTGGAGCTTCGGATCGTCGTGCGGCGGCTCCTTGGCGTACCAGTAATTCTCGCCCCACGGCCCGCCGTACGTGACGAGCAGGGTGGGCGTGTACGCGATCTTCGACTCCACGAAGAGCGTGACGACGTCCTCGTACATCGGGAAGATCGGATAGTTGTGCTCGAGGCCCGAGTAGCCGTCGATCGCGAGAGTCAGGTCGTACATGGCCTGCAGGCCGCCCTCCGTCGTCGGCATGAGGCCCTGTTCCCGGGCGGCGTCGATCACCCACTGACGCTGCTGCCGGTTGCCGGCCATGTACATCTTGATCGTCTTCGTGTCGTAGTACTCGCTGTACGCCTTCAGGATGCGGCCGGCGTGATCGCGGTCCTTGATCGCATCCATGATGTAGTCGCCGAAGACGCCGGGGCCGGTCGAGTACACGCGGGGACCGATCGCCTGCCCGGCATCGACGAGATCGCCGTACGTAATGACGTCCGTCTGCGATGTCTGAGGATCGCGAGTGAGCGTGACGCCGTACGCGAGGTTCGCGAGGTACATCCACACCTGCTGCTTGTGGAGACCGAACGCCGGCCACATGTGGGCGTGGGTGTCGACGAACCCGGGTGTCACGGTCTTGCCGGAGATGTCGATCTCGTCGGCTCCCGCCGGAACATCGAGGGAGCCGGACGGGCCCACCGCCGCGATCCGGTTGTTCTGCACGAGAATGTCCGCGTTCTCGATGACCTCGTCGTCGTTCATCGTGATGACGCGGCCGCCCCGCAGCAGAACCGTGCCCTCGGGGATGTCGCGGGTGGCCTGGATCAGGACGCGCTGCTCGAACGCCCGGTAGCCCGCCTCTTCTTCGTCCTCCGACGTGTCATCGGCCTCGTCGTCGGCCTCCTCCTCGTCCTCTCCGCCTTCCTCCGCCTCGGCAGCGGCCGCGTCCGCGATCGAATCCTCGACGACTCGCGCCCGCTCGATATCGTACACGAAGTGGGCGTTCCCCATGGAGTAGTGGACGGTGTTGCCATCGCCGCCCCAGGCGGGGAACTCGCCGCCGATCTCCGTGATCTTCCGGGCGGGGAAGGAGGCGTTGTCGGGATTCGCCACCGAGATCGTGGGGGCGTCGCCGCCGACCTGCGGCACCGTCACGACGAAGATGTCCCGGTTCACCATGGCGAGGGCCTGGTCGCCCTGCGGCGCCATCATGGTGAGTCCGGCGCGGTTGGGCTGCGTGGAGCCGGGTCGGGTGTTGCCGACGACCTTTACGTGCTCCTTCTGGTCTGTCCCGTCCCAGCGGATCGAGACCAGGCCGTTGGCCCCGTGTGAGAGATAGACGCGGTCGTTGTCCCCGGTGAAGTGGGGGCGCGAGCGTCCCTGCGTGGGAGCGATCATCGTGGCGGCGCCGCCATCTTCGGGAGCGTCGCTCGCGACCCAGACGATGTCTTCGTTGGCCCCCGGTGCGCCGGGCCCCGTCGACTCCTGATAGGCCCGGGCGGGTCCGCGAATCGCGGCGATCCGGGCGCCGTCGGGCGACCAGGCGGGCTGCTGATACGTCCCCGCCGAGCTCGTCAGACGTGCTGCGTCTCCGCCCCCGTCGGCCCTGACCTTCCAGATGTGACCGCCGCTCGGCTCCCACGAAACGTAGGCGAGCCACTCCCCGTCCCGGGACCAGGCCGGGTGAGCTTCCGTCATCTCGGTGTCGGTCAGCCGTCGCGGCGTCCCGTTCGGCCAGTCCATCACGTAAAGGCGGTCGAGCGAGGTGAACGTGAGCCTCGATCCGTCGGGAGACGGGACTGCATCCCGGATCTGCCGGACGGTGAACGTCGGCGTGTCCTCGATGTCGTACTCGAACCAGACCTCGGGGCCCATCACGAAGGTCTCGTTGACGCGGAACGGGATCTCGATCCGGTCGCTCCCGTCGATGGGCAGCCGCCAGATCTTCCCCTCGTACGACGCGATGACCTCGCGCGAGTCCGGCGTGAACGCCATGCCGGGAAGCACGTCGCGGTCGGCGATCGACTCCTTGTCATCCCGCTGGATCGGATAGGCCAGCCACTCCTCGTCGCCCGTCGTGAGATCGCGCAGTCTGAGACCGGTCTGGTCTTCGTGACGCGAGCCGTACACGAGCCAGCGTCCGTCCGGCGAGAGCGTCGGGCGGAACGCCGAGCCGTAGCGCGACGTCCGATTGAACACGTCGCCCGTCTCGCGGTCGTAGACCGCCAGCTGGTACTGCGGGAACGCCGCGTTGTAATCCCAGCTGTTCATGCGCCGGGCGTGCCAGATGTAGCGGCCGTCCGGGGTGAAGGCCGCGCCGACCGTCTTCAGGTTCTGCGGCTCGGGGGTGAGGACGGTCCCACTGCCGCCGTCACGGTGTCCCATCCAGAGCTGCACGCCGCCGAGGCGGGTCTGTCCCTTTGATGCCGCGATGTAGTCCCCGTCGGGTGACCAGTCCGGAGACATCCACGAGTCGCCGTTCCCCTTCGTGATCTGTGTCGTATCTCCCGTCGCCAGCTCGAGCGTCCAGACGTTGTCGCCACCGCTCCGATCGGACACGAATACCAGGTGATCGCCATCCGGCGAGAACCGCGGTTGCATGTCGAACGCCATGCCCTCGGTGAGACGCGTTGCGGTCCCGCCCTCGAAGGGGAGCGTGAACAGGTCGCCCAGCATGTCGAAGACGATCGTCTGCCCATCGGGGCTCAGATCGAGAGACAGCCATGAGCCCTGCGCCGTATCGAGATCGAACGAGCGAGCCGGCTCGAGCGGAAGAGTCTCGTTCTTCGGCTTCGCGTCCGGGGCCGGAGCTTCCTGGGCCACCAGGCTTCCGGTCGACGCGACGGAGATGAACAGGGCGAGGGGGAGAGGACGAACTCGACGCATGGGACAGCTCTCTCTAGATGGATGGGAAACAAATCTCGGGTCGAACGACGCGGGCCCCGCGGTCGTTACCGGGGGCCCGCGCTGCGGATTACTTACGGGAGGCGATGGCCTGAATCTCGAACCGCGCGTTGAACAGCAGCGTCCCGGATCCGATAAACGCACGCGCGGGGAACGTTTTCGTAAAATAGGTACGGTACACTTCGTTAAACTCTTGGTAGTCCTCAACATCCGACGCGAAGATCTGAACGCTCACGAGGTGGTCCATCGTGAGACCCTCGCTCTCCAGCACGCGCTGGATGTTGTTCATCACGTTCGCCGTTTCCTCGGCGGCCGTGTCCGGTACGCCGCCCCCGGCGAGCCCGAGCATGCCTGACAGATAGAGCGTGTCGTCGATCCAGACGGCCTGACTGAACGGCGTCCCTTCCTCGTCCGCGTTCCGGCCGCCCACGTACGACCGCTGGGCCGCGAGATCGGCCGCGGAGGCAAAGGCGAGACCGACGACGAGGCCGGCCAGTATCGTGCGATGTTTCATTCGGTCATCTCTCCTCGAGAGAGGGTTGGTGGGTTGTGCGTCCTCCGACTACCGGGCGCTCGACTGCGTACCGCTACTGGTTCTCCTCTGCCGCGACGGCGGCCCGCGCCCGGGAAACGACGTAGGCATGAATCTGCGTCACCTCGTCCTCGCTGAGAATACCCGCGTACGAAGGCATGCCCTCCTCCTCACGAAGACCCTCGAGGACGATACGGTGGAAGTTCCGGTGGGTCAGGCTCGTGGATCGGTGAAGGCTGGGCATCGCTCCGGTCGAACCGCCTCCGGCCCCGTGGCAGATCCCGCAGTATTCGCCGTACACGGTCGCGCCGGCGGCGAGCGTCTCCTCGTCCGTCGGAAGGTCGGTTTCCGGGACGAACAGATCGCGTCGCCGGGGCGGCAACGGAATTTCCTGCGTGGCGCCGACGGCGAACGTGAAGATCCGGCCCCTCTGGTCGTGTTCCGTGGCATCGCCGTACGGGGGGCTGCTGCGCCCGCGGGCGCCGCCCCAGCCGGCGGCTATGGAGACGTACTGCACGCCATCGACGGCGTAGGTGACGGGGGCCGCGAGAATCCCGATTCGCGTGGACGCCTCCCACAGCGCCTCGCCGGTCGCGGCATCGTAGGCGACGAACCGTCCGTCTCCTCCGCCCTGGAAGACCAGTCCCGTCGAGGTCGTCATCGCGCCGCCATTCCAGAACCCCGCGAGCTCGACGCTCCAGCGCGGGCTCTGGGTCAGCGGGTCCCAGGCGAGCAGGAAGCCGCCGCTGGGCCGGTCCGAGCCGCCCCAGCGGACCCCCGTGTTCCACGGCGCCTCGCCGATCGTCGCGCTGTCGGTGATCTCCGGCTCCGAATACACCCACTCGGGGTCGTCGGCCCGCATCGTCCAGGCTTCCTGCATCGGGATGTACATGAGACCCTCATCCCGGTTGTAGGCCATCGGCTGCCAGTTGTGACCCCCGAGCGGCGTGGGGGCGATCAGCTGGAACGACGAGCCGTCCGCCGCCTCGGGATTCTCGAGCGGCCGGCCGGTCTCGACGTCGAGGGCCTCGGCCCAGTTCAGCGTGGCGTACGGTTCGCCAGAGAGGAACTCCCCGGTCTCGCGGTCGATGACGTAGAAGAAGCCGTTCTTGGGAGCCTGCATGATCACCCGCCTCAATGCGTCGTCGAACCGGATGTCCGCGAGCACGAGCGGTTGCGTGGCCGTGTAGTCCCAGTGGTCGCCCGGCGTGGTCTGGAAGTGCCACCGGTACTCGCCGGTGGTCGCGTCGAGGGCCAGGATCGACGACAGGAAGAGGTTGTCGCCGCCGCCCGGGCTCCGCAGGTGCCGTGACCAGGGCGATCCGTTTCCGGTGCCGATGTAGAGGAGCTCCAGCTCGGGGTCGTAGGCCATCGCATCCCAGGCCGTGCCGCCGCCCCCGGCGACCCACCATTCGCCCGACCAGGTCCCGGCGGCCATCCGGAGCGCATCGGATTCGAAGCCGTCCGCCGGGTTCCCCGGGACCGTGTACGTTCGCCACACGAGCGAGCCGTCCTCGGCGTCGTAGGCGGTGACGTACCCGCGCACGCCGTATTCGGCTCCGCCGTTCCCGATCACGACGTTGCCCTTCACGACCCGCGGGGCGCCGGTGATCGTGTAGGCGTCGCCCTGGTCGACCGTGACGACGTCCCAGACGACGGCGCCCGTCTCGGCGTCGAGAGCGACGAGCCGCCCGTCGAGCGTTCCGACGAACACCTTCCCGGCGTACATCGCGGCGCCCCGGTTCACGACGTCGCAGCAGGCCAGGCGCCCGCGTTGCCGCGGTACCTGCGGATCGTGGCGCCAGAGCTGCTCGCCCGTCACCGCGTCGATCGCGTGCACGACGCTCCATGGGCCGGTCGCGTACATCACGCCGTCCACGACCAGAGGAGTGGTCTCGATCCCGCCTCTGAGGTCGAAGTCGTACGACCACGCGAGGCCGAGGTCGGCCACGTTGTCCCGTCCGATTCCGTCGAGCGAGCTGTACCGATCCTCGTAGTAGTTGCCGCCGTACGTGAGCCAGTCATCCGCCGGCCCGGCTGCTTCCAGCACGTCGTCGGTCACGGCCGCGGCACCGCGCTCGGGCGGTCCCGTGCAGGCCGCGAGCGCGAGAACGAGCGTCGCGGCAAGGGAGGAGGCAGGAAGGAATCGCATCGGGTACTCCGCGTTGGGAAGCGTTGGGCGGTCCGCCAACGGACCCGTAACAATAGCGATGGGCGCGGGAGGGCCGACACCGGGCCGCCGACGTGGTATCTTGGCGCCCGCACATCGAACTCCAACCTGATCAGGACACGCCTTGGACAACGCACTGAAGTTCTACATCGACGGACAGTGGGTCGAACCGTCCACCGACGACCGGCTCGACGTGATCAATCCCGCGACCGAAGAGGTCATCTCGCAGGTGGCGCTCGGAGGCACGGACGACGTCGACACGGCCGTAGCCGCGGCGCGCCGCGCGTTCGACTCCTTCTCGCAGACGAGTCGCGAAGAGCGGATCGAGCTGCTGGAGCGGATCATCGAGACCTACAAGGGCCGTCTCGGCGAGATGGCGGCGACGATCACCGCCGAGATGGGGGCGCCGTCGAAGCTCGCGAGCCGGGCTCAGGCACCGTCGGGCATGGGGCACTTCATGAGCACCCTCGCGGTCCTGAAGGACTTCGAGTTCGAGGAGCCACTCGGGAAGGCGACGGTGGTGAAGGAGCCCGTGGGGGTGTGCGGGCTGATCACGCCGTGGAACTGGCCGGCGAACCAGATCGCCTGCAAGGTCGCGCCGGCGCTTGCAGCCGGGTGCACGATGGTTCTCAAGCCGTCCGAGGTCGCCCCGCTGAGCGCGATCATCTTCGCGGAGATCCTCGATGCGGCGGGGGTGCCGCCGGGAGTCTTCAATCTCGTGAACGGGGACGGGCCGACGGTCGGCGCCGCGATTTCGTCTCACCCAGGCATCGACATGGTGTCGTTCACGGGGTCCACGCGGGCGGGGGTGGAGGTCGCGAAGGCGGCTGCCCCGACCGTGAAGCGGGTCGCGCAGGAACTGGGTGGCAAGTCGGCGAACATCATCGTGGATGACGATGGATTCGCCTCGGCCGTCGCCCGCGATGTCGGACGCATGTGCAACAACTCGGGACAGTCATGTAACGCGCCGTCCCGGATGCTCGTCCCGAAGTCCCGGATGGACGAGGCCGCGTCGATCGCGGCCGAGGCGGCCGGCAAGATCGTGGTTGGCGCGCCTGAAGCGGAGGACACGACGATCGGGCCCGTGGTGTCCGACGTGCAGTTCCGGAAGATCCAGGACCTCATCCAGCAGGGAATCGACGAGGGTGCGCACCTCGCGGCGGGGGGGACCGGAAAGCCCGAGGGGCTCGATCGCGGCTACTACGTGAAGCCCACCGTCTTCACGCACGCCACGAACGACATGACCATCGCCCGCGAGGAGATCTTCGGGCCGGTCCTGACGATCATCGGTTACGACGACCTCGACGACGCGGTCGAGATCGCGAACGACACACCCTACGGGCTCTCGGGATACGTCTCGGCCGAGGACGCGGATCAGGCCCGGGCGATCGCGCGCCGGCTCCGGACCGGAAACGTCCATATCAACGGCGCGTTCGGCGAGATGGCGGCGCCCTTCGGCGGTTACAAGCAGTCGGGCAACGGACGCGAGTGGGGGGTCTACGGGCTCGAGGAGTTCCTCGAGGCGAAGGCCATCATGGGGTGAGCCCCAGTGCTTCGAGGGTGAGCGCTCCGAGCTCCGTCCGGAGCCGTGCGCGCAGTTCCGCGTGCGCCGGGTCGCGCGCCAGGTTCTCCGTCTCGTAGGGGTCCTGCTCGAGGTCGTACATCTCGTCCAGCTCCGGGTGCTGCACCCAGTGCACGTACTTGTGGCGATCCGTCCGGACGAGCCGGTAGTCCATGTCCACGAGATGGTTGAACGGGTTCTCGTACGTGTAGAACTCGACGAGGAGCGACTCTCTCCACGCGGCGTCGGGGTTCGCCAGAAGCGGCACCACGGAGCGGCCCTGGATTTGATCGCCCACCGGGGCCCCCGCCATCTCGAGGAGGGAGGGCGCCAGATCCACCGTGCTCACGAGCGCGTCGATCGTAGCGCCCGCCGGAGCGGCGGGCGGGTACCGAATGATCAGCGGATTCCGAATCCCATCCTCGTACGGCATCCTGCGCTCACTCGTCAGCCCGTGCTCGCCGTAGAAGTATCCGTTGTCGCTCGTGAAGACGATCACGGTCTCGTCCAGAATCCCCAGTTCCTCGAGGGCCGAGACGATCCGTCCGACTCCCTCGTCGACGGCCAGGACCATCTCGGCGCGTCGTCGAATAGTCGCCTGGTTCGTCCGGAGCCCGGAGTCGTCCTGGACCGACACCGGATCGTCACCCCGCCGCGCGAGCGCGTTCTGGAGCGCGGGTCTGTCATCGAGGTCGGAGAGTGACTGGATCAGGTTCGGACGGCTCGGCCAGGACCGGTCGTCGTATCGCCCGCGGTGTCTCGGGGCCGGAACGAAGCCGCGTGACGTCGCGGGGTCCACGGACCCATCATCGAGCTGCGCGATATCGGGGTGAACGGCCTTGTGGGCGATGTACACCATGAACGGCGTCGACGGGTCGGCGCCGATGAAGTCGATCGCCCGGTCGGTGAGGATGT
This sequence comes from Gemmatimonadota bacterium, assembly GCA_039587355.1. Lineage (GTDB taxonomy): Bacteria > Gemmatimonadota > Gemmatimonadetes > Palauibacterales > Palauibacteraceae > Palauibacter. Next base: position 52,050 of record JBDHIO010000017.1, on the reverse strand, counting down.
CGGTCGTGTATCCCTCGACTTCGCCTAGCGCACCGTCCTCGAAGAATACCGGGTTCTCCGAGCGGCCCTGTCCGGGAAGCGCCACCCACTCGTCGAAACCGGGGCGCGGCGTCGGATCGTTCCCCATATGCCACTTCCCGAGGAACGCCGTGCGATACCCGGCGCCCTGCAGGGCCTGCGGGAAGGTCTGCAGCCGATGGCTCGCGAGGTTCCGCGCGACGTTGTCGATGATCCCGTGCCGCGACGGATACTGACCCGTGAGCAGAGAGGCCCGGTTCGGTGAACACAGCGGGACGGCGTGAAACGCCCGCGTGAACATGGTTCCTTCGGCCGCGAGCCGGTCGATGCTCGGGGTCTCGAGCCACGGATGGCCCGCGGCTCCGAACTCGTCCGCCCGGAGGTCGTCCACGACCACCACCACGATGTTGGGACGGTCTCCGAATGCGCCGGCGGCCGGGGGCGCGGGGCGACTCTGCCCGGAGGGATTCGGAGCAGAGCAGGCGGAAAGCAGGATCGCGGCGAGCACAGTGGTCGATCGCATGTGGACTCCTCTCGGGCTTTCAGCCCATCGGGCGCTCAGCCCAGCTGCATCATCCAGCCGCTCGGCATGTCGATGTCCGTTGCGCCGAGGAAATCCGCCAGGTCGTCCAGCGCCTCGCCGAACGCCGCGACGAACCCCATCGACGACTGGAAGTCGGGCTCCATATGGATCGCCTTGATCTCGAGCACACCCCGGTCGCGGTGCAGCTTGGGGTCTATGCGCCCCACCAGCCGCCCCTCGTGGAGGATCGGAAGCACGTAGTACCCGTACACGCGCTTGGCCTCGGGTACGTAGATCTCGATGGTGTACTTGAACCCGAGAAGTTCCTCCGCCCGCTTTCGCTGCCAGAGAAGGGAATCGAAGGGACAGATCAGGTTCGTCCCGGTCGGCTCGGGCAGGTCTTCGATCCCCTCGAGGTGTTCGGGCATGGCGTAACAGGGACCGCGGAGCCCCTTTACTTTGACCTCGACGATCCGGCCCATCTTCAGATTCCGGGCGATCACCTTCTTGCGCTCGGCCGCCTTGTGAGACGGACCGGTGAAGTAGTTGACCAGGTGGCGTTCCGGCGCGATTCCGCAGCCCGACAACCCTGCCAGAAGCCAGCTGTCCTCGTACTCGGTCGGCGAGGCGATGTCGCTCTCGGGGTACACGCGATCCGCGATGTCGTAGACGCACCTGAAGTGGCGCCGCTCATGTACGGCGACCCGGCCGTCGTGCCACAGAAGCTTGAGCGACCGCTTGTCTTCCTTCTGCAGCCATCCCTCGGCGGGCTTCCCACCCGGACCCAGTTCCGCCTCCTGGCGCTCGAAGTGTACGCTCTCGAGGGGACCTTCCTCTCTCAGCCGCTTCAGGACCCGCCGTTTCGAGGCCGTCGACGTGGCGAACCGACTCCACCAGGACTTTCCGCTCCAGCTGTCGGGCGGGAAGCGCTTCATCGCCCTGCGTCCGATCGGGAGGTGCGAGATCGGCAGGATGGAAGCCTCGTGCCCCCAGTACTCGTACGCGATCCGGTCGCGGTACACCCAGCGATCGACCTTCGACCGGTCGTAGGCACCGAACCGGCTCCAGAGGGTCAGGTAGTGCGCCCGCTCGACCGCATTGACCGAGTCGAGCTGAAGTGCCCCCGTCCGCTCGAGATGATCCGCGAACGAAGCCTTGCCGAGCGGGGTGGCGGCCCGCGGCGCCGTCAGGCCCTGGCGTTGAAACCAGAGCCTGACGACGGCCGATTTGTCGAAGGTGGGGAGGGCGGGCACGCCCCGGTCAATCGCCGCCGGCGGTGGTTACGACCTCCCGTTCGACGTGCTTGTCGAACCAGGTCATGATCCGATCCGTCACGTCCATCAGGAACTTCGGCTCGGTCGGCCCGTGCGGGGTGCGCGGATACACGACCATCTCCGTGGGTACTCCGCGCCGGTCGAGGGCCCGGTAGAACTCCTGGCCCTGAGTGAACGGCACTCGTAGATCGTTCGCTCCGTGGATCACCTGGGTGGGCGTCACGACGTCGGCGATGTGGTACATGGCCGAGTGCCGCTCGTACCGCTCGTAGTCCTCCCAGAACTCGACCCCCATGTGACCGACGAGATAGTCCTGGATATCGGTGGTCGTCGTCATCGAGATCAGGTTCGGCAGACCGGCGCCCATCGATGCAGCCTTGAATCTGTCCGTCTGCGTGACGGCCCACGAGGTCATGTACCCACCGTAGCTCCACCCCATCAGCAACAGACGGTCGGGATCACCGACGCCCATGTCGATGACGTGATCGACTCCGGTCATCAGGTCGCGGAAATCGCCGTATCCCCAGTCCTGGAAATTCGCGAACCGGAAGTCCTTGCCGTAGCCGGTCGATCCGCGCGGGTTCGGCCTGAGAACAGCGAACCCCTTCTGCGCGAACGTCTGAAGCATGTATATCGACGGGCCGCCCGTGAACCCCTGACTGAAGACGCCCGCGGGACCACCGTGCACGTTGAGGATCAGCGGGACGCGATCGCCCTCGCGGTAGCCGACGGGGTAGGTGAGCAGCCCCTCGATCTCGAAGCCATCCGTCGACTCCCACGAGATGAGCTCGGTGCGTCCCATCGCGGGCCGCGGGACATCGGCGTGGAGGTCGGTCACCTTCTGTGGCTGGTAGGACGCGGTCGGAGACACGAACACGTCCCACGGCTCATCCGGCGTCTGCCACGTGAACGCCATCCGGTCGGCGGCGGGCGTCAGCGAGATGCCGCCCAGGACACCGTCACCGGACGTTATGAAGCGGATGTCATCGCCCTCGACGGGGACGGCGATCAGGTGCCGACGCGTCCCGAGGGATTCGACGACGTACAGCTCGCGGGAGTCCGCGGACCAGGCGATCACGCCGCCGCTTCGGTTGGGGGTCTCCACGATCTTCCGCGCGCCCGATCCGTCGGGGGACACCACGTGGATATCGCCGAGACCGATCGGCTCGGGTCGGTCGCCCGTCGACGTGTACGCGATCAGGCTCCCGTCGGGCGACCAGTACGGGCTGCCTTCGACGCCGGCGCCCGTGAGCAGCGATCGGACCTCGCCCGCGGTCATCGGGTGATCGTCCATCGCCCCGTCCTCCTCCGAGTCCTCGTCCGCGGCATCCGCGTGGGCCTCGTGGATCGCGTCGATTTCCGAGGCCGACGGAACGGTCACCACCGAGAGGTCGCCGGTGAGCCGCCCCGTGTTGATCCGGGGATCCTCCTGGTGCGAGAAGACGATCTCGTCGCCGCCCGGGGACCAGCTCCAACCGGTCACGTGGAAGTCGCCCGCGGTCAGGCGGACGGGCTTCGCGGGCTCGTCGGCCTCCGGAGCGAAGTTCACGACGTACAGGTGTCCGAACTTGTAGTCCTGGTCGACGAGGATGACGTCGCGCTTCTCTTCGCGAGCCTTCTTCTCCTCGGCGGTCAGCGGGTCGCGCATGACGAACCCGATCCGCGTTCCGTCGGGCGACATTCGATATCCGCCGACGCCGTTCTCCGACGCGGTGATGACCCGGGCCTCGCCACCGCCGGTCGGAAGCGCCCAGATCTGGCTGCCGTCGGGGGCCGACTCTCCGGCGTCCCTCGAGCTCGTGAACGTCAGCCACGCGCCGTCTCGCGTGAATCGGGGGCCGCCCGCCGAGGATTCGCCGCGGGTCCACTGGGACGTCGCGCCCGTGGCCACATCGGCCATCCAGATGTGGCTGCGGTATTCGGACTTGTTGCCCTCCATGAGGGGTTCCCTGACGACGTAGGCCACCATGGACCCGTCGGGGGAGATCGCCGTACCGCCGATCGCCCGGTACTGCATGCTCAGCTCGGGCGTCCAGACGTCGTCCTGCGCGGAGAGGGCACCAGCCGTGAGTACGAACGACAGGCCGAGGGTCAGCGCGACGATCGCGGATCGCGCGTGCGGTCGGAGGCGGAAAGAACGGGGCATGATCACCTCATCGAAGTTTGAGCGGCGCCGAGCCGCAGGTCGACTCGCATGATGCGGGGCCCTCGTCCCCCGTTACAAGGGGCAGCGGGCCGCCGGCTACCACGCCCGCGGCGGGCGGACTACGTTCGCGCCGGAAACTAACCACGACTGCGGGTGTTAATACGTTGTCTTATCGAGGATCCCAGGGGATCACGGAGCCGTCGGGTCGACGGCCACGGCAGTGAACATCGCAACGGACGATAGATGATGAGATCGGTGAGGATGACTGGGTTCTGGGCTCTCACGCTCCTGCTGGCGTTCGCGCCCGCGAAGGGGCAGGAGGCCGGAGATGTCGAGGCGGACTCCGCCGCGGTCGAAGCGGAGTGGGCGCGCCAGGACTCGCTGCGCCGGATCTTCGACCCGGAACGCGCGTTCGCCCCGCTCGAACTGCCCGCGCCCGACGACCTCAGGACCTCGGCCGGGACTCCCGGCTCGGAGTACTGGCAGCAGCGAGCCGACTACAGGATCGAGGTGACGCTCGACGACGGAGACGACACGATCACCGGCCGCGAGCGGATCACGTATACGAACAACAGCCCCGACTCCCTCTCGAGTCTGTGGCTCCAGCTCGACCAGAATCTCTTCAGCGAAGACAGCTACGGGGCGCTGCGGGCGGAGGAGCTCGACGGCAACGTCCGGCACGGCGGCTTCTTCGATGACGGAGGCTTCGACATCGCATCGGTGACCCTCGAGCACGGTGGAGAGACTGTCGTCCCCGAGTACCGCATCGAGGACACGATGATGGAGATCCTGCTCGACGAACCGCTCGCCCCGGGCGGATCAAAGGTCGAGATCGACATCGACTTCGCCTTCGTGATCCCGGAGACGGGCGGCGATCGGATGGGGAGGCAGAGCATCCGCCGTGGGATCATCTATCAACTCGCCCAGTGGTACCCCCGGATGTTCACCTATGACGACGTGAACGGATGGAATCAGTCTCCGTTCCTGGGGCAGGGCGAGTGGTACCTGGAGTACGGCGATTTCGAGGTGGCGCTCACGGTGCCGCGCGACTTCGTCGTGGCCGCCACGGGAGAGCTCCAGAACCCGGAGGAGGTCCTCACTCCAGGTCAGATCGAACGCCTCGAATCAGCCCGGCGGTCCGAGCGGACCGTGATGATCATCGACATGGAGGAGGCCGGGGACGACTCGACGCGGCCCGAGGGAGACGGACCCCTGACCTGGCGGTTCAAGGCCGACAACGTGCGGGACTTCGCGTGGGCCGCGTCCGATCGATTCATATGGGATGCCGCCGGGTGGAACGACGTGCTGATGATGTCGTTTTATCCCGAGGAAAGCATCGGGACACAGGGGTTCTCTGGCTGGGAACGCTCGACCGAGTATCTGGTCCATTCCGTCCGCCACTACTCCGAGCAGTGGTTCGATTATCCCTACCCAGTGGCGATCAACGTCGCGGGTGTGGCGCTGGGGATGGAATACCCGATGATCGTGTTCTGCTCGTACCAGGCTCGGGGTGCGTTTCTATTCTCGGTCACCGACCACGAGATCGGGCACACGTGGTTTCCCATGCTCGTCGGCTCGGACGAGCGTCGGTACGCCTGGATGGACGAGGGGTTCAACACGTTCATCAACTACTATTCCGGTATCGAATTCTCCGGTGGGGATCCCATCCTGGGCGGCCAGATGACGCCGGGCCAGATCGCTGACGACACTCGACGGCTTCGCCAGCCCCTCATGACTCCGGCGGACGACATCCCCGAGTTCGACATCGGAGTGCAGGCCTACAACAAGCCCGCGGCGGTGCTCGTCCTTCTGCGGGAGAAGGTGCTTGGGCCCGAGGTGTTCGATCCGGCCTTCCGCAGGTACATCGAGGAGTGGGCGTACAAACACCCTCAACCCGCCGACTTCATTCGCATCATGGAGGAAGCAGCGGGGAGAGACCTGAACTGGTTCTTCCGCGGCTGGGTGTTCGAGAACGGCGTGCTCGATCAGGCGCTCGCCGGAGTCAGCCGATCCGGCGACACGACGAGTGTGACGGTCGAGAACCGGGGCGGCATCCCGATGGCGGTCGAAGTCCGCGTGGTCTATCAGGACGGGACGGAAGAGAATCTCGACGTCCCCGTCGAGGCATGGGCCGAGGAGCAGCGGATCGTCCTGAAGGTGACGGGCGGGCGCGTGCGGCACGTGCAACTCGACCCGGACGGCGCGCTTCCGGATGTGGACCGATCGAACAACGTGTGGGGCCGTGGGGTCGTGGGACGACGGCCCGGCGGTATTCGAAGGTGAACCGGTCAGGCGCCCTCGTCGCACTTGGCCTGTTCATCGGGCTGGTGGGCCCGACGTCGGCGCAGCAGCGTCCGCACAACAGATCTGCCACACCCTTCGTGCCCCATGGCGTCCTGATGGCGAACGAAGGTGTCTGGCTGAACCTGACCGGACCTGACCCGATCATCATAGACGGGCTGTTTCGAGAGGGAGTCTCGGGATATCGCACCGTCGACCGGGATCTGCTCGGCCGGTTGGAGGGCAGGGTCCCTCGGACGCAGCATCTGATCCTCGCGACCCACCACCACGCCGACCATTTCGATCCCGCATCCGTGCTGGCGCACCTGCGGTCGAACCCGGAGAGCGAGTTCGTCTCCACTCCCAACGCGGTGGCGTTGATCCGGGAGATGGACCCCGGCGCCGATATACTGGCCCGCGTGCATGCGTCGTACCCGGAGGAAGGGGAGCGCGAGGCATTCGAGTTCGGCCGGCACTTCCGGCTTCAGACGCTCAACCTCCACCACGGTCGCAGCCGATCCGAGATCCAGAACCTGGGTCACCTCGTCGACGTCGGCGGGTTCCGGCTGCTCCACATGGGTGATACCGAGGTGACCGTGGAGGAGATACTGGAGCAAGGCATCGCGGCGGACGACCTGCACTTCGCGTTCGTCCCCTACTGGCTCCTGCTGGGGGACGACGGCCCCTCGGTGATCGAAGCGATCGGGGCGGACCGCGTCTTCGCGATCCACCTGCCGCTCGCGGACGTCGATGCGTCATGGTGGGGCGGCCTCGGGTCGCTGGCCGGAACCATCGAGGCGCTCGAACGGTTGGATCGCGTGACGGTGCTCAGCGAACCGGGCACGCGGTTCGATCTCGCGATGGACGACACATCACACTTCTGACGAGGAAACGACCTGTGGCAGGGTACTTCACCAACAGCACATTCTCGTTCCTCCGCGACCTCGCGGCGAACAACAATCGGCCGTGGTTTCAGGAGAACAAGGGCCGGTACGAGAAGCACGTGAAGGGCGCGGCGACCGAGTTCATCACGGACTTCCAGCCGCACCTCCGGAAGGTGTCGAAGCACTTCGTGTCCGACCCCAGTCCGGTCGGCGGCTCGCTATTCCGGATCTATCGGGACACCCGGTTCTCGAAGGACAAGACGCCCTACAAGACGGCGGTCGGGATCCGCTTCACCCACGAGCTCGGCAAGGACGTTCATGCGCCGGGGTACTACCTGCACATGGGCCTGGACGGGATCTGGGTGGGCTGCGGGATCTGGCGGCCCGACGGACCGTCGCTCGCGAAGATTCGCGAGGGGATCGCATCGGACGGCACGGCCTGGAAGCGCGCGAGAAATGCGAAGTCCGTGGCGGGCAACTGGAGCCTGGGGGGCGACACCCTGAAGCGGGCGCCGAAGGGCTACGATCCGGATCATCCGCTGATCGAGGACCTGCGGCGGAAGGATTTCGTCATGGATCGGAAGGTCACGAAGAAGGCGGTCATGTCGGAGGACTTCCCGGCCGAGCTGGCCGCGACCTTCAAGACGGCGGCGCCGTTCCAGCGATTCATCTGCCGGACGCTGTCCCTGGACTACTAGCCCCGCGACGTACCGGCTTCCCGGCGGGCGGCCTCGGCGGCTTCTTCGGCCTCGATGGCCGCCTCGACGGCTTCGTGTTGCCGCCACCAGCGCCACAGGATCACCAGCGCCATCGCGTTCACCGCGACGCCGGCCCAGCCGCGCTCGGGATCGAACCGCAGGGGGTCGACCACGCCGAGCGCACCCGTCGCGGGCCCGAATCCGAAGAGCGTGTAGGCGAGCCCGTTCCACAGGCCGTGTGCCCACGCCGCGATCAGCAGAGACCCGGACACGAGTCGCAGGACACCCCAGCACAGGGCCAGCAGCCAGACGTTGAGGACGTGGACGATCAGGGCCTCGGCTCCGGTCACCGGCGCGGGGCTGAGCCACAGAATCGGCAGGTACCACACGACGTAGGCGGTCGACGTCCAGAGCAGTATCACTTCGCTGGATCGACCCGCCCGCTCGAGAGCCCCCCACAGGGCGCCGCGGAAGAACCCGTCCTCCGTGACCATGGTGCCCATCGTGGTCAGCACGGCCATCGTGGTGACCTGCAGCCCCAGCAGTCTGATCGGTGCGTCGCCGACCCGCGTCGCTCCCACGAGCGTGGCGATCCAAACGACGGCGCCGACGGCGGCGAGGGGAAGAAGGGTCGCGTGCCCGTAATACCCGCGTCCGCGCACCAGGCCGATCTCGGAGGGGCTCAGCCTTTCGCGCCGCCAGACCCCGATGAGGCCCGCCAGCAGCGGAAGAGCGTACCACGTCTCATCGCCGGAAAACGCCATGAGCAGCGGCGACACGGCACATACGCCGAGCGTGGCGCCAGCGGCGACCAGCACGGGTAAAGTCCCGCGATTCCGGGCAGGATCCCCGGAGTTCGCGGGATCTGCGCCCATGTCCTGAAACCTCTTCACTCGGGTGTCCGTTCTGTGTAACGTTCCCGACAATGGCGCAATCAACGGAAAATGCGCCCTCCCATGTGCAAGCCCCGGACCGATTTCCATGGAAGAACTGATTCCGATCGTCGCCATATTCTTCGTGATCGGCGTGCCGGTCATGTCGGTTGCCGCCAAGTTCGTTTTGCAGCCGCTTCTCAGGGAGCTGACCGCCGCGATCAAGGGCGGAAAGGCCGAGGACTTCGAGGAGATGCGGGACCGGGTGGCCCGGCTCGAAGGGCACCTCCTCACTCAGGGGCGTCAGCTCGATCAGCTGGTCGAAGCGGAACTGTTTCGGCGCAAACTCGAGGCGGGCGGCACGCCGACGGAGCAGCTCGCCACCGGAAGCACCGCAGCGGCTCCGGAGCCCCCCGTGCCGAGCTGGGCGGACACAAGCCAATAGTCCCGCCGGGACGTCGCCGGCCACCTGAACCGGAGCACGCTGATGGCGGTCATCGAGACGCTCGACCTCTCCAAGCGCTACACATCCGGTCTGCGGCGGGATAGCACGCTCGCCGTGGACCAGATCTCGTTCGAGGTCGAGGAAGGGCAGGTGTTCGGCTTCTTGGGGCCCAACGGAAGTGGCAAGACCACGACGATCGGCATGCTCCTCGGGATCATCACGCCCACGGACGGCCGGTTCAGCCTCTTCGGCGGAAGCACGCCTCAGGAGATTCATGCCGCGAGGCAGCGGGTCGGCGCTACGCTGGAGTATCCGAACTTCTACCCCTACATGTCGTGTCGCGACAATCTCGATCTGGTGGCGCGCGTGAAGGGGCGCGGGAAAGAGGACGTCGAGAAGGTGCTCGAGACGGTGGGCCTCGCCGCGCGACAGAAGACGAAGTTCAAGGCGTGCTCGCTGGGCATGAAGCAGCGCCTCGCTCTCGGTGCGACGATGATCGGAGATCCCGAGCTGATTGTGCTGGACGAGCCGGCGAACGGCCTCGACCCGGCCGGCCAGCGCGAGATTCGCCAGATCATCCGACGGCTCTCGGAGATGGGGAAGACGATCTTTCTCTCCAGCCATCTGCTCCACGAGGTCGAACGAACGTGCACGCACGTCGCGATCATCGAGCAGGGCCGCCTGATTCGGCAGGCGAGCGTTTCCGAGATCACGGAGGGACGACGAGTCGTGGCGTTGCGCGCACCCGATATGGCGGCGCTGGCTGCCGCTGCCGCGTCCTTCGAGGGCGCCGCGTCGGCCCGGGAGCTCGAAGACCGTGTGGTCGTGGAGCTCGCGGACGCGCAGGCGTCTGATCTGAACCGCTGGCTCGCTGAACAGGGAGTCTACGTGGGCCACCTCGCCGAGGAGAAGATCACGCTCGAGCAGGCGTTCATGGAGCTCACCGGCGGCGACGCCGGCTTCGGAGACGTCCATTGAGCGCCCCGGCGCTGACCGGGCGCATCTGGGGCATCCTGCTCCGGAACGAGTGGACGAAAGCCAGAAAGCGGATGGCGTTCCTGCTGCCGCTGGGCTTCTTCCTGTTCGTGACCCTGATGGGGCACGGGAGTTCGTACTACGACGCACGAAACGACCCCGACCGGACGTTCGCGCTCCCCGAGGTCTGGTCCGATGTGTTCGGGCAGGATTTCGGGACGTTCATGCTGATCTTCGCCTCGATCTGCCTGATCATGCTCGTCAGCAGCGAGTTCACCTGGCGCACCGCGCGTCAGAACGTGATCGACGGCCTGTCGAAGACGCAGTGGTTCATCGGCAAGTCCATGTTGATCCCGGTGGTGGGGCTCCTGTTCATCATCCTGTCCACGCTGATCGGCGGGGTCATCGGATGGATGGGGACTGACGCTGCCTCGGCGACCGGACCGCTTCTTTCGTTGGGCGTCGTGAAGGCCGCGGGCGCCCTCTTTCTCGCCTTCGTGTCGATCGGCGGGCTTGCGCTGTTCGTCTCCCTCGCCGTCCGCGGGTCGGGCGGCGCGATGGCCGTCTGGTTCCTCTGGATCTCCCCGATGGAGCAGCTCATCGTCCCGGGCCTTCTCGGGCGGATCGAGTTCATGAGGGAGTATATCCAGTACCAGCCATTTCTCTCCGCTCAGCGCCTGCTCGGGTTCGAGAAATGGGATCCCGCGGCGTTCCAGCGACTCGTCGAGGCGAGCCGCGAGGCTGAGAGAGAGATCCCGCCGCCTCCCGACATGGCGGGTGACCTCTGGGTCAACGCGGCGTGGGCCGTGGCGTTCGGCGTCGGCGCCTTCCTGATGTTCCGGCGCCGGGACCTCTAGCCGCCTGCCAGGAACTGCTGCCAAGGACCGATGACCAGGGTGGCCCGGAGCGCGGACGCCGGCCACCCGAAGCGGACGATCTCGCCCTGACGGACCTCCTCGTATCCGCGCTCTGATCGGGCGAGCGTCACGACGTCTTCATGCACTTTCCGGAATGGCTCGCTTGGTCTCAGGGACCGACCGTGTGCGAGCCATACCTCGGTCCATACCGATCCGTCGATCGCCGCAGCGTCCCACTCTAACGACATTCGAACCTCGCCGTCGCGGAGCACCTCGATGCGCTTCGTCAGGCCCGTCCGACCGATCATCGAGAGGACGACCGACTCGTCGGTGACCTCGATGTCGGTCACCTCGTACGCGAGGGGAGGGGCTGACGGCGAACGGCCGGGGTCGGCGTCACCGGGCAGGATCCACTCTCTGAAGATCGCCGGCGGGTGGGCATCGATCGCGGGTGGGGCGGGCCGTTCGAGAGGTTCGCGGTCGTGGATGCTCGCGTGACCGGCATCCTCGTCGTCTTCGGCGAGCCGGGCCGCCGCCCACAGGTCCCGGACGGCGCTCCAGGGAGGTGCGCTTCCGGGGTCTCCGTGGTAGGCCTCGAAATGCCGGCCGAGCATGTCGAGGTCGTTCTCTCCGGCGTCCAGTCGCAGCAATGACTCGATCGCACCGCCCCGGGATGGAGAAATGACGACCGAGCACGACCCGCCCGTGATGACGATCTCGTCGTGCCCGTCGAAGTCGAAATCGAAGGCTTCCGCGGACAGGGCGTCGTCCGCGCGAAGCGTCGCCTCGGCGCTGGCCAGCTCGCGCCATATCGCCTGTCTCAGGTGCGGGAGGTAGACGCCGCCGAACACTCCGTGCCAGTACGCGTCGTTGCACTGCGCGCGCTCGACCGCCGAGCGGGCGGCGGGAGGGTCGCCACGCTCCCGGCAGAGCCCGGAAAGATGCAGCGCCGTCTTGTGCATGAGGTTGGACACCGGGTAGCGCCGCTGGAAGTTCTTCCAGTGGCCACCACGCACGGATGGATGGCTCTCCAGGCCGGGGTCGCCCCTCAGAGCCTCGAGTCGCAGGGCCGCGGGGCGGGGAAGCGTCCAGCCCTCCATCTCCCGATAGGAGCCTGGTGTCGGGTAGACGAGTCCGCCCGAATCGCCCTGCGCCGCCCGACCCGTCGTGATGAGATCGACCACGCCGGCCTGGCGCAGGTCGTCGACCATCCGGAGGAACCGGTCGAGCCATCCACGCTCGTAGACCCAGCGCCGCGTCCCCGGCCACCCGCCGAACTTCTCTCCGTCGTCTCCGAGGACGATCGCACGCGTGCCATCCGCCTGCCGGTGACGAAAGAAGGACTCGATCTCCTCGACGCGCTCGAACGGGATCAGGTAGCGGAGCCGCTCGTCGATCGGGAGGACGTCGGCGGAACGCCCGTCGGACTCGGTCCGGTATGGACGGTCCAACTCCTCCCTCGACATGCCCGCAGACAGGAAGTGGCGATCGTCGAGCAGCAGGTATTCGATGCCGGCTTCGGAGATGTCCGCCGCGAGGTCCTGCTCCCACACTCGTTCGGTGAGCCAGAGGCCCTTCGGGACCCGGCCGAGAAGCTCGGCCACCCGTTCGCTCATGCGCTCGATCTGCTCGATCCGGTCCGGCCGGGGGAGCGCGGCGAGGATCGGCTCGGTGCGACCGGACCCGAGCGGCTCGATCCGTCCGTCGGCCACTTCGCGTCCGATGAGGTCGAGAAGCGCTCGATCGTTCGCCTCGAGCCAGTCCAGCAGCGGCCCGGAGACGTGCAGCGAGATCGGCCGAAAGCCGGCCGCGGCCGTGATCTCGAGGAACGGGCGGTAGACCTCGTCCACATGCTCCCGGAATACGTGGTCGAAGTTGCCGACAGGCTGATGGTCGTGGAGCGCGAACGCGAAGTCGACGGGAGTGCTCATGCAGAACCGGGGAAGGGGTGTTCGGCCCTCACGGTATCGAGGTACAGGCGGCCCGCGTCGGCTATTTCGGGGTCGTTCCCCTTCGCATCGGCGAGGCGGGCCAGGAGACCCCGCTCCAACTCGGCGGCGGCGACGGGATCATCCACGAAGACGGTGTCGATTGCGTGGGCGGCGTACCGGAGCACCTGCGTGGGCTCGAGCCCCGAGATGTCGTCGAAGAACCACGCGCAGGACGTGAACATGGCCCCCCGGTCCCGGGCGAGGCCGGGGGACAGCGGACCGCCCGAGCCCGCGCCGTCCCGCTCGAGCCGCTCGTCGATGCGGTCTGCCAGCCACCGCAGCGCGGCCCGCAGAGGTCCGCGCCAGGTCTGCCGGGACGTCTCGTGCGGGGCCATTTTGCAGCCGCAGTCGGCCCGCCACCGCTCGACGCCGTGGCTGCAACTCCACGAGCTCGGGACGATGATCTCGATCTCGTCCCCGACCCCGTGTCTGGATAGCGCGGACGCGAAGTTGTCGGGTCGGGCCGTCGACGATCGCTCGACCGATAGGAGGACTTCCATCAGAACCTTCTCGGCGCCCTGGTGGTGGTGACCGAAGGTCTCCCCATCCGTCGCGATCGACTGCAGCGTGCGCTCGGGATTCCCCTCGACGAGGCCGCGGACCCAGGCTTCGGCGTCTCCGAGCAGCTCGCCGAAGGCGACCCCGTGTGACAGGGTCCCGTCGTAAACGAAGGCCGCCATCTCGCGCCCTCCGCCGAGTACGATCCGTCCCGCGCGACCGTCGCCCGGAGGTTCGACGACCTGGTGGGGAGACATGACCGTGAACGCGATCCCCGCATCCGCCAGGACCTCCAGCGTCTCGTGGTCGACAGCCGTCTCGGGAAGCCACATGCCTTCCGGAGTTCGCCCGAAGCGGCGCTCGAAGTCCTCGATGCCCCAGCGCACCTCGGTCCGCTTCTCGAGGGCGGACGCGAGAGGCAGGATCACGTGGTGGTAGGGCTGTGAGACCGCGTTCCCGAAACCGAGCCGGGCCGCGCTTCGACGGTCCGCCGCGACGATCTCGTCGTGGATCGAAGCCTCGTTCGCCTCTATCCAACGGAGCAGCGTCGGGCCGAAGTCGAAGCTCATCCAGTCGAACGCGCCCGCCTCGGCGAGCGGTCGGTAACACTCGCGCGCGATGCGCACGTTCCAGTCGTGGTCCGGGGCAGCCGACGCCTCCACGGGGACGCGCCCGGTCCAGGGATCCTCACGGGGAGGCTGGTAGAAGTGGCCGTGGACGACGACCGATCTGGGGAGCGGGGCGACGGCGTTCAGTTTGCCGGCTTGTGGCTGGCGAGCGCGCGCCGGTAGAGGTCGAGGTACTTCTCCGCGCTCGCGGCCCACCCGAAGTCGCGATTCATCGCCTCGATCACGTGTTCCTTCCACACTTCGGGATCCCCTTCGTACAGACCGGTCGCCCGCGCCAGCGCCATCCGCAGGCCCTCCGGCGTGTACTCGTCGAACAGGAATCCCGTCACCTGGTCTTCCACGGTGTCGGCCAGTCCGCCGACCCGACGGACCACGGGCAGGGCTCCGTATCGCTGAGCCCGCATCTGCGTTAGGCCGCAGGGCTCGTAGAGCGACGGCATGAGCAGGAAGTCCGCGCCGGCGAGCAACCGGTGCTCCTTCGGCTCGGCGAACTCCGTATCCACGTAGATGCGCTCGGGGAAGCGCTCGGCAAGCTGGCGGAGCCCCTGCTCGTAGTGCTCCTCGCCCTCCCCGAGGATGACGAACTGCCCCTCGGCGTTTTCGAGCACGCCATCTCCGAGAAGCAGATCGATCCCCTTCTGCCCCACCAGGCGGGCGGTCATGCCGAACAACGGCACGCGGGGCTCCACGTCCAGGCCGCATGCGATCTGTACGGCCGTCTTGCAGGTGGCTTTCCCGGAAAGGTCATCAGTGGAGTAAGGGGCCGCGATCTCCCCGTCGGTCGCCGGGTTCCACACGTCGAGGTCGATCCCGTTCACGATCCCGACGAAGCGATCCTGCATCTCCATGAAGGAGTAGTGCAGCCCGAATCCGCCAGCCGGAGTCCGGAGCTCGTGCGCGTGCGTTGGGCTCACCGTCGTCGCGTAATCGCTGAAGACGAGCCCTCCTTTGAGCAGGTTCACCTGCCCGTAGTACTCGAGCCAGCGCCAGTGGAAGAGGTCGCGCGATACTCCCACGCGTTCGAGGACGTCCGGCTCGTAGAGACCCTGATACCCGGCGTTGTGGATCGAGAGAATGGTCGCCATCCGATCGTACGGCATCGTCCCGGAGAACCGCGTCCGCAAGTAGAGCGGCGCGAGCGCGGTGTGCCAGTCGTGCGCGTGAACGACCACCGGAACGTTCAGGAGTTCGTCCAGCACCTCGAGGGCCGCGAGGTTGAAGAACGCGAAGCGTTCGGGGTTATCGGCGTAGTCGGCCCCATCCTGGCCGTAGATCCCCGGTCGGTCGAAGAACCTGTCGTTCGCGATGAACAGCACGCGCGGGTTCTGACGCGGGCCGGCGGGCTGATAGATGCGGGCCTCCTCCACCAGGGAACCCACGCGGACCTTGAGGGGCTCGCGAGCCGGCTCGAGATCGGGAAACGCCTCCCGGACGGAAGCATAGAGCGGCATGAACACCGTGACCGGCGTGCCGGAGGCCGCCTGAAACGTCGCAATCCCGCGGACGGCTTCCGCCAACCCTCCCGATCGTGCGTAGGGCCAGTACTCCGCGACGAGGTGCACGACGGCCAGTTCGGAAGCTGGACGCCGCGGCTGGGAGCCTGTCGGCGGGACGGGGCTGGCGACCGGGTTGGGGTTGTTCATCGCACCGCTCGGCTGTCCGCGAATCCAGTCGTCTGCGTGGTCGACGTGTCCCCTGACGGGACGGGCCGTGTATAATGCCGGACACCGTCGTCTCGGGAAACTCTTCGATTCGACCGGCGCCCCGGCAGTGGTCTCAACCCCCGGTCAGCGTGACTCGACCCCGCGAGAAACAGACAGACGAGATCCGGGCCCTGCTTGATGGCAGGTGTCCCGATCCGACCGGAGTCCTCGGGCCCCTCGCTCCTGCGTCGGAGCCCGATGGCCGGGCGTCCTGCATCAGGGTCTTCGTTCCGGGCGCACGCCGTGTCGAGGTCTCGGGGGAGGATCGGGGCGGGAATCTCGTCTGGATCGAGCTGCCCAGAATCCACGCGGACGGCCTCTTCGAGGGCCCGGTAGGTGAGGACGCGGCCGGGACGGGGGACTATCGCCTTCGGATCCACGCGCGTGAGGGAGAGGCCCGCGAGGTCCACGATCCATACCGGTTCGCACCGGTGATCAGACCGGAGGATCTCGATCCGTTTCTGCAGGGGGCCGAGGCGCGGCTCGATCGGCTGCTCGGCGCGGCGCTGGACACCCGTGACGGAGTCGAGGGCGTGAGGTTCGCCGTGTGGGCTCCCCACGCGGCGGCCGTCAACGTGATGGGGTCTTTCAACGCGTGGGAGGGTCGGCGCAGCCCGATGAGGCCGATCGGAGACACCGGTGTCTGGGAGCTCTTTCTGCCGGACGTTCGCCCTGGAGCCCTCTACAAGTACGAGGTTCGGCCTGCGGGGGGCGGGGCCGACGAGGTGCCCTCCGCGATCGAGAAGGCGGACCCTCTCGGGCAGCGGATGGAGGTGCGGCCGCGGACCGCCTCGATGGTTCCGTGGGCGTCCGGTTTCGAATGGTCGGACGACGCCTGGATGGAGGGGCGGGCCACGTCGGTCGCCCCCGACCGCCCGATCTCCGTGTACGAGGTGCACCTCGGGTCCTGGCGACGTTCGGATTCCGGACAGTGGCTGGGATACCGCGAGCTGGCGCACACCCTCTTGCCCTATGTCCGCGACCTCGGGTTCACACACGTGGAGATCCTGCCACTGACCGAACACCCGCTCGACAGAAGCTGGGGCTACCAGACGGTCGGGTATTTCGCTCTGACGTCGCGATACGGGGAACCCGACGACTTCCGGTACTTCGTGAACGAGGCTCACCGCCTGGGGCTCGGCGTGCTCCTCGACTGGGCGCCCGCGCACTTCCCGATGGACGCCCACGGTCTCTGGAGGTTCGACGGGACGCCCACGTACGAGCACGCCGATCCACTCCGGGGGGCTCACCCCGATTGGGGGACCGCGGTCTTCGACTATGGGAAGCCCGAGGTCGTGTCGTTTCTGGTGTCGAGCGCGCGATTCTGGATCGAAGAGTACCACGTCGACGGGGTACGGGTGGATGCGGTGGCCTCGATGATCTACCTGGACTACTCGCGCGGCGAGGGAGAGTGGCGCCCCAACGAGGAGGGGGGAAGGGAGAACCTCGAAGCCGTCGAGTTCCTCAAGAGGCTCACGAGCACGCTCCACGCGGCGGGCCCGGGGGTGCTTCTGTGCGCCGAGGAGAGCACCGCGTGGCCCGGGGTGACGGCACCGATCGACGAGGGCGGACTCGGGTTCGACCTGAAATGGAACATGGGCTGGATGAACGACTCCCTCACCGTGATGGGGGCCGATCCCGGCGACAGGTCGCGGCTCCACGAGCGTCTCACGTTCTCGATGCATTACGCATACTCAGAACGCTATCTGCTTCCTATATCACATGATGAGGTCGTACACCTAAAGCGATCTCTAGCTTCAAAGATGCCGGGTGAGGAGGAGGACAGGCTCTCGGATGTCCGCCTGTTTCTCGCCTTCATGTGGACGCACCCTGGAGCGAAACTCCTCTTCATGGGCGCCGAGTTCGGCCAGTGGGACGAATGGGATGAGGCTGCGGGTCTGACGTGGGACCTGCTCGATCGACCCGCGCACGCCGCTCTGAACGGCTGGGTGCGGAGTCTGAACGAGACCTATCGTGCGATGCCGGCCCTGCACGCCCTCGATACGGATCCGAGCGGGTTCCAGTGGCTGGACGTGCACGACGCGGATCGCAGCGTGCTCGCCTACGTCCGCCGGGCTCCCGAGCCGGATGACTTCATCGCCGTCGTGCTGAACTTCTCGGACTCGGCCTGGGAGGGGTACCGGCTCGGCGTACCGTCGTCCGGCACCTACGATGTCGTTCTGGACAGCGACGACGCGACGTTCGGCGGTCGGGGGCGCACACGGGTACACGGAGAGGCCGAGGATGTGGCGTACCTCGAGAACCCGGCTTCGCTCCGCATGGATCTCGCCCCGAGATCCGCGGTGTTGCTGAGAAGGCGCCCGGCGGGCTGAGGCGCGCGCCCCCGTCACTCGGCGATGAGCTGTAGACGCGTCGAGAACGCGTCCGCCATCTCTTCCAGCGTCTGCAGGTCGGGGTGGCGGAGGAACACCATCCCGTCCGAGACCAGCGTCGCCTGCCAGTTCCGCCTCGGCGACCCGACCGGCAGCAGGTCGACGTCGCAGATCCAGGGGCCGTACTCCTGAAGGAGCGGGGCCAGGCCCTCGATCCGCTGAATCGTCCCCCGGCCGACCGCTCGTTTCACGACCCAGCAGGAGTTGAACTTCCGCTCGACCGGCTGTGTCCACGTGCCGTGTGCGATCGCCTCGGCCCAACCGCGGTATGTATCGACGTCGCTCGCGTAGTTGATCAGATCCACGGTGCGCACGCCCGGCGGGCGCGCCGCGATCTCGCCGAACACGGCCTCACCCGAGGGAGTCGCGTACCACTCCATGTGCGTGTAGCCGGTCTGGAAGCCGAGGGCCTCGAGGACCGCGAATCCCATCGCGCGGCCGCTCTCGAGCTCCGGCGCCATGACGTCCCGCAATGCGAACGTCTGCGGGCTCAGCCACTCGTGCTGTTTACTCTCCAGGGCGCGCGGGCGGTAGCGGCAGATGTTGTAGTGGGCGACTTCGCCATCGACGCAGATCGTGTCGAACGTCATGTCCTCGCCCTCGATGAATTCCTCGACGGAAACCTGGGGGACGTGTCGCAGGGCCGGGAAGATGCGCTCGAGCTCCTCCGGGGAGTCGATTCGGTAGGTGTCCGCGGAGCCGGCACCGTCGACCGGCTTCACGATCAGGGGATAACCCACGCGCTCGGCGGCTTCGCGGCACTCGGCGACCGTGGTCGCGCGTCCGTGCCGCGGTGTACGGATCCCCGCGGCGTCCAGGACTTCCTTCATGACCTCTTTGTCGCGAAACGGGATCGTCTGGGCGACGGTCGGGCCGGGCACCCCGAGGGTCTCGCGCAGACGGGCCGCGAGAATCATGTAAGGCTCCCAAAGACACTCGATCCGGTCGATCGAGATCTCGTCCGCCAGTCCACGGACCACTCGAACGACGTCGGCCTCGTCCACCAGGGAACGGACCTGTACGTGCCGCCCCACGGCGTTTCGTGCGATCTCCGGGAGACCGGCGTGCGGCTGGTCGCCAAGACCGATGACGTTTGCACCGACCTCGCCGAGGGCTCGAGTGAAATGCTGCATCTCCGCCGGGTATCCCGGCGAGATCATCAGGACATTCATGCGAATGCGGTCCCTTCCAGGGGTCTCGAACGGACGGGGGAAGACGCGGTGTCGGAGATCATGCGAGCTCGACCCTCACGCGTGTGACGATTCTGGCGAGCGCCTCCTCGACCACGTGTGTCTCGGGGTGCCGCACGATGATGTAGCCCTCGCCTTCGTAGGACGTGCTCTGGCCCTGTCCGATGCGGGGGAGTCGCGCCTCGACGCAGAGTGGCCCGATCTCGTCGTACACTTCCTTCAGACCGGCGATCGAGCGGACGCGCCCCCGACCCTGCCCGCGGAGATAGGCCGCACCGGCGGCGTAGGGGCGAGGTTTCGGCTCGAACTTTCCGAAGACCATCAGGCGGGCCCAGGCCGCATAGAGGTCGAAGTCGTGGGCCCACGAGATCAGGTTCGTGAACTGCGCGCCCGGCGGCCGTGCCCCGACCTCGGATATGGCGACAGATCCATCCTCGCGACGAAACCACTCCATGTGGCTGAGTCCGGTGTCCATCCCGAGCGCGTCGAGCACGTCTCCCGCAACCGACCGGATCCCCTCGTAGCGTGGCGAATCGACTTCGCGCGGGAGCAGGACACACCACTGAATCCACGGCTCGCGTAGAACCTCGAGGGGCGACGGGAGATAGTGGTTGATCGAGTGCCATACGACCCGCCCGCCGATCGAGATCGCGTCGAACGAGTGCTCCTCCCCGGTCACGAACTCCTCCAGCAGGACCGGTCGCTCGGCCGACGGCGGCATAGCGCGAAGGCTCTCGGATAGCTGCGTCGAATCCTCGAGACGGTACGTGCCCCGGCCCCCCGAGCCGGCCGGCGGTTTCGCGATAATCGGGAATCCCACCTCCGCGACGAAGGCGTGCGCCTCGCTCTCCTCGCGTACGAGCGCGTGTCGGGCACAGGGAAGTCCGGCGGCGCGGAGCACGTCCTTCATCCTCGACTTGTCTCGGAAGTTCGTCGCCGCGTCCGCGCCCATCCCCTGGATCCCGAATTCGTCCCTCAGCTCGCCGAGCGGCACCTGCAACTCCTCCAGCGCGCCCATGAGCCGTTCCGGCGGTCCCATCTTCTCGGTGAGCGCGCGAAGGCCTTCCGCGATTCCCGAGGCATCGATCGCGTCGGCCACTCGCACGTGCGCCGCGAGGTGAGGGCGCAGTTCGTCGGGGAGCAGTTCTGCCGGGTCCTGGCTGACGAGTCCGAGGCGCACACCTGGCAGGCGCGCGACGGCCTCCACGAACCTCAGAGTGGTCGGCAGAAAGAACGGAGCGACGAAGGCGACGTTGGACATCGGGTTGTCAGTTGCTCATCCGGTTCTCGGGACGCCGAAAACGCGCATCCCTCGGTCGATCGGACTGGCGATCGTGGGGGGCAACGGTATCATTCGTGACCCGTAAAATGAAGCCGCCGAGCGGCTGGAGTCGAGACTGACATGCACGTTGTATTCATCGAGCCCCGGTTTCCGGGAAACCAGAAAGAATTCGTTCGAGGCCTGCGCGAGGCGGGCGCCGTCGTGTCCGCCGTCGGGGAGTCCCCGCTGGAGGCGCTCGGGAGCGACCTGACCGAGTGGTTGCACTTCTACGAACAGGTTGGATCGGTCTGTGACGAGGCCGAGGTCGGAGCGATCGTCGAGGCGCTGCACGCGAGGCGGCCGGTGGAGCGGATCGAAGCCACGGTCGAGGCGCACATCCTCCCGACCGCGAGGGTCCGCGAGCGTCTGGGGATCCCCGGCACGTCGGTTCGCACGGCGTACCTGTGTCGGGACAAGCCGGCGATGAAGGAAGCGTTGCGGGAGGCGGGAGTCTCGACCGCCCGCTCGATCGGGAGCGGCGACGTTGAGGAGATTCTCGAGTTCGGGCGGGAGACGGGGTTTCCGCTGATCGTGAAGCCCCGGGCCGGGGCCGGAGCCTCGGGGACCTACCGCGTCGACGATCTCGATGCACTCGAGGAACTGCTTCCCGGGCTTGGCGTCGGGCGCGGCCCGGAGGTCGCGGTCGAGGAGTTCGTGGATGGACACGAGGCCTTCTACGACACGCTGACGATCGGCGGGACCGTCGTACATGACTTCGTGACCCATTACTACCCCAACGTGCTGGAGGCGATGCGGACGCGCTGGATCTCGCCCCAGTTCATCACGACGAACCGGCTGGACGAGGCGGAGGCGTACGAAGAGGTCCGGGAGCTGGGCCGCAGCGTGATCGAGGCACTCGGGGTCGACACCTCGGCGACCCATATGGAATGGTTCTTCGGAGAAAAGGGACTGAAGTTCTCCGAGATCGGGTGTCGGCCGCCGGGCGTGGGAGCCTGGGATCTCTACGCTGCCGGGAACGAGTTCGACATCTACAGGGAGTGGGCGGTGTGCGTGATGCATGGGCGCACGTCGCAGACCCTCTCGCGTCGGTACTCCGCCGGAATCGTCACGCTGCGACCCGAAGCCGATGGTCGGATCGCCGGGTATGACGGGCTCGACGAGATCGAGGATCGCTTCGGCGAGTGGATCATCGACATGCACATCCCCCCTCCGGGGACCCCGACTCAACCCGTCGAGGCCGGGTACATGGCGAATGCATGGATGCGCTTCCGACACCCGGACTACGATGAGCTTCGTCGCATCCTGACCGCGGTCGGAGAGACCGTGCGAGTCAGGGCGGCATGAGGCGTCGAAGCCAGCGCTCCCGCCGTCTCGTTCTCCTGGGCCCCCAGCGAGTGACTCCCACGCTCGCCGCCGCCACCGAAGATCTCGTGGCGGAGGGCGCGCTGGAGGCCGACGCGCCCGTCGCGACCATCACTGCGGGGTGGCAGGACCGCGAAGGGAGTCTGGAGCATCTCGATCCGGGCGCCGGCCATCGATTGATCGATCTCGGTCTTTACGAGCGCGCGAATCGAGTGGCCGAGGCGGACCCCGAGCTGGTCGAAGCGCACCACGCCACGCAGCGGCAGCTGAAGGAGCTGCGCCGCGTTTACAACCTCAGGCTGCGGGGCGCGATGGCCACGTGGGCGAGCATCTCCGGGATGACCGGAGATGATCGGTTACTGGGCCCGGAACGGGAGGATGCGCTTGCCGCGATTCGGGCGCTGGATCGGCGGCACCTGGTCCGGGTCGCCGAGATCCGCGCCGCGTACGAGGCGGAGTTCATCCCCCTCGAGCGCGAGCCGGTCGCGAACGAACGGGCCGACCTGGCCGGGCTGCTCGCCGACGTCGGCGCGGTCGTGATCGCGGGCGGGCATGTCGCGACGCTGCTCAACCGGCTCCGCATGTTCGGGGTCGAGTCTTCGCTGGGGAACCTGCCGCTGATCGCATGGTCGGCGGGAGCCATGGCGATCGGCTCGCGCGTCGTCCTCTTTCACGACCGACCGCCGTGGGGACCCGGAAACGCGGAAGCGTTCGAGATCGGTCTCGGCCTGTTCGATGACCTGATCCCGTTTCCGCACGCGTCCGGGAGGCTGGCCCTGTCGGACGTGGATCGAATGGGGAGGCTCGCGCAGAGGTTCGCACCGGATCTCTGCATCCTGATGGACGAAGGGGCCCGTCTCGATCGAGTCGACGACACATGGGCCGCCGCACGCGGGACGCTGGCCCTCGATCTCGCGGGGGCGGGCGTCGATCTCGACTCCGTGGCAGCGTGAGGGCGCGCCGGATGCCGTGGCAGATGGGGATCGACCCGGATGTGGAAGCGCTGTTGCCGCTGCCTGCCGCCCTGCGTGATCTCGGACACTCGCCCGACGAGACCGCGATCACGGACTTCGTCGAGCACAATGCGTTTCCGCTGGCCGAAGCCCCGTTCTACACGTTCGTGTTCCGGGGGGCGGCGGATGAGGTTCGTCTGAGGCACTGGATCTTCGGCCTCCCGACCTCGCAGCCGTTCACCAGACTCGGCGCCACCGACCTCTGGTACCGGACAGTCGAGATCCCGGACGACTCCCGCGTGGAGTACAAGATCGAGGTCGTGCGGCACGGCAAGGTCGAGTGGCACTCGGACGCACTGAATCCTCTCTGGGCGCGTGATCCGTTCGGCTCGAACTCCGTGCTTGCCGCACGCGGGTACGAGGAGCCGAGCTGGGCCGTCGAGGACACGGACGGATCCGGCGGTACGATCGAGGACCTCGTCATCGAGAGCGAGGCGTTCGGCGGAGCCCGGCACGTCTCGGTGTACCGGCCGGCGGGGTACCGCGACACGCGACGCTATCCGCTCCTCGTGGTGCACGACGGCCCCGAGTACGTCGAGTATTCGCGGCTTTCCACGGTGCTGGATCGTCTCACGGAGGCGCTGGAGATCCCGGCGATGGTCGTCGCGCTGGTTCCACCGGCGGATCGCATGGTCGAGTACGCGGCCGACGAACGTCATGCGCGGTTCATAGCGGAGGAACTCCTCCCCCGGTTGGAGATCCAGTATTCGCTGCGCCGGGGAGCGCACTGGCGCGGATTGATGGGAGCCAGTCTGGGTGCGGTCGCGGCCTTCGACACCGCGCGGCGCTACCCCGACCGTTTCGGCCGCCTGCTGCTCCAGTCGGGGTCGTTCGCCTTCACCGACATCGGGGAGGGGGAGCGGGGCTCCGTGCTCGAGCCGGTCGTGAGGATGATGAACGCGTATCGTGAATCGCCGACCCGGATCGTCGAGCAGGCCTTCGTCTCTGTCGGTGTGTACGAGCCGCTGGTGTCGGAGAACCGGGCGCTGGTACCGGTACTGCGCTCGACCGGGATGGAAGTGCAGTTCGCGGAGGCGCGGGACGGCCACAACTGGGAGAACTGGCGGGATCGACTGAGGGATGGCCTGACCTGGCTGTTCCCCGGCCCGCTCTGGATGGTTTACGAGTAGGGGCCCACCGATGGCAGACGTAACGAGAAAGATCGGATTGTCGCTCGGCGCCGATCTCTGCTGGCCGGTCGCGTACCGCGAGATCATGCAGGATCTGGATCTCGCGATTCCGGTCGATGGAGACACGGTTCGCTTCGAGGTCGAGCGCGTCACGATCGAGCCGTTCGACCTGCGTCGACCGACGGACTACGACCTGGTGATCGACCGGCTGACCCACTGGTTTCACCTCACACGCGAGTGGATCAAGAAGGCGGTGATCCTTGACGACCTCTACGTGTTCAACAACCCGTGGAGCGTGCAGTCGATGGAGAAACAGACGACGTACTGCGCGATGATGCGGCTGGGGCTTCCAGTGCCGGATACATGGCTGGTGCCGCCGAAGGCGTATGAACACGCGGATGATCTCCAGGTCACGCTGGAGCGCTACGCCCGGATGTTCGATCTCGGCGAGGTCGGCGATCGGCTCGGATATCCGCTCTACATGAAGCCCTACGATGGGGGCGGGTGGCGGGGAGTCTCGCGGATCGAGGACGCAGACGCCCTTCGCACGGCGTACGAAGAGAGCGGGAAGTTCGTCATGCACCTCCAGCGAGGTGTCGAGGGGTTCGATCGCTTCGTTCGCTGCGTGGGGCTCGGGCCGCAGACACGGGCGGTGCTCTACGATCCCGAGGCGCCCCTGCACGATCGCTACACGATGGACCGCGACTTCGTGAACCACGCGGATGCGCAGGCCCTTCGGGACATGACGCTGACGATCAACAGCTTCTTCGGCTGGGACTTCAACTCGTGTGAGGCGCTCCGAAGGGAGGGGCGCTGGGTTCCGATCGACTTCGCGAATCCGTGCCCGGACTCGCAGGTGACGTCTCTGCACTACCACTTCCCGTGGCTGATCAAGGCGAACATTCGCTGGTCGGTGTTCTGCGCGGCGACCCGCCGGAAGATGCGGGTGGGCCTCGATTGGCAGGCGTTCTACGATGTGTGTCAGCCGGGGATGACCGTCGAGGAGCGTTTGCGGGCGTGTGGGGCGCTAGCCAAGGAGCGGCTCGATGCCCAGCGCTTCTACGAGTTCTGCGAGCAGCATCTCACCCACCTGGACGAAGTGGCCGACGAGTTCTTCGCCGGCGAGCGGGCCCGCGACGCGATTCGAGAGAAGGTGACGTCGCTCTATCCCGAGCACGAGGTCGAGGAGTTCACCGAGCTCTTCTGGGATCGCATTCAGCGGTCTCGTGCGGACGAGCCTCCGGGTTCCGGATCGATACTGGCTTCGTGATGAAAGAGACGACGCGCTGGTTTTCGCCCCGCCTCGAGCAGGAGGTGGACGTGGTCCGCTGGGGAAGCGGGGGAGTACCCATTCTCATGTTCCCGACGGCGGGCGGAGATGCCGAAGAGATCGAGCGCTTTCTGGTGATCGAGACGCTCGCCGACTTCATCGACGCCGGCCGGATCCGCGTCTACTCCTGCGACTCGGTGGCGGGACGCGTGATGCTCGCGGGGGAAGGGTCTCCGGAACACCGCATGCGAATGATCAACCGCTATCAGGCGTTCATTCGGGAAGAGCTCGTGCCTGCGATCCGCACTGACTGCGACGATGATTCGGTAGAGGTCCTCGCGGCCGGGTCATCCATCGGCGCGTTCAACGCCCTGGCGGTCGTGTGCCGATACCCGGACGTCTTCAGCGCGGCGCTGTGCATGAGCGGCACCTATGATCTCCAGCGCTTTCTGAAGGCGGGGGTTACCGAGGACTTCTTCTACTCCTCACCCGTTCATTATCTGCCGGGCCTGGAGGGTGAAGGACTCGACGCCCTGCGGGAGAGGTTCGTCCTGCTCGCCTCGGGTCGTGGACGAGCCGAGGACATAGACGAATCCTGGCGGGTCGCGCGGCTCCTGGGATCGAAGGGCATCCCGAACCGGGTGGACGACTGGGGCCCGGACTGGCACCACGACTGGCCGACGTGGCGGAACATGCTCGTTCGCTACGTCGACGAGCTCGTGCCGTCCGAGTCGAAGGATGACAGCGCCGGAACGTAGTAGTCCCGCGCGTAGTCCTGGACCATCCGGCGTGCTGTGAATTCGGCACCGGCGACCGCGATCGAGCTGCGCATCACGTCGAGCCAGCCGCCCGGGATTCCGTCGTGTGAGCGGTCGTAGAACCGCGGGACGATCTCTTCCTCAAGCAGGCGGAACGCGTGCTCGGCATCGTGGACGTCCACTTCGTCCGGGTCCGCGTCCGCGGGCGCCCGCGGGATCGACCAGCCGTTCTCTCCCGTGAAGCCCTCTTCCCACCATCCGTCCTCGGTACCCAGCTGCGGGACACCGTTCAGGGCGGCCTTCATTCCACTGGTACCGCTCGCCTCGAGCGGTACGCGCGGGAGGTTCATCCAGAGGTCGACGCCCTCGACCATCCGGTGGGCGATGTGCAGGCCGTAGTCCTCGAGAAAGGCGATCCGTCCCTCGAACCTGCGGTCCCGCGTGTGCGCGTAGATGCGCTGGAGCACTCGCTTGCCCTCTTCATCTCTCGGATGGGCCTTCCCGGCGAAGATGAGCTGCACCGGGCGCTCCGGATCGGAAAGGAGGTCGAGAAGCCGGTCCGGGTCCTGGAAGAGCAGGTCGGCACGCTTGTACGTGGCGAAACGGCGCGCGAATCCAATGGTGAGAGGGAAGGGGCTGAGTAGCGTGCCGGCCCCCACGATGTTCGCGGCCTTGGCCCATCCACCGCTCCAGCGCAGGCGGGCCTCCTCACGGATGAAGTCGATCAGGCCGATCTTCAGTCGCTGGTGGACCGCCCACAGCTCATCGTCCGCTACCGCGCCCAACCCGTCCCAGAGGTCGGGATCATCGAGCCGTTGGCCCCAATCCGCGCCGAGCCGTCGGTCGAGAAGGCCCATGATGTCGTTGTGCATCCACGTCGCCAGGTGCACGCCGTTCGTGACGTGACCGATCGGGGACTCGGCGGCGGGCCGCGACGGCCACAGGCCCTGCCAGATCTCGCGGCTCACGTGCCCGTGTCGCTCGGACACGCCGTTCACGCGCTCGGACAGTCGGATCGCAGCGGCCGTCATGTGGAACCGCTGCCCGGCCGGCTCGTCCGGGTGGTCGCCCAGGGCGAGAAGCTCGTCCCGCTCGGCGATGTGATCCCAGTGCTCACCGACCCAACCCTCGAGCTGCTCGTGGGTGAACACGTCGTGACCGGCGGGGACGGGCGTGTGAGTAGTGAAGACACTGTTGGATCTAACGGCCGCCACGGCGTCTCCCATCGCCTCGCCCGCAGCGACACGCCGCCGCACGCGTTCGACCATCATGAATGACGCGTGGCCTTCGTTCGCGTGCCAGGCTGCGGGGCGGATCCCCAGCGCCTCGAGCGCCCGGGTGCCTCCGATTCCCAGCAGGCCCTCCTGCCGAAGCCTGTGATCCACTCCGCCCGCATACAGTTTGTGCGACAGCTCACGGTCCTCGGGGTCGTTCTCCTCGAGGTCGGTGTCCAGCAGAATCAGCGAAACGCGTCCCACCCGGAGTCGCCAGGCACCGACGAAGACCTTGCGCCCCGAACTAAAGATCCAGGTGACCCAAGGCTGGCCTTCCGGGCCGGTCAGTCGTGTCAGGGGAGTGCGGGAGGCGTCGAATCGATCGTCTCCGTCCTCCTGCCACCCCTCCGGGGTCACTCGCTGGTCGAAGTACCCTCGCGCGTACAGGAGCCCGACTCCGACGAGTGGTACACCCAGATCGGATGCCGCCTTGCAGTGATCGCCGGCGAGCACGCCGAGCCCCCCCGAGTAGATCGGGACCGACTCGTGAAGCCCGAACTCCGCGCAGAAGTACGCGACGGGTCGGTCGCGTAGCTCGGGGTACCTACGGACGAACCACGTCGCGCCCGCGCTCGCCTCATGATCCTTGGTCTCGCCGACGGCATCGTAGAGGGAGAGGAATTCCTCGTCGGTCGTGAGGGTCTCGAGTCGTTCGGGAGAGACCTGTAGAAGCATGTCGACGGGGTTGTGCTTTGTCCGTCGCCAGAGTCGGCGGTCCATCCGGTCGAAGAGTGCGCGGGCGTCGCGGTCCCAGGTCCATGAGAGGTCCAGGGCGAACTCCCACAGGCGATCGATCCGGCTGGGCAGCGTCGCGGCGGTTGTCCCGTCGGGCCGCGAGCGAGGCCCCCGATCGTCCGATGTCACCAGCTACCCCCAGGTCCCGCCGTTTTCGATAGCGTCGGGGCTGGTCAGGTCCGGGCCCCGCTGCGAGCGGCGGGAATCTTACCGATTCTGGCTGTTTCGGCCAGTCGAGCCGTCGGGTCCGTCGCCACGTCGATCACGCCCGCCCTGGGCATCGTCCCGGCCGTCGCGACCCCCTTCACTTCGGCGTCGGCGGAACTCCGCATTCAGCTGCTCCCGCTGCTCCTCGGTGAGGACGTCTGCAATCGCCTCCCGGGTATTCCGGGTGATCTGGCGCAGTCGGGGCATGGCGACGCTCAGTATCGAGTCGCTCTCCGGACGCGCCGCTTCCATGATGCGTTCGATCTCGGCGCGTTGTTCTTCGCTGAGGTCCAGTGCGCGATAGTACCGGGGGATCTCGGTCGGTGGAGTGACGAGCGAGGACCGGCTCGAGGATCGCCGCTCGTCCCCGCCGGGGTCGTCCGGCAGGCGTCGTTCGAGCGCGGCTCCGCCAAGCCCACCGGCGATGAACACCGCGAGCAGCAGGGCCGCGGTCTTGAGTCTCTGACGTCCCATTGCCGCTACTCCTCTTCCCAGCCGATCAGGATCTCCCCGAGACCGGGGGCGCCGGTCTCGCTGACCCAGGGGGCCAGAGCTTCGGGAACACCGACGGCGAGTGCCATCTCTTCCTCGATCGTGATCGCCGTGGGGGTCGCCCCCATCACGGGCGCGTCGGTACGAAGGACCGCCAGCGAGGCGAGAGCCACGGCAGCAGCCGCGGGCCACGCCACGCGCCCCCACCGAAGGAGCGTCGCGCCGACGCCGATCGCCGCCCTGCGCCGTCGAGCGAGCTCGAACCCGGCCTCGTCGAGCACGTTCGCCACGACCGCGTCGAAGCGGTCCGCGTGCGCGGTCGGATCGAGGGCGGTGAGTTCGACAGCCGCGACCTCCGGCTCCTCGACGCCCTCCGCTTCGAATCCCTCAGTGTCCATGTCCCTGCACCTCTAGCGAATCCCGATCGAGCTCGTCCCGCATCTTTCTACGTGCCTGCATCAGATGGTATCTGGACATCCCGACCGATACTCCAACGACTTCCGCGATCTCCGCGTGCTTCAACCCTTCCATGTCGTGCAGCAGCAGCACCTCGCGTTGCACCGGCGTCAGGGTCCGAATCGCATCGTCCAGCGCGCGTCGCACCTCCGAGCGCTGCACATCCCTAGCCGGTCCCTCGTCATTCGGAGCCGGCAACCCCGTTTCCTCGGGGTCGACCCCACCGCGCCGTCCTTCATAGATCCGTGTGTTGTGGGCCCGGTTCCGAACCAGGGTCAAGAACCAGCCCGCGAACCGATCCGGGTCACAATCATCGAGGCGCTCCAGCGCCCGAATGAACGCATCCTGAATGACATCCTCGGCATCCATCGGGCTTTCCACGCGCCCGCGAGCGACGGCGAACGCCGCCCGATAATGCCGACGGACGAGCGTCTCGAACGCGTCGGCATCGCCTTCGCGGGCGCGCAGCACCAGGGCTGCGTCTTTCGACCCCCGATCGGATCGATCCATCTCCTCCTGTCTTTCACTGTTATGGACAGTCGAGTCCGGACGTCTGTTAAGGAAGACCCGCGCGGAGTGTTCGGGGCACCGGGACAACTTGCCGCGCCCGTAATGCGGGGCCAAACTCAGCGGATCATCCAAACGGGGGGTAGGGCATGGATTTCGCCGCCATCGTAGCGTGGCTCGACGAAAACATCGCGCAGTTCGGTATGCCGGTCGGGGAGGAGAAGATCACTCTCCAGGTGGTCCTGCTGCTGGGAGTGGGCCTGTTTCTGACCCTGAGTCTCGGGATCATCCAGGTCCGCCGACTCCTGCACGGGTTCGCCGTGGCCACAGGGAGGTACGACGACCCGGACGAGCCCGGGGACGTATCGCACTTCCAGGCCCTCACGACGGCGCTCAGCGCGACGGTCGGTATCGGGAACATCGCTGGTGCGGCGATCGCGATCCACTGGGGAGGCCCCGGAGCCCTCTTCTGGATGTGGATGACCGCGTTCCTCGGCATGGCCACGAAGTTTTCGGAGGTCACGCTCGCGCAGAAGTACCGGCAGGTCGACGAGACCAGCGCCAAGTACAGCGGGAAGGTCTCCGGCGGGCCGATGTACTACATCGAGCGCGGGCTGGGGCCCAAATGGAAGCCGGTGGCGGCCTTCTTCGCGATCATGCTCGGCATCACCGCGTTCATGACTGGAAACGCCGTGCAGGCAAACACGGTCGCGGACGCGATGCAGACGAACTTCTCGATCCCGCCGTACATCACCGGATTGGTCACGTCCGCGATCGTGGCGATGGTCATACTCGGCGGAATCTCGCGGATCGGACGCGTGACCAGCATCCTCGCTCCGCTGATGGCCGCGATCTACGTGGCCGCCGCGACGATCATCATCGTGCTGAACATCGGCCAGGTACCGGAGACGTTCGCCCTGATCTTCAGGGAGGCCTTCAACCCGACCGCCGGTGTCGCCGGTACGGGAGCCGGCGCGTTTCTCGTGACTCTCATGTGGGGTGTCCGCCGCGGGCTGTTCTCGAACGAGGCGGGGCAGGGCTCGGCCCCGATCGCCCACGCCGCCGCGAAGACCGATGAGCCCGTTTCCGAGGGCGTCGTCGCGCTGCTCGAACCGTTCATCGACACGATCGTGATCGTCACCATGACGGCCCTCGTCGTGATCATGACGGGAGCGTGGAACGCCCGGGTCGAGACTCCGATCGCGCTCGATGGCGGCGATCTGACGTACGTCGTGATGGACGCGGACGGCGGGAGCGATGCGGTCGATCCTCCGCCATCGGTGACCTACACTGACGGACAGGCGCCTTCTTCCGCGCCGCATATCGCGTGGCACGAGGTCTCCGTCGAACAACTGTTCGTCGACGAGGGCATGACGCAGCCGTTCACCGGGACGATCGATCCGGCGACGGCGGTGGCGACTACGAGTGCGGGCGCTCAACTGAGCACGCTCTACGGCATGGCCGTGGAGAGCGGCGCGCCGCTCACGATGGAGGGATTCCGGCGGGGTCTCTCACCGCTCGGAGACTGGGGTCACTACGTCGTGATCTTCTCGGTTCTGCTGTTCGCGCTCTCGACGGCGATTTCGTGGAGTTACTACGGAGACCGGTGTGCCAACTACCTGTTCGGGCCGAAGGCGATTATCCCGTACAAGCTCGTCTTCGTGGCGATGCACTTCATCGGCGCGGTGCTCTCGCTCGCGACGGTGTGGGCTCTGGGCGACGTATTCCTGGCGATCGTGATTCTGCCGAACCTGATCGCGCTGATCTTCCTCGCTCCGCAGGTGAAGGAGATGACGAACTCCTACTTCGAGCGGAAGCCCTGGATCAAGCACGACAAGGTCGGCGGCCACTACTCGAAGGAGTAGAACACCGCGTCCGGCCGGGCGACCTCGCGTCGCCCGGCCGGTCCCTTCCCCTTCCACCCTCCACGCGGATTCCGCGTGACGTGTTTCCGTCGACGCCCCGAAGTGAAGCCGTTTCGCCGGGGCGATACGCGATACACCTTTGATCCGATGATCCGATGCGCGACGTCGCCCCGTGATGCATGGTGTAGGGGCCGTCCGCGCTCCGTTCAACGACTTCTTAGGGGAGGACACAATGGCGACAGTCGTCATCACGGCGCAGGTGGAGGATCAGGAAACCTGGGAGGCCGCGTTCCGCACGCACGCAGACTTATTCCGCAGTCAGACGTGTCGCGAGCCGGTGCAGATCGCCCTCGGGGAGAACAACACCGTCGCGATCATCCAGCAGCCGGAAGACCTCAACACGTTCATGGCGCTTCTCGACTCGCCGGCAACCCACGAGGCCATGGCGCACGACGGCGTGAGGCGCGAGACAGTCCAGGTCTTCGTCATCGATCGGGCGATGGAACTCTAGCCGCCTGCTGGCCGGGAGGCAGGGCGCCGGCCCTCCGAAGGGGTGGCCGAATCCGGTCGTACAACGATATGTTCGTCGACCCTTGTCCCGTTTTACCGTAGTCGTATCGATGTGAGAGTCGTATGGCCGTTGAGAACCTGGTGACCGTGTCACCCAAGTTCCAGGTCGTGATTCCCCGCGCCATTCGGGAGTCGCTGGACCTCCGACCCGGACAAAAGGTGCAGGCCCTGCAGTACCGCGATCGTGTCGAGCTCGTCCCGTTCCGTCCCGTGAAGCAGCTTCGTGGCTTCCTCCACGACGGGGCGGCCGAGCCCCGGCACGGTCGCACGATCACTTGAACGTCGTCGACGCGTCGGGCTGGTTGGAGTACTTCTCCGATGGGCCCGACGCGGCGTTCGTCGCCCAGGTCCTGCAGGAAACAGACACCCTGATCGTGCCCACCGTGACGATCCTCGACGTCTTCGGGAGCGTGTGCCGTTCGCATGGCGAGGGGGCCGCGCTACAGGCGGCTGCAGCCATGCAGCAGGGGACAGTGGTATCGCTCGACACCCCTCTGGCCCTCGAAGCGGGAAGGTTGGCCGTGACCTACGGGGTCCCGACGGCCGCCGGCGTGGTTCTGGCCGCCGCCGAGCGGCACGGTGCCACGGTATGGACATTCGACGAGGCGCTTCGCCAGGTGCCCGGGGTTAGCTTCCGGCCACCGACCGGGCGAAGGGTTGCCGAGACGCCGTCGGAGTGGCGGTAGGGGCGGGTCTCGACAGTCGTGCCACTCAGCCTACCTGGGGACGCGCAGACGCTCCGCTTCCTCGACGTAGTGCTCCAGCGAGATCGAACCCTCGAGATAGCTCCGCTGCAGCGCCTCGTAGGCGCCGGTCCGTGATGGTCCCGCCGCGGCGAGTCTCGAACCCTGACGGCCCAGGGCGCCCCGCCGTTGCTCGGCCCGCTTCATCATCGCCCGCGCTCGCTCCTCGATCCGACGACGCGCCTTCGGGTCGATCAACCCGAGCACATCGTCGATCAGGTCGCGCATGTCGGTGATGCACTGGCCGAGGACCGCCGGCAGGGATCTCCGACCCCGGCCGAGGATTCGCTCTCCGGTCGCCGTCGCACCGCTTGCCGCCTGGGCCAGGCTGCGCCGGCTGAATTCGAATCGACCACCGCTCCGTTTGTAGAGTCCCACCGCGACTACGACAAGAATGATCAATCCAGCCATCGATCAAACCTCGGCTTCCGTGCTGCTACTCGACTTCGGCCACGCCGTCTCGATCTCGTTGGCCGTGGTCTCGAGTATGTTCTTCAGACGCTCCATCGCCTGCGGATCGCCGTTCACGGCGACCGCTCGATCGAAGCTCAGCTGTGCCAGGCGGATGAAGGACTTCGTGACCTCGCGCATCTCGCTGCCGGTGAACCGCTCGCCCAGGTTCACGAAACGAGAGAAGATGTCGTCCGTCCGGGCCGTGTGTTCCTTCCGGAACTCGCGCCCGGCGTCGGTGATGCTGTACACGCGTTTCCCGTCGAGTTGCTCCGACAGGACGTACCCCTGATCCTCGAGCATCTGCAGGGTAGGGTAGATAGAGCCCGGGCTCGGCGAGTACATGCCGTTGGACTCCTCCTCGAGACGCCGGATCAGTTCGTATCCGTGCATCGGCTCGTCCGCGAGCAGCTCGAGCAGGATGTACTTGAGCTCGCCCTTCCGTACGACGCGCCGCTTCGGCCCCATCGGTCGGCCGAACCCGAACACCCCGGGGCCCATACAGTTGGCCCACGCACCTAATCCCCAATCCTGTTGCTTAAACACCCGGAAAAGCCTCCGCCAGCGTCTGTGTATCGGTCTGTGACGCGGTCGCCCTACGAACTATCGCGACCTGTCACGATATATCGGAATAGATAGCGATATATCGGAACGCGGTCAACCCTGGTTGAACGGATGGAGCAGGATCCGCTAGTCGAAGGCCCGATCGTTGGGCTCCCACAGCTCGATCCGAGCGCCCGTCGGGTCGAGGATCCAGCCGAACTTGCCGTACTCGAACTCCTGGACCTGCGGGTCGACCTGGACGCTGCCGTCTTCGAGGAGCCGGCCCCGGAGGTTGTCCAGGTTGTCCACCCGGAAGTTGAACATGTACGGACGGGTGCCGGGATCGAAGTAGTCCGTATCGGCGGCGAAGACCTCCCAGGACAGGCATTCCGTCAGGCCCCCGGGGCCCTGCCATGAGAACACGACGTAACCCGCATCGTCGGGCTCGATGAGAAGCCGTGTTCGATACCACGTCTTCAGGGCCGCGGGATCGTGGGACTTGAAGAACACTCCTCCGAAGCCCGTGACCGGACCGGCCGGCTCGGCTGGCGCCTCTCCAGACGGGATCGGATCCCACAACTCGACCTTCTGTCCGTCGGGATCGAGAACGCACGCCAACCGACCTTCGTCGCTCTCCCGGCCGGGATCGATGACGGTTTCTCCCAGGCCATCAAGGCGCGCCAACAGCGCATCGAGGTTATCGACCCGATACCTCACCATGAAGGGCTGCCGGCCCGGCTCGAGCGCGGTCGGCGCTTCAGGGACGGGACGGAGGAGGGTGACCGCGGGGCGGTGCGCCTCCGTATCGATCAGATGGAACCGCACGGTCCCCTCGTCGTCCCACTCCATGCCGAGATGGCGGAAGTACCACTCCCGGACGGCGGCCGGATCCGCGCAGGTGAAGACGAAGCCCCCGATGCCTGTCACGCGTCCCGCTTCCGTCGTCTCGCTCAAGATGCACCGGGGCGGTCGAGCAGGTGAACGCTCCGCTGCACCGTCGGGAGGACCAGCACGTCTGCCACGTTCACGTGGGGTGGGGCGTTCGCGACGTAGGACACCACGTCGGCGACGTCGTCGCCCGTGAGCGGTGTCGTATCCGAGTACACCGTCTCGGCACGTTCCGAGTCGCCGTCGAAGCGCACGAGCGAGAACTCGGTCTCGACCAGCCCGGGGTTCACGCTGGACACCCGTATGTCCGTGCCGAAGAGGTCGACGCTCGTGGCCTCGGTCAGCGCGTGCACGGCGAACTTCGTCGCGTTGTACACGTTTCCCTTCGGGTAGACTTGGCGACCCGCGACGCTGCCGATGTTGATGATGTGCCCGCTGCCGCGTTCGATCATCGCGGGGAGCAGCGCGCGCGTAACGAAGAGAAGCCCCTTGATGTTCGTGTCGATCATGCGGTCCCAGTGATCGAGATCACCCTCCTGGACCGCGGCGAGGCCGGCCGCGAGCCCGGCGTTGTTGACGAGAATGTCCGGCAGCTTTCCGCTCGAGGTCAGGTCCTCGGCGGCGTGCCGAACGGCCTCCCGATCGCGGACATCGACGACGGCGGTATCGACCTCGACGCCGTGGTCCGAGGAGAGGCGCTCGGCTAGATCGTCCAGACGGTCCTGACGTCGGGCCCACAGCACCAGGGCGGCTCCGTCCGCGGCCAGCCTGCGCGCGCACGATTCGCCGATGCCGGCGCTCGCTCCGGTAACGAGTGCCCGCTGCCCAGCGATTCGGCTCATTTCAGCTTCCCTCATCCGTAGTCATCGAATCGAACAGCTTGCGGTCGAAGAAGCTCGCGGCCGCCTCGAACGCGGCGAGCCAGTTTCTATGGAGCAGGAACCCGTGGACCTCGTCCGGGAAGACGAGCTGCTCCACCGGCACGTCGCGCTTGCGCAGCGCCTCGATCAGATCGACCGACTCCGAGAAGGGGACGTTGCGGTCGTCGTCGCCATGGACGAGGAGCACCGGAGATCTCCAGCCATCGATCGCGGACATCGGTGAAGACTCGTAGGCGAGCCGCGCGAAGTCCTCCCGCGCCCCCGCCTGGTACGCGGGCACGAAGTTCCGGATCACCACATTCCAGTCGTGTACGCCGTGGATGTCGACGCCCGCCGCGAACATGTCGGAGTTTCGCGCGAGCCCGAGTGCCGTGAGGTACCCCCCGTAGGAACCGCCCCAGAGTCCGATGCGATCCTCATCGACGTCGTCTCTCGCGGCCAGGAAGCGGCCGGCCGCGACCACGTCCCGGTACTCGCTGGCGCCGCGCGCCCCGTAGTCGAGCGCCTCCCTGAACTCCAGCCCGTATCCGATGCCGCTCCGGTAATTGACGGACAGGACCACGTAGCCGCGGGAGGCCAGGTACTGGTTTAGCGCATACGTGTTGTGGTAGTAGCGCAGGTAGTGCCACCCGAGGAGCATCTGTCTCCTGGATCCCCCGTGGAAGAAGATCGCCGCGGGACGCGGAGCTCCCGATGCCTCCGGCGGGAGGAACAACTGACCGTGAATCTCGACGCCGTCGTCGGCGGTGAACACGACCTGCTCGGGCTGCACGAGGCGGCCATGCGGGAAACCGGCCGGCATGAAGCCGGACACCATGGGGCGACGGGCCGACTCGCTTTCGAGGATCTCCGCGTGCGCCGGTGTGCGTGCGTCCGATGCGAGGAATGCGACCGTGCCATCGGGACCGACGGCGGGGTTCCACTCGATGCCGTCACCCGGCGTGAGACGCTCCGGAGCCCCGCCCGATGCGGCGACACGCCACAGGTGTCGCCGATCGATGTCGTCCTGATTGGACGAGAAGTAGATCGTGCGCCCGTCCGTGCCCCTTCGGACGTCCTCGACCTCGAACGAGCCCGGGGTGAGGAGCCGAGCCGAGCCCCCCGTCGTCGCGACCGCGTACAGGTGCGACCAGCCATCGCGCTCCCATGGGAATACGAGGAGGTCGTCGTCCGTCCAGATGAGCTGCGGTCCCGAGATTCCGTGAAAGGCGCTCCCGCGCCCCTCTTCGGCGGCCCATACCTGCCGGCTGTCGCCGGTGGCGGCGTCCGCGATCCTGATCGACCATGGCAGACCGGTCCTGACCGGCGAGAAGGGAAGGCGCTGCCGCTCGTTGGGGATCCGGAGAAAGGCGATCCGCGACCCGTCGGCGGACCACACGGGGGATCCGTCGCGGTCGAGACTCGGGTCCAGATAGAGCACCTCGCGGGTCTCCGGGTCGAACACGCCGACGAAGGCGTGGTCTCCGCGGTTGCTGACGAACGCGATGCGATCGCCCCCGGGTGACCAGGTCAAAGAGCCCGCAGTCCCCCGGATCCGTAGCAACTGCCCTGCCTCCGCGTCTTCCCCGTCCAACGGCACGGTGAAGATCTGGCCTCGTCGGAGGAACGCGAGGGTCCTGCCGTCCGGCGAGACCTCCGGGGCGGCCCCCTGAGCCAGGAGTCTTGGCGCACCGCCCTCGAGCGATTGAATCCAGATTCCCCGTTCCGCCGGTTCGGGGGCGGACGTCGGGTTCGGGATCTCACCCTGTCGGTTCGGTTCGCCGCCGCGCACGAACACGACGCTCCGGCCGTTCGGGGTGAACGACAGATCGAGGACGTCCTGCCCGTCATCCGCAGACCAGGACGTCAACTGACGGCCGGTGTAGGCCGGGGCCTCTGCCACCCAGATGTTTCGGGTCCCCCGATCGTAGCGGACCCATGCGAACGCGCCGCCCGCGGGCGCCGCGGCCAGGTCGCTGGCGAAGGGCGCCGTCATGATGTCCGAAACGGTGAATGACTGGGCCGTGGCGGGGGTCGTGGCGCCGAGAAGCGCGAGACCCGATCCCATGACGAACGCGAGACCGCGCAACGGGCTAGTGCCGACGAAGGAAATAGTGGCACCCGTCCGACGCGGTGTTTCGATGAAAGCTTTGAACGACATAGTTCCGTCTCAAGTAGTTGAGGAAGGCGGTTCTCACCAGCTTCTTCCAGCGCGCGAATTCCTCCGGCTCGGCCTTCGCGAAGCTCACCATGTCACACGGTATCTCGATCCGAACGGAGCTGGTCTCGGGGAACTCGATGTCCTCGATCCGTTCGGTGGCATCGGGGAGCGTGACGATCTCGGATTCGGTCACCTCGTCCGAGTGATCGGAGGCGATCTCGCCTGACACGGCCCATTTGGCGCGCGCACTGTCGAGATCCCACCGAACGACGAACCGATCCGTCTCGCCCCCACCGTGCAGTACGCTCCCGGTCTCTTCGCCGTACATGTTCGGGACGTAGCCGGCGACCGACGCACCGAGCCGGTTGAGATTGAGATGAGCGTTCTGGGCGACGAGCGGATCGAAGGTCCAGAACACTCGATTCACACTCCGCTTGAGGAGTTCTTCACGCTGGAAGAGCTTGAGTCGGCGGCCGAGGCTCTGTCCCCGGGCCTCCTCGCCGACGGCCAGCATGTGGGACCAGTGGATCAGCCCGCCGCCCTGATGGCC
Organism: Gemmatimonadota bacterium; assembly: GCA_039587355.1. Classification (GTDB taxonomy): domain Bacteria; phylum Gemmatimonadota; class Gemmatimonadetes; order Palauibacterales; family Palauibacteraceae; genus Palauibacter. The sequence continues at coordinate 13,558 of JBDHIO010000017.1, read as the reverse complement.
CAGGATGGAATAGACGAAGCCGACCATCTTCTCGTCATCGAAGGCTCCGGCGAGCAGGCCGCCGACTTTCTGGGTGACCTTCAGGATCGAAGCGGGGACAATGTCCGAGAACGTCTCGCCCCAGGTCGCGCGCTGCAGCGCGACGCATTCCTCCATCTCGGCCTGGGTTTCGAGGTGTCGAAGCTCCATCTTCCGATTCCTACTCAGCCAGTCGTTCCGAGCGGACCGTGATCGACTCGATTCGCTCGACATCGACGCTCACGCCGATGCCGGGGGTCGATCGCGGCACCTCCACCCAGCCATCCGAGCTCATCGTCCACTCCGGGTCGACCACGTCTCTCGACCAGTAGCGCGCGCTCGGTGAGAGGTCTCCCGGCAACTCGAAGTTGGGCAGCGAGGCCAGGGCGACGTTATAGGCTCTGCCGATGCCGCTCTCGAGCATGCCGCCGCACCAGACAGGGACGCCGGCCGCCCGCGCGATGTCGTGGATCCGGAGCGATTCCTGGAAGCCCCCGACGCGACCCGGCTTGATGTTCACGATCCGCCCTGCATCCACCGTGAGCATATCCTCCGTACTCGCGGCGTCGACGATCGATTCGTCCAGACAGATCGGCGTCTTCAGTGACTTCTGCAACTCGGCGTGCCGAACGATGTCCCCGGCGGCCAGGGGCTGCTCCACCATGATCATGTCGAACTGGTCGAGACCCGCGAGTCGCTCGGTGTCGGCGAGCGTATATGCCGCGTTCGCATCGACCGCGAGCGCCCGGTCGGGCCCGATCGCCTCGCGGACCGCCTCCACGTACTCGAGGTCGGCCCCCGGGGTGATCTTGAGCTTGATCTTTCGGTAGCCTTGCTCGATGGATTGGACGGCCTTCGCCGCCAGCGCCTCCGGCGACTCCTGAATCCCGATGGAGATGCCGGTCGCCACCCGTTCCCGCGTGCCCCCGATCAGCGCGGCGAGAGGGACTCCGGCCCGGACCGCGGCCAGCCCCCAGCAGGCCATCTCCAGGGCCGCCTTGGCCATTCGGTGGCCCTTGATGCCGGATTCGAAGAGGGGCGCCACGTCGTTCGGGTCTTCGATCGTGGCGGCCAGAAGCCGGGGTGCGAGCCACTCTCGAATCGCCAGCCAGGCCGTGTCGATCGTCTCGGGCGAGTAGTTTGGGCGCTCGGCCGCGACGCACTCGGACCACGTGCTCGCGCCATCCCGGTCGCGCACTTCGAGGAGCAGTATCCGGCGATCTTCCATGCTGCCGGATGAGATCACGAAGGGCTCGACCAGCGGCAGCCGGATCTCTCGCAGCGTGATCTCTTCGACGCGAATCGGGGCCATGACTACCGTCGTGTGTGATGTCCGCGCGGATACGCCCGGGTGGCGACTCCGCTCGGACCAACATAACGACGGCGTCAGAAGCTCAGGTAGTGGCTCAGCTTGAAGATGAAGACGTTCTCGGACGGGGCGGAGAACAGGCCTCCGATGTCGCGCCCGAAGTCCAGGTCGCCGTATGCCTGCCTGTCGCGCCGGCTGTGCTGCCACACCAGGAAGATCTCGGAGCCCGGCCGATACTGCCAACGGAAGACGGCGTTCCCTCGCACGGAGCGGATGTTGAAGTTCCGATCCGAGGTCACGTGGTCAGGGGAGCCGTCACCCGTGAAGTCGAAGTATCGAAGGCCGGAATCCGCGCAGGTCGTCCCACCGACACACATCACCCCCGATCCGTCGTCGATCGCCTGGCCCTCCGCGAAGTCCGCGAGATCGTAGGTTTCGGCTCCCTGCAGCTGGCGGTACGAAAGATAGTCGCCGGTCGAGATCAACGGCTGGAGGAAGAGCTGAAGGCTCATGTCGGTGCTGAACGCCACGTTCAGCCGGGTATCCATCGACACCGAGTTCCGGAGGAGGTTTCCGAAGATGTACCTGCTCCCGTAGGTGGGCTCGAACGGAACGGCTCCGGACGCGGTGACGTACTGCGCGGCGTTGCGGCTTCGGCTGAAGCTCGGGCCGATCGAGAACTCCCAGTTCGACGACGGCCGCATGTTGATCCCGATCCCCGCGCGGACGTTGTAGCCTGCGTTTCGGCTTCCCCGCGTATAGGACCCGGACGGACGCAGGCTGATCTTGGCGCGGCGGTCGGTATTGAAGCTGCCGCTCACGTTCCAGCGAGCCGGCGTCATCATGAGCGGGCCGCCTCGCGTCTGTGTGTCGGATTGTGCCTGCGGATTGAACGAGGTCCGAAGTTCGGCGCTCCAGTTGTTCAGGAACGTGAGGTTCGAACTCAGCCAGAAGGCCCCGGTGTCGTACGCCCGCGCGAAGCCTCCGTCAGAGAATCCGTCGTGCAGGAGCGAGTGCCTCAGGTAGTGATAGGTGAAGAAGCTGATGCTGTAGTTCCGGAACAGGCTGCCCGGCTGGATCTCCCGATACGTAAGGCGGGCGCCCACGTCCATCTTCTCGCCCGAGGTGATGAACCCCATGTCGTTGATGTTGAACCGTGGCGTCTGCTGACCGGTCCAGAACCCGTAGGTCCAGTGGCGCGCCGACTGACGCTCGACCTGGAGTCTCCAGTCGGCCCCGTAGAGCGATGTCGCCGTCGAGTCGACTCCGAGATAGCTGGCGTCCGGCCGCTGGAAGTAATGCAGGGAGCTGCGCTGCAGCCCGGTGATTGCAGTCGTCGACCCGCTTACGTAGCTGCCGGCGTAGAAGCCCCAGAAGCGGAAGTCCCGTGCCCGCGAGCCGCCCCACTGGTGGTCGAAATCGACTCCGAAGCTGAATGCGCGTCGCGGCAGATAGTCGAAGGAGCCGGAACTCGGTAGCTGCCGGTCGATCCCGGTTCCGATGAGCCCGATCTTGGAGCCCCCGTCACGGAAGTCCTGCTGGAGTCTGATGACCCCGTGCGCCGCGGCGGGCTGGGCCACGAAAGACGTAATCGAGTCGCCCTCCGTGTAGTAGGCGCGCCCGTTCTCCTCAGCCGTCAGGGCGGCGAGGCCACCGACCGAGAGGCCGCCGCTCGTGCGACCCGTGAACTTCGCGGCTCCGAGGATCGTGTTTTGGCTCGGGCTGTCCCGAAAATTGGCGTCGAACGGGCCGAACCCCTGCGGCTCCCGACCGATGCGCCGACTGAAGAACATGGTCTTCCCGCTGCCCCCCCGTCCGCCGCGCGACCCGGCGAACTCGAAGATTCTCGCGTCCTGCACGAAGAAAGGTCGCTTCTCGGGGAAGAACGTCTCGAAGGCGGTGAGGTTGATCACCTCGGGGTCGACCTCGACCTGGCCGAAATCCGGATTGAACGTCGCGTCGAGGCTGAAGGCCGAACCGACCCCTACCGAAACGTCGGCGCCGACCCTGGGCTTGAACTCGCTGCCGGAGAACAGCGGGTTGCCCGGCACCGCCGGTGCAGTGTTCACCTGTGAGACGACGAACGGCTGTACCTCGAGGCGCCGGCTGGCGCGTCCCATCTGCAGCCCGTCGATCGTCCCGAACTGACTGACCCGGCCACGCTCGGTGCGCGACTGCAGCGAGAAGTAGGCGACTTCGTTCGCCTCGAGCCGGCGACGCTCGAAGTTGATCCCCCACGTCTGTTCTCCGTCGTGGGCCTCGTAGCGGATCTGTGAGAGAGGAATCCTGATCTCCACCGTCCAGCCCTGCTCGTCTCGCTGAACGCCCGAGTCCCAGACGGCGTCCCAATCCGAGTCCTCCTGAACATCTCCGAACAGGAACGCGTCGCGCTGCGAACCGGAGGCCGCGACCTGGAACTGGTATCCCGTGAGTCCATCCAGGTTCGGGTCGAGGGACACGGCGAAGTGGTCGAAGGCCCCCCGTTCGTCTCGGCGGACGAGCTGGTCGTGCACCGTGCTGGCGTCCGTCTCGTACATCCGCGCGGCGACGTAAATCGATCCGTCGTCGAAGAGCACGCGCACCTCGGTCGCCTCGCTGGGCGGGCTTCCCTCGGTGGGCTCGCCCTGCACGAAATCGACGATCGCGGGTGCGGCCTGCCACGCGGCTTCGTCGATGCGGCCGTCGATCGAGATGTCGCCTTCGAGTCGAGCGGCCCGCGCGATCGCGGGGAGCCCCGTTCCCGACATCCCGGGGCCGACCCGGGCTACGATGCCCGGTCCTGCGGCGGAGGTCGCAGCCCCCGTCGACGCAGTCGCCTCTGCCGACCCGGAGGCCTTTTGCTGAGCGGCCGCGGGAGCGGTCAGAACGAGCAACATCGCGAGCGCGACGGTGCCCTGAAGTATTCTCGTCATTTCATATCTATCTGAAGCCGAATATCCGCCCCGCCCCTGCACCACACCGCACTGGACCCGGCGGTCACCCGTACCTGCGATCATCAACCCGTTTGCACGTATCGGGAACACGCGCACCGTCCCGATCGTTTAGCGATTCGCGCCGTCGCCGTGTGCAAGGAGAGTGCACGGAGCCCGCGATAAAGGGGCGGAGCGCCGGCGTTCCATTGGCCCCCGGGCCGAACGGCCCCTAATTTGCTTTCACGCAGTACAACAGATGTTCGTGGTGATTTGAGGCAGATTGCAGCCACGTAAAACAAGTCGCTAAAGAGCCCGCCCCCGTGGCGCCTCTCAGGCGACTCGGGGCTTTTTCATTCGGGGGCGTATCGTGTCGGATTCGCGAGAGGACAGAACAGATCGGCTTCGCCGGGCGGCGAACGATCGAATTCTGATCATAGACGGTGCGATGGGCACGATGCTGCAGAGGCTGGGGCTCGACGAAGGGGCGTATCGAGGATCCATCCTGGCCGACCACCCCGGTCCGCTCCACGGCAACCACGATGTCCTCTCCCTGACGTCACCCGAGGCGCTCGCGGGGATCCACCGGGAGTACCTGGAGGCCGGCGCCGACCTCATCGAAACGAACACGTTCAACGCTCAGGCGATCTCGCAGGCCGACTATGGTACGGAGTCGCTCGTTCGGGACATGAACGTCGCCGCGGCCCGGATCGCGCGATCGGTGGCAGACGAGTTCACGGCTCGGGACCCCTCACGCCCGCGGTTCGTGCTCGGCAGCATGGGGCCGACGAACCGCACCGCGTCGCTCTCGCCGGACGTGGAGAACCCGGCCTTCAGGGCCGTCACGTTCGACGAACTCGAGGCCGCGTACCGGGAGCAGGCCGAGGGACTGTGGGACGGCGGGGCCGACATGCTTCTCATCGAGACGATCTTCGACACGCTGAACGCCAAGGCGGCGATCAGCGCGGTGATGGCCCTGCAGGACGCTTGCGGGGACGAGATTCCGCTGATGATCTCGGGCACGATCACTGATCGAAGCGGCCGCACGCTCTCGGGGCAGACGCTCGAGGCGTTCTGGGTCTCGGTGCGTCACGCCAGGCCGTGGTACGTCGGACTGAACTGCGCACTCGGGGCGGACGACCTCGCCCCCTACGTAGATGAGCTTGCCCGGATCGCGGACACCCGCGTCAGCTGTCACCCGAACGCGGGACTGCCAAACGAGTTCGGGGAATACGATGAGACGCCGGATCACATGGCGGGAGTGCTCGGGGGCTTCGTCGACCGGGGCCTTCTGAACGCGGTTGGCGGCTGCTGTGGAACGACACCCGACCACATCGCGGCGATCCGGGAGCGAGTCGGGGCTGCGGCGCCGCGACGTGTTCCCGCACATGACGGACTCCCGCGGTTCTCGGGTCTCGAGCCCCAGGTCATTCGCCAGGACAGCCTCTTCGTGAACGTCGGCGAGCGGACGAACGTCACCGGTTCTGCCCGTTTCAGGACGCTGATCAAGGAGGACCGGTACGACGAGGCGCTCGAGGTGGCCCGGGACCAGGTGGTGAACGGGGCGCAGCTGCTCGATGTGAACATGGACGAGGGGCTGCTCGACGCGGAGGCCGCGATGACGCGGTTTCTCAACCTGGTCGCGGCGGAACCGGACATCGCCGCCATCCCCGTCGTGGTCGATTCATCTCGCTGGGAGGTGCTGGAGGCGGGACTGAAGTGCCTGCAGGGCAAGGCGCTCGTGAACTCGATCTCTCTCAAGGAAGGAGAGGATGCGTTTCTCGAGCAGGCCCGCACCGTCCGACGTTACGGGGCGGGGGTGATCGTGATGGCGTTCGATGAAGAAGGGCAGGCCGACACCGTCGAGCGGAAGATCGAGATCTGTACACGGGCGTACGACCTGCTGACGCGGTGCGCCGGGTTCGCGCCCGAGGACATCGTCTTCGACCCGAACGTGTTCGCCGTGGCCACCGGGATCGAGGCGCACGAGCAATACGGCATCGCCTTCATCGAGGCGGTGCGCGGGATAAAGGCAGCGATGCCCGGTGTGCTCACCAGCGGCGGGATCTCCAACGTCTCGTTCGCGTTCCGGGGGAACGACGCGGTGCGAGAGGCCATGCACACCGTCTTTCTGTACCACGCGATCGAAGCCGGGCTCGACATGGGGATCGTCAACGCCGGACGGCTCCCCGTCTATGACGATATCGATGCGGAGCTTCGAGACGCCGCGGAGGACGTGATCCTGGCCCGCCGGCCCGACGCCACGGAGCGGCTCACGGATCTCGCCGGGCGCGTGAAGGGCGGTGGGCTCCAGACCGAGACGGACGACGCGTGGCGAGAGGCCGACGTCCCGCATCGTCTCGAGCATGCCCTCGTCGAGGGCATCGTGGAGTTCATCGAGGCGGATGTGGAGGAGGCCAGGGGCCGGTACGACTCGGCCCTCGACATCATCGAGGGGCCGTTGATGGCCGGGATGAGCCGGGTAGGCGACCTCTTCGGAAGCGGTCGCATGTTCCTGCCCCAGGTCGTGAAGAGCGCGCGCGTCATGAAGCGTGCGGTCGCCTATCTGGTGCCCTATCTGGAGGCGGAGAAGGTCGGCGGGGGGAGCGTCTCCAAGGGCCGTATCCTGATGGCGACCGTCAAGGGGGACGTGCACGATATCGGGAAGAACATCGTGGGGGTGGTCCTGCAGTGTAACGGGTACGAGGTGGTCGACCTCGGCGTCATGGTCCCGCCGGATCGCATCCTCTCCGCGGCCCGCGAGCACGAAGTGGACGCGATCGGTCTGAGCGGGCTCATCACTCCTTCGCTGGATGAGATGGTGCGGCTGGCCGCGGACCTGGAACGCGAGGGGTTCGATCTCCCCCTGCTGATCGGTGGCGCGACCACGTCGAAGAAGCACACGGCCGTGAAGATCGAGACGGGTTACCGCGGGCCGACGGTGCACGTCCTCGACGCCTCGCGCGCCGTCGGCGTCATCGGGGATCTTCTTCACCCGGAACGTTCGCCCGGGTTCGTCGAATCGGTGCGCGAGGAGTATCGAGACGTACGGGAGGCATACGCTGCGCGCGAGGCCGCGCGCACCCGGGTCACGATCGAGCAGGCGCGCGCGAACCGGCTGGAGCCGCTCGCCGTCGAACCGACGCCGCCGGCCAGTGCCGGTGTCCAGGTGCTCGACCCGTATCCCCTCGAGGAACTCGTCGACTACATCGACTGGACGCCCTTCTTCCACACGTGGGAGATACGCGGCCGCTACCCGGCCGTGCTCGACGATCCGAGGGTCGGAGACGCGGCGCGCACGCTATTCGATGAAGCTCGGACGCTGCTCGATACGATCGTGTCGAGTGGGTCTCTTCGGGCTCGGGCCGTCTTCGGCCTCTTCCCGTCCGCGTCGCGCGGGGACGACGTCGTGTTCTACGAGGACGAATCGAGAGAGCACGACCGCGCAGTCGTCCATCACCTTCGTCAGCAGATGGAGAAGCGTAACGGGCCGAACCTCTCGCTCGCGGACTTCGTCGCTCCGGAGGACTCGGGGGTTCACGACTGGGCCGGGGCGTTCGCGGTGACCGCCGGGGAGGGGCTCGAGGACATCTGCGCACGGTTCGAGGCGGAGTCGGATGACTATCACAGCATCCTGGCCAAGGCCCTCGCGGACCGACTCGCGGAGGCGCTTGCCGAGCGGCTGCACGAGCGTGTACGCCGTGAGTTCTGGGGGTACGCGCCGGATGAGCGGCTCTCCAGTTCGGATCTGATCGCCGAAGCCTACCGCGGGATCCGCCCGGCTCCGGGATACCCGGCGTGTCCGGATCACACGCAAAAGGTGACCCTTTTCGACCTTCTGGACGTGGAGGCCGCCATCGGTGTGCGCCTCACGGAGAATCACGCGATGTGGCCCGGGGCGTCGGTGAGCGGGTGGTACTTCGCGCACCCGGGTGCTTCCTACTTCGGGCTGGGGCGGATCGGACGGGATCAGGTGGAGGACTACGCGCGGCGGGCCGGCGTGTCGCTCGAAGATGCCGAGCGCCGGTTGTCTCCGAATCTCGGCTACAGTCCGGCGAGCCGGGTGGAGGAGGGCTCATGAGGGAGCGACTGCGCGAGATGATCGCGGGCGAGGGCGTCCACGTGATGGACGGGGCGATGGGCACTGTCCTGTATCAGCGGGGCGTCTTCGTCAACGTCTGCTACGACGAGTTGTCGCTCTCGCAGCCGGATACCGTTCTCGGGGTGCACGCGGATTACGTCCGCGCGGGGGCGGAGATGATCGAGACGAACACCTTCGGGGCGAACCCTATCAAACTCTCCGCGTTCGGACTCGAGGATCGGACGGAAGAGATGAACGAGGCGGCGGCCCGGCTGGCACGCCGGGCCGCGGGTGACCGGGCATGCGTGCTCGGGGCGATCGGACCGCTCGGGATCCGAATCGAGCCCTGGGGCCCGACGTCCGTGGACGAGGCTGCAGCCCTGTTCTCACGCCAGGCTGCCGGATTGCAGGCCGGCGGAGTGGACGGGTTCATCCTCGAGACTTTCTCCGACGTCGAGGAGATCGTACAGGCGATGCGGGCGGTTCGATCGGTGGATCCCGACGCCCCGATCTTTGCGCAGATGACGTTCGGCGAAGACGGCTTCACCGCCTACGGCGCGACGATCGATTCCGTGGTCGAGGCGGTCGAGGCCGCGGGAGCCGACGTCATCGGGATCAACTGTGCGGTCGGTCCGTCGTCGATGCTCGTCGCCGTCGAGCGGATGGTCGCGATTGCTGGCCGGCCCGTCGCGGCCCTTCCGAACGCGGGCCTGCCCCGCGATGTGGGGGATCGGAAGATCTACCTGGCGAGTCCGGAGTACATGGCACGGTACGGGCGCCGCATGGCGGAGGCCGGAGCTCGCTTCCTCGGAGGGTGCTGCGGTACGACCCCCGAGCACACGCGGCACCTCGCCGGACTGTTGGGCGCGGCCGACCCACGAAAGCGCAGCGTCGTCGTCGCGGACCGGGAGGATGGAGCCCCGACCCGGGTCACAGAACCGGTCGCGCTCGGAGCACGGTCCGGCCTCGGCCGACGCCTGGCTCATGGCGATTTCGTGAGGGGAGTCGAGCTCACCCCACCGCGCGGGTGGGAGCCACGAGAGCTGTTTGTCGGAGCGCGCCACCTTCGCGATGTCGGCGTGGATACGGTCCACATCGTGGACGGTCCGGCCGACCGGAGTCGTATCGCGTCGATCCCCGCCGCGATCGTTCTCGAGCGCGAACTCGGAGTGGAGACGGTCCCGCACTACAGTTGCCGCGATCGGAACATGCTCGGGATGGTGGGAGACCTTCTGGGAGCCGCGGCCGCCGGGATACGCAACGTGCTCCTCGTCACGGGTGACCCGCCCCGTCAGGGGCCGTACGACACGGGCGGCGTTTACGATATCGACAGCATCGGGCTCACCAACGTGGCGCGGCGGCTCAACCTCGGGCTCGACCCGGGCGGCGGGTCCATCGGGGCCCCGACCTCTTTCGTCGTCGGTGTGGCGGTGAACCCCGCCGCGATCGATCTGGAGGAAGAGATCCGTCGATTCGCCTGGAAGGCCGAGGCCGGCGCCGACTTCGCCGTGACCCAGCCGATCTTCGATCCGGAGGGGTTCATCGCGTTCGCAAAGATGGTGGAGGAGTTCGGCGTCCCGATTATCGCCGGCCTGTGGCCCCCTCTTTCGCTTCGCAACGCGGAGTTCCTCGCGAACGAAGTCCCCGGCATGCGAGTACCGGACGAGGTCATCGACCGGATGCGGTCGGCGGAGGGCAGTGGTGAGGCGGCGGCTGCCCGCGAGGGTGTGGCTCTCGTCAGGGAGGTGCTCGATTCGATCGGCGCCGTGGCGGCGGGGGTGATGGTCAGCGCGCCCTCGAACCGTGTGGATCGGGCGATCGCGGTCCTCGACTGACCGGATTTTCCGGTCGGCGGGTCAGCCGGGGTCCGCCCCCGCGAGCCGGTCGACCTCCTCGATGACGGCGTCGAACGTACGACCGCCGGTGCGTGCCCCCAGGTTGCAGACGTACACGCTCGTCACCCCGCACGTCCGGAGGGCGAGGATCGTGCGGGCGCAGTGTTCCTCGGCGGACATCCCGTAGCCGAACGCCCGTTCGACGGCATCGACGGGGACCGGGAAGTGTCTGGCCAGCCGTTGCAGCGCCGCCCGTTTCCCGTTCCGGTAGTAGAACACGCCATAGGCGGTGGGCAGACGGATGTCGCGCTTCTCGGCGGATGCGCGCCATTCCTCGACCGCCCGGAGGTCGTGGTGTGACACGATCTGGGACAGGAGGTAATCGGCTCCGAAATCGGGGTCACCGACGAAGTCGGCCTGGCGATCCGGATCGGCGTTCGGGTTGACCCAACCCCCCAGCGCCAGATCTGGAACGCGCCCGCGGATTTCCTTCCGCAGGAGATACGCGTGGGGCAGGCAACGCGGTGGTCCGCCCGGATCTCCGCCCACGACGGTGAGGGCCTCGAGCCTGCGAGCCCGCGCCCTCTCCGCGTACGTGAGGCAGTAGTCGAGCGAGTGCTTGCACGTGAGAAACGGGACGATCCTGCGTGGCTCGATCTCGCCGGCGAGATTCGCGGCGAGGTGCTGGAGGTTCTCCTCCTCCTCGAGTCCGACCGCGCTGTCGGTCAGAAAGAGGGGGGCGTCGTGCGCGGCCAGGTACCGAATCGAGTTGGAGAGGTCGATCCACGTGTCCATCGCTCCGCCGCGGGTGAGCCCGCTTCGCGGCGGTCGAAGCTCGACTGCGATCACGCCGGCGGGTCGTCGCATGAGATCCAGAAACGACTCTTGCGACACCTACGCCTCCACGACGGGAACGCCCGCCACTGTCCAGAGAAAGCCCACCGCACATCCTCCCTTGATCGAACCGACACCAATAGATTCGTCGAAGATACCGGATTCAATAGGGGCGCCCGCGTGATCGACGATCTTCTGACTCTTCTCGAACGGACCCCCGCGACAGTTCGGACGCTGATGGAGGACCTGCCCCAAGCGCTGCTGCACGCGGACGAAGGGGAGGGGACCTTCAGTCCGTTCAGCGTCCTCGGCCATCTGGTTCAGGGCGAGCTGGACGACTGGGTGCCCCGCGCCGAGTGGATCCTCGCGCAGGGCCCCGACGTCGACCTCCCCCCGTTCGATCGGTTCGCCCACGTGGCCCGAACCTCCGGAGCCTCCCTGGATGCCCTCCTCGACGAGTTCGAGAAGCTACGGACGTCCGGTCTCGACACCGTGCGCGAGATCATGGCGGCAGGGGTGGATCTCGACGTGAAGGGCACGCACCCAGAGCTCGGGGAGGTCACGCTCGGACAGCTCATCGCGACCTGGGCCGTCCACGACATGAACCACATTTCCCAGATCGTCCGGGTCGTGGCTCACCAGTTCGAGGATGACGTCGGCCCCTGGCGCGCCTACCTGCCCATACTCCACCCGCGAGACGCCGCGCTCTGAGTCGCGCCGCTCAACCGCGTCCGTCGGCGGAGCCCCGCACCGCCTCGGCGAGCGCCGGGCCGTACGGCGCTCGATGGATCCCTGCTTCGGTCACGATTCCGGCCACTAGCTCGTGGGGCGTGACGTCGAACGCCGGGCTCCAGATGTCGGCCTCGTTGGGAGCCGTGACCTTCCCGAAGCCCCGGCGGACCTCGTCCGCGCTGCGGTGCTCGATCGGGATGTGCTCGCCCGTCGGGGTCTCCAGATCCACCGTGGACGTGGGGGCCAGGACATAGAAGGGCACGTCGTGATGCCGGGCGAGCACCGCGAGGCCGTAGGTGCCCACCTTGTTCGCCACATCACCGTTCGCCGCGATTCGATCCGATCCGACGAACACGATGTCCGGGGGCGACTGTGCGAAGAGTGCCCCGGCCATGTTGTCCGAGATGACGGTGACGTCGATCCCGGCCTGCGAGAGTTCCCAGGCGGTCAGTCGACTCCCCTGGAGGAGCGGACGCGTTTCGTCCGCGAACACCCGGATCTGCCGTCCCTGCTCAGTGGCGACGTACACGGGGGCGAGCGCCGTCCCGATCCCGCCGGTCGCCAGGGACCCCGCGTTGCAGTGTGTGATCACGGCATCTCCATCGCTCAGCAACGTGGCCGCGTGCTCCCCGATGGCTCGACACGTCTGGCGATCCTCCTCGTGTATGCGATCGGCCTCCGAGGCGAGGCGTTCGGCGAGGGTGGAGGCGTCCGCGGCTCCCGACTCGATGACCGAGCGCGCCCGTCGAATTGCCCACACGAGGTTCACCGCGGTCGGTCTCGCCGCCGCAAGCCGGTCGGCATGCGTCCGCAGGGTCTGGAGACATTCGTCCACATCGGTACCCGCCCGGGCCAGCTGTCGGGCCAGGGCACCCATGCCCATCGCCGCCGTGATCCCGATGAGCGGCGCGCCCCTCACCCGGAGGCTGTAGATCGCTTCCTCGATCTCGTCGACCGTATGCAGGTCGATCTCGAGTCGCTCGGTCGGAAGCCGTGTCTGGTCGAGGATGCGGAGACCGAGGCCATCGTCGGTCCAGCGGATCGTCGTGGGTACTTCGTATTGAGGTGTCATGAGACGCGAAGCTACGGCGCCGCGGCACGTCCGGCACCCGTTCCCCGGTGGGGCGATTTGTCGCTGTTCCGCGCGGGTTTGCCCGGGGTAGCTTTGCTCGGGGATCTCTCAGAACAGGAGTGCTCAATGAACCGGTCCCGCTTTTGGTCGGCAGCGTTTCTCGCACTGGTCGCCACCGCCTGTGGTCCCAGCGCCGAGGAGATCGAGGAGGCCCGTCAGGAGGAAGTCCGGATGGCCCGTGCGGACTCCGTGGTCGAGGCGGAGGCCCTTTACGACCCCGCGGCGTTCGACACCGTATCCTGGGCCGTCGCCGACTCGGCGATCTCCCGTGGTCAGATCGTGTTTCTGTACAGCTGCAGACGGTGCCACGGCTCATCGGGACGCGGCGACGGGGACCTCGCTCTCGAGCACGAGCTCGCGATGCCGGATCTCACGGTAGACGAGTGGGAATACGACGGCGACGTGGAGGGCATTCGCCACAGGATCTTCGTCGGTCACGAGAGCGAGATGCCCAACTGGGGCCTGCACGGTCTCAAGCCCCGCGACATCGACGCGGTCGCGAAGTACATCCTGGGTCGCCTGCGGGCGGAGTAACTCGCCGCCGCAGGACCAGGAGTCGCTGACGCGGGTCGCCAGGCAGCGTACTTTCGTGGAGTTGTCGACCCCACGGGGTCGAGAGAACGTCGTGGTTCCAGCCAGGAGTCGTTTCCAATGGGCCCCATGCGCCAGGCTTTCGTTCGGACGCTGCTGTTCGTGTCGGTCTCGTCC
>JBDHIO010000051.1:0-23042 GCA_039587355.1 Gemmatimonadota bacterium | reverse complement strand
CCTGCTCGGAGCCGGCACCCGGGGACGTCACTCCCGGTGACACGACGGTGCCGGCCTCCCGGGGCATCACGGCGAACAACGCATTCTTCTACTACTCGGATGTCGAGGCAGCGGCCGCTTTCTACACCGAGACACTCGGCGTCCGTATGGTCGCCGACTACGGCTTCGCGAAGATCCTCCAGATCGGGGAGACCAGCTTTCTGACGCTGGTGGACGAGGAGCGTGGTATGCACTCGTCCGAAGAGCCGAAAACCGTCGCTCTGGCGCTGATCACGGATCAGCTGGACGAATGGTGGGAGTACGTGAGCGAGCGTGAGATCCCGCTGCGGTCCGGGTACACGCCGCGTGAGGGGAGCGCTCACGACGGGTTCGTGGCGATCGATCCCGAGGGGTATCTGCTCGAGTTCGAGCGGTTCAACCCACACGAGGAGAACGAGCTCTTCGTGCCCTTGCTCGATGAGGTGCCGACGATGCCCGTGTCCGGCGACCCGGCCGTGCGGACGGAGGGTCTCGGGTTCAAGGCCACGGTCCTATGGCTCTACTACAGGGACATCCCCGCGATGCAGCGGTTCTTCGAGGATCAGTTCGGCCTCGACATGCTCGTCGATCAGGGGCTGGCCCAGATCTACCAGACGTCCGGGACCGGATACATCGGACTCGTGGACGAAACGCGGGGCATGCACCGGTTCACCGAGGACAAGGCGGTCACCGTGTCCTTCCTCACCGACGACCTCTCCGCCTGGATGGAGCACGCGCGGGCGGGAGCCTTCGAGTTGAGATCGGACTCGATCGAGACCGGGAACCCGCGCTACCGGGCGTTCGTCGGCTACGACCCCGAGGGCTACTACCTCGAGTTCGACACGTTCCTGGATCATCCGGACAACGAGGCGCTGCTGGCGGCGATCGCCTCGGGGCGTTGAGCGCGACAGCGGATGGCCTTCCGTCCGCAGGGGGGCGACCGGTGTGGATGCAGCCGGTTGTCCCGTTGCTCGCACTCGTCGCGACCCTGACGCTGTTCAGGGTCGCCCTGCTGATCCTGTATCCGGCGGACTTCGCCACGTTGACGGGTTCGGGTATCGCCCGCGCTTTCTTCGAGGGACTGCGGTTCGATCTGTCGATCGCGATTCAGCTGCTCGGCGTGCCGCTGGCCCTGATCCTCATCCCGCACCCGGTCGCCCGCGCCCGGGCCTGGCAGCGGATATGCGGCTGGATCTCCTTCTTCTCCCTGTTCGTCGCATGGTTGCTCGGAGTGGCGAATCTCGTCTACTTCCCCGACGTGCGGCGTCACATCGGGAGCGATCTCGCGAACTCCTGGGGCTCGGACTGGGCCACGCTGATCAAGAGCGCCCTCGACTACCCGCTCGCACTCGGCGCCTTTCTGGCCATCATCGCGGCGCTGGCCTACGGGTGGGCGCGCGTGCTCGCCCGCCCGGCGCCTGCGGTAGCCGGTGGCCGCGCCCCCTGGATGAAGTACGCGCTGGTCGTGGCCCTCCTGTTCTTCGGGTGGCGTGGCGGTTTTCAACGCGAGCGACTGCGGTCGGTCGACGCGTTCGCGTCGGGATCGGCTGCCGCAGGATACCTGGCGATGAACGGACCGTTCTCCGCGCTTCACGCCATCGAGGATCCGGGTCCGATTCGCCTGGGGATGGATCTCGAGGCGAGCGTCCGGGACTTCCGGTCGCGCTTCGCACTCGACGGGGAGTCATGGGTGGGCCCGGACGCTCCTCTACAGCGGACGCCCCCGCCCGCCGACACGTCCGCGACCCGCCGTCCGAACATCGTCATCCTCGTGTTCGAGAGCTGGGATGCGATCGTCACGGACGCCCTCCGCGGCCGGGCGGGACTCGCCCCCCTCGGCGCAACGCCGACCTTCGACGGTTTGATCAACCAGGGAACGCTCTATTCGAGCTTCTACTCCAGCGGCCAGCGGAGCCTCGAGGGGCTCACGGCGCTACTGGCGAGCTTTCCGACGCTGCCCGGGATTCCCTATCTGGGGGACGAGACCGCGGGCGTGCAGATGAGCTTTCTGGGCGAGCTCGGCTCGGGTCTCGGGTACTCCACGCACATGGTCCGGAGTGCCGCGAAGGAGTCGTTCAGCCTCGGCTCGGTCGCCGAGCTCGCGGGGTTCGATACGTACGCGGGCGCCGAGGACATCGTCGGTCGCGGCTCGCACACGGACGCGCCCAGCAGCAAGTGGGGCGCGTGGGATTTCGACACGCTGCGTTACATGCACGAGATCCTGGCCGCGGAGGAGGACCCGTTCATCGCGTTGTTCTTCGGATCCTCGTCGCACACGCCGTTCCCCTCGCCGGGCCCCGACTGGCGTCCCTTCGGAACGACCACCGAGCTCGATCGCTTCCACAACGCGATCTACTACACGGATTGGGCGCTGGGGCAGTACCTAGAGCTGGCGAAGGAGGCGGAGTACTACGACGACACCATCTGGATCGTGACGTCGGACCAGGGGAGCCGGATGGTCGACGAGGTCATGTCTCCTGCCCGGTTTCACATACCGGCGTTGATCTTCGGTCCGGGCGTACGGGCGGGCGTGGTCGACGACCAGATCGCGAGCCACATGGAGATCCTGCCCACGATCATCGATCTGGCGGAATGGCCCGTGTCACATTCGAGTTTCGGCGAATCGCTAATGCGTGAGCGAGAGCCCCGGGCGCTCTTGAAGGCGGGCGCGCTAATCATGAGGATCGGGCGAGACGGCTGGCTTCTGCACAGCCGGCGCGAGCGCGTGGGTGGGGAAGGGGATCCGGCGGTGCTCGACGTCCTGGAAGACCGCCTGCTCATCGAGACGCACGTGGCGACCGAGCTCTTCTATCAGAACCGGATCTTTCGCCGACCCTGAGGCGTGTCGGCTACACGGCTAGGGGAGACCCGAAATGTAGAGACCACCCCAGCGCAGCCATTCGTCCTTGGGCTTGCCCGGTTCGTCCTTCGTCGAACCGCCGTACCATCCGCCCAGCTGCGCCCCCGTGAACCGCGTATGCACGGCCCGCCGCTCGCCGTCCACGTAGCGCCAGGTCGGCGGTGTGGGATCGCGTTGCTCCTCGCCCCCGGATCGCTGAATCCATCGCTCGACCCGCCGTCCGTTGATCCACATCTCCATGCCGCCGTCGGCGGCATGGAGCGACGACTGCCCATGGATCAGCATCTCGATGTCGTACCAGCGCCCCTTCTCCATCTGAACATCCAGGGCCCGGTGGATCGGCTCGCTCCCATCTCCTGATTGATCGACGAGCTCGATCCAGCCGTTACGATTGCTGAGGACGAATTGCGTCGGCTGAACTGGCAGGCCTCCGCCATACCCGAGGAACATGATCTTCGTCGTCCCGGACGCGTGGTGTGTCCACGCCGGGTCCATTTTGTAAAGGAGTCGGACGTAGAGATCCCGATAGGTCTCCCCGGTCTCCCACTCGGGGAAGAACGCGGCGCCCGCGAATCCCTGCTTCTGACCGCGAGCGAAGACGAACTCGACGGCCGACCCGGTCGGGGTTCCGGGGTCGTCGACCACGCGCACCTTGTTGTAGCCGGGGAGGTTGCCGGCTGTCTGAATCGGCTGGTGGGGGTCCGACGGATCGCCCCAGGCCCTCCCGTACCGCGGCGCGCCCCAGTCCTTCGTGGTGCCATCCATGGAGACGATTCGCACGTGGCCCGCGGGCTCATGAGGGCCGGCGCCCGACGAGACGCACGACAGTGCGATGCAGTCGTCCGCGGGTGCGGCCGGCGAGGTCCCGCCGCCGCAACCCACAGCCAGGATGGATAGTCCGAGCCACCGGACACGCTTCATGGCACCTCCCGAATGTTCACTCCAGCCGTCGGCGCCAACCTCGCGTCCCGAGCGCAGGCCAGCCAGTCCGTGGCTCGCCCGTGCGAGCGGGCGTCTCGCTAAGCGTCCGGGTGACGGAGTGTTACGGAACGACGGTCTGTCCGTTGTCGTCGTGACGGGCGCCGGAGTCACCGTTGACGCCCCCCTCAGCGAGTCAATCGAAAGACCCGGAAAGAGGGATTCTCGTACTCGAGAACCGCATCGCCCGAGACCTCGAAGGGCCGCACGGCCCCGGGCTCGACCTGCTCGTTCGCCGAGGGGTGCAGATAGAGAACCAGGACATCTCCGCTTCCGAGGCTGGTGGGCGTATGGGCCGTGATCGACGGTCGATCGGTGAGCATCCTCATGATTCGAGGGCGATAGAACAGAACGACATCGTCGGGGGCCGTACTTCGCTCGACGAACTCGAACATCGCGGCGGCATCGGGCGAATAGGGCCCGGCGGTCGTGGCCCGTCCCCGCTCGAGGTTCCCGGCCGCCGCGCTCGTCGAGGCGATCGTCATGGCGACCAGCACGGCCCCGATCGGGGCGGCGCAGCACGCGCGATGAACTGCCCTCATCCGTTCAGGGGCGGATTCAATGAAGGCCTCAATGCCCGTCAGCACGAACGAGATGTAGAACGGCAGGACGGGGAGCAGGAACC
Organism: Gemmatimonadota bacterium; assembly: GCA_039587355.1. Lineage (GTDB taxonomy): Bacteria > Gemmatimonadota > Gemmatimonadetes > Palauibacterales > Palauibacteraceae > Palauibacter. Next base: position 18,561 of record JBDHIO010000051.1, on the reverse strand, counting down.
GCAGCCCCTGGCGGCTGGGCCAGGCGATGTACAGGAGCAGCGTGAGGACACCGTATACCACCACGTGAACGTCCGACTTCGCACGGCGGAGCAGGCCGACGATCGCGAGCGGAAGGCTCGCTCCATAGAGGAGCAGGCCGTGCGGTACGTCCGTCAGGAAGCGAGAGGGCAACTCGAGGTAATACCGAAAATGGGTGACGATCCTCGGCAGTGATACATCGAGGATGGCCGAGCCCTGCCCGCCCCCGCTCGGGCTGACGAGGGTTGCAACGATCATCATGACGGCGAAGACCCCGTAGGGCAGCAGCGTCCGTGCGGACGGGCGCCCCGGCCGAGCACCGTTGGCGCCGTGCACGAAATGGGCTGCGCCGAGACCGCCGAGGAGGAGCAGTCCGTTCGGTCGCACGAACCAGGCGAGGGCCGCCACGAAACCGATAGCGGCAAGATCCCGCCGACGCCGGGGCGCCGCTCCGTCGATGACGGTCGAGCGAATCATGATGAGGCACAGCGTCGACAGGAACAGGAACGGCAGGTCCGAGAGGATCCGGTTCGTGAACTCCAGCATCGTTGGGTTCAGCGCGAACAGAGCGACCAGGCTCAGGGTGCCAACCCGCGTGTGATCCCGGCGGAAGCCGACCCAAAGGAGGACGAGGAACCCCAGAAACGCCATCGACCCGACGGCCTTCAACGCCAGCAGGTTCGTGCCGAAGACTGCGATCACCGGTGCGAGAGCGAGCGGAAACCCCCAGGGATAGGTCACGGGTCCGAGCGGCGCGCTGGACTCCAATATCGTAAACCGGTTCGCCTCGACGAACCCGGAGACGTTGCCCTCGACGAGACTGAGCCCCTGCATCACATACGCCGCGAAGTCCCCGCCCCACTCGTGCCCGTTCGTGAGCCCGCACACCACGAGGGCCGCCGAGACACCTGCGAGCACGACGAACGGGAGCGCGCCCCCGGCCTCCGGGGACTTCACCGGGTCGATCCGCCGGCCGCCGCGGGGTGTGCGGCCGAAACCTCGCGGGCTCCGGGGGGGACGGGGATCCGTGTCTCCTCGCCGTCGGGCCACCGAATGCGCAGGGCCACCGGCTCCTCTGAAAGCCCGAAGACCTGTGTCGTTCCGTTGCTCGACCAGTAGCCCGAACCGGCCTGGATCTCGCGAATCGGACCGACGCCGCCAGCGTATTCCACGCGCACGGCCGTGCCGATCCCCCGCTCGTTGCCGGACGGTCCGGTAAGCCGCAGCCGCAGGCCTCGCCCGTCGCTGTCGTTGCGCCACAACCGCGTCGGGCCACCGTTCTGGCCGATCGCGACGTCGATGCGACCGTCCGCGTCGTAGTCCGCGATCGCGAGGCCCCGCCCGTCCCCGTAGTGGAAGGGCAGATCCGTCTCCACGGTGAGCGTTCCCGTGCCGTCGCCGGTGAGGAGCAGTCCGCGTCCCGCATCGTATCGGGGAGTCTCGAGCCGCGTCGCGAAGTGGTTCTGCGCGAGGATGACGTCCTCGTGCCCGTCCGCGTCGAAGTCCGCGATCGCGACACCGAATGCCGGCGCGCGCTGCGCCTCGGCGGGGAGGGGAGTCGCCTCGAACCGTCCGCCCCGGTTCATCAACACGAGGTGTCGGAGCTCGGTCGCCTCCACGCGCGCGGCCTCGGAGAGCCCCGGACCGAACAACTCGCTCATCGGAGTCGCGACGAACGCCTGATTGTTCGCCGCGACCCGACGGATGTACGGGAGACCGCGCCCGAGCTGCCCCAGGCGCAGGGCGGGGCGCTCCTGACCCGAGGCATCGATCGCCAGCTCGATGATGTCCAAAACGCCGTTCCGGTCGAAGTCCCCGTACAGCGCGGCGGCAGGGCCGTCGTTCAGGGCGGCCTCGGTGTTGTCGCCCCACGCCGTCACGACGAGATCGGGGAGGCCATCCGAGTCGAGGTCGCCCGTCGCGACGCCGTTCCAGCGGCCCAGAAGCCCGTCCACGCCCCAGGTAGCCGAGGCATCGGTCAGGCGCCCGGAGTCGTTCTCGAAGACCCGGATGCTCCCCCATTCGAGTGCGATCAGGAGGTCGGGGTCGCCGTCCGCGTCGATGTCGCTGAAGGCCGCGCCCGACGCGAGCCCGATCCCCTCGAGTGCCCGCGTGTTCGCGGGGTCGAGCGCGGGCCCCGCGGGGGATCCGAGGTAGAGCCGCGAGGAAGGGGGAATGGGGTAGGCCGTCGGAATCACGCGCCCGCCCACGAACAGGTCCAGGGCCCCGTCCCCGTTCACGTCGGCCGCGGTCATCGGCCCGGTGGCGCCGAGCGCGCCTTCGATCATCGGAACCGCGCCGGCGTCCGAGACCGAGAGCACGGACGGGAGCGCGAGTCCCGTCGTCGGGTCGGCCGCCTCGTAGTTCATCTGACCCGCGATCGCGAGCCCCGCACCGGGCGCCGGCAGGATCGTGGAGATGTCACCCGCGGCGACCCCCGTGGCCAGGGTGCCGGTCAGCCGGCCTCCCCGATTGATGAACCGGCTGATCCGTCCGCCCCGGCCACTCCCGATCCACAGGTCGGGAAACCCGTCGGCGTCGTGGTCGATCCAGCTCACGCCCGGACCCAGCTGGGCCAGTCGGTGGACAACGAGCGGCTGCCGCGAGAACTCGTCGACGTAGACCTCCTCGTAGTGCGTGTGCGAGAGATCTTCGGTGCGGTCCTCGAACCGGACGGGCGGGGTCGGATCGACCGGGGACACGTCCGCGCAGGGGGTCCGTCCCGCGGCCTCGTCGAGAACCACGTACTCGCGGTTCGCCGCGATGCCGTCGATCCGCGTGCATTGGCCGTCGGTCCAGCGCACCTCGAGCGTTCCGGCCGCGTCTCCCGCCGCGAAGCTCAGAAGCCCGTCCGAATCGGATAGGTAGAGACCGCCCGCCGCCACCTCGTCCATCTGCTCCGGCAAGTCGTCGAACGACACCCGAACGCGGGCCCCGATTCCGCGGGTGTTGGGCCCGCTCGGCCGGACCCGGACCGCGACGCGCGGCCCGCTCGCCTCGTTCCGAAGGACGAGTGGGGGCGCGTCGAGTCGGTTCACGATCACGTCCAGGTCGCCGTCCGCGTCCAGATCGGCCGCCGCGAGCCCGTGGGCGATGTCCGGGTCCGAGCCGACACCCCAGGCGGCGGTCGCGTCCGCGAAGGTCCCGTCCCCACGGTTGCGAAAGGCCATGTTCTGCTGCCGTAGCACCGGAAACTGGAGCTTTTGACGGTGCCAGTCGGGACCGGCCGCGTTGCCCTGCATTTGATCGCGCGTGTCGCCATCGAGCAGGTCGAAGACGTGGCCGTTCGTGAGAACGAGATCCTCGTAGCCATCGAGATCGACGTCCAGGAACAGCGCGCCCCAGTTCCAGCCCGAGGCCGCAACGCCGGACTCGAACGCGGTTTCCGCGAACGTCCCGTCCCCGCGATTCAGCTGAAGGGTGTTTCTGGTGACCTGCGGCCGGTTGTCGATCTCTCCGGGCCGCGACGGCTCGGTGTCGATCTCGGGGACCTGCATGTGACGCTGTCGCAGGTCGGGAGCCAGCATCTCGGCGACGAACAGGTCGACGTGCCCGTCCCGATCGACATCCGCGACATCGACCGCCATCGAGGAGGCGCTGGTCTTCCGGATGGCGAGAGGGTCGATCAGCGTGAATCCGCCGCGTCCGTCGTTCACCCAGAGGTGATCCGGGCTGTTGATGTCGTTGCAGACGTAGATGTCCGCGTCTCCGTCGCCGTCGAGGTCCGCGAACCGGACGGCCAGCCCCCATTCGTCCGGCTCGGCCGCGAGCGGGCGCCCGTCTTCTCCCCGGAACCGGGGATCCGTGAACGGCACCCGCACGAACCGTCCGCCTTCGTTGAGGTAGAACTCGTCGGGTTCGGCGAACTCCCACCTGCTGAGCCCGTTGGGAGTATCGACCAGCCGGTAGTGGTCTCTGTACTCGGGACGGATCGTGAGCTCGTCACCCTCCCCCTGAGTGATCCGGTCGAACTGCCGCTCGGCCGGAGGGAACACGTCTCTCGCCCACCGGTCCTTGTAGTTCGTCACGTAGAGATCGAGGTCGCCGTCACCGTCCACATCCGCCAGGGCCTGGCTGTGGCTCGCATAGGACGCGTCGAATCCCCACTCGGCCGACACATCCGTGAATCGCCCGTCTCCGTCGTTCCGGAAGAGGACGTTCGTCTCCGAATGGCGCGTCACGAGAAGGTCCAGGTCATCGTCCGCATCGACGTCCGCCCAGGCCGCCGCACGCGATACGCTACCGTCGAGCGCAACGCCCGCGGCCCCGGTGACGTCCTCGAACCGCCAGTCGCCAAGATTCCGGTAGAGTGCGTTGGGCCCGTCGATGCTCGTCAGGTAGAGATCCGGAAGCCCGTCGTCGTCGAAGTCGCCGAACGCGACCCCCGCGCCGTCCGCGAGCGCGTCGTTGTCGAGCAGGCTCTCCTCGCCGAACGAGTTCACGAACGCGATGCCGAGCCTCGCCGGGTCGAGCTGCGCGAAGCCCGCCGGAGTAGGGTCCGTCGGGCGCAGGTCACGCCAGCGGTACCCGTCCGCTTCGACCCACTCCCCTGGACCGTCGGCCGCGCAGCCCACGATGGTGGGGAGCAGCAGCGAGATCGCCCTCAGGGCTCCCCGGTTCATATCAGGCCGGCTCCGATCATCTGCAGGTTGTTCGACGTTCGCGAAGAGCGAACACGGTAGGCTTCCGCCGCTCCGGCGGCCAACGGCCGGCCCCGTCCTGTCGGTGGTTCGCGAGCCGTCGCACCTTCCGGGCTGTCGGACCCGTTCCCCGAAGAGTGATGCCAAAGGAGACATCGATGCGTCTTTCGGTCCCCTCTCTCCCCAGTGTCCGCCGGCGGTTGTCGTCGGCCGTGTTCGTCCTCGCCTGCGCTGCCGTGCTCGCGCCCGCGGCCGATGCCCAGGAGGCGCGCCGGCGCTGGGACCGAATGAACGAGATGCGGAGGGAGAAGTTCGATCTCGTCCTTCCCGAGGTCATGCGCGAGAACGAGATCGACATGTGGATCACGGCGCGCAGAGAAGGGCTGGACGACCCGTTGACGGCCGATTTCGGCGAAGGATACGTCAACCCGATCGGCTTCTACGTGTTCACCGATCGCGGGGGCGACCGCATCGAGCGAGCGGCACTCGGCGTCGGCGGACGGCTGCTCTCGGCGAACGGGGCGTACGACATCGTCACCGGCAGCTTCGACCTCCGGGAATTCGTCGCCGAACGCGATCCCCAGCGGATCGGGCTCAACATGGGCGAGAACATCGGTGCGGCCGACGGTCTCTCGTATACCCTGTATCACGAGCTCGTCGAGCTGCTCGGAGAGCCCTACGCGTCGCGCTTCGTCTCGGCAGAGAAGCTCGTGTCGGACTTCCGGTCGAGGCGAGTCGCCTCCGAGCTCACCGGGTTCGGCGAGGCAGGGGAGATCTCCCGCGAGCTGGCCGAGCGCGCACTGTCGAACGAGGTGATCACCCCCGGAAAGACGGCGCTCGAAGACGTCGCGTGGTGGCTCATGGATCGTCTGCTCGAGCGGGGGCTCGGTTCGTCGTTCGGCTTTCCGTCCATCTACATCACCGGTCCGGATGGCATCGAGGCGACCTCGAACGAGCGCATCATCCAGGGCGGCGACGTGATGATGATCGACTGGGGCGTCTGTCACCTGAACTTCTGCACGGACATGAAGCGAGTCGCCTACGTCATGCGCCCGGGTGAGACGGAGGCCATGCCCGGTGTGCAGAACGCGTTCGATACGGCGATCGAGGCCCGCGAGATCTCACGTAGGGCGATTCGGCCGGGGATCACGGCCAGGGAGAACATGGACCGGATCGGGGAAGCCCTGACCGCGGCCGGGTTCAACCCGATCTCGTTCAACCAGCCGACGGACGGCTCCGGCGTGGACGTGACCTGGGAGGGGCACCATTCCGTCGGGAATCTCGGGCACGGCATCGGCCCCTCGATCGCCCTCTGGAACCCGCGGCGGGTCACCTTCGAAGTGGTGACGTCGAACCTGCTCTCGATCGAGCTCTTCACCTACGTGCCGATCCCGGAGTGGGGTGGTGCCAAGCTGCGCGTGCCGCTGGAGGACGATGCTGTGGTGACGGAACGCGGCGCGGAGTGGTTGTATCCGGCGAACAGCCGGCTACTGCTCATCAAGTCGGAGCCGAGCGGGCGGATCGTGAGTTAACGCCAGCAACTGCTCGGTTGTTAGCACGTTTGAAGTTCCGTGCTCCTGGCGGTCCCCTGGCACCCGACAACAAGAGACAATCAACGCATGCGACGCGCTTTTTCGCTGATTACGGTTCTTCTGGGCGGAGGACTTTTGGGGGTTGGGGCGGCGGGGGCCCAGGAGGTCGAGGGCGCGCCGTCCGAACTCGAGCCTCTATCCGTCTTCCTCGACTGCGATCGTCGCACGTGCGACTTCGACCATTTCCGGCGCGAGGTCGACTTCATCAACTACGCGCGCGATCGGCAGGACGCCGATGTGCACGTCCTCGTGACGACCCAGAACACCGGGGGCGGGGGCCGGGAGTACACGTTCGCCTACATCGGATTGCGCGACTTCGTCGGCCGTGAAGATACCCTTCGCCACGTCTCTCGACCGGAGGATACGGACGCGGAGGTCCGCGACGAGCTCGTTCAGACGTTCCAGCTCGGTCTCGTCCGATATGTGGCGGACACCCCCATGGGTCGGCTCCTCGAGATCGAGGTCGCCGCTGACCTCGTGAATCTCGGTGGCGTCCAGCAGTCGATCGAGGACGATCCGTGGAACCTCTGGTCGTTTCGGGCTCGCATCAGCAGTGAGCTCGAGGGCGAAAGCCGACAGAGCTCCATCGGGTTCGATGGGTCCTTCCGGGCGAATCGAACGACGGAGGCACTGAAGATCGAGCTCGGCACGCGCGGCGACTACGAACGCCAAGAGTTCGAGCTGAGCGATGGCAGCGAGATCGAATCGACGAGGCGGAACTACGATGTCGATGGCCTGATCGTCTGGAGCCTGGGGGATCACTGGTCGTTCGGGGCGCAGGGGGCCGTGACCGCCGCGACGCGTCTGAATCAGGACCTCGCGATCAGGGCCGGTCCCGCGCTCGAGTACAACATCTTCCCCTACGCCGAATCCACACGGAAACAGCTGACCTTTCTCTACAAGGTCGGGATGGCCTCCTTCCGCTACGAGGAGATCACCCTCTTCGACAAGACCGAGGAGACCCGGCCCGAGCACAGCCTGAACGTGTCGGCTTCCGTCAACCAGCCCTGGGGCGAGGTCAGCGGGTCATTCGAGGCCTCGACGTACCTCGACGACTGGTCGAAGCACCGGCTCGACCTCTCTTCGAGGTTCGAGGTCCGGATCGTCCGCGGGCTGTCCTTCGACGTGCGGGGAAGCATCGCGCGCGTGAAGGACCAGATCTACCTGCCGCGCGAGGATATCTCGGATGAAGACATTCTCCTCGAGCGCCGTCAGCTCGGAACCGACTTCGAGTACTCGCTCGACATCGGCCTGAGCTTCACTTTCGGATCGCGCTTCAACAACGTTGTGAACCCACGGATGCGGATGGGCGGGGGTGGCAACAACCGCTTCAACTGACCGGTGCGCGGACACCAGACCTGGAGGATGAAATGATCTCTCGACGAGACTTGCTTCGCATGGGTGCCGGCGCCGGGGCCGTGCTCGGACTCAACCCGCGGTTGATCCGTGCGCTTCAGGAGTCTCCGGTGTTGACGCGCCCCATACCGTCGAGCGGGGAGCAGATCCCGGTGATCGGGCTCGGTGGGCGCTGGATCTCGAACAACTCGAGCGCTGAGGAGCTGGCCGACCACAGAGCCGTGCTCCACGCTCTCGCCGATGGCGCCGAGGGTGCCGGCCGGGTGTTCGACAGCGCGGCGGGGTACGGCGGAGGCGGCTCCGAATCCTACGCCGGCCAGTGGGCCGAGGAGGACGGGTTCGGGGCCGACATCTTCTGGGCGACCAAGGTGAACGTGGCCGGACGGGGCGGCGGCGGGGCCGATCCGGTCGCGGTGCGAGCGCAGATCGAGCGCTCCTTCGACCGTCTCCGTCGACCGGTCATCGACCTGGACCAGGTCCACAACATGGGCGATCCGCCGACCCAGCTCGGGATCCTCCAGGAGTACAAGGAGGAGGGCCGGATCCGGTACATCGGGATCACGACGACGAGCTCGGGGCAGTACGAGCTCCTCGAGCAGGTCATGCAGGAGTACCCGCTCGACTTCATCGGCATCGACTACGCGATCGACAATCGCACGGTGGAGGACCGCATCCTGCCGCTGGCGCAGGACGAGGGGATCGCCGTGATGGTGTACCTGCCATTCGGCCGCAGCCGCATGTGGCAGCGGATCGGCGATCGGGATCTGCCGGAGTGGGCCAGCGAGTTCGACGCGCACACGTGGGCGCAGTTAATGTTGAAGTACACGATCGCGCACCCGGCCGTCACCATCTCCGCACCCGGGACGGGCGATCCGGAGCACATGATCGACAACCTCGGTGGCGGACGCGGGCGTGTGCCGACCCCCGATCACGTGAAGCGGATGGTCGAGTTCGTGGACAGCCTCCCCGGCGGCTAATCACCGAACCCGCGACGAGTCCCCCCTCCGAACCCCAGGTTGCGGAGGGGGGGGCGGCTCGGGTGCCGGAGTCACGGACGGGTCGACGGCCCGCCTCCTCCCTCCGACATGTCCGCTCCGGCGGACCACGAAGGACACGGGTCGTGGCCCCTGTACGCGCTACGACAGCCGCCGCCGCTTCCCATGAAGTCCGTGCAGGCGCTCGAGACCATCGCCCCCATGATCACCACGACCAGCAAGATCATCCTCTTCATGACCGCCTCCTTTCGAGTTGAGAGAGGATCGCAGAGGCCGGTCAAGTGGGCATCAAGTATGCGCCGAGATCGAGGTGGGAGCGGGTAAGGCGAGCGACCGGGGATACCAACTTCTTCCGGACTGCGTCGCCTCATCACCGATCGCCCCTTGTCGGTCGAGAACGCCCCCTCGCACCTTCCGTGTATGTCCGAGACCACTTCGCGGCTGAACGAGGCTCTCTCGGGTCGCTACGAGATTGAGCGCAAGCTCGGCGAGGGCGGGATGGCGACCGTCTACCTGGCCCACGATGAGCGTCACGACCGGAGTGTGGCGATCAAGGTGCTCCGTCCGGAACTCGCCGCAGTGATCGGGAGTGAGCGGTTCCTGGCCGAGATCAGAATGACGGCCAACCTGCAGCATCCCCACATCCTGACTCTGCACGATTCCGGAGATGCCGACGGGCTTCTCTACTACGTCATGCCGTACATCGACGGGGAGAGCCTGCGCGACCGGCTCGATCGCGAGCGACAACTTCCGGTCGAGGAGGCTGTGCGGCTTTCCGTCCACATCGCCGAGGCGCTCGATTACGCCCACCGCCACGGCGTGATCCACCGGGACATCAAGCCGGCGAACATCCTGCTTCACGAGGGGCAGCCGATGATCGCGGACTTCGGGATCGCGAAGGCGGTGAGCACCGTCGGCGCTGGTCGATTGACCGAGACGGGCATGAGCCTCGGGACGCCGAGCTACATGAGCCCGGAACAGGCCACCGGCGACCAGGAGGTGACGGCCGCGACGGACACGTACTCGCTCGCCTGCGTGCTGTACGAGATGCTGACCGGAGAGCCCCCCTTCACGGGTCCGACTGCACAGGCGATTCTGGCGCGGATCCTCGCCGACGAGCCGACCTCGGCGAGCACGCAGCGGAAGTCGGTGCCGCCGAGCGTGGACGCCGCCCTCACGAAGGCGCTCGAGCGCCTGCCGGCGGATCGGTTCCCGGACACGGGCGAGTTCGCCCGGGCGCTGGAGGACCCTTCCTTCGCGCGTAAGACGGCCGGCTTGCTCGACGGCCCGCGAGGCGGTCGGTGGACATGGATCACGACGGTCCTGGCCCTTTCGACGGTCGTGCTCGCAGTCGTCGCGGCACGGTCGTTCATGCGTCCCGGGAGCGCGCCCCCTGTCCTGCGGCTTGCCGTCGACCTGCCGGAAGACCAGGGCCTCGCCGCCGCGACGGGGCCGCGGATCGCGATCGCACCGGATGGCCGCCGACTCGCCTATGTCGGCCGTGGTCCCGGCCAGCCGACGCGGATCTGGATCCGGGATCTGGACCGATTGCGAGCCACCGCCATTCCGGAGACCGAGGGTGCGTCCTCTCCGGTTTTCTCCCCGGACGGGCGGGCCGTGGCGTTCCTTCAGGCGTCGGCTATCAGGACCGCGCCGACCGCCGGCGGTCCGCCGACGACCCTCACCGATGGGATCGGCGGCGACTTCGCCGGAGCGCTGAGTTGGGGGGATGACGGCTTCATCTACCTGGCCCATCGGGGGCTCTTCCGCGTCCCGATGTCGGGGGGTGACCTGGAGGCGGTCGGCGCCCGCGACTCGCTCGGGCGCTGGCACCTGCATCCTGAAGTGTTGCCGGGCAGCCGCGTAGTCGTGTTCTCGCTCGGGTTGAACGAGACGCGGGTGACCAACGAGCTCGCCGCCGTCGATCTGGAGAGCGGCGCCATGCGCGTCCTGGGAAGCGGCGTGATGGCTCGCTACATGACCACGGGGCATCTAGCGATCGTCGAGGCGGACGGCAGCCTGAGCATTGCGCTCTTCGACGAGGATCGGCTCGAGATTACGGGCCCGGTCCGGAAGCTCGATCTCGACATCAGGATCTGGGAGTGGGGGGCGACGGACCTGTCCCTGTCCCCGTCGGGCACACTCGTGTACACGACCGGCTCGGCAGAGCCGCGGCGTCAGGTCGTGTGGGTAGATCGGAACGGATTTGAGCAACCGCTCGATCCTGCCTGGTTCGGGCCCTACGAGTCTGTCGCCCTCTCGCCCGATGGCAGTCGGCTGGCGGTGGGTACGGGATTCGGGGCCGAGCCTCAGCTCTGGATCCGCACCCTCGAGACGGGTGCGGTCGCGAGGCTCACGCTCGAGGGCACGCTGAACCGGCGGCCGGTTTGGTCCGACGATGGCGAGACGCTCACGTTCATCTCGCAGAGGGGGGGGAACCGCGACCTGTATCGAAAGCGGGCCGACGGCCTGGGTGAGGCCGAGGTCGTGCTCGATCTCGAGCGGCATGTGGACGAGCACGACTGGTCTGCCGACGGCGAGTGGCTGGTCTACCGGGTCGGCATCTCCGGCGGCGAGGGGCGCGATATCTATGCGCGGCGACGCGACGGCGAGGACATCGTCGTCGCCGCGAACCCGGCGTTCGACGAACGGGGGCCCACGTTGTCTCCCGATAGCCGATTGCTGGCCTATCAGTCTTCGGAGGCAGGTCGCTGGAACGTCTACGTGCGCCCGTTCCCCGAGGTCGAGAGCGACCGTCTGCAGGTCTCGGTGAACGGCGGCACACGTCCGGTCTGGTCGGAGGACGGGGACACGTTGTTCTTCATCAGCGGGGCCGATTCGCTGGTGGCGGCTCGACTGCGAAGGGCACCTCGGCTGGAGCTTCTGTCCGCCGAACGCCTGTTCTCGACTTCGGGGTACTTCAACGACTTCGATAAGCAGAACGGCGACGACGTCTTCGTGTTCATCAAGAACGACGTGTCGTCGGGGGAGGAGCGCCTGGTGCTCGTCCAGGGCTTCTTCGAGGAGCTGCGCCAGGATCGACCCTGATCGTGCAGGGCGCCCTCACTTCTACTGAAGTGCGCCCGGGAGGACTCGGGGAGGAGGCGCTGAAGTGCGCCCGGGAGGACTCGAACCCCCAGCCTTCTGATCCGAAGTCAGATGCTCTATCCAATTGAGCTACGGGCGCGTGCAGAAGGGGTACGACGGTAGATTGACGTTCGATCGTTCGCAAGGAAATCCGACGCACTTCGGAGGATACATGAAGACACTGAGATTGATCGTGCTCGCTGGCACCATCGGGTTCGCCGCCCTCGCAGTCGTTCCGGCGCCGGGCATCGCCCAGTCGACCGGCGCGAACGTCACGTCGGCCGAGAGCTGGCCGGATGCCGACCCCGAGGATGTCGCCTCGGTCGACGCGGTCATCGCGGCGCTGTACGATGTGATCTCCGGCCCCGCCGGAGAGAAGCGCGACTGGGACCGGTTCAGGTCGCTCTTCGTTCCGCAGGCGCGGCTGATCCCGACGGGGAAGGGGCCGAACGGCCAGGTCGGGCACATCATGCTGACTCCCGACGATTACGTGTCGCGCGCGGGCACGTCGCTCGAGCAGAGCGGTTTTTTCGAGATCGAGATCTCCCGGACCTTCGAGCAGTTCGGGCAGATCGGGCACGCGTTCTCCACCTACGAGTCGCGAAACAACGCCGATGACGCCGAGCCGTTCGACCGCGGGATCAATTCGATCCAACTCCTCAACGACGGCGAGCGCTGGTGGATCCTGAACGTCTTCTGGGCTGCAGAGAGCTCGGGGCTCAGCATCCCGGAGAAGTATCTGGGCGGTCGTTAGTCCGTCGTGGTGAGCGTGGCCGGCCGCGAGGCCGGTCGCGCATGCTGCAATAGCCCGACTCGCCGTTCGCGCCCCCGGCGCCTGCGAGGGCGCCACGTTTCGCCTTTCCGACCCTTTGCGGACGTGCCTTTCGGGCCGCTGCGGTGCTGCGTTCGAGGTTCGCCCACGGGCCGCCGCCAGGTGGCGCGACTTCTGCACCCGAGAGCACCCCGAATCTCGACCGATGGACCGATGCAGACGGAGCGACCCTTGCCACAGCCAGAACGCATTCTCGACCCGATCGGCCCGATCCTGTTTCGCCGCGAGGTCCACCGTGACCAGCGCGGCGCGTTCGTCGAGAGCTACCACCAGGGGCGATACGAGGAGCTGGGCCTGCGCGCGCAGTTCGTCCAGACGAACTGCTGCACCACGCTCGGAGGAGTCCTTCGGGGGCTCCACTTCCAGCACCCGAACCCGCAGGGTCGCCTGGTATCCGTGACCCGGGGAGAGATATGGGACGTCGCCGTCGATATCCGCGTGGGGTCCCCGACGTACGGCCGCTGGTACGGCGTCGAGCTGTCGGCGGACAACGGTCAGCAGCTCTGGATCCCGCCGGACTTCGCGCACGGGTTCGTCGCGCTAAGTCCGGAAGCGGACGTCCTGTGGCACTGCACCGCCCAGTACGACCCGATCTCGGAACGTGTGCTGAAATGGGACGACCCCGACCTCGGAATCGAATGGCCGGGCGGGGACCAGATCGTGTCTCCGAAGGACGAGGCGGGTCGCTCGCTCGCAGCCCTGAAGAAGAAGGACCTCCTCCCGAGATTCAGCGAAGTGGTCGCGGTCGGAAGCGAGGAACCGCGACCGGTCACGGGGGCCGCGGCTCCGGTCGTTCTCTGATAGATTCCTCTCCGTCCCATGACGGAGAGGATCCATGCGCTTCACTTGTACGACACCGACGTTCTCGGCTTTCGCACTCCTGGCGTTCGCGGCCGCCCCGCCCGCCTCTGCCCAGCAAGTCGCTGACTTCGAACCGGTGGCGACCCGTTCGCACCCGTTCGAGCTGTCGATCCGCAACATCATGCGAGGCCCCGAGCACATCGGTCAGTCCCCCGCTGGAGTTGCCTGGTCGGATGACGGCGAGTGGGTCTATTTCCGCTGGCTCCCAGGAGGCAATGACTGGCACGCCGACCGGAAGCTCTACCGGGTGTCGGCGTCCGGCGGCACACCCGAAGAGGTCTCTGATGAAGAGGCTGATGCGCTGGGGCCGGTGCTGTCCGGTGGCGTCGTGTCGGAGGACGGACGGTGGCGCGCGGTTTCCTCGGGCGGCGACCTCTATCTGATCGATCGGGATAGTGGGCAGACGCGGCGGTTGACCCACACCTCGGAGTCCGAGGCGGGGCCGATGTTCTCCAGCGACGCCTCGGAGATCTACTTCCGCAAGGACAACAACCTCTACGCGTTCGACATCGAGAGCGGCGGCATCCGTCAGGTGACTTACGTCGCTTCCGGTCCTGCTCCCCGCGACCCGCCCGAGGCCGAGGGCCACAAGGCGTTTCTGGAGGCTCAGCAGGAGGAGCTCTTCGAGCACATCCGCATCCAGAACGAGCGTCGTGAGCGTCGCGAGGCCGCGAGCGAGAGACGCGCGGCGATGCGACCCGAGGCTCTCCATCTCGATCAGGGTGAGCGAGTGGGCACGCTCGTAGCGGACCCGACAGGGACGTACGTGGCGGTCTCTGCCAGCAAGCCGGCGTCGGGCGACCGCACCGACATTCCGCTCTGGATCACGGAGTCGGGTTACACCGAGAACACGGAGATGCGGACGAAGGTTGGGGACGAGCAGTCCGCGACGCGGCTCGGTGTGATCGATGTCGCGACCGGCGAGACCACGTGGCTCGACCTGGACGCATACGCGGAGGAGGGAGACGATCCGCCCTTCGTCGGGTTCGCGGGTTGGAACGACGCGGGGACGCACGGAATCGCGTTCGCCCGGGACGCGGATTTCGAGACCAGCCGCCTGTACTCGTTCGATGCGGCCACCGGAGCGGTGACCCTCATCGACGAGATCCACGACGAGGCGTGGGTCGGCGGTCCGTGCTCCGGGCGCTTCGGCGGCGGTTGCATCGGGTGGCTTCCTGGCACTGACCGCGTCTGGTTCGCGAACGAATCGACCGGGTTCGCGCACCTCTATTCGATCGAGGCCGACGGGACCGACCGCCGCGCACTGACGAGCGGCAACTGGGAGGTCCTCGCCGCGTCGATCCCGAACGGTTGGGATCGCTTCCTCCTGCGGACGAACGAGCTTTCGCCGCACGACCAGCACCCGTGGTCGATGGAGTTCGACGGCTCAAACCGCACGCAGCTTCTCGAGGGAAGCGGGAACTTCAACGTCACTCCGAGCCCGGACGGATCGCGGTTCGCCGTTCTGCACTCCGAGTCTAACCAGCCGCCGGAGTTGTATCTGGCGGATGCCGAGGCCGGCGCGTCGATGGATCGCGTGACCGTTTCTCCGACCGAGGAGTGGTCTAGTTTCGCCTGGCTCCGTCCCGAGATCATCCGGTTCGAGGCCCGCGACGGAACGATGGTCCCGGCTCGCATCTATCGGCCGAGCGACTTCGGTGTGGAGTCCAACGGAGCGGGCGTCGTGTTCGTCCACGGAGCCGGGTACCTGCAGAACGTCCACAACTGGTGGAGCAACTACTACCGGGAGTACATGTTCCACCACTTCCTGGCGGCGCAGGGCTACACAGTCCTCGACATCGATTACCGCGGTTCGGCCGGATACGGCCGCGACTGGCGGACGGCGATCGACCGCCACATGGGTGGGTGGGACCTCTCGGACCAGGTCGATGGAGCCGCCTATCTCGTTGCAGAAGAAGGGGTTAACGCCGATCGCCTCGGGATCTACGGCGGCTCGTACGGCGGGTTCATCACGCTGATGGCTCTCTTCACGGAGCCCGAGGTCTTCGAGGCGGGGGCCGCGCTGAGGTCCGTGACCGACTGGGCCCACTACAACCACGGCTACACGGCCTCGATCCTCAACCTCCCGCACGAGGACGAGGAGGCGTACCGGCAATCTTCCCCGATCTACTTCGCTGAGGGCCTCGAGGGGCACCTGCTGATCGCCCACGGCATGTACGACACGAACGTCCACTTCTCCGACGTCGTTCGCCTCGCGCAGCGTCTGATCGAGCTCGGGAAGGAGAACTGGGAGATGGCCGTTTACCCGGTCGAGAACCACGGCTTCACGGAGCCGTCCTCATGGACGGACGAGTACCGCAGGATCTACGAGTTGTACGAGCGAGTGATCGGCGGTGGAGGCTCCGTCGACAGCCAGGGGGAGGGTGGCTGAACCGGGAAACGGCCCGGTGAAGGTCCGGGCTCTCGCTCGCGCGGGCGCCGCCCTCGTCGTCGGGCTCGCGGTCGTAGGCTGCGCCGGCGATCGCGGTCCCGGCGAGTGGGTCGATCTGGACGGCCACTCGGTTCGCGACCTCGCGTCGCCGGGGTCGGGCGGGACCGGGTTCGAGGTTCTCGACCCGGCGTCGACCGGCATCACGGCGGCCAACGATGTCTCGGACGAGCTCACGTTCGAGAACCGCACCCTCGCGGATGGCTCGGGGGTGGCGATCGGCGACTACGACGGCGACGGTCTGCCTGACGTCTTCATCGCCCGCGTCGCCGAGCCTTCCGTGCTGTACCGCAATCTCGGCGGTTGGCGGTTCGAGGACGTCACGGCCGCGGCCGGGGTGGCGCTGGACGGCCGTCGCGCGGCCGGGGCCGCGTTCATCGACCTTGATGCGGACAGCGATCTCGACCTCTTCGTGACTGCCCTGGGGCAACCGAACATCGTCCTTCGCAATGACGGGGGATCATTCAGCGAGGTGTCGGAGGCGGCGGGATTCACGCTGGCGCGGGCGAGCCGCAGCTTCACCTTCGGCGACGTTGATGCAGACGGCGACCTCGACCTCTACGTGACGAACAACAAGACGCGCGTGGCCCGCGATCTGTTTCCCCCGGAGGAGCAGACCCGGGACCGCGTGGTCGTTCGTGACGACGATCGCTGCGAGGCCGCGGCAGACCTGGCCGAACACTGGGAGGTCCGCTGCTTCGGGCCGGCGACGTCGTGGCTGGAGCGGGCCGAAGCGGACGAGTTCTACCTCAACGACGGGGACGGGACGTTCACGCTGGTTCCGTTCACCGGCGGGCGGTTTCTGGACGAGACCGGGCAGCCCCTCGAGCGGGCCCCGACAGACTGGGGGCTCAGCGTTCGCTTCCACGATCTCGACCGTGATGGATTCCTCGACATCTGGGTGTGCAACGACTTCGAGACGCCCGACCGCATCTGGATGAACGACGGCAACGGCGTCTTCCGGGCCGCGGCCACGGATGCGATTCGCACCACGAGTCTGGCGTGCATGGCGCTCGACTTCGCCGATGTCGACCGGGATGGCCTCGAGGACGTGTTCACCGCGGACATGGAGCCACTCGGTCGGGTGCGCAGGCTCGAGACGGTCCCGCCGCTCCAGTCGGACAGTACGCCGCCGGGAGGCATCGATCTGAGGATCCAGCGGGCCCGGAACACGCTTCAGCTCGCCCGTGCCGACGGCACCTACTCGGATGTCGCGCCGAGGGCGGGTCTGATCGGTTCGGAATGGACGTGGGCTTCGCTCTTCCTCGACGTCGACCTGGACGGCCACGAGGACCTGCTTACGGTGACCGGGCACGTCTGGGATCTACTGAGCGGCGACGTCGGACAGCGCGTGAACTCGGCCCGGGGTTCGGTTGACTGGCGCCGTGAGCAGAGCCTCTACCCGCCGCTCCCGGTTCGGAACTTCGCGTTCAGGAACCAGGGCGATGGGTCGTTCGTCGAGACGGGCGAGAGCTGGTCGTTCGGCGGCGCTCCGGACATCTCGCACGGGATGGCCGCGGGCGATATCGACCTCGACGGAGACATCGATCTCGTCATCACGCGGCTGAACGCACCGCCTCTCGTGCTGCGGAACCGGTCGGCGGCCCCCCGCGTCGCGGTTCGACTCACCGGGCCGGCCGCGAACCCCGGCGGCGTCGGCGCGCAGATTCGCGTAAGCGGTGGGGCCGTACCGACACAGGTGCGCACTGTCGCGATCGCACGCTCGTACCTGTCCGGATCAGAGCCGCTTTATGCGTTCGGGACCGGTCAGGCGGCTACGGTGGACATCGAGGTCGTCTGGCCGGACGGCCGGGTCTCGCGGGTCGAGGCCGTCGCCTCAGGCCAGCTGGTGCGAGTGGATGCGGGCGGCGCCACGGAGTCGCGGGCCGACCCCGGCGCCGCGACGCCGGCGCCGATCTTCGAACCGGTCGAGCTCGACCACCGGCACGTGGAGATCTCAGCCCCCGAGCTCGGTCGTCAGCCGCTGATGTCCGAACGGCTCGCGCAGCTCGGTCCCGGCGTGAGCGCGATCGACTTCGATCGTGACGGTGATCCGGATCTCGCGATCGGATCGGGCCGCGAGGGGTCGCTCTCGCTCTTCGAGAACGATGGAGGAAGCCTGACTCCCGCATCGCTGTCGGTCAGTCCGACGCCGCTGGACCAGACGACGATCCTCGGGCTGCCAGACGCGGGTGGGCGCCTCGATCTTCTCGTTGGACGGATGTCGTACGAGGCGCTGACTCCCGACGCAGCCCTCGATGCGGCCGGAGTCGTGCGGGTGTCCACGGCCTCGGGTGCCGAGTCGGAGGTGGTGCCCGGCGGGCTGGAGACCGTCGGCCCGCTCGCGGCGGCTGATGTGGACGGTGACGGGGATCTGGACCTGTTCGTCGGCGGTCGGATGTTTCCCGGCCGATACCCGGCCCCTGTCTCGTCCCGTCTGTTCATGAACGACGGCGACTCCTGGCGTCCCCACGCCGTGTTCAACACGCTGCTCGGCAACGTCGGAGTCGTGTCCGCGGCCCTGTTCACGGACATCGATGCGGATGGCGACCCCGACCTCGTGCTCGCGCTGGACTGGGGACCGATCCGCGTCTACCGAAACGACGCAGGCGCGTTCAGGGATGCCACGCGGGCCCTGGGGCTGGACTCGCTGACCGGCCGCTGGAACGGGCTGGCGAGCGGCGACCTGAACGCGGACGGCCTCCCCGACCTCATCGCGACGTCCTGGGG
>JBDHIO010000050.1:0-21698 GCA_039587355.1 Gemmatimonadota bacterium | reverse complement strand
CGAGCCGCCGCCGGTCGCGAGGATCGTCCCGAGCGCGGACCAGGTCGGCGTACTCCGCGAGCTAAGGACCCTCAGCGAGTCGGGGGACGGCCAGGTCGCCCTTCTCCGCGGGGTCACCGGCTCCGGCAAGACGCTCGTCTATCTCGAGCTGCTCGAGACGGTCCTCGCCGCCGGGAAGTCCGCGATCGTGCTCGTCCCCGAAATCTCGCTCACCCCGCAGACCGTCTCGCGCTTCCGCGCGCGTTTCGGGGATCAGGTGGCGGTACTCCATTCGGGCCTCTCGGATGGCGAGCGGTTCGACGCGTGGCGCGCGCTGCGAGATGGGCGGAAGCGTGTCGCGATCGGAGCGCGCTCCGCCGTCTTCGCGCCGGTCCGGGATCTCGGTGTCATCGTCGTGGACGAGGAGCACGAGAGCAGTTACAAGCAGTCGGACACGCCGCGGTATCACGCGAGATCGGTGGCGATCATGCGCGGTCGCCTGGACGGCTGCCTCTGCGTGCTGGGCTCGGCCACACCGTCCCTCGAGAGCTGGCACAACGCGAGCGAAGGGCGGTACAGGCTCGTGGAGTTGCCGGAGCGCGTAACGGGGCAGGACCTGCCCACCGTGGAGCTCATCGATCTGAAGACCGCATTCGAGAACGCGGACGAGCGGGATGCCGGCGACCCGGCGCCGGGTGAACGCGGTCCCCTGATCTTCTCACCGCGCCTGCGCGAGGCGATTTCAACCAGGCTCACGAGGGGCGAGCAGGCCATTCTTCTGCTGAACCGCCGAGGCTACGCGACCTTCGTCGAGTGCACCTCCTGCGGAGGCGTCTGGAGCTGCCGCAACTGCTCCGTGACGCTCACCTACCACCGGCGACGGAAGCGTCTCGTCTGTCACCACTGCGGGTTCGAGGAGGACCCGCCGCGGAAGTGCGGCGAGTGCGGGGCGGCCGACCCCCGCATGACCGGGGTCGGGACAGAGCAGGTCGAGCGCCGGGTCTCCGAACTCTTTCCCTCCGCCCGAGTCGCGCGCATGGACCTGGACACCACGGGAACGAAGTGGGCCCACGTCGAGATCCTCGATGCGTTTCGTGACCGCGAGGTGGACATCCTGCTGGGTACCCAGATGATCGCGAAGGGGCTCGACTTCCCGGGCGTCACGCTGGTCGGGGTGATCAACGCCGACGTGGGTCTGCACATCCCCGACTTCCGAGCGACGGAGCGGACCTTCCAGCTTCTCGAGCAGGTCGCCGGGCGAGCCGGACGCGGATCCGACCCGGGGCAGGTGCTGGTCCAGACGATGCGACCGCTGCATTTCGCGCTCGCGCGGGCGGCAGAGCACGATTACATCGGGTTCGCTGAGCGGGAACTCGACGACCGGCGCGAGCCGGGGTATCCGCCGCACCGCCGGCTCGCCAACCTGGTCATCTCGGGGCTGAACGAGAAGCGGGTCGCGGACGAGGCCGATTCGCTCGCCGAATGGACGCGGGCGCTGGTCGAGGACCGGGGCGTGAAGGATGTCGAGGTCGTCGGCCCGGCTCCCTGCGCGATCGACCGGCTTCGCGACCGTTGGCGCTGGCACTTCCTGATCAAGGCCGGGAGCCCCGGCGCGATGGGTTCGGTGCTGCGCGCGCTCGCGTCGAGCCACGGTCGCACGGATCACGAGTTGCGGCTCGAGGTCGATCGGGACCCGGAGTCGCTTCTGTGAGGCGTCTGCGCCGATCCTTGTTGATCCCGGTGTGTCACCACAAGTTGTCCCACCCGAATTGAAACAGGCATGGAGGAACTGCGATGAGCGACGGAAACGGGCAGCGGATCAAGGTCACGGTCCAGTGGGTCCAGATCCTCGACAACCTCGAACCGGCCTTCAAGGAGAAGGGCGAGTTCGTGTTCACCTCGGTCGTCACGAGCAACAATCTTCCGGGTCAGAAGCACGAGAGCCGCTTCCCGGCCACGGGACATATCTCGATCTCCGATCAGCCTGTCGTCAACAAGGAGATCATCAAGTGGGTGATCTTCGAAGGCGACGTGTCGGACCACCTGGTCATCGAGCTGTACGGTGAGGAACTCGACAAGTTCAGCGCCAACGACCACCTCGACGACTATCGTCGCGAGTTCGAGGGCCCGGTAGCGGGCTGGCTCGGCACCTACGGCCCGGGGGAGGACTTCAAGTCCGACGACCACAGCCACGACGAAGATCCGGAGATGATGAGCAACTGGCGGGTCAACATCTTCATCGACCCGGCCTGATCTCGACCTGATCTCGCGGGGCCCTACGGCCCCGGCGATTCGAGTCGGATGGGGTGCGGCGGAGGAGTTCCGGCGCACCCCTTTCCAATCGCAGTCAGAACAGACCGGGCAGAATCGCCTTCCGCTCCCGCGGATAGTCCGGGAAGCGCTCCTGATACCACCGGTGATGAGAGATCGCCCTCGGAACGAGGTTCGCGGCCGTCCACAGCGCGAACGTCGCCGCGGCCGGTGACCACGTCATCGCGGCGAACCCTACCCACTCGAGGATCTCCCCCAGGTAGTTCGGACACGAGATTCGGTCGTACAGACCACCGCGGGGGATGCGATATCCGCTCTCGCCCGGGGCCCTCAACCGCCTCAGGACGGCGTCCGCCCACATATTGATCGCGGCGCCCGTCACGACCATGACGACGCCGACGATGAACCGCGGGTCCGTGGCCCAGTCCGCGGGGTACGGGGCGGCGATGTGCCCGAACCACCACCCGTTCAGGCCCCCGTTCACCGCGTTGAAGAAGATCGCCGAGCCCATGATGACGACGGGCATTCGTCGACCGCCCCAGCGACTGACGAACGGATAGATCAGGGCCCGATTCGCGTAGTGGAGCAGCCAGACGGCCACGAAGAGCATGGTCCACCCGTCCCGACCGGCGGAGCCGGAATACCACGCGAACAGAAGCGCCGCGGGCGACACGATCTCCATCGCGATCCACCCCACCCGATGCGGGATCGCCGGGCCCCAGCCCGGGCGGACATGTCGGCCGTAGGGAGCCCGGACGCGGAGCAGGAGGACCCACGTGGCCACCGCGACGAGACTCCAGCCGGCGAGGACGATCGCGAACGGGTCAGTCATCCAGCCACCCCACGCTTCGGAACCAGTCGAACGTATCGGCCAGCGTCTCGGCCAGCGGGCGCGGTGAGAACCCCAGCCGGGCGGTCGCTCGATCATGCCGTATGTCCCGACTCGACCGGGTCAGTGCGTCCAGCGACTGGCGGGTGAAGAGGGGCGTCGTTCCCGACGCGCGGGACCAGAGCTTGATGGCCGGGATGCCCGCGCGCAGGACTGTTTCGGGGACAGTGCGTCGGGGTGGCGATCGACCGCTGAGTTCCGCGACGCGCAACGCGAGCTCCCGGAGCGACGCCCAGCCACCCGAGAGCAGGTGGCGGTCGCCGGCGTCGCCTCGATCGAGAGCCGCGATGGCGGCGGCCGACACGTCCCGCGCGTCCACCCAGTCCGTGCCCCCGGGGACGATCGCCGGCATCCGGCCCCGATACATGTCGAGGAGGCCGGACCCGGCGAGGGAGGGCCCGAAGTCGAAGGGACCGATGATGCCGGTGGGGTTCAGGATGACGGCGTGGAGCCCGCGGGCGACCCCCTCGTCGACCTCGCGCTCGCCCGCCGCCTTCGAGCGGTCGTACGCGTACCCTTCGGCCTCGACCGCGGGCACCTCCTCCGTCAGGGCGCGGGTCGGGTCCTGCCGAAACGCATGGAACGAGCTCATGTGTACGAGACGACCGACGTCCTCGGCGAGGCAGGCCCGAACGACGTTTCGGGGCCCCTCGACGTTCGTGCGGGAGACGAGCCCGCCGGGATCACCGTCGATGGAGATCCGCGCGGCGAGGTGGATGACGGCATCGACGCCCCGAAACGCCCGAACCAGCGATTCCGCGTCGAGGACGTCCGCCTCGACTGTCTCGATGTCGAGCCCGTCGATGGCGGCAGTGCGGGCGCGGTGGAGCGCCCGGACCGCGACCCCCCGCTCGAGCAGTTGCCGGCAAACGTTGGCGCCGACGTGTCCCGTGGCGCCCGTGACGGCCACCTTCACGCCGGACCCCCGGGCATACGAACGCGATGCGGGCGTTTCGACGTCATTCCCATGAGCGTATAGTCAGCAACATGCGACTCAGAACCCCCATTCTCGGCCTTGTCGCCGCGATCGCCGCCGCCGGATGCACGACCGAGGTCGGGCGGGTGGCCGACGACGCGGACCCCGCCGCTCACGGCGCCGTCGAGGCCTGTTCGCGGCTCGGCGACCAGCCTCGTCAGGACTGCTATCAGGAACGCCTCCTCGCGAAGCTGGCGGTGGACGGCGTGCGTCCGACACTCGATCTCCTGGAAGATATCGCCGCCGCGGACATGAACGTCGAACGCGAGGCGCACGTCTACACGCACGCGATCGGGATTACGGCGTACGACTCGGATCGACCCGTCGCGGATGTGTTCGTGGAGTGCACCGAACTGTTCCAGTCCGGCTGCTATCACGGGGTCATCCAGGCCCACTTCATGGCGTCGGGGGCCCCGGGAGAGGAGACGGTCCGGGGGCTGTGCCAGCCGTTCAAGGACTCCCCGGAAGAGAAGTTCGTGCTCTTCCAATGCCTCCACGGCCTCGGGCACGGGCTCACGATGTTCTACGGTCACCATCTGCCGCGGGCGCTCGAGGACTGCGACCTCCTGTCGGACAACTGGGACCGGGAGTCCTGCTACGGCGGCGCGTTCATGGAGAACATCGTGGCCGCGGTCAGCCCGCACCATGTCGCGACGGAGCTCGCGCGGGACGCCCAGGGGGGCGATCACGGTGATCACGAGATGTCCATGGCGACGGAGACGCTCGAGCCGTTCGAGCCGCTACGCGCCGACGATCCGCACTATCCCTGCTCGATCCTCGACGCGCGTTACCTGACGTCGTGCTACCTCATGCAGACGTCGGCGATGCTCCACCACAATGGAGGCGATTTCGGCCAGGTCGCGACGGACTGTGGCGAGGCCCCGGAGAGCTGGCGGAAGACGTGCTTCCAGAGTCTCGGCCGCGACGTGAGCGCCTACACGCTACAGGATCACGGGGAGGGCCTCGAGGCCTGCCAGCGGACGCCCGCGGAGTACCGTGAGTGGTGCTACGTGGGGCTGGTTAAGAACTTCGTCGATCTCACGGCCGACACGGCCGATGGTTTCGAGTTCTGCACGAAGGTCGAGGACGAGTTCAAACCGCGCTGCAACGAGGCGCTCGGCGAGCAGATCGGCACGCTGTTCGGATCCACCGACGCCCGGCGCGAAGCATGCGCGCGCGTGGAGTCGGAGACGCTCGTGCGGTCGTGTCTCTACGGTGCGAGGGTGCCGACCGGGGACTGATCGCGGACCGCTCCCGGGGGTCAGCCCCGGGCGCGCCACCGGATCAGGAGCACCGCGACGGTCGCGCCGACCAGGTTCGACACCAGGTCCCAGCCGGTGTTTCGGTAGCCCCCGACGTTCGTCTCGGGAACGAGCAACGTGGCGGCGAACTCGATGATCTCGTTCAGGGCGCCGAACCCCAGGCCCGCTGCAGCCGCGAGAACGAGCAGCCCCGCCGTGGGGGAGGGGTTACCACCTCGGCTCCGAATCGCGGCACTCACGCCCTGCCAGCACACCCACGTCGTGATCCCGAACCCCCAGGCGTGGACGATGTGGTCGTATTTGATGCGCCCCGGGATCAGCCAGACGTTGTAGATGACCGCACCCTCGGGCACCGCGGCTGGCCACGCGGCCGGGGCCGCGACGAGTCCGCCGACCATGTGTGCGAGCCCCCAGATGCTCAGGCCCCAGAGGGCGCCGGGAGAGAGCCGGATCGCCCGATCGACCCGCCAGACGACGGTGACGAGCACGAGCATCACGACGATGTAGAAGATGAACTCGGCGTTCCCGCGGATCAGAGCTCCGAGCAACGCGAGCACGAGGTAGGCGGCGGTGAACGACGCGACGGGCAACAGCCGTCGCCGGTCGCCGTCCGTACCGGCGCCTCGTTCGTTCGTCACACCCCGTCACCCGGTGCCGCCCCGGCCAACGCCACGCCGAGTCCCGGCTCATCGCCGAGGACGATGCGGCCGCCCTCGATGTGCGGACCCGAAAACGGGTCGTTCCTGAGCAGTGCGGCACCATCCAGGTCGGTGTAGTCGACGAGCGGCGAGACGTGTGCCGCGGCCGCGATCCCGAGCGTCGATTCGAGCATGCACCCGAGCATCACCTGGAGCCCGTGCGCACGGGCCGCGTGCACCATTCGAATCGCCTCACGCGGTCCGCCGCACTTGGCGAGCTTGATGTTGATCCCGTCGCACAGCCCGGCGAGCGCGGGAACGTCGGTCGCGACGAGGGACGACTCGTCCACGATGATCGGGATGGCCGAACGGGCGCGTACGAACGCCAGGTCTTCGTTGCGGTGTGGAGGAAGCGGCTGCTCGACGAACTCCACGCCGTAGTCCGCGCACAGCGCGCAGCCCTCCACGGCGGAGCGGGGCGTCCAGGCCGCGTTCGCGTCGACGCGGAGGACCTTCTCGGGGGCGGCCTCGCGCACGGCTCGAAGCCGAACCTCGTCATCCGCGCTGCCGAGCTTGATCTTGAGGACCGGGAATTCGTCGGCCTCCAGGGTCTTCTCCACCATGCGCTCGGGCGTGTCGATCCCGATCGTGAACGAGCTCGGGGGCGCATCCCCGGGGTCCAGTCCCCATAGCCGCCACAGCGGCTCTCCGACCTTCTTCCCGACCCAGTCGTGCAGGGCCGAGTTGATCGCCGAGTGCACCGCCCCGTTTCGCCCGAGCGCGGCTTTCAGGTCGCGTTCGATCGTCTCTAGCTGGAACGGGTCGTCGATCTCCGCGATCCGACCCGCGAGAAGCTCGAGGGCAGCTGCCGCCGTACCGGAGGTCTCGCCGTAGTAGCTGGACGGAGCAGCCTCGCCCCACCCCTCGACGCCGTCGAGCTCGAGACGGACCCAGACGAGCTCTTCACCGGTCCTGACACTGCGGCTGATGCCGAACGGGTGCTTCGTCTCGACCGTGACCTTCTCCCACGAGACCTTCACGGGCTCAGGACGCCCGCCAGAGGTCGGTCTGCACCTTCGACGGGGTCACCTCGGGGCCGTCCTCCCTCATGTAGACGTCCACCTCGGTCCGAAGACCGAAGCGACCGTCCAGATACACGCCCGGTTCGACGGAGAACCCCACCCCGGGCACGAGCTGTCGGTCGTCCCGCGTCTCGATGCTGTCGAGCGTCGGTCCGACCCCGTGGATGTCTCGGTCGATCGCGTGGCCCGTGCGGTGGTAGATCGCGTCCTCGAACCCGCGCTCGATCAGCACCCGGCGGGCGGCACGGTCGGCGTCGGCGCCCGTCGCGTTCGCATCGGCACGGATCGAGTCGATGGCGGCATCGCGGGCGTCGCGGATGGCATTCCAGCCCTCCTGAACGTCCGTGGAAACGTCGGGGCCGAGCACGCCCATCCAGGTCTGGTCCGCGTAGACGGCGTCGATCTCGCCCTCGGTCTTTCCCCACAGGTCCACCATGAACACCTGTCCGGGCTCGAAGGCCAGCGCGGTCCCGGCCTCGGGAGAATAGTGCGGCTTCGCTGCATTGGGTCCGACGGCGATGATCGTGTCCTGACCGGTCAGCCCCTCGGCGGCGAGGCGGCCGCGCACCCACTCGGCGAGATCGTGCTCATCGACGGGGGTCGGCTCGCCGGAGATGTCGTATCCCTCGACCGTCTCGACGACCGGGGCGGGCTCGAGCCCCACCGCGCGAACGGCGAGTTCGTAGGCGGAACGGGCGGTCTTCGCGAGGATCTCCGCCGCCTCGTGGTGAAGCTCGTGCCCGCGGGCGCTCCACTGCGCGGCGGTACTCGAGATCAGGTCCACCGAGCTCACGACTCGCGGTCCCGCCGCCTCGACGAGCTCGACGACCCCGGCGGGGACGTGGTCCACGTAGGGGATCGAATCGCCGGGGCTCACCTCCATCGCAACGGTGGCGCACCCGTCGAGGCAGTCGCGAAGCATCTCGTCCAGTTCCTCCCAGCCCAGGTAGCTGACCAGGTCGTGCGACCAGCCGTCCCAGCCCGACACCTCGATCTTCTGCACGATCGCCAGCGGGGCCCGCCCCGGTCTGAGCAGTACGAAGTACCGGCGCTTCTGCCCTTCCGGAAGTCCGAGCAGGTCGGCGGCCAGCGAGTTCTTCGCGCGGAAGTCGTACAGCAACCACGCGTCGATCTCGTGTTCCTCCAGCCCTCGCAGGGCGGTCTCGACGAATTCCGGGCTGAGGTTGGCGCCCATCCGATCTCCGTTCGGTCAGGCCGGCCGGTCAGCCGGCAGAGTGATCGTCCATGCCGGCCAGCGCGCGCAGGTGCGCCACCACGTTTCGGCCGAGCTCGCCGGGATTGTAACCGCCCTCGAGAAGCGATACCACGCGGCCCTGCGCGTGAGGCCTCGTCCGTTCCACGAGCTCTCGCGTGAGCAGCGAGAAGTCGTCGCTCGTGAGAGTGAAGGAGCCCAGCGGGTCGTCGATGCCTGCGTCGAATCCGGCGGATACGAGCACGAGATCCGGTGCGAATCCGGCGAGACACCGATCGAGACCGTCGAGCAGGGCCGACGTGTATCGCTCCGCCGGCAGGCCCGGGGACATGGGCAGATTCAGTGTCGTCCCCTCGCCGGGTCCCGCCCCTCGTTCGGATGCGTCGCCGGTCCCCGGGTAGAAGGGCGATTGGTGAATCGACAGATAGAACACATCGGCGTGCTCGTAGAAGATGTCCTGCGTTCCGTTCCCGTGGTGCACGTCCCAATCGACGATGAGAACCCGTTCGACGGCAGGGTCCTCGAGGGCGTGGAGGGCCGCGATCGCGACGTTGTTGAAAAGACAGAATCCCATCGCGGTGTCCCGCGTGGCATGGTGCCCGGGGGGGCGCACGGGGCAGAAGGCGGCGGGGTGTCGGCCCGCCAGAACTCCATCCACTGCGTCGATCGCACAACCGATGGCCGCCAGCGCGGCGGCCCGGCTCGCCGGCGAGACGACCGTGTCCTGGTCGAGCCCGACGAGCTCGTCCGTCCGCTCGGCGCGGTCGAACGCCTCGATGACCCGCGTCACGTGCTCCGGGGAGTGCGCGAGGGCCGCGAGGGACACATCCGCGGGCGCCGCCACGACGGGGTCCACGTGCTCGTGCAGCTCGGGGAGCGCCCGGTGCATCGCATCCATCACCGCGCGCAGGCGTCCCTGGTGCTCGGGATGCCCCCAACCGGTGTCGTGGCGCCCGCAGTCGGAATGCTGGTAGAGGCCGATCGCTGACACTTGAACTGTTCCGTGAATGGGTTCTGGGCGGATTGCTCCGGGCTCGGGCGCCTCCTAGTGTACCGCCCATGTCGAGCTTGAGCAGGGCTCTAGCGGCCGCGGCGGTTCTGGCGGCCTGGGGATGTCAGGTGGAGTGGGGCGGCGGGCAGATCTCTCTCGAGAACCCCGCGCCGCCGCCCGATACGACCGCTACCGCGGCTGTCGAGCTGGAGCCGGAGCAGATTCCGCTCCCGATCGAGCCGCACCTCTACGCGGTCCGACTCGACGGGAGCGGCACGGCTCGCGTCGTTCCGATCGCCGGCCTCGCCATCGATGAGGACGGGCTCGAGCTCGACGAGATCGCGATCCCCGACGACGAAGACCCCTCGTTCCGCGCCCGGTACGACTCCGTCTTTCTCGCCGCGGGGACCGACCTCGACCTGCTGGCGCGCGGCGGGCGGATCGGGTCGCTGATCCTGGGGGACGTCGCGCGCGAGGGAATCAGTGGGTGCCCGTCCGTGGGCACGGGTCGGGCGCTGCTCCTGCCCGGTCAGGACGTTCCGGCCTACGCGTTCGCGGTTCCGAAGGGAACGAGCGGCGTCGGGGCGCCGGCGCGAATCGCGCCGGTGGAGTCGACGAGCTCGATGGGCGTCGCGGGACCGGTTCTGGCCGAGCGGCTCATCGGCGGCGACCGGGCGTTTCTGGCCCGTATCCAGTCGCTCACTCCGGTCGAACTGATCGGCGACACGCTGGCGGGCATGGCCGCGACCTGGATGATCGCGGACTCGCTCGCGCCCGGGCCACCGGGCCAGCAGGCGGTCTCGCTGTTCTTCATGGCCCGATTCGAACCGACGCGCGGCTTCATCCCCGTCTGGGAAGAGGTCCGGCGCTACAGCGACGCGGGAAACAAGGAAGCGATCGAGTTCCTGGATTGGATCCGGATCGGATCCGAGCGGCTCGACATCGTCAGACGGTACGACGCGTCGTCGGTGCGGCTCGCATCAAGCGTCACCGCGGATGGGGAGGACCGGGAGATCTCCTGGATCGAACCGCCGGAGTGCGCGACGCTCGCGCGGCTCGCGCGCTAAAGTCTTCTCGCGCGCCGGGGGTTCACCGCCGCGGCTTCCTCCGTCGTTACGCCGCGAAGCTCGCGAGTGCGATCCCCGATTCGCCTTCCTTGAGCTCCCGTAGCGCGCGATCCCGTAGCTGACGGATCCGCTCGCGCGTCACCCCGAGCATGCCGCCGATCTCCTCGAGCGTGTGCGGCTGCTCACCCTGCAGCCCGTAGTAGAGACGGACCACCCTCGCGTCCCGCGGCCGCAGACTCCGGAGCGCATCGGCGATGTGCTGCTTGAGCAGCAAGGACTCGATCGAATCCTCGAGGCTGGATTCGTCGGAGAGGAAACGCTCGGCGACGTGGCTGTCGTCGGTCTCCCCGACCGGCGCGTCGAGACGGACCTCCGCGACGGTGAGCGTCTGGAGCATCTCGACGGTCGCGGGCGTGAGATCCGCCCGCTCGGCGATCTCGGCGGCGGTCGGTTCGTGGTCCTGCTTCTGGCGAAGCTCCGCCCTCACGCGGACCACGCGGGCGAGCTCGGTCGCCCGGTTCAGGGGCAGCCGCACCGAACGCCCCTGCTTCGCGAGCGCGGCGAGAATCGCCTGCCGGATCCACCACACCGCGTAGCTGATGAACTTCACCCCCTGGTCCGGATCGAACTTCCGGGCGGCGGTGATCAAACCGACGTTCCCCTCCTGAATCAGATCGAGAAAGGCGAGTCCGCGGTTCTGGTACTTCTTGGCGACGGATATGACGAAACGAAGGTTGGAGCGGACGAGAATGTCGAGGCCTTCGTCGTCTCCCGACCGGGCCTGCCGGGCGGCGGCCTGCTCTTCTTCGGGTGACAACAGGGGATAGCGGCTCAGCTCCTCGAGATACAGATCGAGGGGCGTCGTCATCCTTTCCGCCGGGTCTATCGACCTACGACCGTTGGATGGCATCGGTTATGGCCGTAACCGCGCTCCGCCTGGCTCGGGTGCCCTCTGCTTGGGCAAGCTAGACAGGGCTCCGGACGCCCGCAAATCGGACCCGTCGTTACGTCCGCACTTGTCCGGGCATATCGACGGGCCGAGGTTGTCGGAACGAATATGCGAGTGACCCTGGCTTATTCCGGGATCGGGGTAACCGAATCGATGCGCACGTAACGGACGCGGGCCGTTTGACCCCTTCCATAACCTGGCGGTTCAGCGCCGACTCAAACGTCGGGCGGGTCCGCGAGCAGAACGAGGACTCGTTCGGTGCCGACAGCCCACCCGGGCTGTTCATCGTCGCCGACGGCATGGGCGGCCACGCGGCCGGTGAGGTCGCGAGCCGCCTCGCCGTTCGCTGTGCCAGCGAGGGAGTCGCTCTGCTGCCGCAACGTTCACCCGTGGGGGTCGCCCGTGAGCGTCTCCGCCACGCGATCTCGGACGCTAATCAGGTCATCCTCATCGAGGGGCAGAGCCAACCGGAACGCTCGGGCATGGGGACGACCACGACGGCGCTGCTCCTGTCGATCGAGGGGTGGTGGCTCGTCGGGCACGTCGGCGACAGCCGGGCCTATTTGGTGCGCGGCGGCGAGGCGCGGCAGATCACCGAGGACCACACCTACGTCCAGGAGCTCGTGAATCAGGGCCGGCTGTCCGACGAGGAGGCCCGCGTTCACCCCCGTTCGAGTCTCCTGACGCGGGCGCTGGGAACCAACGCGCAGGTCCACGTGGACATCTACGAGGGCGTGGCTCAGGCGGGCGATCGGTTCGTCCTCGCCTCGGACGGGCTGATGTCGATGCTCCCCGAGACCCGGATCCGGGAGATGCTGACCGGGGCCGAGACACCGGAGGATCTCGTCGGTCGGCTCATCGAGGAGGCGAACGAGGCCGGCGGGTACGACAACGTCACGGCGATCGTCGTCGATGCGACCCTGGACGAGGCTCCCTAGCGGTCTGCTAGAGCCCCCGCTCTCCTTCTGGCAGCAGCGGGTCCGCGGACTCGAGACGCTGCTCAACCTCTTCCGGCGTCGATTCTATGAGTCCGAGAAGCGGCGCCGGATCCCGCACCTCCACCCGTTCCGTCGCGAAGACCCTCAGCACGCGGGCCGAATGGTTCAGCGCCTTTCCGAGCCGTGGCAGGTCGATGAGCCCGCGCTCCCCCCGTTCCGTCAGTCGCCGGACGCTTCCGTCTCCACGAACGAAGAGCAGGTTCAGGTCCATCATTCCGGGGTTGCTGGGATAGTCGAGGAAGACGGTCCCCGGGATCAGTCCCCATTCCGCCGCCAGACGGTCCTCCACGCGGGCGACGAGGTCCTCGCGATCGGAGGTCCACGCCCCCAATCGCTGGGGCAACGAATCGCCCGAGATCTCGATCACCCGCTTCGGAAGCCGGCGTCGTTCGATCGCCGTCAGGAGCGTTCGCGTTCGAGCGAGCGATGACGCCGGATCGGAATCGGCCGCTGCCGTGCGCTCGAGACGGTGCCCGATCGTCGCGAGCAACTCCTCGTCCGTGGGGCCCGGAAGGTCTGCCGTCGCCAGGATCCCGTTCTCGAGCGCGGTCTCGATGAGACGCCGGAAGACGACCGTCGCCGCGCGCACTGCGTGGTGCCAGTAGACGTTCCGGAACATCTGGTACTTCGAGAACAGCAGTGTCTCCAGAGCGCTCAGCCCCTTCTCGGTCACGGCGATCTCGTAGGGCGCGTCGTCCGATTCGCGAGCCAGCGTGAGCGCGTCGATGAGCCGATCCACGTCGACCGCGCCGTAGGGGACGCCGCAGAAGAGGGAGTCGCGTCGCAGATAGTCGATCTTGTCGAGATCGAGCGACCCCGCCACGAGACCCTGCAGCGGGTGGGTCGACTCTCCACGGATCAGCCGATTGATGCGGTCGGCCGAGGATGGCCCGTGCGAGTCCAGCACGACGCGAATGGCCCCCGCCTCGAGGAACTGCGCCGCCACCTCCTCGTGATGACCCGGGATCGAATTGGGTCCGAGCTCCTCCATCGCGTGCGAGAACGGGTAGTGGCCGACGTCGTGGAGCAGTGCCGCCAGGCGAACGACCGGAAGCGTGGCACGCTCTTCGTCGCTCAAGACCTGCAACGCGCCGTTGCCCTGGAGCACGCCGATCGCGCGGGACACCAGGTGATACACGCCCAGCGCGTGCAGGAATCGAGAATGGACGGCGCCCGGATAGACGACGTGCGCGAGACCGAGCTGCTTCACGCCCCGCAGGCGCTGGAACTCGGCGGAGTCCAGGATCGTCGCCGCGTCGGATTCGAGTCGGATGTTCCCCCAGAGGGGGTCGCGGATGGTTCTGTGTCTCGTCATGGTCGATGAACATGCTCGGGAGTGCTGTCACCCAGCAATCACGCGGCTTGACGGGCGTGCCGGCGCCCGGAGAGCTTCAGGCGGGGAAGATCACGGGGGATGGGGGAGAGAAATCGGCGACTGACCTGGAGAAGCACCGTGGAGATACGACGCGATCGGATGGTTCACCTCGGATACGCGAAGTACTGGCGATCGGACGAGATCCTCGGACTGGTACGGATCGACGAGGACCGCGGGCCCGGCCGCCGAACGGCAGTCTACGTGTCCACGCTCGATGAACCTATCATCGCCTCGAGGTCCGAGGGCTCGATTCTCCAGGACATGGCCTCGATGCCGGACGAGGCGCGCGCGGCCGAGCTCGGTTCGATCGCCGAGGATCTCGTGGAGGCGCTCCGCGACATCGACCCGGTGATCCGCCGGATGTTGAAGAACGAGGGGCGGTTCGACTCCGAATACTGGGTGAGACGTCTGAGAGGGGTGGTGGAGAACGTTGAGGAGAGTGATCCGCAGGAGGACCTGTTCGGCTGATCCCGGGCGGAACGACGCGCTCGCCCGACGGTATTCAGGAGCGTGAGACACACACCCGTTGACACGCCCCGCCGCACCCTTCTCGCGGTCCTGGCGCTCTTCCCGCTCGGCCCGTCGGGCCTGCTCGCCGTCCAGGACGGTGCCTGGGACGCGTCCCGAACGCTCGAGGTCGTCGACCGGGCGATCGATGCCAGACAGCACGCCTATGCCGACACCACGCTCAGGCGGTTCGAGGCGCACGCGCAGGGACACGTCTACTTCCTGGGGGACGTCCGTGGCGAACGCGAGGTCGCTCGCGCCGACCAGGTCGCACTCGAGGTGCGCTGGCACGCCCCGGACAATGCGATTCAGACGATCGTGGGACGACGCCACGAGGTCCGGCTGCCCACCCGGATCCAGTATCACATCGATCACCTGAGCCTCGTCCTCCACAACTTCGGCGACAGGATTGCGCTCGGGGACGGCGACGAGGTCTGGGATGTGAGACACCCCGCGTCCCGGGGAGCGCGGGAGCTCTACGAATACCGTCTCTCGGATTCCCTCGAGATCAGGATCCGGGACCGGGCCGCGCGCGTGTACCGGCTCGACGTCCGGCCACGGGACCCGGAGCGACCCGCCGTGGTGGGCTCGATGTACGTCGATCGCGAGACCGGCGCCCTCGCTCGCCTGCAGATCACGTTTACGGCAGCCGCTTACCGCGACCCCGAGGTGGAGCGGATCACGCTCGACCTCCGTTCGGGACTGTGGGACGGGAAGTACTGGTTGCCGGCCGAACAGGATCTCGAGATCACCCGGTCGCTGCGCTGGCTCGATTTTCCGCTGGTGAGCGTCATCCGCACGCGGCTCGTGGTTCAGGACTACGACCTGGACCCGTCGTCGAACTGGGTGGTGGGACCGGGGCACCGCGTCGCGACGCTGCCCCCCGCGTATCTGGAGCGCTTCGATGAGTGGGATGCCGACCTCTACGCCGGACCGCTGCAGGTAGGGGACCGGTCGGACGAGGAGCTGGCCCTCGCGATGCGGAACGCGCGCGCGCTCGTCCGCCCGTGGTCGCTGGAGCGCGATCAACGGCTCCAGTTCTCGCTACCGAACGCCTCGTCGGCCGTGCGGCTCCGCCGGGCGGAGGGGGTGTTCGTGGGAGGCGGCGGGTCGTTCCGGATCGACGAGGCGTCTTCCATCGGCGCTCATGGCGGATACGCCACCGGGACTCGCGACGTCGAGGCCGCTCTCTCGATCGACCGCGAATTCGGGGCGTGGACCGCGGAGCTCGAGGGGTTCCGGATGACGCCTCGCGACGCCGGGCCTCTGGTCGCCGCTTCGGGTGTCGGGAGCACGCTGGGACTCGTGCTCGAGGGCGAGGATTACCTGGATCCCTACTTCGAACACGGGGGGCGGGCGGGGGTCGGGGTGGATCTCGGCGCGGTCGAACTCGGTCTCGGCGCCTCCTACCGGAGCCAGCGTTCGGCGGCGCTGGTCGTGGAAGCGGTCTTCGCGTCGAGGGGACCGCTGCGGGCGGTCCGGGCGATCGACGACGGTGACATAGCGGCGATCGACGGGAGTATCGACATCGGGCTCGGAGAGGCGCTCGGCGCTCGGTGGTCCGTCTCGCTCAGCGGCGAGGCGGCGACGACCGCGGTCGGCGACTTCGGCTATTCGCGCGCGATGCTGGCGCTTCTCGCCCGGCGTGATGGCCTCGGCGCCCCCTGGGCGTGGTCGGGCGAGCTGATCGTCGGGACCGCGGGTGGGCAGCTCCCCGCGCAGCGGCTGTATCTGCTCGGCGGCCGCGGGACGCTACCGGGGTACGCATTCAGACAGTGGGGTGGCGATCGGGTCGCCCTCTTCCGTGGCGAGGTGTCGCGGCAGGTCGCGTGGCCGTGGCTGAACCTCCGCCTGGTCGGTGCGGCGGGCCGGGTGGAGGTCGTGGGAGCCGGGGCCGGCGCGGCGGACAGGTTCGGCGTCATCCCCACGGCGGGGGTCCGGTCGTCGCTCGGCGGCGGTGTGGGGTTGCTGTACGATCTCGTCCGGCTCGACGTCGTGAAGGGGCTGGGTGGATCCGAAACGAGCGACCCGGTTGCGGGCGAATGGTCCGACCCGGCGCCTTGTCACCGGGGCGCCCGGATGCAAGGATTCTGGACGGGTCTATGCGTCCCACAGGGGGACGCACGGCCGATCTCCCGCATGAGGTTTTCTCCATGAGTGCTGCCGAGATCACTCTCACTCCCACCAGCGGCCCGTCCCGGCGCAACTTCATCAAGGGCGTCGTCGCCGCCGGAGCCGCCGTCTCTTCGTCGAATTATCTGTTCCGGGCGTCGAACGCCGTCGCAGGAACGGTCGTGAAGAGCAGCTTTCCACGGCTCCTCACGCTGAACGTCAACGGCGCCGATCGCTCCGTGGACGTGTTCCCGCAGGAGACGCTGGCGATGACGCTCCGCTACAAGCTGGGGCTCACCGGAACGAAGCTGGGTTGCGACCGGGCCGAGTGCGGCGCCTGCACGGTGCTGATCGACGGGAAGAGCCACTACGCGTGTTCGGTGCTCACGAGCACGGCGCTGGGGAAGAGCGTCATTACGATCGAGGGCCTCGAGCGACCCGACGGTACGCTGCACCCGGTCCAGCAGGGCGTCATCGAAGAGGGCGGGTTCCAGTGCGCCTTCTGCGCCCCGGGCTTCATCATGAGCATGGTCGCGATGGTCGAGGAGAACCCGAACCCGACGCGCGAAGAAGCCGCGGTAGCCCTGTCCGGCAACCTCTGCCGCTGCGGTGACTACAACAAGATCCTCAATTCCGCGATGCGTGCCGCAGAGTACGCCCGGCAACGCACCGTTTAGGGAGAGAGAAACCTCATGGCACTGATCGGTCAGGACATCATCCCGCCGGATCTCGTCGCCAAGGTGACGGGCCGCGCCAAGTACGCCGAAGACTTCCGGGTCGAAGGCATGGTCTTCGCCAAGCTGCTGCTCAGCCCCATGCCCCACGCCAGGGTGTTGAGCGTCGATGCCAGCCGTGCGCTCGCGATGCCGGGAGTTCTCGGCATCCTGCGGGCGGACGATCTGCCGGAGGGGCGCGGGTTCGCCCCGGAGCGCGCACTCACCGACGAGCCGATGTACGTGGGCGAGCCCATTCTCGCGGTCGCGGCCGTCGATGAAACGACAGCGGCGGACGCCATCGAGGCGATCGACATCGAGTTCGAGCCGCTCCCGTTCGCGATCGATCCGCTCGACAGCCTGCGGCCCGGCGGTCCGAACGCGCGCACCGACGGTAACACTCCGGGTGTCGAGGAGAACGAGGAGGGGCGCCGCAGTCTCGTCGTCAAGGAAGTGAAGTGGACCGAGGCCGACTTCGCCGCGCTCGACGAAGGCCGTCTGCCGATGGGCGAGCACACGGACGAATGGTCGAACGGCGACCTCGATGCCGCGTTCGCCGAGGCCGACCTCGTCGTCGAAGACACGATGGTCCACCAGTCGCTGACCCACCATCCCATGGAAACGCGCAGTTCCATGGCTTACTGGGACAACGGCAAGCTCCACATCTTCGCATCGACCCAGAGCACCCAGCGCACCCATGGCGCGATTGCCGGCCAGCTCGGACTCGACCCGTCGGACGTCGTGTTCGTCGGGCAGTATTGCGGCGGCGGGTTCGGCTCGAAGATCGCCGGAGCGCCGATCTACGTCGTGTCGGCCCTCATGGCACAGAAGGTGGGTCGTCCGGTCATGCTTCGGATCACGCGATACGAAGAAAACTACATCGGCCGCGGCCGACCCGGGTTCCAGGCCTGGACGAAGATAGGCTTCAAGAACGACGGGACGATCACCGCGATCGACCTCTACATCGTCCAGGATCACGGCCCGTACGGCCGGTCGAGCGATCACATGACCGCGGGTCAGATCGCCGACCTCATGTATCAACCAGACGCGATGCGCTTCCGCGGGCTCACGGTGTTCACGAACACGCCGCCGCGCGCCGCACAGCGGGCCCCGGGCGGTGCTCAGATCGTCGCGATGCTCGAGCCCCTCGTGGACAAGGCCGCGCGGGAGCTGGGACTCGACCGGCTCGAGATCCGGAAGCTCAACGCCCCCGGTCACGACTCGGCGTTCGGCGCAAACCGCAGCACCCTGACGAGCGCCTTCGTGCGAGAAGCCTTCGATGTCGGCGCCGAGCGATTCGACTGGGCCGGCAAGCAGGCCCTCAGCGGACGCCGGAACGGCACGAAGGTCACCGGCGTGGGCATCGGTCTGAGCCCCTACACGGCGGGGTCATCCGGGTTCGACGGACTGCTCGTCCTGCGACCTGACGGGATGCTCCACGTCCACCAGGGAATCGGGAACCTCGGCACCCACTCGATCGCCGATACCGGACGGGCCGCGGCCGACGTGCTGGGCATCGACTGGGATCAGGTCGCGATCATCTGGGGCGATACCTCACAGCATCTGCCGTTCAGCTCGGTTCAGGCGGGCAGCCAGACGACGCACGCCCACACCCGCGCGAATCACGCCGCTGGGCTGGACATGAAGCAGAAGCTGCAGGAGATCGCGGCGATGGATCTCGGCGGCTCGCCCGATGCCTACGACGTGGACGGCGGCCGGGTGTTCGCCCGCTCGAACCGGGGCCGCGGGATGACGCTCGCCCGGGCCGCCCAACGGGCCATCGAGCTCGGCGGAAAGTACTCGGGTCAGGAGTTGCCGGAGGACATCAACCGGGCGACTACCGCGTCGGCCACCGCGCTCGCGGGTCAGGGCCTCATGGGCGTCGCGAAGGACAACTACGAGCACGATGGCTCCACGTACTCGTTCGTCGTCGGGTTCGCTGTCGTGGAGCTCGACGTCGAGACGGGCGACGTGAGGATCGTCGACTACCTGGCGTCCACCGATTGCGGGACGGTGGTCCACCCCCGGAGCCTGGCCGCGCAGCTACACGGCGGATCGATTCAGGGCTTCGGGCAGGCCCGCAGCCAGAAGTGGGTGTACGACCCGACGTGGGGCGTACCGTTTGCCCACCGGCTCTACACGGCCAGGCCCCCCGGGATGCTGGACGTGCCGCTCGAGATGGACTGGGTCGCCGTGGGCGAGGCCGATCCGCAGTCCCCGGTCGGGGCGAAGGGGATCGGGGAGCCACCGGTCGGAGCCGGGTCCGCGGCGGTCACATCGGCGATCGCCGACGCGCTGGGCGGCAAGTGCCTGTGCCGGATTCCGCTCACGACCGACGTGATCCTGGCCGAGCTCGAGGGAAGAGAGCAGCCGCACCGTCCCCTGGAAATCCACTCTTAGGCGAGGGAAACGACGATGGCAGTCATTCGCGACATGATCCCCGCCTTCGAGCTCTTTCAGCCGACCGGCGTGGACGAGGCGATCGAGATTCTGGGGCGTTACAGCAAGGGCGACGCATGGGTGCTCGCCGGCGGGCTGGACAGCCTCGACTGGTTCAAGGACCGGATCAAGCGGCCCGAAGCCGTCGTGGAGCTCGGCTCCGTGGATGCGCTCAAGGGCATCACGGGCAGTGCGAGCGGTCTCGAGATCGGCGCGCTGACCCCGCTTTCCGACGTGGCGCGGCACGACGTGATTCGCGACAGCTTCACCGTGCTCGCGGATGCCGCGAGCCAGGTGGCGACCCCCCAGATCCGCAATCAGGGGACCCTGGGCGGGAACCTGATCCAGGACACGCGGTGCTGGTATTACCGCGGCGGTTGGCCATGCTATCGCGCGGGTGGAAACATCTGCTACGCCGGTACGCCGAAGTCGATGAACCGCGAGCACGCGGTGATGGGCCAGAGCCGTTGTGTCGCGGTGAACGGATCCGACACGGCCCCCGCCCTGATCGCGCTCGGCGCGGAGATGGTAATCCAGGGCTCGGGCGGCGAGAGGACGGTCGCGGCCGAGGATTTCTTCGTTGGGCCGGCGATCGACATCCAGCGGATGACTGTACTCGAGCATGGCGAGCTGCTCACGTCGATCCGGATCCCGGGCGACTGGGCCGGGGCGCGGTTCCACTTCGAGAAGGTCCGGGACCGGCAGTCCTGGGACTGGGCGCTCGCCAGCGTCGCTTCCGCACTCGTCGTCTCGGGCGGAAACATCGAGAGGTCCCGGATCGCGATCAACGGTGTGGCCCCCACACCCATCCGCCTCACGGACGTCGAGGATCTGATCCAGGGCCAACCCCTGAACGACGGGACGATCGACGCGGCCGGGGAGCTGGCCACCCGGGGCTCGCGCCCCCTCCGCCATAACGACTTCAAGGTTCCGCTGACGCGTAACCTCGTACGTCGCGCCGTGCGGGGTGTGGCGTAATGGAGCTGTTTCGAAGCGCCCCGAACCCCTGGGGCCAGAATGTCCTGCTCGGAGTCGCGTGGGACCTGATCTGGGCCGCGCTCTTCGTCGGCATCGCGTTCGTCATCGTCCACGCGATCTACGTGGGGGCGACGAGGAAGGAGCCGAAGCAGCCGGGGCCCGCGGGATCCGCGGCCGTCCCCGACAGGGTCGAGCGGCACACGAAAGGGTCACGGGCGTTCCACTGGCTGATGGCCACCGCGATGCTCGCGCTTCTCGTGACCGCCTTCTTCCCGCTCGTGGGGATTCAGTTCGCGTGGGTGACCATCCACTGGATCGCCGGCGTCATCCTGACCGTGCTGATCCTGTGGCACATCTACGCGGCAATGTTCCAGCAGGACCTCAAGGCGATCTGGTTGGGGCCGAAGGAGATCGGCGAGTTGTTCGGCGCCGTCGGACGGTTCTTCCGGCGCGAGGCCGACCCGGAGCCGCGGAAGGCGAAGTATCCGGTCGATCAACGCATGTTCCACCACGCCGCGTCGATCACCGGAATCGGTGCAATCGTCACCGGTCTTCTGATGATGTTCCGGATCGACACCTGGTTCTGGGCGAGTAATCCGTACTTTCTGTCAGACTCGACCTGGGGGCTGGTGTTCGTGCTCCACGGTCTGTGCGGAGTGGGCCTGATCACGCTCGTGATCGCTCACATCTACTTCGCGATTCGACCGGAGAAGCGCTGGATGACCCGCTCCATGATCAAGGGCTGGATCACTCGCGAGGAGTATCTGACGCACTACGACCCCGCGAAGTGGCGGCTCGATGGAGATGAAGCCCCTGCCCAGACGACGGGTGGCGGTTCGGAGCAGGGCGACGCCGACGCGGTGGCGCCGGCTTGAACCGGGCCGAGCTGAAGGCACATATCGACACCATCGAGAAGAGCTACGAGTTCTTTCTCGCCTATGCGGCCCAGGGCGCTCGTGACGAGGAGGCGTCGAAGGTCGGCGCGCAGCTGCGCGAGTTTCTCAGCGACATGGGCGGAGCACTCGACGCGCTCGCCGGCGACCTGGGATCGATCGTGGAGGCGGAGGGCCTCGAGCCCCCGGAGCGCTACCGCGCCATGACGGAGATCACGGCAGCGGATGCCTCGCGCGCGTCGGCCGCCGTCCACCTCGTCGGGGCCCAGGAGACGATCTCGTCGGAGCTCGTCGACAACCTGAACGCGTCGCTCCACATCCGGGTCCTGCTCACCGACCTGTTTCTGCTGGACGACGTCGTCTAGC
>JBDHIO010000093.1:0-3847 GCA_039587355.1 Gemmatimonadota bacterium | reverse complement strand
CAGGGATGCCACGCGGGCCCTGGGGCT
Organism: Gemmatimonadota bacterium; assembly: GCA_039587355.1. Taxonomy (GTDB): domain Bacteria; phylum Gemmatimonadota; class Gemmatimonadetes; order Palauibacterales; family Palauibacteraceae; genus Palauibacter. The sequence continues at coordinate 3,820 of JBDHIO010000093.1, read as the reverse complement.
GGACTCGCTGACCGGCCGCTGGAACGGGCTGGCGAGCGGCGACCTGAACGCGGACGGCCTCCCCGACCTCATCGCGACGTCCTGGGGTACGAACACCGGGCTGGAGGTATCTGCCGATCGACCGCTCGTCATGTATCACGGTGACTTCGACGGGAACGGCTCGTACGAGTCGATTCGCGCGCAGCACGATGAGGAGATCGGTGCGGAAGGGTCGCTGGAGCCACTGCCTGCACTCGTTCGTGGGTTCCAGGCCGTCATCCGCAACGTCGGGTCGTTCAGCGAGTACGCGTCGTCCCCGATCCAGACCGTGCTCGGGCAGGCCGCCGTTGGCGCCTCCCGCGCTACCGCCGTCACCCTGACACACACGCTGTTCTTGAATCGGGGAGATGGGTTCGACGCGACTCCGCTCCCGGACGAGGCTCAGGTGGCGCCCGCCTTCTACGCCGGTGTCGCGGATCACGACGGCGACGGGCACGACGACGTGTTCCTCACGCAGAACTTCTTCGCCACCGTGCCCGGTGTCGCGCGCCATGATGCCGGGCGGAGTCTCTGGCTTTCGGGCGACGGATCGGGCGGCCTGACGGCGGTGCCGGGCGACGTCAGCGGAGTGGCGGTTTACGGCGACCCCCGCGGGGCGGCGCTGGCCGACTTCGACGCCGACGGGCGGATCGACCTGGTCGTGAGCCAGAACGGCGCTCCGGCTCGCCTGTTCCGCAACGTAGGGGCGATTCCCGGCCTGCGCGTGCGCCTCGTCGGTCCGCCGACGAACCCCGACGCCATCGGCGCCTCCGTCCGCGTCATCTACGCCGATGGAGAGGGCCCACTGCGCGAGGTGCAGGCGGGGGCAGGGTACTGGTCCGTCAACGAGTCGCTCCAGGTGCTCGGCCTCCGCGGCGAGCCCGTCGCGGTCCGCGTCAGGTGGCCGGACGGAAGCGTGACCGACGAGGCGCTCGAGTCCGGACAACTCGAGGTGACCGTCTCGTTCGCGGGGTCTCCGGCAGGATCATGAAGCGCCGGGCGATCCACGGCCGACCCCTCATCGTCTCGGTCGTCGCGCTGCTCGCGACGGGGTGCGCCGACGCGGCCCCGGGCCCCTGGACGGAGACCGATAGCGCTCGGTGGCGCGAGGTCCGGCCGGGTGGGTCGGGCGGATTCACTTCGATGGAAGCCCCTCGTCGCGGGATCGACTTCATCTACGATGTTCCCGAGGACGTCCGACACGAGAACCGCGTGCGGGTGGAGGGAGCGGGCGTGGCGATCGGTGATGTAGACGGTGATGGCCTCGCCGACCTCTTCTTCGCCGGATACGGCGTGGACAGCCGGCTGTATCTCAACCGTGGCGGCTGGCGCTTCGACGATGCGACCGAGCCGGCCGGGGTGGCGCTGTCCGGCGTGCTGGCACGAGGCGCGGCGCTCGTCGACCTGGACGGCGACGGGGATCTGGATCTGATCGTCACCGTCCACGGAGCCCCGAACCGGCTGCTTCTGAACGACGGGGCCGGTCGGTTCACGGAAGACCCGCAGGCGGGGTTCGTCGCCTCTCGCGCGTCGACGACGCCTGCCCTGGCCGACATCGACCGCGATGGAGACCTGGACCTCTACGTCGCGAACTACAAAACGGTCCAGGCCGATGACGTCCTTAGCGACGTACAGCGGGGCGCCCTCTCCGCGCTGCGCCCCGGACCCGACGGCACGATCGACGTACCGCCGTTCCTCGCCGAGCACTATCGCGTCGACTTCGACGGGCGCTTCGTCCGCTGGTGGGAGCTCGGCGAGATCGATGAGATGTACCTGAACGACGGTTCCGGCCGCTTCACGGCGGTCGATTTGCATGCCACGCTGGGGGCAACGGCCGCGGTCGCGCCCGACTCCCTGCGCGACTGGGGCCTCGCCGCCCGGTTCTCCGACTGGGACGGGGACGGCGACCCCGATCTGTACGTCGCGAACGACTTCAACAGCCCGGACGGGATCTGGCTCAACCGCGGAGACGGACGGTTTGACCCGGTGTCCCCGCGGGACATCCGGTCCACGAGTCTCTCGTCGATGGCCGTCGAATTCTCCGACGTCGAGCGCGACGGAGATCTGGACATCGTCACGACCGACATGCTGGCGCGGGATCCCGCCCTGCGGCTGCGACAGCGCCCGTCGTTCGAGCAGGGGCCGGAGCCGCCCGGCACCGTCGACACGCGGCTTCAGCTCAATCGGAACGCGCTCCAGCTGAATCGGGGGGACCGGAGCTTCGCGGAGGCCGCGAACGCGGCGGGCCTCGCCGCGTCTGACTGGACGTGGGGCGCCCTTTTTCTGGACGCGGATCTCGACGGGTACGAGGACCTGCTCGTGACGACCGGGCACGTCTGGGATCAGCTGGATGCGGACGTCACGGAGGCCGTCGTCTCCGCGCCGCCCGGCACGATCGACTGGCGGCGAACGCTCGCGATGTTCCCGGCTCTCGCCCAGGAGAACGCCGCGTTCCGGTCTCTCGGCGCGGCCGGATTCGAAGACGCGACGGCCGCCTGGTCCTGGAGCGCGGGGCTCGATGTGTCGCACGGGATCGCCGCGGGCGACCTGGACGCGGATGGCGATCTCGATGTCGTCGTCACGCGTCTCGGAGCGCCACCGCTCCTCATGCGAAACGAGAGTGCGGCACCACGTGTTCTCGTGCGTCTGTTGGCCTCGAACGGGAACACCCGGGGGGTCGGGGCGCGGATCACGGCCGAGGGACACCGCGTCGGCGTACAGGTCGATGAGATCCCCGCTGGCGGATCTTACCTGTCTTCCTCGGAGCCCGTGGCCGTCTTCGCCGTGCCGGCGGACGGGTCCCTACGCGTGACGGTCGACTGGCCCGATGGCGCGCGCTCCGTGCTGGCATCAGCGCAGGCGAATCGGGAGTACGTGATCGAACACCCCGGTTCGGCCGCGACGGAGGCGGGGCCCTCCGCCGAGACGACGGTGGCCCGGTTCGAGGACGTGTCCGACCTCCTGTCGCACGTTCACGTCGAGACGGACTTCGACGATCGACTGCGGCAGCCGCTGCTGCCGATCTCGCTCAGCCGTCTGGGACCCGGTCTGGCATGGATCGATGCGGATGAGGACGGCGACCCCGATCTCGTGGTCGGATCCGGACGGGGAGGGGCCCCCGTGATCATGGCCAACTCCGGCGGCACCTTCGACGCGCCGCGGGCGCTCTCCGCCGCGCTCCCGTTCGACGCCACGGGCATCATGCCTCATCGAGGATCCGGCGGAACCCGACTGCTCCTGCTCGGCGCCGGCAACTACGAGGCATCGTCGGCGGAGGACGTTGTCGCTCAGCCGTCCGTTGTCCTGCTGGACCCGCGTCGCTCGACCCCGTCGCCGGCCGATAATCCCGTGCTGGAGGGGGCTCCGGCCACGACGGGCCCCCTGGCCCAGGCGGACCTGGACGGGGATGGCGACCTCGATGTTTTCGTCCGGGGTACCGACTCCCGGGTGCTCATCAACGATGCGGGAACGCTGACGTTTGACCCGCAGCGGTCTGCGGTCTTCGCGGGGGTCGGCCAGGTGAGCGGGGCGGTGTTCACGGACCTCGATTCCGACGGCGATCCCGACCTCGTGCTCGCCCGGTCCTTCGGCCCCCCGGGCGTGTTCCGGAACGACACCGGACGCTTCGTCGATGTGACGGGGGAACTCGCGCTGGACGGCCTGGTCGGGCGGTGGAACGCCGTGACCGCGGGCGACTTCGATGAAGACGGATCGCAGGACCTCGTACTGGCCGGGTGGGGGGACAACACGGGACTGCCCCCGACGTACTCGGTGTTCCATGGAGACCTGGACCGGAACGGCC
>JBDHIO010000005.1:0-187723 GCA_039587355.1 Gemmatimonadota bacterium | reverse complement strand
GTCCTCAAGCCCGATGTCGTGGCGAGTCGTGACTCGCTGATCGAGCACTGCCGCGCGCTCATCGCCGGATACAAGATCCCCCGCGAGGTCGATATCCGTACGGCGGACGAGCCGCTACCGAAGTCCGGGGCGGGGAAGATCCTGAAGCGCGAGCTGAGAGAGCCGTTCTGGGAGGGCAGGGAGCGGCGAGTCGGTTAGCGCGGATCCAGTGCGATCGCGATCTCGCCCAGAGGGCTCGACGCTGAGTAGAGGGCGACCTCGAGGCGACCGGCAAGTAGATCGGCGAGCATTATGCTCGTGAGTTCGAGCGCGCCTTCCGCCAGGGTGCGTCCCGGGCCCGACAGCCGGCTTACGATCGCGTCGGGCGCCTCGCCACCTCGCCGTTGCAGGACGATCGCGAACACCTCGTCGGGGGGGATTCCTGTCCGAACCGCGTAGGACAGCCACCCCCCGGGGATGTCGAGTTCGAACGTCGCGTCGAGCGACCCTTGAACATGAGCTTCGAACGAGAATGGTAACGGTGCGGCGCCGTCCACGAGCGGCGGTGTCCGCGCCGGCGGCTTACGCGGTGACGTCGCCTGTTCGAGTGCGTAGGCGAGGCCGACAAGACGCGCGTCGGCGAATGGGCGGCCCATCAGTTCCACCCCGACCGGGAGGTTGCGTTCAGTGAATCCGGCCGGCGCGCTGATCGCTGGCAGTCCGCTCTGAGCCGCCAGAAAGCAGGAGGTCACGTCCGCGCCCAGCAGGCTCGTGCCGAGCGGAGCCGTGCCGATGACCGCGGGCTCCTGCCGGAGCGTGGGATAGGCGATCGCGTCGAGGTCGTGCTCGTCCAGGACGGCGACGAGTGCTCTCCGCAGCTCCGCCTGACGGCGTAGCCGAGTCCGGTACTCGGTCGAATCGGCGGCGAACTCCCGCCCTTCGGGCGAGGCGCGACGGCGAAACGTCGCATCCATCTGCTCGTGGTGAATCCCCATCTCCACGATCTCGATGAGGTCATCGACGGCCGTCCCGGGCGTTCCCGCGAGATAGGCTCCGAAGTCCGTCTGGAACTCGAGCGAGATCAGCCCTGTCCGAGCAAGGAGAGAATCGAGATTCGGTATCTCGATCGAAACCACCTCGGCCCCCTCCGCGCGCATCGCTTCCAGGGCGGCCTGCACGACCGCCGTCACGGGGGCCGCGGCCGTCGTCTCCTCCAGCCAGGCAGTGAACGCGCCGATCCGCGCACCATCGAGGGCTGCCGGGTCGAGGGAATCGGTGAAGCGGGGAAGCGCCCGGCCGCGGAGTGCCCGCGTGGCGGGGTCGTTCTCGTCGGGGCCGACCGTCGCATCGAGCGCGATCGCCAGGTCCGTCACGGACCTCGCAAGAGGTCCGCCCGTGTCCTGCGTGTGGGACAGCGGGATGATCCCGTCGATGCTGGAGAGCCCCTTCGTCGGGCGCAGTCCGACCAGATTGTGCACGGACGAAGGGATCCGGATCGACCCGCATGTGTCGGACCCCCAGCCGACAGCACCGAAACTGGCCGCCACGGCCGCGCCGGTCCCGCCCGAGGACCCACCGGGATTCCGACGAGGGGCGTAGGGGTTTCGGGTCTGCCCTCCCAGAGAGCTGATGGTGGTGATGCCGGCGGCGAGCTCGTGGAGGTTCGTCTTCGCGAGTATGACGGCGCCGGCTTCGCGTAGACGAGCCACCTGAAACGCATCGTCCGGGGGGATCGATCCCGCGAGCGCGAGCGTCGAGCCCGTCGTCGGCATGTCGAACGTGTCGTAGTTGTCCTTGAGCAGAATTGGGACGCCGTGCAGCGGCCCCCGCACGTTTCCAGCGGCGCGCTCCGCATCGAGCCGCTCGGCCTGCCCGCGAGCGGTCGGGTGAACACGGATGATCGCGTTGAGGCTCGGCCCTGCCTGATCGTACGCCTCGATTCGCGCGAGGTACGCCTCGACGAGCTGTGCCGAGGTGACCCGTCCATCGGTCATGGCGGCCTGCAGGTCCGTGAGATCGGCCTCCATGACCTCCAGGGTCGGGGCAGTGGCCGGTTCGCATCCCGCCAGGGCGAGACCCCCCACCAGGGCTACGGCGAAGAGAGCGATCGTCGACGGAATCGAAGGTTGCCGGTTCATGCCCGGACGGTAGGCACCGCAAGCCGGGCAGGGCAACCGTGCGTGGCTTGACTGCCGCTTGATCGAATGGCTGGAGGTTGCTCTCGGACGGGGATGCTCACGGTGCCGCACGCCGGAGCACAGCCCGAGGAGGAGCCATGCATGCCAGGAGCGCGACAATCGCCGTGATGCTTCTCTCGGCGTTCGGGGCCGATATCGCGAACGGCCAACAGATATCACACGAGTACGACCACGTCCTCAACCGGAAGGGGGAGGGTCGGGCGACGCTTGCGACCGGCATTCCGTACGTCGGGATCGCCGAATACGCCTACGGGGTCTCGGATCGGGTGACCGCCGGCTTCTGGCTCGGGCTGACGCCGAACGTCGGGGGTGTCGGCGTACGTGTGCGTACGGTCGTCACGCAGACCGGGCCGGGATTCCGGATCTACTTCTGTACTCCCGTCGCCTTCTATCCGAAAACGAAGGGGTTGGGGGGAGACCCGTGGTGGCTGGTCCGGCCGAACATCAACTTCGAGTGGATGACCGACTCCGGCTTTCGCTACAAGGTCGGGGGTGGGCTGGTCGCTGCAGCATCGCATCACACCCTCTTCGGCCAGGGCGAGCGGGCGAACTTCAGCCCCGGTATCTGGAACACCGTCCACGCGGGGATCTCGTTCCCGATCGGACGGAACGCGACCCTCCAGATCGAGAACTCGCTGGTCATGAAGGGCCTCTCCGTGGCGGGCAGCGACTGGGTCGGGGGGCCGCCGCTCATCCTGATCGTGGGCACCTCGTGGACGCTGGGCGGCTCCGGGTCGTAGCATAGGCGGCCGGTAGTGGACGAGTCAGGTGAAGAAGGGGTGCATGACCGAATGACCGTGTCGGATCAGATGAGTCGCCCGGACGCGACGGAGTATGCCGATTACTACGGCACGTACATCGACCAGGTACCGGATGGCCCCGTGCTGGAGGTCCTGGCCGGGGCGCCGGACGCGCTCGAGGCGGTGCTGGCGGACGTCGCGCCCTCTGTGGAGATGCTCGCCTACGCGGAGGGGAAATGGTCGGTTCGCGAAGTGCTGGGACACGTTCTCGATACCGAGCGGGTATTCAGCTATCGGGCTCTCCACATGGCACGGCTGGATCCGGCGGAATTGCCCGGGATGGACCAGGACCTGTGGACTCCGGAGTCGTTCGCGGCCGGGCGTCCCGTCGCCGATCAGCTGGTGGAATTCCGCGCTCTTCGCGCGGCCAACGTCGCGTTGTTTCGATCGTTCTCGCGTGACGTTCTCGACCGCACGGGTGTGGCGAGCGGCGTCGTATTCAGCGTTCGAGCGCTCGTGTTCATCGTGGCGGGACACGAGATCCACCATCGCCGGGTTCTGGCGGAGCGATACGTGACCGCGCTGCGAGGGGGCGCCGGTGTCTGACGTCGATCTCTTCTACTTTCGACCCGGGTGAACGAGCTGCAAACGCGCCCGGGCGGCGCTGGAAGGAGCGAATCGTCGGATCGCCTCCGAACGGTCTACGACACGTGAGCCGCTGACCGACGAGGACGTCGTCGAGCTGCTCGCGGAGGTAGACAACGTCGTCATCGCGCGAGGACGCGCGCGACGGGATCTCGCCTCGGCCGCGACCGATCCGGATGACCTCAAGGGACCGAGCGGCAGGTACCGCGCGCCGATGGTCGTGAGCGGCGGCACCCTCTTCGTCGGGTTCGGGGACTCGGTGCTCGCCGACCTGGGCGGGTGAGGCGGATCGCCTAGCGCGGGCCTCTCGGCGGATCCGCGAGGCGCAACAGGCGGTCGCCTCCGATCCTGATCGTCAACCCGCGCAGCTGCCCGAAGCGGTAACCGACACCGATCGTCGGCAGCTTGAAGAACCAGATCTTCGGTCGCTGCTGGAACCCGAAGATCACGCCGAGCTCGGTGAACCGGCTGATCGTCGTACGGTCGTCCTCGCGGCCCACCTCGAGGGGCTGCCAGAGAACCGTCTGCCGGGCGTACGCACCGATGTCGGGCTGTGAGCTACCGATCTTGAACCACAACGGATGTCTGGCATCGGCGTAGAGGGAGAGAGTGCCGACGCCGTCGCGGTCCGCGTCCAGACTGGTGATGGCGGCGACGTACTCCAGGCTCGGCTCGAGCCCGAGCTCGAACGAATGCCACGGAAACACGAGCTCGGATTTCAGACCGGTTCCAACGACCCACGCCTTGTTCTGCTCAGAGATCCGGCTGACGCCGGAGTCGAGATACGGGATGAGCAGGGACCTCGCCCCCAGCGGCACGATCGCCTCGATGCCGGGCACCAGGGCCGCGAGACGGAAGTCGCCGGGATCGATGCCGAGGCCCTCGAACCTGGTGGACAGCTGCACCCCGATGCGGAGTCGGAGGCCCCATGAGGCGGTTCGCCAGTCCCGCAACGTGATGCGTGGACGGATGAGAAAGAGCGTGGCGCTCTGGTCTCCGATCGTCGTGGAGGACAGTCCCTCGCCGCCCGGGACCGAATATGGAACCGGGTCCGGCGGGTCATCGATTGGTTCCAACGGAGGCCGATCACCCTGGGCTCGCACGGGCGACGTCAGGATGAGGCCGATCAGTCCCGCGACGCCGGCGGCCCGGAACGTGGAGAGCCGAACGGGCGTCACGAGGTGGGATCCCCGAGGCTGCGCAGGGCGGCGCGCGCGTCATCGACCAGGGGCTGTAGAGCGGGATCCGCGGCGCTCCACGCCTCGATGAACCGCCCATACGCCGCCTTCGCCTGCTCGCGCTGCCCGAGCAGCGCGAGCAGGCGTCCGAGCTCGTACATCGCTCGCACGTCGTACGAGGTGAGCGATACCGGCACGGACTCGCCTCCCGCCAGGGCGTACGCCGCCGCCGCTTCCTCGAGGCGACCGAAGTTCTCGAGCAGTCGGGCCCACGCGAATAGGCGGACGATCCCCGGATCGCCGGCGATCTCTGTCGCGTCGCGACGGACGTAGTGCTCCTCCAGGGCGGCCCGGGCCGTCTCGATGTCGTCGCGCTCCCAGGCGAGGAGGGCATCCATCGTGCGCCAGGAGCGCGATGCGTCGCGTTCGACGCCACCAAGGAATCTCGTGAGGATTATCGTGTCCCGAGCGAGCAGGTACGCGCCGAGGACGGCCGACCCGGAGTTGATCCACCGCGTGCGGTGCGCGTCGCTCCCCGGCTCGTAGGTGCTGTCGAGGGCGTCGAGCCAGGCCAGAGTCCGCGAACCGATCAGCTCGTCGGGGCGGCCCGTCGCGGCGTCCATGCTGAGGAGCTGAAACTCCTGAAACATCGCCCGCGGATACACGATGTTGTCGGGGCCGGCGATCTCGTCGGTCGAGACGAGGCCGAGCAGGTCGGCGAGCAACTCCTCCGACCCCTGCAGTCGACCGCCCCCGAGAAGCGCGGCGATCATCCAGCCGGGGTCGGTCGTGAGCATGCTGCGCGCACCCTCGGCGTCCGCGAGCAGTTCGTCGATCCCCCGGCCGGCCGCCGCGTAGTCCCGAGCGAGCAGGGCCAGTCGAATGTCCCAACTCGTGGCAAACGCGACTTCGCCCTGTGCGCGAAGGACGCCGATCTGGTTTGCCCCTTCCTCGAGGCGTCCAGCGTCGAGCAGACGGTTGATCAGCTCCGTTCGCGCCCGCACGGACCGTGGGGCGGCCGTGACCCATGCGAAGGCGGCGTCGATGCGCCCGGCGGCGGCTTCGCCGCGACTCGCCTCGACACCTTCCCGTCCGAACTCCGCGATCAGGCTGTCGGGCCTGGCGTACACGGTCCGGTCGTCGAGGCATAGCCAGGGTGCATCAGCCGCGCAGTTGCTCAGGACGTCGATGACGTGCTGATACGCGAGCACGTATGTCGAATCGATGGCGAGCGTCCGTCGGAACGCGTCGAGGGCCGACGAGTAATCGCCGAGCGTGTCCGGGTGGGGATAGCGCCCGGGATCGTGATGAAAGTGGGCCTCCCCGAGCTGGTACCAGGCCTCCGCGTCGGTCGAATCCCGCTCGATCATCTCGGAGGCGAGCCCCCTCGCGCGGTGGAACTGGCCGGCGGCGTACGCCTCATGGAACTGGACGAGCTGTGCGTACCGCTGCGGAAGGCCTTCCGAGTGGGCCACCGCCTTCTGTACGTATTCCTGACTCTGGGCCGGATTCCCTTCGATGCCGGCCCATCCATCCACCTCCCTGAGCTTCAGGTAGGCGAGGGCGAAGGTGGTGTCGAGCGAGACGGCCCGGAGAAACAGCGCGCGCGCCGAGTCTGTCTGAAACTGCTGGAGGGCCCGGGTTCCGGAGAGGTAGGCCCGGTACGCATCCAGAGAGCGCGTCGTCTGGGCCAGCAGGTCGGGGCGTTCACCCGGCGGTGCGCCGGAGATGTCGAGGATCGCGGCGGCGAGCCGACTGAACGCACCTCTCGGATCGTCCGTCGATGCCACGCGCGCGACCTCCGTCGCGACCCGTTCGCCCGACTCCAGATCGTAGACCTTCGCTTCAACCGCGAGGGAGTCACCCTCCACACGGTATTCGCCGAAGATCAACGTCCCCACGCCGGCCTCTGCCGCGAGTTCGAGCGCCAGCTCGAGATCGAGATCCGAGGCCTGCCCGATGTCTCGCCGCCTGAGCAGCGACTCGGTGCGCTCATCGTCGAAGACACGCATGTCGTCCCAGTGAGACAGCGCGAGCCCGAGGAGGTTCATGGCGCCGTCTTCGAGATACCCGAGGTCGCCCTGAACCGTCAGGTCTTCGAAGGGAAGCACGATCACGCTCTTCCGGGGATCGCCTTGAACCCCCGTTCGCGCCCCGTCCGAGACACGCATGAACGTCAATGCCGCCGCGGCGAGTCCCGCCGCGACCACCAGCCCGGCCGCGAGCGTCCGCGGTCGTAACGGTTTCGTCGTCGTTCCGCCCCCGCCGGGATCGCTCCGGTTCGTCCGCTCCACGCCGGTCGGAGTGATGTCGAACGCCCAGGCGAGCGCCAGGGCGACCGGGAAGCCGATCAGCCCGAGGATGATCACGAGGCGCAGACCCCAGTCGGGCGCGTCGAACGCCTCGAACCCGACCTGGGCGACCTGGATAACCAGCCAGACGACAACGGCATATGCGGCCGCCACGCGAAACACGCGGCGGCGTCGCAATTCGGTGAATAGGCTCCGAGGTTCCATGGTGTGCGAAACTACGTTCGTGAGCGGTGGACCGCGCGGTCCACGCGGGCTGGATGAGGTTGCGTGCGGGGGGGCTGTTGACCGCTCGCGATCGACGTTCTCATCTTGCCCGTTCCCCCGACTCTCACCGCGGAGCAGTGTTCGATGATGAAACGCAGCAGTCGCAGGCATTCCACCGTGTCCCTCCTCGGCTCCACGCTGGTCGCCGCAGCGCTCTTCGCAGGGTGTGCCGAGATGGCGGGCACGGGCGCCGTCGTCACGGAAGGCGACTGGGCGGTGATCACCGGGAACAACGAGGGGCAGCGCTATTCGGCGCTCGACCAGATTACGCCCGCGAACTTCGAGAGTCTCGAGGTCGCGTGGATCTGGGAGGGATCCAACTACCCCGAGGTCAACGCGCGCGCGACGCCGATCTACGTCGACGGAAAGCTGATCAGCGTCGCGGGTGAGCGCCGGCACGTCGTCGCGACGGACCCGGCGACTGGCGAGGAGTTGTGGAACTGGGTCGAACCCGAGACCTACCGCTGGGAGTACTCCATGCGGAAGAACCACGGGAAGGGCGTCGCGTACGCGAACGTCGACGGGCGGGACATCATCTACGTCGTGACCCCGGCCTTCTTCCTCCACGCGCTCGACGCCGAGACCGGTGAGCCGATCGAGGGCTTCGGTGGTTCAGTCCCGATCGAGGGGTTCCCCGCGACGGGCACGGTCGATCTCCTTGCCCATCTGGGTCACGAGTATGACGTGGAGAGCGGGATTCCGCTCCAGACCGGGTACATCACGAGCTCGTCGCCGGCGATCGTCGTGAACGGCGTCATCGTCGTGGGGAACTCGGCCGAACAGGGATACAACCAGTCGCGCATCGAGAACGTACCCGGAGACATCCTGGCGTTCGATGCACGGACCGGTGAGTTCAAGTGGAAGTTCGACGTGTTGCCGAAGCCGGGCGAGTTCGGGCACGAGACGTGGGAGAACGACGCCTGGTCGTGGACGGGTGACATCTCGTCATGGGCGCCCCTCTCCGCCGATGCCGAGCGCGGGATCGTGTATATCCCGACGAATGGAGCGACCCAGGATTTCTACGGCGGATTCCGGCCGGGCGACAACCTGTTTTCGACGAGTCTCATCGCGCTCGATGTCCAGACGGGTGAGCGGGTCTGGCACTACCAGCTGGTCCACCACGACATCTGGAACTACGACACGCCGCAGGTGCCCGTTCTCATGGACGTGACCGTGGACGGGCAGGACGTGCCCGCGGTCGTCCAGGTGACCAAGCAGGCGTTCGCCTACGCCTTCAACCGAGAAACCGGCGAGCCGATCTGGCCCATCGAGGAGAAGCCGGTTCCCGCGGGTCTGATGCCTGGTGAGCAGCTTTCGCCGACCCAGCCCCACCCGACGAGGCCGGCGCCCTACGACATGCAGGGGTTGCCGGAGTCGGAGCTGCTCGACTACACGCCGGAGCTCAAGGCGAGAGTTCTCGAGGCGCTCGAGCCCTACGTGTGGGGTCCGTTCTTCCAGGCCCCCCTCCATCGGGACAACGACCTCGGAAAGACGGCGGCCCTCTGGTGCCCGGGAGACGTGGGTGGGACGAATATCGATGGCACCCCCGCGGTGGATCCCGAGTCGGGCATTCTCTACGTGACGTCTCAGAAGGGCTGTTCTTCGCGGATCATGGTTCCCGGACACGAGCGGGACGCGCGCGAGCCGGCGCCTACCGGGACCACGATCAGCAACTTCGCGGTCGGGGGAAGCGGCGGGCGTCCCAATGTCGAAGGTCTCGCGGTCTACAAGGGGCCCTACAGCAGGATCACCGCGATCGACATGAACACCGGCGAGCACCTCTGGTGGATTCCGGTGGGTGAGACGCCCGACCGTGTTACGAACCATGCCCTGCTCGAGGGGGTGGACACGAGCAGGTGGGGGTCCGGGCGGCAGGCCGCCCAGATCGTTACGCCCAGCATGTTGCTCTATACGGGCAACGGTGGCGACGGGACGCCGTATCTGTTCGCGGTCGACAAGGCATCGGGCGAGGAGTTGGGTCGCGTGGAGCTTCCGGGGAATCCTCGCTACGGCATGATGACGTACATGCACGACGGCAAACAGTACGTCGTGATCCAGTCGGACAATCAGCTAACCGCCGTCGCGCTTCCCTAGCGCGCGAGTCCGGGCGGCCGATCGGTCGCCCGGACGGCTCAGTACCCTCGTCGCAGGTCCACAACCGAGAGTAGCGGCTCCCCGGCCGCGAATCTTCGCAAGTTCTCCTGGAACAGCAGGAACATCCGCTCCTGGTGCCGGTCGGAGTCGCCCCCGATGTGTGGCGTGATGATCACGTTCGACATGCCCCAGAGCTCGTGCTCCGGGGGGAGCGGCTCGGGGTCCGTCACGTCGAGGCCGGCGCCACCGAGGCCGCCCTCGCGGAGGGCCCGGACGAGCGCCTCGGTGTCCACCGTTCCGCCCCGGCCGACGTTCACGAACAACGCGCCGGGCTTCATCGCGTCGAACACCGCGGCATCGAATGCGTCGTCCGTCTCGGCGGTGAAGGGGAGCGCGTTCACGATGACGTCCGCCTCGGCCGCCAGGTCCGTCAGTTCGTCCGGTGACCCCACGTAGGACACGAACGCGGGGCCTTCGCGGCTCGAGTTTCGGGTGGCAGTGACGCGCATCCCGATGCCTGCGGCGAGACGGGCCGTTTCGGTGCCGATTCCACCGAGCCCGGCGACGAGCAGAGTCCGGCCGCGAAGCTCGAGCAATTCGCTACCATCGCCCACGTAGGGCGACGGGCCCGTCACGGCATGCGCGTCCCACCGTCGCTGCCGCTGCAACTCGAGCGACACGGGAAGTCGTCTGGCGAGCGCCAGGACGAGGGCCAGGACATGCTCGGCTCCGCCGGGCGCGAAGATGCGCTGCGCGTTCGTCACGACGATGTCGCGATCGGCCAGCCCGGGCATTCTCGCATAGCGTTCGATGCCCGCGGCCGGAATCTGCACCCACCGCAGGTCGCGGCCGGCCTCGAGGAGCGTCGGACTCAGCGCCCCGAGCAGCGCGTCCGCGTCGGCCAGTCGGCTCGCGGCCTCCTCCTCGTTCGCGACGACCACGACCTCGACACCGGGGGCGACGTCGGCGAGACGTTCCGTCCGGCCGGGCCAGAGGTCGAGCACGACAACGCGTTCGGGTGGGGCGTGGCCACCGCTAACGGGTGGGCCCTCGCGGAGACCGATCCGCTCGAGGGGGGCGACGCTCTCGTCGAACGCGCTCCGGGATTCCTCCTCCGCGAGGGGAGGTTCGTCACCGTCGTCGCTCCGGATCGCGTCCCGGAGCTGCAGGCCTATGACGACCGCGGCCGCGATGATGGCCACCTCCACGATCGTGCGGACGAGCACTGAGATCCGGCGTCTGTCTGACATCTGGGGGTCGCTCGGGCTTGGGGTGGGGCGGCGCCGACACGGACGATCCATGGTGCCGGACGGGCCGGCCACCGGCAACGCCGCGACGGGCGTCCCGATCTGGCGGGGGGTTCGGCGGTTACGGATCTTCACGAGCGGGATGACACTGCCCCCCCTCGTCCAAACCCTCCGGGATCGACCCCCATGACCACGACGGAACGCCGATCATGAGCGGGGAACGGACCATGGGCTTGTTCGCCGCGACCGCGCTCGGTGTCGGCGCGATCGTGGGCGGCGGGATACTGGCCCTCGCGGGGGTCGCGTTCGCGACCGCGGGGCCCGCCGCCATTGTCGCGTTCGGCCTGAACGGCGTGATCGCGCTCATCACCGTGACCAGCTTCGCCTCCCTGGCCCGGCGGTTTCCGGAATCCGGAGGCACCTACACGTTCGCCAAGAAGGTCCTGTCGATCGAGGTCGCGTTCGTCGTGGGCTGGGTCGTATGGTTCGCTTCGATCGTGGCCGGCGTCCTCTATGCCCTGGGTTTTGCGGCGTTTCTGGCGGAGGGGCTCGGCCAGCTCGCCGCCGGGCAGGGCGGGCCGCCGGCGTGGGCAACGGATGGCAGGGCGGAATTGGCCCTGGCCGTCGGGGCGATTGCGGCCTATTCGATCCTGCTCGTCCGAAAGGCGACGGGCGGCGGCAACGTGGCGACGATCGGAAAGGTCGTGGTCTTCGCGATCCTGCTCGCGGGTGGGATCATCGCCTGGCCGGGCGCCCCGGCCGGCCTGATGTCCCGGCTCGATCCGTTTGCTCCGTCGGGCGTCGGTGGAGTGATCGGGGCCATGGGGTACACGTTCATCGCGCTTCAGGGGTTCGATCTGATCGCGGCCGTGGGAGGCGAGGTCAGGGACCCCGACCGCAACTTGCCGCGGGCCATGTTCCTCTCGCTCGGCATCGCTCTGGCGGTCTACCTCCCGCTCCTCTTCCTAATGGCTACGGTAGGGGCGCCACCCGGCGGTATCACGGCCGCCGCCGCGGCGAACCCGGAGGCACTCGTGGCCGGGTCGGCCCAGAGGTTCATGGGACCGACCGGGTACTGGCTGGTGATCGGCGCCGGCGTGCTTTCGATGCTGTCGGCCCTTCGGGCCAACCTGGTCGGAGCGTCCCGGGTCGCCTTCGCCATGGCCCGCGACAGGACGCTGCCGAGACCGCTCGGACAGGTGATGGGTCGGAAGGGCACGCCCGCGATCGCCGTGCTGGCGACTGCGGGGATGGTCGCGATCATCGTGCTCGCCATCGGAGACGTGGCCGCCGCGGGGGCCGCCTCGAGCCTGATCTTTCTCGTCTCGTTCGCCATCGTTCACTGGACGGCGATCCTCGCCCGTCGACGCTCGGGCGACCTCGGGTTCCCCGTTATTCCGCTGATCGGGGTCGTCCTGTGCCTCGGGCTCGCAACGTTCCAGGCGGTCGCGGTGCAGCAGGCGGGCGTCGTCGTCATGCTGTGGCTGGTGCTCGGTGCGGCCCTCTACTTCACGCTGTTCGCGCCGGGCGCGCGCCTGGCGGATGCGACGGCGGAAGCGCGAGACCCCGACCTCGCACGCCTGCGCGGACGCAGCCCGCTGGTGCTTGTTCCGATCGCGAACCCCGCGAGTGCCGGAGGGCTGGTGGACCTCGCGGCGACCGTGCGCACGCCCTCGGTGGGTCGCGTGCTGCTGCTCTCCGTAGTCGATCCCGGCGTCGCCGATACGGATCGGGTCCTCGAGACCGCCCGTTCGGTCCTCGGGGAGTCACTCGAGCGAAGTCTGGCGCGATCGCTGGTTACGGAGACGCTCTTTACGGTCTCTTCCGACGTCTGGGGCGAGATCGGTCGGGTGGCGACCGGACACGACTGCGAGACTGTTCTTCTGGGCATGCCCGGTCTGGAGGACCCGGAAACCGTGGCCCGGCTCGAGAACCTCATTCGCATGCTCGATGCGGATGTCCTGGTCCTCCGCGCTCCGAGCGGGTGGAATCCTGCGGACGCGCGCCGGGTGCTGCTGCCGACGCGGGGACGGCGCGGGCATTCCGTTCTGCGGGCTCGCATGCTCTCGAGCCTCGCGCGCACCGGGGAGCGGACGGTCACCTATCTTTCGGCGATCCCCGAAGCCGCGCCTCCGGGGACGGCGCGGGAGTACGAGCGCGAGATTCGGTCGCTCGCGCGCGACGAAACGTCCGGTTCGTACGAGGTCGTGGTGCGGCGAACCGACGGACCGGCGGATATGATCGTCGAGGCGTCCTCGGAAGCGGACCTCGTCGTCCTCGGCATGCAGAGAGAGGGGCGGTCCCGGAGAGCAATCGGCAGCCTCCCGCTCTCGATCGTCGAGCACACGGAGACACCGGTGCTTCTCATTGGTCGCCGTCCATCCCGGTCTCTGGAGGGGTCATGGTCGTTCAGGTCGAAGTGATGTGTCGGCGGCTGTCTCGCGTTGTGCTGCCGCTCCTGCTGTTGTCCGCCCCCGCGGCGGCTCAGCAGAACCCGTCCGGGTGGGTCGAGTTGTTCAACGGCGAGGACCTCTCGGGCTGGGTGGCAAAGATCACGGGGTACGAGCTCGGGGACGATCCGATGGGCACGTTCCGCGTCGAGGACGGACTGCTCACTGTCGGATACGAGGGATACGACTCGTTCGATGGGCGGTTCGGGCACCTGTTCCACGCCGAGCCGTTCGAGGCCTACGAGCTGCGAGTCGAGTATCGATTCGTGGGCGAGCAGATCGACGGCGGACCGGGCTGGGCGCTGAGAAACAGCGGCGTGATGTTCCACTCGCAGACTCCGGAGTCCATGACCCGTGATCAGGACTTTCCGATCTCTCTCGAGGCCCAGTTCCTGGGGGGAAACGGAACAGATGAGCGCCCGACAGCGAACCTCTGTACACCCGGGACGCACGTTGAGATGGACGGGGTGTTGATCGAGCGTCACTGCATCACGGCCGACGCGCCAACGGTTCATGGCGACGAGTGGGTGACCTTCGATCTGATCGTGACGCCCGACACGATCTCCCACGTCATGGGTGGGCGCGTCGTCATCGCCTACTCACGCCCGGTCGTGGGGGGAGGGGAGGTCAACGCGAACGACGAGACCGCCAGGACGGATGGGGTCAGGCTCACCGGCGGCTACATCGCGCTACAGAGCGAGAGCCATCCCATCCAGTTTCGGAGAGTCGCGATTCGTCCGATCCCCTGAGACTCGCCTCCGCGGGATCTCGCGTAGTCGGCTACGACCCGCCGGAGAGTAGCGTGGAGAACCCGATGATGAGCTTCAATGCGTTGTACCGGAAGTCGGCGGATTCGCCGGCGCGTCTGTACGGATGCGAAGGATGCGCCGTATTCTGATTGTGGAGGGTCCGCCCTGTCCCCTGCGGCACGGTGTGGCCGGCAGCAGCCGATCTCAAGGAGTGACAGTGCGACGTCGATCCTTCTCACATTCGCCGCTCCTCGCCCTCGTCCTGCTTGTCCTTGTCGGGTGTTCCGAGCAGGTGCTGGTTCCGAGCGATCCGACGGGAGGCGCCTCCGGCGCACCACGAGATCGATACATCGTGGTCATGGAGGAAGCCCCGCGGCTGACGGTTTCCCCACGTGACCTCGCCGCGGAGCGCGGTCTGGCGATGGACTACGAGTATTCCAACGTCATCACGGGGTTCGCAGCGGAGATGTCGGACGCCGAGGCCCTGGATCTCGCCTCGGACCCACGCGTTCGGATCGTCGAGCGGGACCAGGTGTTCACGATCGATCAGACCCAATCGCCGACACCATCGTGGGGGCTCGACAGGGTCGATCAGCGCAACCTGCCGGGAAACAACTCGTTCACCTACTCGGCCGACTCGATCCAGGTCGATACTCCGCGAAATCCGAGCACGACAGTGTGGGCGACGCCGGCCGGTGCACCCTGGCAGATCGTGTGGGGGCAGTTCGCCCCGCCGACCGAAGGGCGTGTCGCCACGGCGCGCGCATGGCAGGGGTCGCAGATCTCGGCCGATCTCACGTTCGACTGGTGCTCGCTCGCGTCCGGCGGGCCGGACCCGTGATCCGATGAGGGCATAGTGCACCCGGGAATGGAACGGGCGTGACGCGGCTCGCGTCACGGCTGCAGGGCGCGCTCGGCGAGAAGTACCGTGTCGAGCAGGTCCTTGGTTCGGGGGCGTACGGCGTCGTGTTTCTCGCGACGGATCCCCGCCTCGACAGATCCGTCGCGATCAAGGTGCTTCGACCCGAGCACGCGACGGCCGTGAGCGCGAAGCGTTTCCTCCACGAAGCCCGCTGCCTCGCCCGTCTCCACGATCCGGGTCTGACCGCGATTCACGAGGTCGGCGAGGCCGATGGCCTCTTCTTCTATGTGATGGACCTCGTGGAGGGCGAGACGCTGGGGCAGCGCCTGGCCGAGGGTCCGCTCGACCCGGCGCACCTTCGAGCGCTCGCCGATTCGCTGCTCGGTGCGCTGCATGTCGCGCACGAGGCCGGCGTCGTCCATCGAGACGTGAAGCCCTCGAACATCTTCGTTTCCGAGGGTCGCATCGTGCTCGCCGACTTCGGCATCGCGAAGACACTCACCTCGTCGGAACGGTCGACCGAGTCGGGGGAAGACGAGACCCTCACCCGCGAGGGCCGCTTCATCGGGACACCGGCATACAGTTCTCCCGAGCAGCTTGCGGGTCAGGTCGATGACGCGCGGTCGGATATCTATTCGGCCGGAGTCGTTCTCTTCGAGGCGGCGACAGGCCGGCGGTGGAACGCTGTCGATCCGGGGTCGGAATCGACGTGGGCTGGCATCCCCGATGCGATGGTCGGGGTCCTGGCCCGGGCGCTGCAGCGGCGAGCGGAGGACCGATGGGCAAGCGCGGAAGAGTTCCGGGTCGCCCTTGCGGAGGTGTGGGATGGAAGTCAGACGCCGGATCGGACACGGTGGATCCCATGGGCGATCGGCGCTGTCGGTGCCGGGGTCCTATGGTTCGGATTCGGGCTCGCGGGAGGGGGCGACTCCACTTCGAGCGGGTTGGTCGGCTCGGTCGCCGTCATGTGTTCCCCAAGGACGGACGGTGTGGCCGCGGATCTCGCGGTCATCCTTGAGGATGGGTTGAGAAACCGGCTCGGGTATCTCGAGCTTCGGGTGCCCGGGCGTTACGAGATCGGCCGCGTACTGGCGGATTCCCCGTCAGATCTCCACGCCGCTCTCGACGTCGACGGTGTCCTGAACTGTACGGTCGTCGCCGCCCCCGACTCCGTCAGCATCAGCGGTCGGTTGATCGACCGCGCGGGGGGGCAGGTCTGGGGGGACGACTTCCGATTCGAGAGTGCCCGGACGTACCGCATGGCCGACAGCGTCACGCTCGCTGTCGTATCCGAGATCCTGCCGCACCTCGAAGGCAGTCTTCGATCGGCTCCGGCAGTGGGGCCGTCACGAGTCGCGGTGGAGCTTACCGGTCGAGGGCGCCGACACTGGCTCGACCGCACCGCGGATCCCGGGGGGGAGCCCCTCCGGCTCGCTGAGGAGAGCTACCGGGATGCGCTGGCTCGCGACCCGACGTATGCCGTTGCACTCACGGGGGTCGCTCAGGTCTGGCTCGCCCGACCCGCTCGCGGACTGGCGACTGCCGCGGCGGGCCGGGATTCCGCACACGAATACGCGCTCGCCGCGATCGCCCGAGACTCGCTCCTGCCCCAGCCCGTCGCGATCCTCGCCGAGCTCGAGCGCATGGACCCGTTCGGAGATTGGGCGAGGGCCGACTCCCTGTTTCGACGGGCGATCGACCTCGGAGGCAACCACGCGCTGAGCCGCTTGTGGTATTCGTTCTACCTGGCACAGATCGGCAACGCGGAGGCGGCCGTCAACGAGGCCCATCTAGCGTTCGCCGCGGACCGGGACCGGCCGGATCTCTCGACGGGCCTCGGATTGGTCTACTACCTGACGGGCGATACACCGGCTGCTGTGACCCGGCTCGGGCAGACACTGGCGGATCACCCCGGGGACTTCGAGACACCTCTGTGGCTGGCCGCCGCACTGATCGCGGCCGGGGATGTCGAGGCCGCCGGGGCGCTCATCGATGGCCTTGCCGCGCAACCCGGGCTGCCGAGGGCGGTGAACCCCATGCTTGCCCTGGGATATGCGGTGACCGGCCGGGCCGATCTCGCCCGGGACTATCTGATGGAGTCGGGAGACGAATCGCCGTTCTGGCAGTCGCTCGCCTTCTCCTATCTCGACGACGAAGCGGAAGCCATCCGCCGGCTGGACGATGCCGTCGCGGAGCGGGATGAGATGCTCTCCTACGCGAGAGTCCTCCCCCTCGTCGGGCCGTTTCGTGAGCACCCCCGGTTCGTGACCGTCGTGTCCGCTCTCGGGTCGGGGCGCGAGCCATGATTGAGTTGCGATTGCTCGGAGCCCCCGGAATCGAGATCGATGGCGAGGGTGCCCCCGCCGAGCTCCGGTGGCGCAAGAACACGTCGTTGCTCGCATATCTGGCCTGCTCGCCCGGGAGGGCGCGGAGCCGCGACCACCTCTGCGGACTGCTCTGGCCGGAGAAACCCGAGGCCTCGGCCCGGCACTCGTTGAACGAGGCCCTGCGAACCATCAGGCGCTCCGCGGGCGACTCGGCGATCGAGGCCGACGCGCGGACCGTGGCGCTCGCGGCAGACGCCGTGTCGCTGGACCTGGACGCGCTCCGCAGCGCCATGGAGGACGAGGATTGGGAGTCGGCCGGTCAGCTCATCCAGGGCGACTTCATGGACGGGTTTGGCGTTCCGGATTGTTCGGACTTCGAGGACTGGCTGTCTCGCGAGCGTCGTGAATGGCAATCGCGGGCGGTGCAGGCCCTGAGCGGACTCTCCGAAGCACGCGTCTCGGCAGGGGATCTCGCTGGCGGGGAGGAAGCCGCTCGCCGCGCCCTCGCGAGCGATCCGCTGTCGGACATCGCGGTGCAGGCCGTGATCCGCGCCCTCGCCCTGCGTGGAGACCGGAGCGGGGCCCTCGTCGCGTTCGACGATTTCGCCGC
Organism: Gemmatimonadota bacterium; assembly: GCA_039587355.1. Lineage (GTDB taxonomy): Bacteria > Gemmatimonadota > Gemmatimonadetes > Palauibacterales > Palauibacteraceae > Palauibacter. The sequence goes on along the minus strand of JBDHIO010000005.1, from coordinate 170,068 downwards.
GGAGCTGGCGCGACACCTCTCTTCCGAGCCGGCCCCCGAGACGCAGCGCCTGGCGGATCGGGTCCGTCGCGAGCGGACCTGGCGTCTTCCGGAGGCGGTGGAGGTTAGTGCCGAACCGGAGAGCCGGCTGATCGCACGTGCGAAGGAGATGGGGCTGGTTACCGCGGCCTGGAGTCGCTGTCGGCGCGGCGAGGGAGGGCTGATTCTCGTCGAGGGCGAGGTCGGCGTCGGCAAGACGCGTCTGCTTCACGATCTCGCCGGGCGTGCCCGGTTGGATGGGGCGGTCGTCCTGGCGATTCGGGCGGTGGCCGCCGACCAGGCGATTCCGGGGTCCGGAATCGTTGGCCTCTGTGAGGGCGGACTGGCCGAAGCCCCCGGCGTGCTGGACGCTCCGCCCGGGGCCCTGGCCGCGGTTCATGCCGAGGCGCCGACGTGGACCGAGAGATGGCCTGACGGCTTCGACGCCGACCCCCGGCCGCTCGCCAGGGCGTTCAGTGAGGTCTTGGGACCGGTGGTGGAACAGCAGCCGGTCGTCCTGATCGTCGACGACGCCCAGTGGATCGACGAAGACTCCGCCGCTGCGCTGCAGCGTGTGTCGCGGGACTTCGACGGGGCCGCCGTCCTGGTGGTTCTGGCCGCGGATGTCGTCGAAGGGCGAGCGATGCTGGATGCTTTCGAGGCGGCACGTCCGCCGACGGGCCCGTTCGAGCGCGTGAGTCTCGGGCGCTGGGACGTCGAGGACACGGAGGAGCTCATCGCCGATCTACTACCGGAGTACGAAGCGGACCAGAAGGCGCGTCTGGCGCGTCGTATCGTGGCGGACAGCGGAGGCCTACCGCTGTTGTCGGTCGAGCTGGCCACCGCCGTCCGCGATGGGCTCGAACTGAGCGATAGTGGCGACCACGGGGCATGGCCCGAGAAGTCGCGCACACTGGATCAGACGATGCCGGCGGACCTTCCCGGCGGGGTTCGAGCCGCGATCCGTGTCAACTTCAGGACGTTTTCCGCGGACGCGCAGGCGCTGGCCGCGGCGGCCTCCGTGGTGGTCGGGCGGTTCGACGCAGGGCGGCTCGCGGAGATGACGGGCCTTTCACTCCCGGAGGCCGAGTCCGGACTCGACGAGCTCGAGCGACGGCGCTGGGTACACTCCGAGCCGAGGGGATACGGTTTTGTGGGTCGGATCGTCCAGCAGGTCGTGGCCGAGGACATGCTCACGCCTGGCCAGCGTCGCCGGCTGGAGGTACTCGCCGAGGGGACGTGAGCGCCCGGCTTCCCGAAACGAAAACGGACGCCCGAAGGCGCCCGCTCTCGAAGTTTCCTCGGGTGGACGGAGGATCGAAGCCTCCGCCAGTGGCATGCTCAGTCGCCGCCGCCAGCCCAGAGGAAATGTCCATCGTTGTACCCGCACGTCGCCCCGTCGAGGTCGACCATGCAGAAACGGTAGTACCCCACGTTGTCCAGAGGACAAAACGCGTCGCACATCCTGCGGCAGGACTCTCCCGTCATGTCGACGCGCGGTCCGGCGGCAACAGACGCCGGAACGAGCAGCGCGCCCATCACGAGCAGCCACTTCATTCGAGTACGCATCCGGGAAGAACTCCGGTCTGTGAGTCGCTCCGCCACCCGCTCCCCGCGGTCGGTCGGAACGTCATGATTCGCGGGCTTCTCTATGGCGATCTGCGTGCCGCAATCGGGACGACGGTCAACCGGTTTGGAATCAACGACTTAGCCGGGATGGGATCGGTTCCCTCGGACGCTGCAGACCGCCACTCCGCAACCGACTGCCGTATCTCGCGAGACTCCGGGAGGCCGCGTCCGAGCAGGGTTCTCGCGGGATTTTGGGAGTTCGGCTAGCATCCGGAGACGCATACCCGCCCCAGGAGACAGACATGACGAATCGCGCGAGGGCTGCCGTTGCACCTTCCGACATCACCCGCCGTCAGGCGCTGCAGGTGTTGGGAGCGGGGGTTGGCGGCCTTCTTTCGGCCCCTCTGATCGGCCGGTCACGGTTTCCGCTGTTCGCGCAGGGGGTCGAGTATTCGAAGCGGTGCGTCGATCTCGTGGTGGGCTCTCTCGTGGTCGACATGCTCTCCCCACTCACGATCAGCAACGAGACGCAGCAGAGGTGGGGCAGGGCGCTGGACGGTTTCACCGAGGCGGATCATCGGGAGTTTCGGGACTCGGAGATTGATGTGTTCTCGATCGCGGTCGGGCTTGGGGGGCGCACCGACACCGAGCGACACATCAACGCCCTGAACTTCGTCGGCACCCACAATTCGGCGATCGCGAACCGTCCCGACGTCTTCATGCGAATCGACTCTGCCCGAGATCTCGAGACCGTCCACGGATCCGGGAGAGTCGGGATCCTGATCGGGCTCCAGAACTCGGATCACTTCCGCGGTCCCTCGGACGTCGCGGTCTTTCACGCGCTCGGCCAACGCGTCTCTCAGCTGACCTACAACTCGCGAAACAGGATCGGAAACGGGTCCACGGAGAGGGGCGATGGGGGCATCAGCGACTTCGGGGTCTCGATCGTCGAGGCGATGAACCGGGTCGGCATGGCCGTCGACGTGTCCCATTCCGGCGATCGGACGACGCTCGACGCGTGCGAATTGTCGGGTCGGCCGGTTTTGTTTACCCACTCCAACGTACGCGAGCTCGCGGGCGGACACCCGCGAACCAAGACCGATGAGGCCATCCGCGCGATGGCAGCGACAGGCGGCGTCATGGGGATCACCGGCGTCCGCATGTTCGTGAAGGCGGAGGAGCCGACGACGGTCGAGCACTTCCTGGATCACTACGACTACGTGCGGGACCTCGTCGGGGTCGAGCACCTCGGAATCGGATCCGACGTCGACCTCCACGGATACGACGACCTCCCGGAGGCTCAGAATCGGGCGCTGAGAGCGGGGTACAAGGACAGCTACGCCTTCCGAGACAAGCTCGACATCGAAGGTGTGGACCACCCGAAGCGGGTCTTCGATCTGACGGAGGGCCTCATCCGCCGGGGGTACGCCGATGACGACATCCGGGGCATCCTGGGCGGGAACTTCGCACGTGTGCTCAAGGAAATCTGGGAGGTCTGACGGCGATGTCCACGATTGACGATCTACGGGCGCATCTCACGGGGCTGCGAACCCTCGTGAAGGGCGTGACGGGCGGCTTCTCGGAGTTGGAGGCCGCCGAAGACCCCATCGAGCAGTTCGGGGTCTGGTACGACGAGGCGGAGGCCTCCGGTCTGTTGCTCCCGGAGGCAGTGGCGCTCGCGACCGCCACGCCGGATGGCGCGACGTCCGTCCGCATGGTGCTCCTGAAGGGCGTCGACGACCGCGGCTTCCGCTTCTTCACGAACTACGAGAGTCGGAAGGGCGAGGACCTGGAGTCGAACCCGCGCGCGGCCCTCTGTTTCCACTGGTCCGTGCTGGAGCGCCAGGTCAGGGTCGAAGGCTCGATCGAACGACTCTCCCACGAGGAATCGGAGGAGTACTTCCGCTCGCGTCCGCGCGGCAGCCAGGTCGGGGCGTGGGCGTCCGCCCAGAGTCGGCCGCTCGTCGCACGAGCCGATCTCGAGGATCGGGTGCGCGAGTTCGAGAGCCGATTCGAGGATGGGCCGGTGCCCCTGCCGGATCACTGGGGTGGTTACCTGCTCCGACCCGAGCGCATCGAGTTCTGGCAGGGCCGGGCGAGCCGTCTGCACGACCGGCTGGTCTACGTTCCGGGTCCAGATGGGTGGTCGGTCACACGGATTCAACCCTGATCGAGCCCGGCGGGGTCGCGCTGGAGTCGCACCCGCTCCGGGTTACGGACAACCCGCTGCGCAGAACGCGGGAGCACGACCTCGAAGCGGCGGCGGCTCGGTGGATACCCCCCGACGAGATCACGCGCGCCGGCGAGGCGGTCCATGGTTGGCCCGGGTACGTGCGGCAGGAGCCCCTCGCGCTCGAGGGTCTGGCGGGGCTGGCCGGGGTCGGGTCGATTTCGTACCAGCACGAGGGCGCGCGTTTCGGTCTGGGGAGTTTCAAGGGCTGGGGTGGCGGGCACGCGACCGCGGCGTTGATTCGGCGGGTCCGGGAGGGGGCGACCCCCGGCGAAGATCCCATCACCGTGACGTGTGCGACGGACGGGAACCATGGCCTCGCTGTGGCGTGGGCCGCCCGCGAGTTCGGTGGGCGTGCGGTCGTGTACGTCGCCGACATCGTGACCGAGGCACGCGCGGACCGGATCCGGGCGTTCGGCGCCGACGTCGTGCGTTCGGCCGGAAACCACGAGGTTGCATCGGCCGAGTGTCTCGAGGCGGCCCGGCGGCACGGCTGGTACGTGATCACCGAGACCGAGAACGCGACGGACCCCCGCACCGCTCTCGACACGCTCGCCGGATACGGCGCCCTCTGGACCGAGGCCCTCGCCTCGCTCGAGGAGCCTCCAACTCACCTCTTCGTTCAGGCGGGCGTCGGCGGGCTCGCCGCGACCGCCGCGGCGGTCACACGCCAGAGATACGGGGACGACCGCCCGTCGCTGACGGTCGTCGAGGCCCTGACGGCCGACTGCATACGAGAGAGTCTCGAACGCGGCCGTCGGGTCACGCTGGAGGGTGAGTTCGAGACCGGACTGGCGGGCCTCGCGGCGGGCGCGACATCGACGTTCGCCTGGGAGCTGCTCTCGGTGGGGGCCGACTTCGGGGTCGCGATTCGGGACGCGGCGGCGGAGTACACGATGCGCATCCTGGCGGATCCCGCACCCGGGGATCTGCCCATCGAGGCGGGCTCCTCGGGGGTTGCAGGACTCGCCGGAGCCCTTGCCGTCTGCGCCGACGGCGACCTGCGGGCCCGCTTCGGCGTCGGGTCGACGAGCCGCATCTTCGTGATCGGGACGGAAGGGCCTACGGACGTCGAGGGGTACGAGCGGATCGTCGGTCGTCCGCCGACCCGACATTGATCTCCCGTCGGGTCAGGAGAGAAGGCCGAGCCCCATCAGGACGACGAGACCGACGGCGACAGGGGCGATGAACCGCATGACAGGTCTCCATGCCGCCGTCACGCGGATCGCCCCGGCCCCCCGGTTCGTCTCTTCGCGGAAGCGCTCGAACCCCCAACCGAACCCCACGTAGAGCGCGATCGCGAAGCCGCCGACCGTCAGGAACACGTTGCCGGAGATGAAGTCGGCCAGATCGAAGAGGCCCCGTCCCGCGATCTGCAGGTGGGCGAGCGGTCCGTAGCCGAGCGCGATGAGAATGCCACCGGAGAACAGGATGCCGAGCACGCTCCACAGGCTCTTACGGCGGGCCCAGCCGAAGGTGTCCATGAACGTGCCCGTGAGCGTTTCGATCAGCGCGAGACAGGACGTGAGCCCCGCGATGAAGACGAGGAAGAAGAAGAGCCCCGCCGCGAAGTCCCCGATGGGCAGACGACCGAAGAGGCCCGACATCGTCACGAAGAGCAGACCAGGCCCCGTATCTGGCTCGATGCCGAAGGCGAACAGGGCCGGGAAGATCACCACGCCGGCCAGCACCGCCGCCACCGTATCGAAGGCGACGATCTTCGTCGCGTTGCCGGGCACGTCGCTCTTCTCGGGGTCGAGATAGCTCCCGAAAACGAACGCTCCGGCCATGCCGACGCCGATCGAATAGAAGACCTGGCCGAGGGCGGCCAGCCAGGTGCCTGCGGTTACCGCGGCGAAGTCCGGCTTGAACAGCCAGGTCAATCCGGCACCGGCTCCCTCGAATCCGACCCCCACGATCGCCAGACCGATGAGGAACAGGAAGAGCACGGGGATGAGGGCCTTGGCGGCTCGCTCGAGACCCTCGCGCAGGCCCCGGCTCACGATCAGCCCCATGAGGACGAGGACGCCCGCCGTGTACGCCAGCACGACTCCGGGGCGTCCGGTAAGGCCGTCGAACTGGGCCGCGAGAGCCGTCGCGTCGGTCTCGGTGTAGCCCCGGCCGAGCGCCCGCATCAGGTGGGCGACGATCCAGCCCATCACGATCTGGTAGTACGCCATGATGAGGAGCGCGGCGCCGATCCCCAGCCAACCGATGATCCGCCAGGGGCTGCGGTCCCCCGCGAGGGCGCGCATGCCGGCGGCAGGGGACTTCTGTGCCTTCCGTCCCAGGCTGATCTCGGCGGTGAACAGGGGGATGCCGATGACGATTGCGAGCCCGAGGTAGATCAGGAGGAAGGCGCCGCCACCGTTCTGCCCGGTGAGGTACGGGAAACGCCAGATGTTTCCGAGGCCGACCGCGAACCCGATACTCGCAAGGATGAATCCGAGCTGGCTTCCCCAGCGGTCTCTTGTTGGGCTCATGAGAAACACTACGAGAGGCGTGCCGGTCCGTCACGGGGACGGGTTGCTCCCGATCTCGGGACACCGGAGTTTCGATCTCCGGGCCGACCCGGCGCAGGTGGCGGCCGAGACAGAGCGAATGTGATCGGAGTTCACGTGACACGAGTGATATTCTGGCTGGCGGCGGCCGTTGCGGTCCTCGGGGCGATGGTGACGGGTACCCCCGGCGGACTCGTGTGGCTGGTGGCTCTGCTGGCGGCCCTGATCATGGTGCGGCGCTCGTGGCCCAGCGGTACGAAGGACGACTCGAACCAGACGGGGAACTGAGCATGTCGAAGGAGATCAATCGTCGCGGATTCGTACAGACCGGGCTGAGCCTCGGTGCGGGCGCCGCCGTTCTGGGGTCGTTTCCCCGCGGGGCCATGGCGTCGATTCGAAGCGTCGGAGGTTCCCGACCGGACGCCTCGGTACCGATGATCATGACAAGTCACTCGAACGAGGCGGGACGCGACGGCATGGTCGCCGGCTGGGATATTCTCGAAGGCGGCGGATCGGCTCTCGATGCGGTGGAGCGCGCCGCCAACATCATCGAGGTGGATCCCACCGATACGAGCGTCGGGTATGGAGGCCTGCCGAACGAGCTCGGGGTCGTTCAGCTCGATGCTTCGATCATGGATGGGGCGACGTACAACGCCGGCGCCGTCGCCGGGATCGAGGGGATCAAGACACCGTCATCGATCGCCCGGCTCGTGATGGAGCGGACGGACCACGTCATGCTCGTCGGGCGTCACGCCCAGCAGTTCGCCACCGATTTCGGGTACGAGGTCGAAGACCTGATGACCGAGCGCTCCCGCGACATCTGGTTGCGCTGGCGCGAGAACCGATCGGATCGGGACGACTGGGGCCCGCCCGAACACCTCATCCCGCCGGACGGCGGGACCTCGGGAGGGGGACAGGCCCGAGCCCGGTTCGGTCGTGAGGCCCTCGAGGCCGAGGCAGAGCGGTGGGCGGACCTGCTCGACCTGCCTGGACGCGTGGGCCCCGATCGAGCCTTCGTGCTCGCGGACGCGCTGATCCACCGGTATGGCACGACGAACGTGCTGGCCGTTGACGCACAGGGGAACATCTCAGGGATCACCACGACGAGCGGTATGGCCTGGAAGGTTCCCGGACGCATCGGGGACTCACCGATCATCGGCGCGGGCCTCTACGTGGACAACGACGTCGGTGCGGCCGCCGTCACCGGGCGTGGCGAGGACGTGATCAAGTCGTGCTCATCGTTCTACATCGTGTCGCGCATGAGCGAGGGCCGGACGCCGCAGCAGGCATGCGAGGATGCATGCGCGTTGATCCGCGGCAAGTACCGCAACGTGAATCCCGACTTCATCCCATCGGAGAAGTTCGTGGCCATGAACAAAGCAGGGGACTGGGGTGCGGCATGGATGCCGTTCCGGGATTCGAAGCCTCGCGTCACCATCGCGAATGCCTCGGGGATCGAGATTCAGGAAGGGGTCAGCGTCCCGAACTGACTCCGGGCGCATGGGGCCTATCTGGAGTGGCGTTCGGCTTCGAGCTGGACGCGCTCCCAGATGCCGGCCTGGATCGCCTCCAGGCCGGTCCTGAACGTGTCGTCATCCCTGACGCGGTCGAAGAGCTCGGACTGGAGCGTGCGGGACTCGACCCCGCTCGGGGAGAGTTCGAAGGCCATCTCCACCCACGTCAGTGCCATCTCCGAGTCGCCTATCCAGGCGTGATACACGGCAAGGTCCTCGGCACGGGCGACGTCGGTGAAGACCGAGTCCGCCGATTCCTGCAGCGAGATCGTCGTCGCCAGTGAATCCACGATGGCCCGGGCCCGAGCGATTTGCCCGGCATCGTGCAGGCAGGCGGCCCGAGTTCCCGCGTTCGGGCCGAGATCCAGATCGAGGCATTGCTGTGGTCGCCCCGACAGCAGGAGGGCGCGGGCCTCGAGCAGGGGCGGCAGCGCGAGGCCGGGGGACAGGGCGCGGGCGGATCGCGCGTGCTCCACGGCTTCATCGTAATCCCCGACCGCGATCGCGTTGTAGGCCACGGCCAGCCGCCGGCCCGCGTTACGGGGGTCGAGGGCGATGGCCTTCTCCGCGTTGTCGAGAGCCTCCGTCTCCCACCCCAGCTGCTGCAGGACCCGGGCACACCAGCTGAGCCCATCGACTGCGTTCGGGTCCAGATCGAGAGCCTCGCGACAGTCGCTCCCGACCTCGCCCAGCGGTCCCGAGGCACGACTCGCGATGTAGCCCCGGGCCGCGTAGGCCGCCGAGAGGTCGGGATCCGCCGCGACCGCGCGGTTCGCGAGCGCCAGGGACATCCCGGCGGCCTCGTAGCCTTCCGGACCGCCCCGGTATCGGTAGATCAGCGAGAGCGCGTGCGCCTTGGAGAGCGCAGCCAGGGCTTCGGCGTCCTCCGGATCCGACTCGACCGCGATCCCGAACAATTCGCGCGCTCGAGTGATGCCCTCGAAGGTTCGGCGACCGAGCCATCGCGTGCCCTCGATCAGTGCTTCGTGACCGGTGTGTCCCATCAGCACCGGAGACGTATAGGCCTGACGCAATTCGGGCGTCTGGCTTTCGTAGGCCAGCCCGAACTCCCCGGCGATCATGCTCGCGGCCTCGTAGCCCGATGCCTCGCCGCCCGGATATGTCCCGTCCCAGAGGACCTGCCCGGTGAACCCGTCGATGATGAGCGCGCTCAGGAGGAGTGTCTCGCCTTCGAGGAACAGGGACCCGCGGACGAGCTTCTGCACCCCGAGTTCCCTCATCATGTCCTGCGTCGACACCCCGGCGTCGACCATGCTGGCCACCGAATAGGGATCGCTCACCTTCACGTCCCCCGCGGCCCGCAGGTGACGGACGATCCCCTCGGTGATCGCGGCGGCCACATGGTCGTTCGCGGGGTCGCCCGTGCGGTTATCGACGGGGACGACCGCGACCGAATCCGCCAGGCCCGAGCCCGCGAGCGCGGCGAGCGGGTCGCTACCGCTCCACGGCCGCCACGCCAGGAGTACGATACACCCGATGAGAATCGGCACGGCGGCGCGCTGGACCGGTCCGGACCCCGGAGTTTCGTTCGCGTCGGGTGGCCGTTCCCTCCGGACGCGTCCGTCCACGAACTCGAACGTCCAGGCGAGGACCAGAGCGACCGGGAACCCCACGAGAACGACCGTCACGACAGTGTCGAACACCCAGGCCGGAAGAAACAGGCTCGGCAACACGAGATTCGCCGCCTCGAGGACCGCGACACTCGTGAAGAAATAGGCTACGGCGACTCGCAGAACCTTCCGTCGCTTCAGCTCGAAACCGAACGACACTACGTCTCCTCGGGTTCGCACCGGACATACGGTGCACCGGTCTCCCCACGCTCCCATCAGGAAACACGCAACCGCTTCCGTTCAGCGGCTCACATGACGAAACGAACGCTAGCTGCAAGCAATCGAGTCCAGCAAGGGACGCAGGTGACCAGCCCGCGATGTCGAGCTAGGGGCGCACGAGTTGTTCGAGCTCGGGCGCCGTGCGCGGAAGGCCGGAGCTCAGCAGCTCCGCTCCGTCCTCCGTCACGAGGATCACGTCCTCGGTGAAGACGGAGATGCCCTCCTCGTGGTTGTAGTACCAGGGCTCCACGGTGAAGACCATCCCCGGACGAAGCGGCAGGTCCGGCAAGTTCGGATCTCCGGTCGAAAGACCGAGATGGTGGCCGAAGAACAGGCCCGCCTGCATGAATCGCTGGTGCTCGCGGGGAATCGCCGCGCGGCCGATCACCTGCAGCTCGGCGAAGGTGACGCCGGGACGGACCGCATCGATGATAGCGTCGGAGACTCCGACCTCCATCTCGAGGATCTCCCGTTGTCTCGGTGAAAAGGCCCCCGAGACGGGGAACGTGCGGCCGACGTCGCTCACGTACTGGTTCAGTTCGCACCCGACATCGAACACGACCAGCTCGCCGTTCCGCATCTCTCGGTTGCGGCGGTCGTAGTGCGAGGCCAGGACCCTCCATGGCCACAGCGAGTTCGGTCCCGACTTGATGATCGAGGCGAACGCGAGCCTCTGGGCACCGTTTACCTTGCAGGCGCCCTCGAACACCGCCTCCAGTTCGCGTTCGGTCACGCCTGACCTGATGCGTCGCGCCGCCGTGCGGATCGACTCCTCGGTAATCCGTGCGCTCTCGCGGAGCGCCTCGATCTCGCGGGGGCTCTTGGCCATTCGGATGAACGCGAGCGGCTCGTACACGTTCCGCAGCTGGATCTGTCCGTAGGCGTTCTGCAGGTGAAACAGCGTGAGGATTTGCGGATCCCAGTCCGGGATCAGGGACGTGACGACGCGTCGGAGCGTCCCGGCCCGACCCGGGTTCACGTGAATCGGGACTCGGGTGCGGGCCCACTCTCGAAGGGCGAGATCCAGCCCTTCGTAGGCCCGGACGTCCTCGATTCCGCTCCGCACCGCGATCGTCGAGTCCGTGGCGAGTGGTCGGCCAGGGAAGTCGTTCGGCCGCGAGGCGTTCTCGAATCGAAAGTCGCGCTCCGGTACGAACAGGGTCGGGCGCTGGCTGGGGATATCGATGACGAGCACGGAGCCGGGCAGCTCGAGACCCGTGAAGTACATGAAGTCGTCCGCCTGGCGGAACGTGTCGCCGTGGCTCAGACCGTTCGCCGAGGGGATGAGAACGACGCCATCGACGTCGCCGAGCGCCTCGAGAAGCCGTTCCCTGCGACCCGCGTACTCCTCGGCGGGGAACTCCATGTCGGTCCAGTCGAAGAACCTCTGCTCGGGCGTCGGGACGGAGTTCTCCGGCTGACGCGGGTCCGCAGCCTGGCCGTGGACGCCTGAAGCGGCCACCGCGCCGAGAGTGAACGCCACGAGGAACGTCGCATGTGTGTTTCTCATGGACCGCAAGGTACTAGATTCGGCGTGAAGGGGTCACCGACCGAATCGAGTTCCGAAGGAGATCTGATGAATCGCGTGCTACGGCACAGTTCGTCGTCGTTGGTCGTTCCGCTGCTGGCCGCCGTCGTCGCGGCGTGCGGCGGCGAGGAAGAGGGATCCGGACCTGACACCACGGCCTACCTCGAGCGGCTCGGAAGCGACACGGTCGCGATCGAGATCGTTCGTCGCTATCCCGGCAGGGTCGAAGGGGAGGTCATCTCCCGGACGCCGCTGACCAGGTACATGACCTACTCGTTCGACGTCGACGCCACGGGGACAATCACGCGTTTCGAGACCGACCAGACGACACCGGCCGGAAATACACGCGGTCCCGGGCGCTGGTACTCCTCGATGGAGTTCGCCGACGGGCGGGCCGTGATCGCCCGGGAGGCGGAAGGCGTCGCCGACACGGTCAGCCTCGCGGCGGCGCCGGGTACCGCGCCGACGACCGGGCGCATCCCGATGCCACTCGGCATCCTCGAGCAGGCCCTGCGCTCCCGGGATCTGACGGGCGGAGGCGCGGTGACGTTCGACGTCCTCTCGCCCTGGGGGATGAACCCGGGGAGCACGCCGACCCGGGTGACCGCGCGCGGGGGCTCCGAAGTCGAGCTCGACTTCTTTGGCAGCCCGATGATCATCTCGCTGGATGGAGAGGACCGGATCGTGGGGTTGTCCGGTGCCGAGACGACGATGAAGGTCGAGATCGAGCCGATCGACGAGCCCGACATGGGTGCGCTTGCCGCGGACTACGCGATGCGAGACGTGGAGGGAACCGGTCTCGGAACGCCGTCGCCTCCGGCCGCGGTAGAGGCCACGGTCGGTGGCGCCAATCTGCTCGTGGAGTACAGTCGACCCTCGACGCGAGGACGGGAGATCTGGGGCGCCCTCGTCCCGTTCGGCGAGGTTTGGCGGACCGGCGCGAACTCGGCGACACACTTCGTGACGGATCGTCCCGTGACCATCGGAGATCTGGACCTGCCGGCTGGCGCGTACACGCTCTGGACCACATTCAGTCCCGAAGGGGGAACGCTCATCGTGAACGGGCAGACACGGATCTGGGGAACGGCGTACGACGCCGCGTTCGATCTCGGGCGGACGCCGCTTGAGTCGACGGTGCTCGACGCGCCCGTCGAACAGTTCACCATCGCGATCGAGCCTGACGGCGACGGCGCCGAGCTCTCCTTGGCATGGGACGACCGGCGGTTCTCGGTCCCCTTGAGCATCCGATGACGGGCCTCGCGGGGTTGTTGAGGATCGCGGCATCCGCCGTCGTCACCGCGCTGGTGATCGCCGCCTGCGCGCCACGGCCGGAGCCGGATGGCGAGCCCGAGGCGTCGTCGAAGGAGGCCGCGCGCAATGGCGACAACGCCTCCGATCAGGAGGCTCCGTTTGCGGAGACGACCATCGCGGAGAACGCGACGCTGCGGCTCGAGGTCGGGACCACCGCGCCGGTCGCGGGGCAGCCGATCGCGTTCGTCCTGATCGTCATGAACCGGGGAGGGGACGAACTCGTCATCGATTTCCCGGACGGGCAGCGATTCGACTTCGAGGTGATCGGCGACGGGACGACGGTCTGGCGCTGGGGGGCGGACATGTTCTTCACCCAGATGCTGGGGCGTGAACGGATCGCGGCGGGCGCTTCGGAGTTGTGGACCGCGACCCTGGAGGCCGGACTGTCGGCGGGCACCTATACGGTTCGCGGGACCCTGACGACGAACACGCGTCACGCCCTCGATCTCGCGTTCGAGGTCGAGGCAGGAGAGGCTCGATGAGCTTTGCGAGCGGTCCGTCCGAGCTCGAGTCCGCTCTGCTGCCGTCCGTCGGATTCGACGACGGATGGACGCTGCTCGAGCGCTTCTCGACGCTGGTGAGAGAATCAGGTTCGGAGGACGAACACGTCGCCGGTTCATACATCGCGTCCGAGCTCGCGCGTCTCGGCGTGGATCACGTGGTGTACGAACCCGAGCTGTATCTTTCGCTCCCGCGCGAATCCTGGGTCGTCGCGGGCGATGCGCGTCTCGAGGCGAAGCCGCCGTCGTTCGCGGTCCCCACAGGTCCGGACGGACTCGAGGCACGTCTGGTGTACGTGCCCTCGGTGAAAGCCACGGGCCAGCGGGACCTCTTCGCGACCGGTCCGGGGACGCCGTTGCCCGATCTGGAGGGGGCGATCGTCCTCACCGACGGGTACGCCATGCCCGCCGTGGTCTCGAGGTTCGAAGCGGCCGGCGCCGTGGGGCAGATCTACATCAATCCCGGGCAGAACATCCATTGGGGGATCTGCACGTCGATCTGGGGGAGCCCGACCACGCGGGACCTGCCGAGAAAGCCCCGGACGCCGATCATCGCGATCAACAAGCCGGACGGAGAGCGCCTGCGGTCGATGGCCGAGCAGGGCGACGCCTCCGTCCGCATACACGTCGCCCTCGAGGAGGGATGGTATCCCTGCAAGCTTCCGGTGGTGCGGATCCCGGGGAGGTCCGACGACTTCATGCTCGTGCACGGCCACTACGACTCGTGGGATGTCGGGATCGGCGACAACGCCGTCGGTGATGCCACGCTCCTCGAGCTCGCCCGGATCTTCAATGGCGGACCCGAGCTGGAGCGCTCGCTCTGGATCGCGTGGTGGCCCGGACACTCGACCGGTCGATACGCGGGGTCCACCTGGTTCGCTGACACGTTCGCGCTCGACCTGAGGAAGCGGTGCGTTGGCGCGGTCAACATCGATTCTCCGGGGTGCTGGCACGCGACGGAGTACGACGACGTGATGTGGATGGCCGAAGCGGGGCCCCTGTGCGAGTCGGCCATCAGCGATGCGACGGGGAAGCAGGCGCACCGGCTGCGTCCACTGCGCGCGGGCGACTATTCGTTCAACCAGATCGGTTTGACTTCGTTCTACATGCTGCTCTCGAATATCCCGGCCGAGGAACGAGCCGAGCTCGGTTTCTACCCGACCGGCGGGTGCGGCGGGAACATCGCCTGGCACACGGAAGACGATGTCATGGGCGTCGCGGATCGCGACAACCTCGAGCGTGACCTCGCCGTCTACGTGACTTCGATCGCGCGGGTGCTCGATGCGTCCGTGCTGCCGTACGACTTCCGCGCCACCGCGGCGGAGCTGGATGAGGCGCTTCTGGGGTACGACCAGGCCGCCGAAGGGTTGATCGACCTGGAGCCCGCCCGGGATGAGCTGGAGGGTCTCGCGACCGCGCTCGACTACCTCTACGACTGGCTGGGGGCGAACGAACCATCTGCCGCGGAGGCGGGGGAGATCAACAGGCTCTTCATCGAGCTGTCGCGGCTGCTCGTCCCGATCGGGTACGCTGAGACCGGGCAGTTCGAGCACGACCCGGCGTTGCCCCGCGCGCCGATTCCGAGACTGGCCCGCATCGCGGAGTTGACGGCGGTCCGCGATGACGATCCAGAGCTGCTCCCGTTCCTGCAGACCGAGATCCGGCGGTCGGTCACTCATGTCGCGAACGCGTTCTACGAGGCCACGAGAGCGGTAGAGCGGTCTACCGCCACGCTGGGGACTATATCGGCGGTGTGAAACGGGTCGCGTCGGCGGTTCGCTCCGCCGCCGCGCTCCTGGCCGTCGCGGTCCCGCTCGCCGCGCAGACGGCGTCCGTCGACACCGTCTCGGTGCGTCTCGCGCCCGACGCGGCGATCGTCACGCTCGAGGTGCCGCCGGTCGGCGGCGTGATCGAGGCGCTCGCCCTCATGCAGCCGGGGCAGACCGTCGACGTGACGGACGTGATCGGCGCCTCTGGTTCGGTCGAGTTCACGCTCGTGGAGGACGGGTCGGTCACGCGACTCGCTGTTCCGAGCTCGTCTCCGGTGACGGTTCGTTACAGGGTGACGGGCGATCGCGAGCGAATTCCCCTCTTCGTGCCGGGAGGCGGGGCGGCCGTGACCGTCGCACGAGAGGTCGAGTCTCCGTTTCTCATCCGCATCGTCGGCGATGCCGAGGCGCTCCGTTCCGTGGATCCCGAGACGTCCATGCCCCGAATGACGCGCGCGGCCGACGGGTCGCTCGAGGTCCGCCTCTCTTCGATCCCCGCGCTGGTTCGTGTATCGACCGGCGGGCCGTTCTCGTTTGCCCGGATGGCCGACGCCGCGGCCCTGTTTCTCATCCTCTTCGGGGCGGTCGTGATCTTCCGTCGCCTGCGTAGCGCCTGATGGGCCCCGTCTTCTTCGTCGTCCTCACGGTCTACATGGTCGTGATCATGGCGATCGCCATCTGGAGCTACTTCCATACGCATACAGAGGAGGACTTCCTGGCGGCCGGCCGGACCATCGGTCCGCTCGTTGGAGGCGCGGTGCTCGCCGCGACACAGATCAGCGCGGGCACCTTCGTGGGGACGGCGGGGCGCCACTATCTGGCAGGCGTCTCGTGGTGGTTTCCGTGGCTCGGCATGTGGGTGGGGTGGCTCGTCTCCGCCTTCTTCGTCGCTCCCAAGCTGAGGCGTCTCGGAGCTCTCACCGTCCCCGACTACATCTCCGCGAGGTACGGGAGCCCGAAGGCCGGAGCCCTGGCCGGAGTGCTCATCGTCGTGGCGTACACGATCTATCTCGTGGCCCAGTTCCAGGCGGGCGGGGAGATCGCCGAGGTCGTGTTCGGGATCCGCCCGTTGACGGCGATGCTCATCATCGTCGCGTCCACCGGGCTGTACACGCTTCTCGGCGGGGTGCGGTCGAGCTCCTACATCGACTTCATGCAGGCGCTCATCATGGTCGCCGGGCTCGTGATCGCCGTCCCCGTCCTGCTGGACCAGGTGGGCGGGGGGAGCCCGCTCGCGGGCGTGCGGCGGTCGCTCTCGTTCCTCGACTCGATCGACCCGCGGCTGCTCGGCTGGTACTACAGCCCTCGTGAGCTTCTTGCGTTCGCGATCGGCTTCGGGTTCTCGATCGCCGCAGCGCCGTACGAGCTGACCCGGTTCTACTCGATGCGGGACGAGAAAACCGTGCGCAGAGCGATCTTCGTCGCGATCGGCTTCCAAGTCGTGATATCGATCACGATCATGTCCATCGGGATGCTGATGCGGGTGATGTTCCCGAACCTGCCCTCGCAGGATCAGGCCACGGCCATCATGGCCTTCCAGGTGCTCCCGCCCGTTGTCGGTGCCCTGCTGCTCGTCGCGATGCTGTCGGCGATCATGTCTACGGTGAACTCGGTTCTCCTCGTGACCGGTGCCGGACTCGCACACGACCTTTACGGCAAGTTCGTCCGACCCGAGGCGTCCCAGAAGCACCTGGTGAATGTAAACCGCGTGGCGATCGTCGCACTCGCGGTCATCCCCCTCTTCTTCGCACTCCAGAAGTTGGGGGATGTGCAGGGCATCGTCCTCGAGCAGGCGAAATTCATCGCCTCCTTCTTCTTCGTGCCGATCGTGATCGGACTCAACTGGAAGCGGGGAACGGCAAAGGGAGCCGTCGCCGCCATGGTGGGTGGTTTCGTCGCATGCCTCATCTGGACACTTTTCTTCCAGGAGCACTGGTTCCCGACGTACGGGATCGACTCCGTCGAGGTGGGTGTCGCCACGAGTCTCGCGTTATTCGTTGTAGTGTCGAAACTTACACAGCCTAATCCGAACCAGACTCTCGAACCGTTCTTCAAGGGGTGACCGATGTCGGACGTCCTGTCCCTTCTCGTCGCGGAGCTCGAAGCCGGCTCGATCCGGGTCGTTGATCTGACCCAGCCACTCGGTCCGGACACGGTCGTGATCGATCTGCCGCCGATGTTCGCTCCCTCCAACGGCGTCTCCGTCGAGCAGATCTCGCGGTACGACGACGCCGGTCCCGGCTGGTACTGGAACAACCTCTCCTTCGGCGAGCACGCGGGTACCCATTTCGATGCTCCCCGACACTGGATTACCGGCAGGGATGAGGAGGCCGGAACGACGGACACGATCCCGGCCCGTCGCTTCATCGGACCTGCGTGCGTCATCGACGTCGAGGCGCAGGTGAACGCGGATCCCGACTTCCTGCTCACGCAGTCGCAGCTCGAGCTCTGGGAGGAGGCGCACGGACGCGTGCCCGCGGGCGCGTGGGTGCTGCTCAGGACCGGCTGGAGTCGGCGGGAGGGCAAGGAAGCCTTCCTCAACGTTGCGGAGGATGGACCGCATTCGCCGGGCTTTCACCAGGACACGTCGTACATGCTCGCGCACGAACGAGACGTGCTGGGTGTCGGCGTCGAGACGGTCGGCACCGACGCGGGCCAGGCGGGGGCGTTCGAGCCTCCGTTCCCGAACCACGCGATCATGCACGGGGCCGGGAAGTTCGGGCTCGCGAGCCTGTGCAATCTAGATCAGCTGCCGGCCACCGGAGCGGTAGTGGTCGCGGCGCCGCTCAAGATCGTCGACGGCTCTGGGAGCCCGCTGAGAGTGATCGCGCTCGCCCCGGCCTAGTTCCCGCCCTCGAGGGGTTCGACGCTGTCGTCGAGCCGCGCCACCCGCACTCGTTGCACCTCGAGCTCGTCGCGCTCGATGTAGGCGACGAGCCCATCGGGGCCGAACGCCGCGGGAATTCGCATCCCATCGGGGGCGATCGTCCCGAGGTACTGACCCTCCGCAGTGATGACATCCGTCGGGCCGTCCTCGCCGGGCCGCGCGCCGGCGCGCTCGACCCAGATGCGGTCGTTCCAGTCGACCCTGAGCCGGGAGATCACCGGAATCGCGTCGGCGAAGCCCATCGACTCGATCTGGCCACGTCTCATCTCGTTGATCTGGTCCTGATCCACCGAGAAGCTGCCGCTGCCAGACCCGGAGCCCCCGGCGCTGATGACCATCATGCGACCGCTCCCGCTGCCCCCGTCCTCGAGCTCCGCGAGCCGCCGTTCGCGTTCGGCCTCCATGATGTCGTCATCGACGGTC
This sequence comes from Gemmatimonadota bacterium, assembly GCA_039587355.1. Taxonomy (GTDB): domain Bacteria; phylum Gemmatimonadota; class Gemmatimonadetes; order Palauibacterales; family Palauibacteraceae; genus Palauibacter. The sequence goes on along the minus strand of JBDHIO010000005.1, from coordinate 151,968 downwards.
GTGGGCGTGATCGGCCGTTCCAGCGTCGAGGCGACCGCTCCGGATTCGATCAGCTTCACCCGGTACCCGATCGAGTCCACTACGGCCAGGCGACCGTCCGAGAGCACCCCCAGATGGAGTCCGGCATCGAACGCGATCATCTGCTGCATCTGTAGCTGGATGCGACCGCCGCCTCCCGCGAGCTCGGCCTCCTCGCCTTCTCCGGGCGGTGGCGGCTCCCACGCGGTGTAGGCGACCTCCCGCGAGCCGTCGAGCCCGAACGTTTCGATCGGGCGCCCACGCGGTGCGTCGGCACCCGGCAGGCTCCCGTCGAAGGAGATTCGGATGCCGCCGTGTGTGGCGAGTCGTCCGTCGGGTGTGGGGTACAGGACGCCGCCCGGGAAACCCTCATCGGGCGACATCGTCACGCTCTCGATGAACTCGCCGTCCGTTGCGAACACCTGGAAGCCCTGCCGGGAGAAGTCGAAAACGACCACTCGACCGTCGGGTGTGACCGCCATCCCCATCGGACTGGCGAGTTCGCCGGGGCCGTCACCCTGGCGGCCGATGGTCGTGAGGAACTCGCCCGTCGGTGACATCTTCACGATATGCGCAGCGTCGCGGTCGAGGATGTAGAGGTTGCCCTCGGCGTCGAAGACGATGGTGCTGACGGCCCCGAACGTCTCCCAGACCTCACCTTCCAGCGCGCCCACCGTGTAGACGTCCTCGACGACGGGCGCGATCGGCCGATCCGGCCCGTCGAGCGACCCTGGTCCGGCCGCGCTCGCGGTGCCATCGGAAGACCCCCCGCACGCGGTGATCGCGAGGGAGAGGAGCGCACATTGGACGGCGGTCTTCAGCATTCGGTTCTCCATGGTGGTGCCCGGAAAGACATCGATCGTGCGTTGGACAGAGAAGCGCCCCCCCCCGGTTGCCCGGAGGAGGCCGTTGGATTGGACCAGGTCGGTCCAGCGTCGGTCAGGCGGCGGTGCGCATACGCCGCTGGAGTTCCTCGAGCTTCTCGCGCGCCGCGTCCAGCTCGGCCTTCAGCTCCTCGTGGCGCTCGTACGCATCGCGTCCCGGCGCCTGGTCGGCTCTCGAGATCATGCCGAGGAGATAGTTGATCTGGCTCAACAACATCGGACGCGGATAGCTGCCCCCGGCGTCGACGAGCGTTGCCTCGAGCGCTTCCACCTCGCGGGCGATCGCTGCCAGCTCGTTGTTCTGCGCGCCTCCCGGGCTCTCTCGTGCACCCCCGACTGATTCTCCGAGCTCCGATACCGCGGAGGACACTTCGCGCGCCTGCGCGATGGTCTCTCGAACGGCGAGCTCCAGCTCGTGCTGAGCGACGAGGTCGTCCACGGTCACTCCCTCGGCCGTCACGCGCGGGTCGATTCGCAGCTCGAGATCTGTCTCCACGGTTGCGTCGCCGGCCGTCAGTCTGACGGAGTAATCACCGGGAGGGACCATGGGACCACCGCCTCTTCCGGTGCCGTCACCTCGCAGGTCCCACACGAAGCGGTGGGCCCCAGGGTTGGCGGAAAGACGGGACCTGCTGATACGCCCCGCCTGCATGACACGCATCCCGGGCGCACCGGTCTGAGTCGGGCGACGGCTCGCAGTGGCCGAGAAGCTCCGCACCAGGTTCCCGTCCGCGTCGAGGATGTCGAGCGTGACGGGTGTCCCCTCGACGCCGATCCAGTAGTCGATCATGGCGCCGGCCCCGCGGTATTCGGGTCGCGCGCTGTTCCGCCACCCGAAACCGGAATTACGGAACGGTCGGGTACGCTTCTGCGGGCTGATCGCGAACAGGTGAACCGGCAAGGCTCCGGCGAGACGACCCGAGGAATCCAGCTCGTGGAGACGGGAGACGTCGTCCATGACCCAGAATCCACGGCCCATGGTCGACAGGGCGATGTCATCGCCCACCCGCTGGATGCCGGTGATCGGCGTGACCGGGAGGTTCCGCTGAAAGGGACCCCATGTCCGGCCGTCGTCGAACGAGACGAACATCCCGAACTCGGTTCCGGCGTAGAGCAGGCCGGGCCGACCGGGGTCCTCCCGTACGACGCGAACGGGGAAGTCGGCCGGAATGCCGTTTTCTCCGTCGGCCAGCGACTCCCAGGTCTCTCCCGCGTCCTCGGTCTTCCAGATGTAGGGGGCGAAGTCGCCCATGAGGAAGCGATACCCCGCGACGTAGACCCGGTCGGGGTCATGCGCCGAGATATCGATCGAGTTGATTCGTCCCTCGGGGGGCATGTTCGGCGGCGTCACGTTCTCCCAGGAATCTCCGCCATCCAGCGTCACGTACACCGGCCCATCGTTCGCGCCGGTCCAGATGACGTCCGGGTCGTGCGGCGATGCCTCGATCACGTAGAGGACCGAGTAGTGCTCCTCACCCGTCGCGTCGCGAGTGATCGGTCCGCCCGAGACCATCTGCCGTTCCTCCGGAAAAGCGGTCAGGTCCGGCGAGATGCGATCCCACGTCCGCCCTCCGTCCGTCGTTCGGTGCACGAACTGCGATCCGTGGAACACCGTGTTGGGGTCGTGAGGGGAGACCTCGATCGGGACGACCCGCTGGAACCGGTAGGGCAGGTTGGCCGGGTTCGTCCCGTAGAGGTTGACCGCGCCCACGTAATACTGCTGCTCCTGACCGGTCCGCTGGTTGTACACGGTGAACCGGCCCTTGCAGTTCGCGTAGACGACGTCCGGGTCGCCGGGTTTCGGTACCGCCGGCCCCGTCTCGCAACCGCCTGGAGAGCGCCAATACCCCTCCGGTCCGCCGGGGGCCGAGATGCCGGGCTGGTCGCTGGGGACCGAGATCGTGTAGGTGTCGTCCTGCTGTCCCGCGTACAGCCAGTACGGATCCCGGTCGTCGACGTCGACCTGGTAGAGCTCGGCCGTCGGCTGATTGTTGACGGGGGACCACGTGCGTCCGCCGTCGAGAGTGACGCTCGCGCCGCCGTCGTTGCCCTGGACCATGACCCGGGGATCGTCCGGATTGATCCAGAGGTCGTGGTTGTCACCGTGCGGTGTCGACAGGGTGCCCGAGAACGTGCGTCCGCCGTCGGTGGACTTGTGGAGCGAGAGGTTGTTCACGTACACGACGTCCCCATCCGTGGGGTCCGCCGTGACGTTCGTGAAGTAGAACGGCCGGTGCATCAACCGGTTGTTCGGGTCGGCATTTACGAGTTCCCAGGTGACTCCCGCGTCGTCCGAACGGTACAGTCCTTCGTCCTCGTCGATTGCTTCGACGAGCGCGTAGACGCGGTCCGGCATGTCCGGTGAGACCGCGAAATCGGTCTTCCCGACAAGGCCCTGCGGGAGCCCCTCGGTCATCCGCTCCCACGTGTCTCCGCCGTCGGTCGTGCGCCAGATGCCGTCGTCGGGCGTGCCTCCCGAGATGATGGTCCAGGGCTGGCGAAGGACTCGCCACATTCCCGCGTAGATGATGTCGGGGTTCGTGGGATGGAACTCGAGATCGACGGCGCCCACCGAGTCGGAGGCGAAGAGGATCCGGTCCCAGTTCTCACCACCGTCCACCGAGCGGTAGACGCCGCGCGTGTCGCTCGATGCGAACGGGATTCCGATGGCGGCCGCATAGACGAGGTCGGGGTTGTCGGGGTGTGCCTTGATCGCGCCGATCTGTCCCGCGTCCTCGAGACCCGCGTGGGTCCACGTCTCACCGGCATCGGTCGATTTGTATACGCCCTTGCCGATGATGATGTTGGACCGGATCCCATCGGATCCCGTCCCGACGTAGACGATGTCCGGATCGAAGTCGGCCACCTCGATGTGTCCGATCGAGGGTGATGCGAAAAAGCCGTCGCTCAGGTTCTCCCAGTCCATCCCGTAGTTCGTGGTCTTCCAGACGCCACCGCCGCTCGCTCCCTGATAAAACGTGTGCGGGTGGGACCGGTGCCCCTCCACGGCCGTCACGCGACCGGCGCGCGACGGGCCGACCGAGCGGTAGGTCAGGCCGCCGAAGATCGGGGACTCGACCGAACTGGCAGCCTGCTGCGCGATCGCCGGACCCGCCGTGATGAACGGCAGGGTGGCAGTCATAGCGAGAAGGCCTGTTCGAATGCGTGTCATGATCCGGTGTCTCTCTCCGTCTGATGTTCCGACGTCGCGGTCTCGGGCGCCGCCGAGATTTCGGGGCGCTCTCTCCTCGACTGGAGCAGTGAATCGGTGAAGTCGATCCGCTCTTCGACGAGCCCCAGGCGGGCGTCGATGGCCTCGAGCAGGTGTTCCATCCGTTGAGTACCCGGGGGCTCGATCTCCCCGGCCCGCTGTTTCGCCATCAGTTCGAGCAGGTCGCCCAGCCGTTTCGCGATGGGACGCAGCAGCAGCACGGCACCCGTCGTGAGGATCAGGGTCATGATGACGAGCATCGGGGCGAGTTCATCCATTGTAATCTCCCGGCCGCGCGGGGCGGCCCTCAGCGTGCCTTCCGCAGCACTTCTCCTGCGAGCACGTCGCTGAACGTGCCCTCGTCGATCGCGAACTCGCCGTTGACGAGAGCGTGCACGACGCCTTCGGAAAAGTGGTTCGGGTCATCGTACGTCGCGACGTCCCTGAATTCTTCGAGATCGAACACGATGACGTCCGCGAACGCGCCTTCCTCGATCACGCCCCGCCGGTCGAGCCCATACACCTCGGCCGGCAGACCCGACATGGAGCGGATCGCCTGCTCGAGGCTCACCACGCCCTCGTCCACGACGTACTTCCGGATCTTCCGCGGGAACGCCCCGAAGTCGCGCGGGTGCGGGTGTCCCTCGTCCAGCGCATTCAGGATCCCATCCGACGACGTCATCATCCACGGCTGCCTCATGAAGCGGTGGATGTCCCCGTCGTCCATGTTGAACGACGTGACGCCCGACGGAACCCCCTCCTCGAGCAGCGCGATCGCGGTTTCGATCGGGTCCATGCCCCTTCGGGCGGCCACGGCCTCGAGAGACATGCCGCCGTTCTCGCCGGCCTGGAAGACAAGGCGATCCGCCCCGCCGCGCCGATCCAGGTTCTCCCACATCTCGGAGACCAGCCGGGCCCGTTCGTCCGCGTCCGCCAGCCGGGCCGCGAACGACTCGTCGCCGCCGGCGAGGGCCCAACGCGGGACGAGCGCACCGACGATGCTGGTACCCGACGCCTCGTAGGGGTACTGGTCCGCGTAGACCTCGACGCCGTCGGCGCGCGCCGCGTCGATGTGCTCGATGATCTCGGCGGAGCTCCCCCAGACGCGAGGCCCGAGAGCCTTGATGTGGGTGACGATCCCGGGGATGCCCGCGGACCTGGCGATCTCGATCACCTCGTCGACCGCCTCCACGACCCCGACCGTGTAGTCCGACTCGTCCCGAATGTGGCTCTGATACGTCCCGCCGTACTCGGAGGCCACCTTCGCGAGCTCGGCGACCTCGCCCGTCGGTGCATACGACCCTGGCGAGTAGTACAGGCCGGATGACAGGCCGAACCCGCCTTCCTCCATTCCACGGCGGACGATCGCGCGCATGCGATCGAGTTCCTCTGGAGTGGCTTCCCGGGCCTGCATCCCGAGCACCTGGCGGCGGACGGATCCGTGCGGGACGAACTGGGCGATGTTGACGCCGACCCCCGGGTCGAGAAGCTGCGCCCTCTGCTCAGCGAGGTCCACGGGTCCGCCCCCGTCGGGATTCGCGAGGATCGTCGTGATGCCCTGCGCGAGGAGTGCCCGCGCGGAGCGGAGTTCATCGCGCACGAGACCCCACGTCGCGTGGGAGTGGGTGTCGATGAAGCCGGGCGCGATGTGGAGGCCGTTCGCCTGGATGATACGGGCGGCGTCCGCGTGCGAGAGGTCTCCGACCGCGACGATCCGATCGCCCCGAATCCCGATGTCGGCCCGCCTGGCGGGGGCGCCCGTACCATCGACCAGAGTCCCGCTTCGGATCACGAGGTCGAGCTGCTGGGCGTGCACGGGAGTCCATGCCCCGATCGCCAGTACGGCCGCGGCTGCGAACCAGCGAGCGGCGGCGCTGCCGGTCCACCGCTGGCGGTTTGCGGGGCGTCGGCGGTCCGTGGCGTGGCGGCGTAGAATCAAGCGGCTCATGTTGGTTTGGGCTCCGAATGAGCGAGATGCGTAGCACTGCTGCGTATTCTCGGCGAAGTAAGCGCTGCTGCGCTGTCCGGCCGATGCGCAGCACTGCTGCGCTTTCTCGGCAGAGGGAAGCTTTCCCTCGCCGCTCGCGCCAATCTGCCGACCGCGGAGCCGGCGGCACAAGCAACAGTCTCCGGGAGGAATCGATGCTCGCGAACGTTCCCCGTCGGCCCCTCGACGCCCTCGCACTCGCGGTCGTTGCGCTCGCCGTGTTCGCCGCCGGGGCGACGGCCCAGTCGTTCGAGGACGCCCGTGGAGACATGACGTTCGCTCTCGCGGGCGACGCGATCATCACCCGGTCGCTCAAGACCTTCCGCGAGCCGGAATTCCTGCGTCTTCGGGATATCGTCCGCGAGGCGACCGCCGGTTTCGTCAACCTCGAAGTGCTGTTCCACGACTACGAGGACGATGCTATTCCCGCGGCCAACAGCGGCGGCACCTACATGCGCGCCGACCCTCGGCTCGCCGGGGACCTCGCCTGGTTCGGGTTCGATATGGTGAGCCTCTCGAACAACCACACGATGGACTTCGGAGCGGGCGGGGCTCGACGTACCCGGCTGCACGCCGAAGCCGCCGGACTCGCGGTCGCGGGATTCGGCGAGAACCTCGCGGCTGCTCGCGCGCCCGCCTACGTGGAGACCCCGGGCGGCAGGGTCGCGCTGATCTCGATCGCCTCGACCTTCGCCGATGAGATGAGGGCCGGTCACCAGCGCCCGGACATGCGCGGTCGCCCGGGCCTGTCTCCGATGCGTTACTTCACCGAGGTCACCGTGACGCCGGAGGACATGGAGGGTCTTCGTGGCGCCGTCGGAGCCATGCGCGGCGGGGCGAGCGGCGGTTCTCGAGTCGTCGTTGGCGGAGTCGGCTTCGTCGAGGGGGCGACCCCGGGCGTACGGACCGTTCCGCACCCGGCCGATCTGGCCGAGATCGTCGCCGTGGTCGAGGAGGCGAGGCGGCAGGCCGACTGGGTGATCGTCACCAGCCACAGCCACGAGGGGATCCCGGGAGATCGCAACGTTCCCGCCGACTTCGTGACCGAGGTCGCGCACGCCGTCGTCGATGCGGGGGCCCATATGTTTGCAGCGCACGGTCCCCACGTGCTGAGGGGCATCGAGCTGTACAGGGGAGCGCCGATCTTCTATTCGCTTGCGAACTTCATCTTTCAGAACGAGACGGTCGAGCTGCAGCCCGCCGACAACTACCTCGCTCAGGGTCTCGCGCACACCGACTTGCCGGGACGTTTCCAGGACGTGCGGGTCGAGAGGATGGGCGGCGGGTTCCCTGCAGATCCCGCGTACTGGGAGAGCGTGCTCGTCGAGACGGAGTATGTGGACGGGGACCTGACGGAAGTGCGCCTCCACCCGGTCACGCTCGGGCACGGTCTTCCGCGAGCGGTGCGGGGCAGACCGATGCTCGCGGCCGACGACCTGGGTGCGAAGATCCTCGCCGAGCTGACGGAACTGTCGTCCGCTTTCGGGACGACCATCTCCATCGAAGACGGCATCGGGATCATCCGGCCCTGATCGCCGCCGGGGTCGGCGCTTCTAGTGCACCGTGGTCGCGGCTGCGGCCTTCCGGGGCGCGGGATAGGCGCGTCGTGAGGACGACACGCCGAGCGACACCATCGTCTCGGCAGTCTTGAGGGCGGCCAGAACGGGATTCACGACGGGGACACCGATCCTCTCCTGCAGAGACCGCGCGACGTCCAGAAAGCCCATCGTCATGCACCCGAGCACGAAGGCGTCTGCTCCGGCCGCGACCCCGTGGTTCGCTTCACCCTCGAGGGTCGCCAGGACTTCCTCCACGCGATCCCTCAACTCGAGAACCGGAACGTCCACGGCCCGGACATCCGCGATGGACGACTCGAGCCCGTGGACTCGCATCTGACGCCAGATCGCCGGGACGACTTCATCCACGACCGTGATGACCCCGAACCTGAGACCCAGCTGTGCTGCCACGTGCCCGGCCGCCTGCCCGGGGCCCACGACCGGGATGTCCACGAGCTCGCGGGCGGGCGCGAGCCCCGGGTCGCCGAAGCAGCCGACGATGATGGCGTCGAACCCCTCGGCCGCGAGGGCCGGCGCAGCCTCGAGTAGCCCGGGGACAGAGAGATACTCCTCGACCGAGGACTCGACGGATGCCGGGCCCGCCGCGGTCTCGCGCACCTCGACGACCGTGTCGCCCGCCGCGTGCTGATTCAGAAACGCCTCCCGGCGAACGAGCTCCCCAGGTCCGAGCGGTCCGCGCGAGAGCGGTCCGGGAATGAAATAGGCGATCTTCATCGGTTCTCTCCTATCGTGACCGCAAAACTAGCGCGTGACCGGGCCGGCGCGGAAACTACCCCATGAAGAACTGGCTCAGGGCGTCATGGGAGTAGAGCTGTCCGAACGGGATCGCGAGTTTCTGGCCGGCGTGCACGGCGAGGGCGCGCGGCTGGCGATGAAGATCGTCGTCCGGATGGCGGATGTCGTCGGAGCGGATCGGCTGCTCGACATCTCCGCGGCGCACATCGACTCGTCGCTCTACCAGGGGCAGGCGACACTCGACTTTGCGGAGCGGCTCGCCGATGGCGGCGCGCGGGTTCGCGTGCCCGCGACGCTGAACGTGGCCGGCGTGGACCCTGCGGGGTGGAAGGACTGGTCCGTACCGCCCGACTGGGCCGAGCCCGCGCGCCGGCAAATGGACGCCTACGAGCGAATGGGGTGCACACCGTCCTGGACCTGCGCACCGTATCAGACCGAGGAGCGCCCCGCTTTTGGAGACCAGGTGGCCTGGGGGGAGTCGAGTGCGATCGTGTTCGCGAACTCGGTCCTCGGCGCACGGACGGAACGGTATCCCGACCTTCTCGATATCTGCTGCGCGATCACGGGCCGCGCGCCGGCCGCGGGTCTCCACCTCGAGGCCCATCGCCGGGGTCGCGTGCTCATCGACCTCGCTGACGTGCCCCGGCGGCTGGCCGAGGATCCCGCCTTCTACCCCGTGCTCGGCCACTGGGTAGGACAGCGTGTCGGATCGGGTGTCCCGGTTCTGGACGGTCTCGACGTCCGCCCGACGGAGGACGACTTCAAGGCGCTCGGGGCCGCGATGGCGTCCGCCGGCGCAGTCGCGCTGTTTCACTGGGTAGGCATCACGCCCGAGGCGCCCGATCTGGACACGGCGTTCGGGGGCCAGGATCCCGACGACGTGCTTCGCGCGACGCTCGGGGCGCTTCGGGAAGCCCGCGACGATCTCGGTAGCGGGCTGTCCGAAGGGGACGGGCTCGATCTCGTCGTCCTCGGGAGTCCTCACTTCTCTCCCGCGGAGTTCCGGGCACTCGCGGAGATCGTGGAGGGTCGAGCCAGGGACCCCGGAGTCCGCTTCCTCATCACGACGGGTCGGGCCGCGCGCGACATCGCGCGTGCCGCGGGTCATCTCGAGGCGATCGAAGACTTCGGGGGTGAGCTGACCGTGGACACGTGCATCCTGACGACGCCGATGCTGCCGGCCGAGATCGGCCGGCTGATGACCAGCTCTGCCAAGTACGCCTACTACTCCCCCGGGCTTCTCGACCGCGCGGTCGCGTTCGGAAGCCTCTCAGACTGCGTCGAGTCCGCCTGCGCGGGCCGGGTAGTGCGGGACGACTCCGCATGGGAGTGAAGATGCGCGGGCGTCCCGTCGTGCCGGGTGCCGCGACCGGCCGGCTGCTCTATTCGGCCGAGCCGCTGAGTTTCTGGGGCGGGTACGACGCGGAGAGCGGCGAGATCCTCGACCGGCGGCACCCGCTGACGGGGGTGCACGCCGCGGGACGCGTGCTGGCGATCCCGGAAACCCGCGGGTCATCCACCACGACGGCGATCCTGCTCGAGTCGGTGCGCCGCGGGACGGCGCCCGCCGCCCTCGTGACCGAAGGCGAGGACCGGTTCCTGGCCCTGGCGGCCATCGCCGCCGAGGAGCTCTACGGTCGGACGCTCCCCGTTGTCGCCCTCGAGCCCGCGGACTTCCGCCGCCTGGCCGCCGTGCAGGGCACCGTCACCCTGCACTCCGATGGACGGCTGAGCCTCGAGGATTGACGCTCAGTGTCGGTAGTCGAGGGCCGGCGCCCGGTCGCCGAGCAGCGCGACGTACTCGAAGTCGGCTCCGCGGCGTTCTCTGAGCTCCGCCCACGCCGCCTCGATCACGTCGGGGCTCTCGAAGAGGTCGATCGCCGTCAGGGCGAGCGTTTTCGCCGCCACCATCATTCCCTTGTGTCCGATGCTCGTCCCTCCGGCGGCGACCGCCTGCCAGCTGTGGGCGGACGTGCCTGGCACCCAGGTCGCGGTCGAGAGCCCCGCGGTCGGGACGACCCAGCTCACGTCGCCAACGTCCGTGGAGCCGCCTCCGGCCTCCTCGATGTAGAAGTCCTCGACGTCGCCTTCCGACCCGAGGGGCAGGGAAGGGCCGCCCTCGAAGGACTCCTGAATGTGGGCGGCGAACGCCCGCTCGGTCTCCGTGTACTCGACGCCTCCGACGTCTCTCAGGTTCGCGTCCATCACCTCTCCGAGGGCGACGTTCGGAACCAGGTCGTACAGGCCGTGGATCACCTCGTAGTCGACCGTTGTGCCGGTCCCGAGTGCGGCGCCTTCGGCGGCCCTGGCGACACGCTCGAACAACTCGAGCACCGTCGGGGCAGCGGGGTGCCGAACGTAGTAGTAGACCTCGGCGAAGTCCGGGACGACGTTGGGCGCGAACCCGCCGCCCGTGATCACGTAGTGGATGCGGGTCTCCTGGGGCACGTGCTCGCGCATAAGGTTCACCATGTGGTTCATGGCCTCGACGCCGTCGAGCGCGCTGCGACCCCGCTCGGGCGCGCCCGCCGCGTGTGCCGAGTACCCCCTGAATCGGAACTTGGCGGACTTGTTCGCGAGGGACCGTCCGGCGGCGGCGCTGTTCCGGTCTCCGGGGTGCCAGTGCAGGGCCACGTCGACATCGTCGAAGAGCCCGTCCCGTACCATGTAGACCTTGCCCGCACCGCCCTCTTCCGCCGGTGTGCCGTAGACTCGCAGCGTTCCCTCGACCTCGGTCGTCTCCATCCAATCCTTCACGGCGATCGCCGCCGCGATCGAAGCCGTCCCGAACAGGTGGTGGCCGCAGGCGTGACCGGGTCCGTCCACGATCACGGGTTTGCGCTCGGGTACCGCAGCCTGGGAGATGCCTGGCAGCGCATCGAACTCCGCGAGCACGCCGATCACCGGTCGGCCGGCACCGTAGCTCGCGATGAACGATGTTGGCATGCCTGCCACGCCGGATTCGACGGCGAACCCGTGGGCCCGGAGCTCCTCCTGGAGAAGGGCGGAGCTCTTCTCCTCCTGGTACCCGACCTCGGCCCACTCCCAGATCTGATGTGCGATCTCGGCGTACCGGTCGCTCCGCCCATCGATTGCATCGGCTACCGCGTCGGCCTGGCCGGCCGCAGGATCGGCCGGTGAGGCCACGAGCAGGAAGGCTACCGTCGCGTGACGGAGTCTCATGGAATCTCCTCTCTCACGAGTCGTCGTGCGGAGGGGCGAAAAGTACATACATCGAGAGACGATGATCCAGCGGGGGCGGGAACCGAGGCTCGCGAGATTGGTACAAAACCGCCCGAATTCAACCGCGTTGCACGGTCTCCGGTGGGGCTGAAGTCGTTGGATTCGCTCCACACGACGAACCGCGGTGCAGGGACTGGTCGGGCCAAGTTCCTGCTGCGCCTGAGGTTGGACGATCAGGCGTTTCAGGTGCGCGTCTTGCTCTTTACGTGAGCCTTTACACGATGCCCCCTACCGGTAATTCTCAAGAAGCTGTGGGGGCGTTCGTCGGGTCTGGAGGACCAGCGTCTCGAGGTTCCGAGGGAGGTCGAAGTGGTTGTGAGGCAAAAGACCAGCGACATCGTCGAGAACGATCGCGGGGCGGTCGGCGTCTTCGTCGCGGGAGCGATGACGATCCTGCTGGGGTCCGCGGCGATCGCCGTCGACATGGGTCACATGATGAACGTTCGGACCCAGTCCCAGGCGGTCGCCGATCTCGCGGCCCTCGCGGGAGCGTCCGCTTTCGTCACCGGAGCCACGGGAACGTCGGCCCTGACCGCGACGATCTACAGTGAAGCTATCACGTTCGCGGGGCTCAACAGCGTCGACGGCACGCCCGTTACGCTCCTGGACTCAGATATCTCGATCGATCTTGTCAACGAGAAGGTCCGTGTCACGGTCCACCATACGGCGGCGCGCGGAAACGCCATTCCGACGATCTTCGCGAAGGTTTTCGGGATCAACACGGTGGACGTCGTGACCACGGCGGTCGCGCAGGCGTATCCGGCGGACGGAGCCAAGTGCATCCTCCCGTTCATGTTGCCGGACAAGTACGACGAGAACGGCGGGCCTAACCCCTTCCAGTACGATGGGCCCCCCGATTATTACGAACCGTTCATTCCGTCCGCCCCGTCCGCTTCGGCGACCGGCTATACCGACGCCGACAAGGGCACGCAGATCGTGATCAAGCCGTCTCAAGGGAACACCCCCGGCCAGCCGAATCCGAGCTGGTACTACCCGATTTCGGTGTACGCGACCGGCGGAGCCTCCTACGCGGCGGCCATCGCCGGCTGTGTGGATCCGTCAGCGGTCTATCGGGTCGGAGACGGCGTCCCTGTTGAGCCCGGAGCGATGATCGGTCCGACGATGCAGGGAGTGACCGCGCTCATCGCCCAGGCGCCGAGTCACTACTGGAATGACACGCACAATTGCGTGATCGATTCGAACGGCGCGGCCAATGTCTGCGTGTCCAGCCCCCGTCTGCGACCGGCTCCCATGCTTGCTCCGCCGGACGCACCGGCGAACGGTCGGAGAGAGGTGCCGATCATGAACTGGGCCGGCCTGTTCGTAGAGGGTATGCAGGGGAACGACGTCATCGTGAGGTTCGCGGGCTACTCCGGGTTCGGCGTCGCCTCGACGAATCCGGGTGGTGGCGGAGCGCTCCCGAAGGTCATTCGACTCGTCGAGTAGGCTTCACGAGGCCCTGTACGGCGCAGCCTACAACAGTCGAGAACGGGGCCTTCCATTCGGAGGGCCCCGTTTCTCGTTCCGGGGCAACACGCAGGAACGGTGTGGCTCGCGGCCGCCCGCCCGTCGCCCGTCCTGATGAAGCAAGTACGACGGGTCCGATAGCGACGCGACCCGCCGGCGCCTGGCCGACGGATCGTATCACGAGTGCCCTGTCCCTGGCCTAGGCCTGCGCCTTCAGGATGTCGCGAATCTCCGAGAGAAGCTGTTCCTCGGCCGAAGGCTCGGGCGCGGCCTCGGGCTCGGGTGCGGCCTCTTCCTCTCGCTTCATCCGGTTGAAGCCCTTCACGACCATGAACACGGCGAACGCCACGATCAGAAAGCTGATGACGTGGTTGATGAACGAGCCCCAGTTCAGCGTGACGGCACCCGCCTCCTGGGCCGCTGCGAGCGTCGCGTACGGACCGGCCGGGGCGCCCTGCTGCAGGACTGCGTGAAGCTGACTGAAGTCGAGCCCGCCCATCGCGAGCCCGATCGGAGGCATGATGACGTCGTTCACCAGCGACGTGACGATCGTGCCGAAGGCCGCGCCGATGATAATACCCACGGCCATGTCGAGCATGTTGCCCTTGACCGCGAACTCCTTGAATTCCTTGAGCATGTCCGCTCCTGTCTTGTCCCGCTTCCCGCGGGCGGCTCCCACGAGTAGCATCGTGACGGACCATATGAAGTCGCAACCCACTGGCGGAGCTCCGGTGCACCGCCTTCAGGATACCGAAACCGAAGACCTGACTTTGGAAGGGGGAGGGATGACCACGAAAGGGAACGGAAGTTGGAGTCTCGCGAGCGCTGTACTAGCGCTCGCGATATGCGGGGTCCCGACCGCGTTGCTGGCGCAAGAAGAGGAGGAACTGGGCTGGTTCTACACCGCCGAGGTTTCCGCCGTGATGACGGGAGGGAACGCCGTGGCGACGACCCTCGGGTTCGGCGGAACGATCAAGGCCATTTGGGAGAAGACGGACCTGGAGGTTCGCGGAGGCGGCCTTCGGACTAGCACGGGGACGATCACCCGAACGGCGGTCGGTACGACGTCCGACTTCAACGTGACCCGCAATACGAATCGCGAGACGACCGCCGAGAACTACAACCTGCGGGGCAGGGTCAACCGGACCATCAACGACCGCTTCTTCTACTACGGTGGAGCTGGCTGGGAACGGAACACGTTCGCCGGATTCAATGCGCGGGTGGTGGCCGAGGCCGGCGCCGGCAACATGTGGGCGAACTCGGACGCCACGCGGTTCGACACCAACTACGGTCTGACGTATACGGTGCAGGACGATGTGATCGAGAACCCGGGCGCCTCAGATTCGTTCGCCGGTCTCAGGGTCGGGGGAGATTTCTGGAAGCAGCTGACGTCCACCACGGCGTTCGAGAGTCTCGTGATCCTCGACCAGAGCTTCTCCAAGTGGGAGGCCTTCCGGGCCGATTGGACGAACGCGGTCTCGGTCGACATCAGCGGCGCGCTGGCGCTGAAGGCGGGACTGCAATTGCTCTTCAACAACGAGCCTTCGCTCACCACGGTCGCGCTGGAACAACCCGTCGGTACGCCGACTGGCGAGACCGTGCTGGTCCCGCTCGAGAAGCTGGACACAGTCTTCACGATCGCGCTCGTAGCGGACTTCTAGCCGGCCACTGAAGCCCCGACGCTAGGGGTCGGGCAGCGGCACCACCGCTGCCGTGACGCGTTGTCCCGCGGTCATCCCGCCGATCGTGTAGAGTCTGCCGCCGACGCGGACGAGGCCCCGGTGATCCATCGTCGCGATCGCCGGGGCTTCGAGCATCGTCCACGATTCGGTGGCGGAGTCCCAGGCGAACGCCGTCCCGGTAGGCTCGGAGGGGCGGCCGTCGTAGCCGACCCCATTGTAGTTGTACGGATTGTCACTCCCGCCGGCGAAGACGATGCGCCCGTGGACGCCGACCGCGGCCCCCCGGTACACGGGAGGGCCGGGGTGATCGGCGATCCGCTCCCACGCGATCGTGGTGGGGTCCAGCGGATCGATTCGCCCGAGCCACGATGATCTTTCGAGCGTGAATCTGCGGGGATCGGTGTCCACGCGGACGCCGTCGACGTAGACGAGCGAGTTCCCGACGATCCCCCCCGTGTGTCCGAACACGGGAGGGCCCGGAATCGGAGTTCCCTGACGCCACTCGTCATTCGCCGGATCGTAGATCTGCACGTGCGATTCGTTGTCGGTATCGTGCCAGCCCGACACGAGGAAAATCAGCGAGTCGCGCCACACCCCCGATACGGCGTCGTCAACGGGGACCGGGATGGAGGTTGTCCGGGTCCACTCGCCGGACCGGAGATCGTAGGCGTAGACCTCGGGGACGGACCGCTCAGCCCCGTCACTCGCGACCGTGTACCCGCCGAACACGTAGACTCGCCCACTGACGGCCTGAGCCGTGGCCGCCAGGCGAGGAGGACCGGGTACGGGCTCGATTTCGCTCCATGAGTCGGCCCCGGCTTCGAGCCGGTATGCGGCACTCGTGATTCCGCCCGAGGTCTTCGAAGCGTCCAGTCCGAGGAACGAGAATGCCACGGTCCCGGCCGCCGTCGCGACGGACGCGACGGCGTTGTTCGCGACGGGGGCCGGAAGGGGAGGGAGCTCGAGCGGCTCCGGCACGGTCGCCTCCTCGAGCTCCGGAGTCGGGGCCGGGCCGCAGGCGGCGAGGAGCACGAGCGATGTCGTCGTGAGCCGGGCGGGGATCAGTGACATGAACGAACCTTGACGGGCAATCGAGCGTTATCGGATCATGAACCGTTCGGGTCGCACAATCGGTATCGACCCGAGCCCTGCACAAGCGACTCGAAGTCAGGCCCGGTACGCCACGGGTCGCAGAGGCATGACGGAAGCAGACAAGAACGCGCAGTTCGAGACCGAGGCGCTCGTCCACCTGGACGCGTTGTACGGGTTGGCCCTCCGATTGACGGGGGGTGACGCCGCGCGTTCGGAGGACCTCGTGCAGGAAGCCGTACTCAAGGCCTACCGGGCCTGGGACGACTTCAAGCTCGGAACCAACTGCCGGGCCTGGCTCATGACGATCCTGCGGAACACGTTCATCAACGAGTTCCGTTCCGAGCAGCGGCGGCCGAGCGCCGTCGAGTTCGAGGAGGTCGCGGATCGATCGGTCTTTGCCGAGGTGGCGGACGACGATCCGGTCGGCGGGTTCTTCGAGCGCATCATCGACCGCGAGGTCATCGCGGCGATCGACGACCTCCCCGAGGAGTTCCGCGTCCCCGTCGTCCTGTCGGATCTGGAAGGTCTGAGCTATCAGGAGATCTCCGAGATCCTGGGGATCCCGGTCGGTACGGTGAAGTCGCGCCTCTTCCGGGCCAGAAAGCGTCTGCAGGCCCGGCTATACACGTTCGCCAGAGAGATGGGGTACGTCTCATGAGCGGGACGGGTGCGGATCGGGAGAGCCCGATGATTCCCTGCGAAGAGGTCGTCCGGCGGGTCTACGAGTACCTTGATGGGGAACTCGACGCCGAGTGGAGCGATCGAATCCACGACCACATCCAGATGTGCCGGAAGTGCTACCCGTACTTCAATTTCGAGCGGATCTTCCTGGATCACGTGAGGAGCCAGCAGATCGCACCCGAACGAAGCGAGCGCCTCGAGCGCCGGATTCGCCGCGCGCTGTCGGACGAGGACGAGCCCGCGGGCTGAGCGTCCGCCTTTCCTGTCGAGCGTCCGTTCGCTCGAACCCGGCGTGAGGTCGACGTTGGGGTTCACGCACGTGTTCGAACGGACGGCCCCTGTTCGGGGTGCTCGGGCGGACGTAAGAGCAAGCGACGTTCCTTCCCGGCGCCGGGGCCAAGTGCCTGGCAGCCAATGCCTTCCGCTCCCACCCGAGACCAGCGGCGCTCGGAGTGTGGGAGAGCTGCATCGCTGGAATCGTCGCGCAGTAGCACCAGCACCAGATCAGGTGGCTCGCTCCTGCCGCCGCGGTCTGTCAGGTGGGTTAGAAGAGCCCCAGCTGGTCGGGCTCGGCCTCGGACGAGGGGCGGTCGTCCCAGCCTCCGACGTCTCGGACGGCAGGTCCGAGGGGCGCGACGCAGTCCGGATCGTCGTTGACGACTCGGTTCATTCGCCGATCGACCGGGTACGCCTCGAGCAGGTCCGGGGAGGAGGGGCGCAGGATTTCGCGCAGACGGTCGAAGTCGCGTTCCCCGGCGTCGAGCCAGGGACTGTCTCCCGACGCGAGAATCGACGGCATCCGGTCGTGCAGCGGAAGGAGAAGCTGGTTGGCCTCCGTCGTGACGATCGCGCACGACTCGACGGCGCCCCGCCGGTCCCACAGTGCGGCGAACGCAAGCGGTCGCCCGTCCCTGCGTCGGACGTAGTACGGCTGCTTGAGACCGGCTTCCACCCGCCACTCGTAGAAGCCGTCCGCGAGCACCGCGCAGCGATAGGCGGCGAGAAGGTCTCGAAACGCCGGCTTCGACTCGAGGGACTCCGATCTCGCGTTGATGATCAATGGGAGCGCCGCCGGATCGCGCGACCAGTTCGGAATCAGCCCCCACCTGAGCCGGGTGATCTCGCGCCCGTGCTCCGAGGGGCGCAGCACCGCGACGTCTTCGGTCGGTGCGAGGTTGAAGCGAGGCCCCATCTCCTCGGCGTGGAGGTCCGCGTCGAAGATCTCGGCAAGGTCCGCTAGCGGGGTCTGAAGCGAATATCGTCCGCACATGGACTGAACCTATCGTGGTCGGCGAGGGCGTACCCGTTGCGGCCCGACGGGATGCCGCCGAACATCCTCCGTCGCCCGGAACCGAAGGACACCACTTGAAGATCGCACTCATACAGCAGGCCGCGGGGCCCGACCGGCTGCACAACCTCGACCGCGCCCTCGAAGCCATGGGAACGGGCGCGGCGAACGGCGCGCACCTGGTGGCGTTCGCGGAGCTCGCGATCGACGGATTCTTCCCGCAGCGGCAGAACGACCCCCAGGCCGAGGCGCTCGCGGAGCCCATCCCCGGCCCGATCTCGGATCGGGTCGCAGCCCGGTCGCGGGAACTGGGTCTCGTCACCGTGTTCAACATGTACGAGCTGGGCGACGACGGAAGGCGATACGACAGTTCGCCCGTATTCGACTCCGACGGATCGCTCCTGGGTGTGACCCGGATGATCCACATTACCGAGTACGCCTGCTTTCATGAGCAGGGGTACTACGCCGAGGGCGACCACGGGGCACCGGTCTACGACACCTCGGTGGGCAGGGTCGGAGTCGCGATCTGCTACGATCGCCACTATCCCGAGTACATGCGCCGGCTGGGAGAGCTGGGAGCGGAGCTCGTCGTGATCCCTCAGGCGGGGTCGGTCGGGGAATGGCCCGAGGGCCTCTACGAGGCGGAGGTCCGGGTCGCAGCGTTTCAGAACGGCTACTTCGTGGCCCTCTGCAACCGGGTCGGCGTGGAGGAGAACCTGACGTTTGCCGGGGAGTCGTTTGTCGTGGACCCCGAGGGAACCGTGGTCGCCGCGGCGCCCGAGCTGGCGGAGACCATCCTCTACGCGGACATCGACCTCGCGAGCTGCGCGACGTCTACCGCTCGTACGCTATTCTGGCGTGACCGTCGACCCGAGCTGTATCGGGCGTGGGCGGAGCCGGCCGCGACCCCCGGCGCATGAGCCGGGTCAGCCGGGTTTGATCTCTGCATGAGTGTCCTGTTCTGGTCCGCCGTCGTGGTGGTCATGCTCCTTGGCGCATTGAAGCTGGCGATGCCACGGGTCGTGCCGTTCTTCGTGTTCTATCCGGAACCGCTGTCTCCACACGAGAGTCACCCACGGTTCTGGGGGTTCCCCGACGCGACCGAGGTCCGGATCCCGACGTTCGATGGGCCGCTGCTGCACGGCTGGTGGTTTCCGGCGGCGAACTCGGCCCACGCGTCCGGCGCCGCGATCTATTTCCACGGGAACGCCGGTCACCTGGGCGACCGTGGCACGGTCGCGGCCGCGCTGTCGGGTCTCGGGTTGGACGTGCTGTTGCTCGATTATCGCGGGTACGGGCTCAGCGAGGGTCGCGCGACGGAGGACGGTCTCTACGCCGATGCCCGGGCCGCCTACTCGTGGCTGGTGGATGATCGGGGCGTGGAGCCACGCCGGCTGTTTCTCATCGGAAACTCGCTCGGCAGCTCGGTCGCGGTCGATCTCGCGACCCAGCGGCGAATCGCGGGTCTCGTCCTCCTCGGCGCCTTCACGAACACACCGGCTCTGGCCAGGCAGCGGATCCGCTGGCTTCCCGATTGGTACCTCGAGTGGGAGAGTCCCCGGTTCGACACGCTCGAGCGGATCGGGCGAATCAGGGCTCCGGTGCTCATGGGCGTCGCGTCTGAGGACCGCATCATTCCGCCGGGCGAAGCCGAGAAGGTGTTCGACGCGGCCCCGGAGCCGAAGCGCTGGTTCATCGTGCCCGGCGCCGGCCACAACGACATCTTCGCCCACGAAGAGCTCTGGCGGGAGCTGTACCAGTTCACTCATGGCGTACTCGTCGCCGGTGAAGAACCCAGGGGATAGGGCGCACAAATGGGACGTCGCGCGATCGTCACGTTGATTACCGGGCTGACGCTCGCCGGCTGCGCCGACGACCCTCCCGGGACGCCCCCCGACGCCGGGGTTCCGCTCGACGTGGCGCGCGATCGCGCGCGAGACGTGACCGAGCTGTCATACCAGATCCGGTTCGCGGTCCCCGAATCCCGAGACGAACCGGTACTCGGCGAAGTGCAACTCATGTTCGAGTGGGATGGACGGGCCGCGCTGCCGCTCGATTTCGCCGCCACGCCCGATCAGATCCACGATGTGGACGTCAACGGCTCGCCCCTCGATCTCGAAATGGTCAACGAACACCTGATCATTCCTCGCACGGCCCTGCGGCGCGGCTCGAACATCGTCCGGATCTCGTTCGTTGCAGGCGATGGCTCGCTGAACCGGACGGATCAGTTTCTCTATACGCTCTTCGTTCCCGATCGCGCACGCTGGGCGTTTCCGGTATTCGATCAGCCGGACCTGAAGGCGCGCTTCTCCCTGACGCTGGACCTTCCAGGTGATTGGGTCGGTGTCGGGAACGGGGAGGAGCTCGAAGTCGCGGGGGCGATGCGTCCGGGCGAGGGCGACCGCATCGTCTACCGTCTCGCCGAGACCGAACCGATTCCGACGTACCTGTTCGCCTTTGCCGCGGGCCGGTTCCGGATCGAGGAGGCGGAGCGGGGCGGCCGCACGATGCGGTTGTTCCACCGCGAGACCGATCGGGCAAAGGTCGAGCGCAACCTGGACGCGATCTTCGACCTGCACGCCAGCGCGATCGACTGGCTCGAGGATTACACGCAGATCGACTACCCCTTCGGGAAGTTCGATTTCGTAGCCGTGCCCTCCTTCCAGTACGGGGGGATGGAGCACCCCGGCTCGATCTTCTATCGCGCGTCGTCGATGTTCCTCGAGGAATCCGCCACCCAGGGCCAGGTGCTCGGGCGGGCAGGGCTGATCGCTCACGAGACGGCGCACATGTGGTTCGGCGACCTCGTCACGATGGAGTGGTTCAACGACGTCTGGATGAAAGAGGTGTTCGCCAACTTCATGGCGGCGAAGATCGTGAACCCCAGCTTCCCGGAGATCGATCACGACCTCCGGTTCCTCCTCTCCCACTACCCGTCGGCCTATGCCGTGGATCGCACGGCGGGTGCGAACCCAATCCGGCAGCCCCTCGAGAACCTGAACGAGGCCGGGACGCTCTACGGCGCCATCATCTATCAGAAGGCGCCGATCGTGATGAAGCACCTGGAGCTTCTGATCGGCGAGGAGGCGTTTCGTGATGGGCTGCGCGAGTACCTGGCGGCGCACGCGTTCGGGAACGCGACGTGGTCCGACCTGATCGCGATTCTCGATCTCGCGACGGAGCTCGATCTGCGGGAGTGGAGCCGCTCCTGGGTCGAGGAACCGGGCCGGCCGACTGTAGAGACTGTCGTATCCGAGGTAGCCCCGGACAACGAGCCGACCGGGCGGGGCGGACACGAAACCGAGTTCAGGCAACGCGACCCACGGGGCAGGGAGCTTCTCTGGGCCCAGCCGCTGCAACCGTGGTACGGTCGAGCAGGCGGTGGCTCACACCAGACGCCCGTACTTCGTATCGAGGGCGAGAGCGTCTCCACGTTCGCCGCCGGGCCGCGGCTCGATGTCGCGATCCTGCCGAACGGTTCCGGCATCGGTTACGGGCTCTTCCCACAGACGGATGAGTCTCGCGAATGGCTGCTGGCCAACCTCCCGTTGATCGAGGCGGCCCAGCCGCGGGCCGTCGCGTGGCTGACGCTCTGGGATGAGCTCCTCGAGGGGGCTCTCACGCCGGACGCCTGGATGAGCACGGCGCTCGCCGCGGTCGAAGCGGAATCCGAGGAGCTGCTGGTCTCGCGGATGACGGGCGACCTGCGGACGGCGTTCTGGCGGTTCCTCGACGAGGACGTTCGCACCGAGCTCTTACCGCAACTCGAGGGGCTGTTCTGGTCCAGGCTGGAGAGCGCCGAGTCCACCTCGATGAAGGCCAGCTTCTTCAATGCCTATCTGTCGATCGCCGGAACGACCGACGCGGTCCGCAGGCTCGAGTCGATCTGGCGGGCAGGTGGTGGAGTCCCGGGGCTCCCGCTCGCGGAGCGTGATCTGATCCGTCTCGCTCGCGAACTCGCCGTCCGGGAGGTCGACGGGTGGGAGCGGATCATGGACCGACAGGCGGAGCGCATCGAGAACGCCGACCGGCAGGCGGAGTTCGAATTCGTCCGACCGGCGCTCTCGGCGGACCGGGCTGTACGTGACGCTTTCTTCGCGTCGCTCGCGGACCCGACGAACCGGGAACGGGAACCGTGGGTCCTGTCCGCCGTGGGCTGGTTGCACCATCCTCTTCGCGCGGAGGCGTCGCGAGACTACCTGCTTCCGAGTCTCGAGCTGCTCGAGGAGATCCAGCGAACGGGGGACATCTTCTTCCCCAAGCGGTGGCTGGACGCGTCGCTCGGTGGACACGCCTCGCCGGAAGCCGCCGAGACGGTCCGTGGCTTTCTGTCCACGGCCACGCTGCCGCCGCGTCTGGAGGCGAAGTTGCTCCAGTCCGCCGACCTCCTGTTTCGCGCGGCTGCTCTGCGGAACTAGTCCAGCAGGTTCCCGGCGATCCAGTCGGCGGCGTCGGCCAGGTCGCCCGCGACGTAGAGGGGGGCGGCGTCGTTCGGCAGGTCTTCGCCCCGGCGGTTCACCCACACCGTCCTGATCCCGAGACGCGTGGCGGGCACGATGTCGTGGAACAGGCTCTGCGCGACGTGTACCCAGGGCTTGCCGGTCTCCGCGGCCCAGGCGGCCCCGAGCTCGAAGTGCGGCCGGGCCGGCTTGTAGCTCTGGAGCCGCTGGGCGGTTCCGAGTCGATCGAACGGGACCTCGAAGTGCGCGAGCGTGCCCTGCAGAAGGTCGTCGTCGATGTTCGAGAGGATTCCGATCTCTGCCCCGGTGTCTCGAAGCCGTCGGAGCGAGGGGTTCGTGTCCGCGAACGGACACCATTCGGGAATGCTCGCCGGCACGGAGGCCGCCACGGCGAGGGATTCGTCCCACCCGTGCACGGACGCCAGTTCGGCGGCGGTCTCTGTCAGCAGCGTTCGGTAGCTCCGGTAACGATCGGTCTTGAGACGGTTCTGTACCGAATGGAACGCGGTGCCGAGTCGTTCGTCGTCGAGCTCGAGGCTCTCGGGGTACGCTGCCCGCAAGGCGGTCAGGATCCCCGTCTCCCAGTCGATGAGGGTGCCGTAGCAGTCGAACGTGAGCAGCATGAGAATCCGCTATGTTGATCCGATGACGAGTCGCGGGATGGTACCGGAGGAAGGTGTGCGGGTCCACAGGCCCAACCATTTCGCCGGCGGAGAGATCGATCGATTTGCCAACATGCGAACGGATGCCGAGTGGGTGGCGGAACGATTGAGAGACCCGGAGGCGCGGGTCGTCCCCGTGTGGCGGTCCCGCAGTCTCGTGCTTGCCCTCGATGAGGATGGTGCCGCGTACGAGCCCATCTATCTATCGCTCGAGGCCGCGCGCGAAGTGGCCGAGCCCGAAACGGAGTGGGTCTTTCTGGGCCTCGACGCGGGCCGCCCCGTATTCGCCGCCGATCTCGCCGCCGACGGTTTCGCGGAGCGAGAGCCGCTGGAAGGTCTCGGCACGTTCCTCGATCTGCACCGAATGGGGGCGATGCTCAGCCGGCACGATGGCTCGCTGCTCGCCTACGCCCGCGGCGTCACGACCTGGAGCAGGAGACACCGGTTCTGCGGCCGGTGCGGTCACCCGACGACGCCCACGGATGGCGGTCACATCAGACGCTGCTCGAACGAGCTGTGCGAAGAGCAGCACTTTCCGCGTACCGACCCGGCGATCATCGTCCTCGTCGCCGATGGGGATCACTGTCTTCTCGGTCGCAAAGACGTGTGGCCGGACGGCGTCTACTCGACGCTGGCCGGATTCGTCGAGCCGGGCGAGAGCCTGTCCGAAGCGGTGCGGCGCGAGGTCTTCGAGGAATCGGGCATCGAGGTCGGCGACGTCCGATACCGGTCGTCTCAGCCGTGGCCGTTTCCGTCTTCCCTCATGCTGGGGTTCCACGCGACCCGGGTCGGGGGAGAATTGCAGGTCGATGGCGTCGAGCTGGAGGATGCCCGGTTCTTCCACCGCAGCGAGTTCGAGGCCCGCCGGGAGACCGGGCTCAGGCTCCCCTCGAAGGTGTCCATCGCGCGGCGCCTGATCGAGGACTGGCTCGCGGGGGAGTAGCCCCGCGCCACAACCCGGGGTCGTTGCGTCAACCGTCCCGCGGCACGATCGCCGGAACGATCTCGGCGGCCCGTCCGCGAACCGACGCGGTCGCCCAGGACGTGAGTGGCGTCCTCTCCGGGTTCACTTCGACGACGTGACCTCCCCGTTCTCTCGTCACCGCCGGAAGGCTCGCGGCGGGATGGACCAGCGCGCTCGTCCCGACGACGAGGCATGTGTCGGCGACCGCGGCCCATTCGAATGCCCGGCCGATGACCGCGGGGTCGAGGGCCTCGCCGAACCAGACCACATCCGGCCGCAACAGACCGCCGCACACCGGGCACTCGGGAAGGCCCGCGCCAGTAGCGTCCGGCGCGTCCCGGCTCTCGCTCCGATTGCTGCACGCGGTGCAACGGGAGCGATAGAGCGCCCCGTGGACTTCGAGCAGGGTCCCGGCATCGACGGAGGCTCCGGCCGCCTCGAGCGCGAGGGAGTGCAGCCCGTCCACGTTCTGCGTCGCGATCCTCACGTCGCTGTGGGGAAGCGCCTGCCACCGCGCGAGCGCCCCGTGAGCGGCGTTCGGTACACACGGGGCGACCCGTTGGCGCCGCCAGTGGTACCACTCCCACACGAGCCGCGGATCCCGCTCGAAGGCCTCGGGGGTCGCGAGGTCCTCCGGACGGAAGGACCTCCACAGCCCCTCCGGACCGCGGAACGTGGGTACGCCCGACTCGGCCGAGATTCCGGCGCCCGTCAGGACGAGCACCACTCGAGCGTCCGCGAGGATCTCTCGCGCCAGGGCGATGTCGGCCGCCTCGTCCGGTCGGACCGTCACGCCGCCGCCTCCACCTCGGGCGCGCTCGGCGCATGCCGGCTGAGGGCCAGGGTGCTCGCCACGATCAGCCCTGCTCCGAGGAAGAGCCAGCCGTCGGGCCGCTCCTCGAAGAAGATGACTCCCCACAATGCCGCGAAGACGATCTGTACATAGCTGATGGTCATCGCGCGCCCGGCCGGAACGAGCGCCAGTCCCCGGGTGAGGAAGAGCTGCGCGATGTGCGTCGTGATCCCCACCGCGACGAGACCGGCCCACAACCAGCCGGTCGGCAGGACGAAGTTGACCGCCGTGGCGGGTATCGCGCCGAGGGTCGAGAGGACGCCGAACCACAGCACGATCACCAGCTCGTGCTCGGTTTCGGCCAGACGACGGACCATGACGTAGGCGGCGGCGGCCAGCACCGCACCCGACAGGGCGGCCGCGACTCCGACCGGATCCAGCGCGGCGGTGGCACCGCCGAACAGAAACGCAGGTCGGGCGATCAGGGCGACCCCGGCGAGCGACGCGAGGAGGCAGCCCGCGTCTCTCGCCCGGATCGGCTCGGCGAGGAAGATCGCGGCGATGACTGCGGTGAACACGGGGTTGGTGTAGTGGATGACCGTCGCTTCCGCGAGCGGCAGGTGGATCACCCCGTAAAAGAAGGCGCTGACCGCCAGGAACCCGACCGTGCCGCGCAGCGCGAGGAGTCCCGTGCGGTTGCCCCCGGGTGCGACACCGAGGGCCCGGAGCCCGAAATAGCTGATCGCCAACGTGACGATGCCCCGCACGAGGACGATCTCCTGAGAGGGGAGCGATCCCCCGACGAGCTTCACGAAGAGGCTCATCAGGCTGAAGAAGAAGGCCGACCCGACCATGGCCCGGACCCCCGCCGAGGGGCCCGGTTTCGGGCCGGCCGGCACGGTCAGGCGGGAATCCCGTTCTTCGCAGCGTCCGTCATCGCGTCGACGAAGCGATCGAGTTCCTCGATCGTCGTGTAGACCGACGGCGAGATCCGGAGCCCGTTGAACTCCGCGTGGTTGATGGCCACCGTGTAGATCCGGTGCTCGCGCCACAGCCAGTTCCGCAGGGGACCCGTCTCTACGTCGGTGATCTGCACGTTCGCGATCCCGGCCGCGAAGCCCGGCTTCAGGCTCGTGTTCAGCCGCACGTTCTCGTGCTGCAGGAGTTGCTCCGCCCAGTAGTTTCGCAGGTAGACGAGTCGGGCTTCCTTACGAGCGGCCCCGATCATCTGGTGGAACGTCAGCGCTTCTCCGACCGCGAGGAAGTTCGCCTCCGGGTGGGTTCCCACCTCTTCGTACTTGCGGATGTCGTCGTTTCGCGACTCGGCGGCGGCCATGAGTGGCCAGATCCCAGGGATCTTGTCGCGCCGCACGTACAGGAGCCCGTTCCCGATGGGGGCGAACAGCCACTTGTGGAGGCTCGTCGAGTAGTTGTCGCAGTCGAGATCGGAGATCTTGAAGTCGAAGTGTGCGAGCGCGTGGGCCCCGTCGATGATCACCGGGATGTCATGACGACGCGCCATGGCGACGACATCGCGCACGGGCAGGATCTGACCTGTGATGTTGAT
The DNA here is from genome assembly GCA_039587355.1 of Gemmatimonadota bacterium. Classification (GTDB taxonomy): domain Bacteria; phylum Gemmatimonadota; class Gemmatimonadetes; order Palauibacterales; family Palauibacteraceae; genus Palauibacter. The sequence continues at coordinate 125,657 of JBDHIO010000005.1, read as the reverse complement.
CATGTGACACATCAGGATCAGGCGTGTCCGATCCGTGATCGCCTCCTCGAACAGGCGCACGACCTCGGCATCGTCCTCGGCGGGAATCGGAATCTGGATCTGCTTCATCACGATCCCCTCACGCCGTTCCCGTTGGTTGAACGTCGTCACCATCCGGCCATAGTCCTGCGTCGTCGTCAGGACCTCGTCTCCCGCCTGCAGATCGTGCCCGAACTGGAGGATCTGGAGACTCTCGGAGGCGTTTCGCGTGATCGCGACTTCCTCGGCGTCCACCCCCCACTCGCGCGCGAGGCGCGCCCGAACGCCTTCTCGCTGGGGCTCGAGGATCTGCCATCCGTTGTAGACCGGAAGCTGATTGGCGAAGTCGAGGTCACGCTTCATCGCTTCGAGAACGTGCGCGGGGGTCGGGCTCACACCGCCGTTGTTGAGATTCACGAGCGACCGGTCCGTCGTGAACGCCTGCTGAATCTCGCCCCAGAACTCCTCCTGAGAGGCGACTTCCTGTGGGGTTCCGGGGGTTTCCGACAACTCGCGCGCCGCCGCGATGGCGGAGTCCCAGCGAAGAGGTACCGCGGTGAGTACTCCGGCGGCGGCCGTCGGGGCGCTGATGGTCCCGAGAAAACTACGTCGACTTTGCATCCTGTCCTCCGCTGCTGCGCGAGACGAGCACGTTTGACTACCCGCAAATAGATTCGTGGACAGAGAAACAGCAAGGCCTCGTGACGCGCGGGGCGGGGAGGGAAGATGACAGGAAGGGCCTTCGCGGCGGCGCTCGTCGTGCTCGCGATGACTGGCTGCCAGAACGAATCGAATTTCGTCACCGTGCAAACGGGGCGGGTGATTCGAGCGGAAGTAGTGGGGACGTACGACGCGATCGAGATGTCGGCGACCCTCGGGGGGGCGACCACCGATGTGCTCGCGGCCGGCGGATCGCTCGTGCTCACGCTCGACGTGCTCGTCAATACGTCCGGGCGCCTCATCGCCCCCGGGCTCGGACCGGACGGCGGAAATCTCGATCAGGATCTGGCCGGCACCTGGACGTTCAACCCGATCACGGGGGTCGTGAATCTCGCCCTCGACGAGGAGTCGTTCGTCGGCGCGATCACGTACGAGTCGTCGCGAACGGCGGATTTTCTTTCGATCCGGCTGAGCGGATCAGCCGCCGGCGATGAATCCGACGGGATCCCCACGATCGACCTCGTACTGGAACGACGATGATGAACCTTCGGCAGGAGCAGGCGGACGGATGAGCTCGAGGCGGAAGTTCGTGAAGCGCGTGGCCGCGGGATCCGTGGCGGCGGCGGTAGGACCGCAGGTGCTTTCCGGTACCGAAGCGGAGGTCGCCCTGACCGAGCGACTGGCCCGACCGGGCCGTGTCTCCGCGAACGATCGAATCGGGCTCGCGGTGATCGGTGCCGGGGGCATGGGCATGGCGGATGTCGCGACCGCGCTGAAGATCCCGGGTGTCGAATTGGTCGGGGCGTGCGACGTGTTCGACGGGCGTCTCGAGGCCGCCCGGGCGCGCTACGGAGACGGTCTGTTCGCCTCGCGCGACTACCACGAGATCCTGGCCCGGGATGATATCGACGCCGTGATCGTCGGGACGCCGGATCACTGGCATCAGAAGATCTCGATCGATGCCATGCGCGCCGGGAAGAGCGTCTACTGCGAGAAGCCGATGGTGCATCGGATAGAGCAGGGGCTCGATCTCGTGCGGGCCCAGGAGGAGACCGGGCGGACGTTCCAGGTCGGCAGCCAGGGCATGAGCTCGCTCGGAAACGAGAAGGCGAAGGAGCTCTACGAGGCAGGCGCGATCGGGGAGCTCAACTACGCCGAGGGCTTCTGGGCGCGCAACGACCCGATCGGGGCGTGGCAGTACCCGATCCCCGAAGACGCGTCCGAGGAGACCGTGGACTGGACCCGGTTTCTCGGGGACGCCCCCGCGATTCCCTACGATCCGCTGCGGATCTTTCGATGGCGCAACTACCGCGACTACGGGACGGGAGTCTCGGGCGACCTCTTCGTCCACCTCTTCTCGAGCCTCCACTTCGTCGTGAGCTCGAAGGGACCGAACAGGATCCAGGCGACGGGCGGTCTGCGCTACTGGAAGGACGGACGCGAGGTGCCGGACGTGCTCCTCGGAATGTTCGACTACCCCGAGACCGAGACCCACCCCGCCTTCAATCTGTCGCTGCGCGTGAACTTCGTGGACGGAACATCGGGCAGCACATTCCTGCGACTGGTGGGGAGCGAGGGCGCGATGGATGTGACGTGGACGGAGGTTGTCCTCCGGAAGAACGCGGCGGTCGACCCGATGGACGCGTTCTCTCAGGAGAAGATGGCGGAGGGGGCCGAGGGAGAAGACGCGCTCGCCCCGCGGGTCCGCATGCTTCCGCCGGCCGAAGCCCGGTACGTGGTCGAGAACGGGTACCGTGGGGCCCACGTGGATCACTTCTTCAACTTCTTCGAGGGCGTCCGGAACGGTACCTCGGTGACCGAGGATGCGTTCTTCGGTCTACGCGCGGCGGCGCCGGCTCTCGCGTGCAACGACTCCTATTTCGAGGATCGGATCGTCCGGTGGGATCCAGAGGAGATGGTGGTTCTGTGATGAGACGACTGATGGCGGGCATGGTGATCGCCGCCGGTGCGTTCGCGGCGTGCGGCGGCGGGGTCGACGAAGGTGGACCCTCGCCCGACGAGTCCTCCAGTGATGCGACGAGTGCCCCAAACACGCTGACCGCCGAGGAACTGGCCGAGGGCTGGCGCCTCCTGTTCGACGGTGAGACCACGCAGGGTTGGCGCGCCTACAACGGTACCGCGTTCCCCGACACGGGATGGGCGGTCGTGGACGGAATGCTCGTCGTCGGGGCGACCGCGACGGACCCGGACGTCGCGATCGGTGGCGATATCGTCACGACCGAGGAGTTCGCGGACTTCGATTTGAAGTTCGAGTTCAGGCTGTCTCCCGTCGCGAACAGCGGCGTGCTCTACCGTGTGATCGAACGGCCGGGCTTCGGGATCTGGAACAACGCGCCGGAGTTCCAGGTGCTGGACGATCAGGCCTACATCGACATGGGCACGATGGACATGAACACCCACCTGACCGGCGACAACTACGACCTGCAGTCCGCCGCGGTGCGGCCCCTGCGCCCACTCGGTGAGTGGAACGAGGGTCGGATCGTCGTGTCCGGGAACCACGTCGAACACTGGTTGAACGGAGAGATGACGGTCGAGTACGAGCTACTGTCGCCCGAATGGGAGGCGCTCGTCGCCGCGAGCAAGTTCGCACCGTTCCCGGACTACGGTCGCGCGTCCTCCGGCCCGATCGGACTCCAGGACCATGGCCGACTCGTCTGGTACCGCAACATCCGCGTCCGCACACCGTGAGGGCTCGGGGTGTGGTGAGACGTCGCGCTGCGGCGCGGACGGCGGTGGCGTTCGGCGTGCTCGCCGGGACCGCGTGCGCCCCTGCCGCCGATGGGCCGACCGGGCAGGTGGAGTACCAGCTGTTCAACGGCGAAGACCTCACCGGCTGGCAGGTTCACGGGACGGAATTGTGGTATGTCGAGGGTGGCGAGCTGGTGTGCGAGAGCGGCCCGGATGCTCAGTACGGGTACTTGAAGACCGAGAGGACGTTTGCGGACTTCGACCTGACCCTCGAGTTCAAGCAGGAGGCGGACGGCAACAGCGGCGTCTTCTTCAGGTCGAGCGTGGACGGCACGACGGTCAGCGGTTGGCAGGCCGAGGTCGCGCCGCCGGGGCTGTGGACCGGCGGCATCTACGAATCGTACGGCCGCGGCTGGCTGATTCGCCCCGATTCCACCCACCAGGACGTGATCATGGGCGATTGGAATCGGATGAGGGTCCGTGCCGTCGGCGACACCGTCACGACCTGGCTGAACGGCCTCGAGATGATCACGATCGTAGATGAGGAGATCGGCCGGGCCAGCGGCTCGATCGCACTTCAGATCCACGACGGCGGCGGGATCAAGGTGCGCTGGCGCAACATCGAGTTGATCGACCTCTCCGGGTCGACCGGGGGGGCGGCCGAGCCGGACGATCAGCCCTAAGGCTCCCTCAGGTTCGTCCTCCCCGCCGCTTGCACCCCCGGAGCGACCCCTCGCCGACAGAATACGCAGCAGTGCTGCGCTTTCTCGAGCAACGGGGTGCAGCGGGCCCCCGGGACCCAACGGAGATTGATCGCCGGGTGTTCTCCGAGAAGCACTCGTCCCGCTCAGTCACACCCCAGGAAGGACACATCCGCATATGAGTCGAGCGATCAGGGGTACGCTGCTCGCCATGCTCGCGTTCGGTGCCGCCGCACCGGTCTACGCGCAGTACATGCCGAGTCAGGCGCCCAAGCCGCCCCCCTTCTTCGCGATCGAGAACGTTCGCATCGTCACCGGAACCGGGTCGAATATCGACAACGGGACCGTAGTCGTCTCGAACGGGCTGATCGAAGCCGTCGGCACGAACGTGACGGTGCCCGGCGATGCCTGGGTGATCGACGGGTCCGGGCTCACCGTCTATCCCGGGCTGTTCGACGCCCTCACGCAGGTCGGGCTCGAGGGCCGCCAGCAGCCGGCAGGCGGCGGGGGAGGGGGCGGAGGTAATCCGTTTGCTCAGCTCGCACAGCTGGCCTCGGCCCCCCGTTCCCTCGGACCCGAGGATCGTCCGTCCACGACGCCCTGGTTGAGTGCCGCGGACATGCTCGATCCCGAATCCGACGCGATCGAGTCCTGGCGCGAAGGAGGCTTCACGGGAGGGCTCGTCGCTCCCGACGACGGGATCGTCACGGGCACGGGCGCGGTGATCAATTACGCGGGCGACGCGCAGCAGATGGTCGTGCGGAGTCCCGCCGCGTTGCGGGTGACGATGAACGGCGCGGGATTCACATCGTACCCCGGGTCACTCATGGGCGTCATCTCGTACATCAGGCAATTGTACCTAGATGCCTCACACCAAAGCACTTACGCGGATGCATACGCTGCGAGCCCGCGGGGTCAGCCACGGCCGACGTACGATCGCTCCCTCGGTCCGATTCAGGATGCGATCGAAGGCGGTTGGCCGACGATCATGCCCGCCGGCGAGGTGAAGGAGATCCGGCGTGCCATCAAGCTCGGACGCGATACGGGCGCCCGTCCGGTGATCGCCGGGGCGCACGACGCGTATGAGGTCGCCGACGAAATCGCGGCGGCGGGCGTGCCGGTCGTGGTCGACCTGAACTGGCCCGAGGCGAACCGGAACGCGGATCCGGAGGCCGATGAGTCCCTCACCTCCCTGAGGCGACGGGCGTACGCGCCGACGACGCCGGTCCGCCTCGAGGAGGCCGGGGCGACCTGGGCGTTCTATTCCGGTGGTACGGGAAGCGCTAGCCAGGCCTTCGAGAAGGTCCGCGAAGCTATGGAACACGGGCTGTCCGAGGACGCGGCGCTCCGTGCACTCACGATCGCGCCGGCCACCATCTTCGGTGTGGATCAGGTTCTCGGCACCGTCGAGGCGGGCAAGCTCGCGAACCTGGTCGTGACGGATGGGCCGATCTTTGACGAGGACACGAGCGTCGAAATGGTGTTCGTCGACGGGAAACGGTTCGCGGAGGTCGAGGAGAACCGTCCGTCGACGCCACCGGCGGTAGACATGACGGGGACCTGGCTCCTCTCGCTGAACAACGATTCCCAGGAAGCGACCGCCGAGCTCGAGATGCAGGAGGATGGCGCGCTCTCCGGGACGATCCGGGGCGAGCGCGGCGAACAGAGAATCACGGACGGGTGGGTCAGCGGAAACGACTTCCGCATCTTCGTGACCGCTTCGATGGGACCGGGACGTCAGGTCGAGATCGTCTACGAGGGCACCGTCGAAGGCAACCAGATCGAAGGAAGTGCCTCGTTCGGCGGCGCGGGGACGATGGACTTCACCGGGCAGCGGGGGGGCACGCCATGAGGCTCTCAAAGGCAGCGCCGCTCGCGATTCTGGCCGGTGCGATGATCACACACGTGCCTTCTCGGTCGCTTGAGGCCACGACGTACGCGTCGCTCAGCGGTGCATGGACAATCACGATTTCGACCGAGCAGGGGGAGTTCGACACCGGCTGGGAGCTCGAGCAGCACGACGACGGGACCCTGACCGGGATGATCGAAGGGCGACAGGGAGAGGCGGAGGCCGAGGGCGGTTGGGTGAAGGACGAGGCGTTCGGTTTCGCGGTGACCCGCGAATTCCAGGGACAATCGTTCAAGATCGAATACGAGGGGACCTACGAAGAGGACTCCCTCGAAGGCACTCTGACTGCCGGCGGCGGTCAATTCACAGCTGACTTCACCGGCGTTCGAGCCGAAGGAGACGACAAATGACCCGACGTAATCTCGTTGCTTTGGCTTGCATGGCCCTCGTTTCCGTCGCCACGGCGACGTTCGCGTACGCTACCTCGCAGGCTTCGCTGACCGGTTCCTGGACGATCACCGTCGAGACGCCGCAGGGGGCCATGGAGAGCACCTGGGAGCTCGAGCAGACGGACGACGGCGCACTCAAGGGCGTGACCAGCAACGACATGATGGGCGAACAGCCCTTCGAGGGCGGTTGGGTGGACGACGATGCGTTCGGCTTCGAGATGTACGTCGAAGCGCAGGGACAGGGCATCGACGTCGTCTACGAGGGGACCTTCACCGAGAACGAGATGTCCGGCGTCCTGAGTGTCGGTGGGGGCCAGTTCACGGCCGACTTCACCGGCGTCCGCGAAGATGGAGGCACCCGATGAGGCGAACGCTCTTCACGCTTGTCTTCGCGCTGGCCGTCCCTGCCACGGCGGTAGCGCAGGATCAAGCCGTCGCGATCACCGGGGCGACGATCCTCACGGCGACTGATGCCGGGAAGCTCGAGAACGCGACGATCGTGTTTCAGGACGGGCGTATCGTGGCGGTCGGGGCCGATGCGAGCGTGCCGAACGGCGCGCAGGTGATCGACGGAACCGGGAAGTTCGTCACGCCGGGGATCATCGACGCCCACTCGCATATCGCCGCCGACGCGATCAACGAGGGCTCGGTCTCCGTTTCCTCGATGGTGTCGATTCGCGACGTGATCGATCCGACGGACGTCACGATCTACCGGGAGGCCGCGGGCGGGACCACCACGTCACATGTCATGCACGGGTCGGCAAACCCGATCGGCGGACAGAACGTGGTGATCAAGCACCGTTGGGGCTCCGACGCGGAGGGCCTGTTGTTCGAGGGTGCGCCCCCGACGATCAAGTTCGCGTTGGGCGAGAACCCGAAACGCGGAGGCCAGACGCCGTTCCCGGGGATGGAGGCTCGTTACCCGGCGTCGCGGATGGGCGTGATGGACGTCATTCGTCAGGCGTTCATCGAGGCTACCGAGTACAGGGCGGAGTGGGCGGCGTACAACGCGCGGGTCGCCGACGGCGATCGCAACGCGATTCCGCCGCGTCGGGACCTGAAGCTCGATCCGCTTGTCGAGATCCTCGAGGGGACGCGGTTCGTACACGCCCACAGTTATCGGGCGGACGAGATCCTCCAGCTGATGCGGGTGGCGGAGGAGTTCGACTTCCGGATCCACACCTTCCAGCACGTCCTGGAGGGGTATCGCGTCGCGGATGAGATGCGCGAGCACGGTGCCCACGCGTCGACGTTCTCGGACTGGTGGGCCTACAAGGCGGAAGCCTACGAGGCGATTCCCTACAACGCCGCCATCATGACCCAGCGCGGCGTGGTCGTGTCGATCAATTCCGATAGCGGCGAGGAAGGCCGGCACCTCAATCAGGAGGCGGCGAAGACCATGAAGTGGGGCGGGCTGACCGAGGACGAAGCGCTCGCGCTCGTCACGATCAACCCGGCGATTCAGCTCATGATCGACGACCGGGTCGGCTCGCTCGAGGCTGGGAAGGACGCGGACGTCGTGCTGTGGGAGAACTACCCGCTCTCGTCGTACGCCCAGGTGAGGACGACCTGGATCGACGGCGACGTGGTCTTCGACATCGATCGAGACATGGCGATGCGGGAGGAGGTCGCGGCCGAGAAGGCTCGGCTCAAGGAAATGCTTGGCGAGGCGGATGAAGCCGAGAACGGCCCGCAGCGCAACATGGCGGGGAATCCGGGAAACGGGAGTAACCGATGAGGCGGACCACACGCGCGGCGATCATGGCTCTTGGGGCCATCGCGGTCGGCGCACTCCAGACGACGCCGGCCGTCGCCCAGGCGTCGGATACGTACGCGATTCAGGGTGCGACCCTCCACACCGTCGCCAACGGCACCATCGAGAACGGCACGATCGTCGTCAGGGCCGGACGCATCGTGGCCGTCGGGACGAACGTCGAGATCCCGGCCGGCGCCGAGGTGCTCGACGGGACCGGAAAGCACGTCTTTCCCGGTCTCGTGGATGCCATGAGCTCGCTCGGGCTCACCGAGATCGGTTCGGTCCCGATGACGAGCGATCAGACGGAACTGGGCTCCTGGAATCCCCATATCAACGCGCACACGGCGATCCACCCGGCCAGCGAGCACATCCCGGTCGCCAGAGCGAACGGGATCACGCACACGCTCGCGGTGCCCGGAGGCGGTCGCGGTGGGGGCAGTGCAGGCATCGCGGGGCAGGGGACCCTGATCCACCTCGACGGGTGGACGGTCGAGGAGATGGAGATCCAGAAGGCCGCGGCGATGATCATCAATTGGCCCCGATTGACGGCCCGGGGCGGTCGCTTCGGAGGCTTCGGCGGCGGGGGCGGGAGCCGCTCGTTCTCCGATCTCGAGCGACAGTTCGGTGAGTCCGTCGCCGAGATGGACGGATGGTTCCAGGCTGCCGCACACTACAGGCAGGCGTCCGAATCCGGCTCGACCCGACTCGCTCGTGATCTTCAGCTCGAGCATCTCGCCAAGGTCCTCGATCGGGGGATGAAGGTGATCGTCCGGGCCGATGGACACCGCGAGATCGAGTCGGCGATCGAGTTCGCCGAGAAGTGGAATCTCGATCTGACGATCGCGGGGGCGACGGGCGCGCGTGAGATCGCGGACCTCCTCGCGTCGAAGCAGATCCCCGTAATCCTCGGACCGGTCCAGAGAAGCCCGAGTGGCTCGGACACGGCCTATGACGATCCGAACACGTTGCCGGGCGTGCTACACGACGCCGGTGTCGAGATCGCGTTCGCCACGTTCAACTCTGCCGATTCGCGGACTCTTCCGTACGAAGCCGCGAACTCGGTCTCGTGGGGCCTGTCGCGTGAGGCGGCGCTCGAGGCGATCACGCTGGCTCCCGCCCGGATTCTGGGCGTGGACGGTGACCTCGGGTCGCTGGAGGCCGGGAAGCTCGGCAACCTGATCGTAACCGATGGAGACGCCATGGAGATCACGACGGAGATCCAGCACGTCTTCATCAAGGGCGTTCCCGTGGACCTGGAGAACAAGCACAGCCGACTCTGGGAGAAGTACAAGTCACGGCCTTCGAAGAAGATCGCGACCTGATCCCACGTTAGTCGTTTGGGTCCGGTCTTCTACGCCGGTCCTTCTTCTGCGAGCGCCGACGCTTCTCCTCGAGGCGTCGGCGCTTTTCGCGTGGAGGCACGCGGGTCTCGACTCGAGGCGCGCGGGGACGGGCCCGTTCTTCGAGAAGGGCGCGGAGTCGGGCGACGGCGACCTTCCGATTCTGGTGTTGACTACGGGAATCCCTCGCGACGACCACGAGCCCGCTGGGCAGATGCGTCAGCCGGACGCCCGACTCGGTCTTGTTCTGGTGCTGGCCGCCCTGTCCGCCCGCGCGGAAGGTGTCGACGCGACATTGTGACAGCAGCTCCTGGTCCGCCAGGAGGTGAGGCTTGTCCGGAGTCTGGTGCGAGTCGTCCCGTTGCATGCTCGATCGTCGCCGGCCGGGGCGTCCACCACAACCCCGACCGGACCCCCGAATCTCCCTCTCTCATCACCCTGTAGTTTGACACCGGGTGGAAGGCCCGCAGGTTTGAGGAGTCGTCGGAACGACGATGTTTCGCCCCGACGCACAAGGGAGGGTCTATGACTCGTTTGCTCTGGCTCGCCATCACCGGCGTCGGTCTCCTCGTGCTTTCCTGTCTGCCGGGTGACGGGGATGACCAGGCCGCGGTGTGGCCGGCGACCGTTCTCATGACGAACGACGACGGCCTGGATACGCCGGGTATCCGCGCCCTGGCCGAGGTGCTGGCCGAGGATTCGCGGGTCTTCGTCGCTGCCCCTGCCGGCGACCGCAGCGGGACGGGCAACTACATGAGCTCGTTCCACGAGCCCATGAGCGTGACCGAGGTGGACTGGGGCGATCAGTTCGGGGGCGTCTACGCCGTCGGAGCCAACCCTGCCGACGGCATTCTCTGGGGGCTGGGAGCGCTGCTCGAAGGCTCGCCACCCGATCTGGTCGTCTCGGGGATCAACGACGGCGCGAACGCGGGGACCACCTGGCTACTGTCCGGCACGATCGGCGCGGCGCGGATGGCGGCGTCGATGGGGGTTAGGGCCATCGCCGTGTCCGGCTACGACGATGAAGACGCGACCGCGGTCCGTCAGGTCTCCGAGTGGCTGAGTGAGTTCGTCCGTGGCCCCATGGTGCGTGACCTTCGGCCCGGCGAGTACCTGATCGTGAACATGCCGCAGATCCGGATGGCGGATGTGAGGGAGGTCGTCGTCGCCCCCCTGGACCTGGGATTCATTGTGATGGGGCTCGAGCGCGACGAGGGACACGACAGGTGGTATTCCCGATACGTGCGCGGGGAGATGGACCCGGCCGGGGATTGGGCCGCGCTCGCCGACGGGAACATCGTCATCACGCCGATGCGCGTCGGCGAGATGCACGATCTCGAACGCTTCCGAGATCTGGCCGAGGACGTTCCGGACCCGCGTGCCGTCGGGAGATAACGGGGGCCTCGAGGCGACCGTCGTCCGGCAACATATGGGCGGCCACCCGGCAGAGCGGATCGACGACGGCGTCACGAGGGCTCTCGATCCCCGTTTCGTCTCGGTCGAGCGCATCGCCGGGATGATAGGCACGGGTATCGCATCCGCGGGCATCGTCGCCGGCGTCGCCGTTCCGGTGCTCGCCGCCACGCTGTCCCCTTCGATCGATCGGCTGCTGCTCGGTGTCGGGGCGGTCATCATCCTCGGGCTCCTCGCGCGAGCCTGGATCTGGCCCGAGGTCGCGCACCGATACAGGTCCTATACGGTCAGCCCCGCGAGCATCGAGATCCGGAAGGGCGTGCTCTGGCGGCGGGTCGCAAGCGTCCCGAGGACCCGGGTGCAGCACACCGACGTGTCGCAGGGGCCACTCGAACGGCGCTTCGGTCTGGGCACGCTGGTCATCTACACGGCTGGGACCGAGCACTCGAAGGTCGCGCTGAGCGGTCTCAGCCACGGTACGGCGTCGCGTATCCGCGATCACCTTCTGCCGGTGGAGGAGGGCGATGCAGTCTGAGGACACGACCCTCGAGGCTCGTCTCCACCCGGCGTCAATCGCTTTCTGGGTCGTCGCGCGCGCCCGGCAGCTGATCGTCCCGATCGTGGTCGGCGGCTTCTCAGCCAGTCAGTGGGGGCTCGGGTGGCCGCGCATGGTCGCGATCATCCTGCTCCCGATCGTCCTGTACTCCGTGATCCGGTATCTGACGTTCCGCTATCGGTTCGAGGAGCGGGAACTGGTGGTCCGGAAGGGGCTGATCTTTCGCCAGGTCCGGACGATCCCGTACTCGCGGATCCAGAACCTCGACGCGGTACAGGGAGTGGCGCAGCGGTTGTTCGACGTCGTCGAGGTCCAGCTTCAGACCGGCGGCGGGACCGAGCCCGAAGCCAGGCTTGATGTGATCCCGACATCCGCGGTGCCCGAACTTCGCCGCAGGGTCTTCGTCGGTCGTGAAGGATCGCTCCCGGCCGAAGGTGCCGTCACCGGATCCGGGGTCCACGATCCCCGCGAGACTGTCACGACGACCCCCGCGCTGGCCGAAGAGCATGCCGGTGACGTCCTTCTACACCTCCCTCCGCGAGAGCTTCTCGTCTACGGGCTCATCCAGAACAAGGGCATGATCGTCATCGCTGCGGGGATGGGGCTCGTGTGGGAGCTCGGCCTGATCGAGAACTACGCGGTCGGCGCGATCGGAAACAGCGTGTGGTTTCGGGAGCTGTTCAGGGACGCCAGCGGGGCCGCCGGGACCCTGGCGGCGTTCGCGGCGATAGGGCTCCTGGGGGCGGCGCTGGCCGGGCTTTTCGTCGTCGCACGCGTGATGTCCATCGCCTGGGCGTTCGTCCGCCTCCACGACTTCACCATCTCGAGGAAGGGTGAGGACCTCCGCACGACCTTCGGCCTGCTTACGCGGGTGACGGCGACGATCCCGCTCCGGCGGATCCAGAAGCTCACCGTGCACGAGGGCCCGCTGCACAGGCTCGCGAGGCGCGCCGCTGTTCGCGTGGAGACCGCGGGTGGGACGAAGCACGAGTCGCAGGAAGAATCACATCGTCAATGGCTCGCGCCCATCATCCGACGGGACCGCCTCGAGCACTTCGTGGGAGAGGTCCTGCCGGAGCTGGACTTCTCCACGATCCGTTGGGAACCCGTCGCCCCCGGTGCGACCCGACGCGTGTTCAAGGAGGCGGCGGTCGTCGCAGGTCTGGCGTCGATCCCGTTCTTCTTCCTGCTCGGACCAGGGGCGCTACCGATCGCCGCGCTGCTGCTTGTCCTGGCCGGGGTGTACGCGCGGACCTACGTGGCGAATCTCGGCTGGTCCGTGACGAACGGATCGATCCTGTTCAAGAGCGGCTGGCTGTGGCGCCGCACGAGCGTCGCCCGGTTCGTGAAGATCCAAACGGTGTCCCTGCGGCAGACGCCGTTCGATCGAAGACGCGACATGGCACGAGTCAGGGTCGACACGGCGGGCGCCGGAGCGGCGTCGCATGCCGTCCATATCCCCTACCTGCAGGCCCCGCGTGCGGAAGAACTCGCCCACGCCCTGACGGCAGAGGCCGCTCGCACCACGTTCCACTGGTAGCCCGAGTGGCCTCGTGCCCCCGTCCTCGGCCTTCAGAAGTACCGACTCAACGCGAAGGAAACGAAGTTGTCCCGCCGGAGCCCCCAGAGGGGCGCTCCGGCATCCGGGTTGAATATGCCCCGCGCCTCCAGGGTGGCGACCCAGCGTTCACCGAAGCGGCGCTCGGCTTCAATGAAGCCGATGATCTCGCCCGTGCGGAAATCGACGACGGGGCCGCCCAGAACCGAAGTATTGGCGGCGTCGTTGAAGGCCCACCGAAACCCCACGAAAACGTCGTTGTCGAACGCAGTGAAGGGCGCCCGGTCTCCGCGCCCGTCCACCATCAGTTCCGCGAGGAGTCCGAGATCGGCGGGGCCCGGCCCCAGAGCGAACAGCGTGTGCTCTACACCGGCGGTCGCGGCCGCGAACGTGTCGCCGTGCCCCGCTCGCGTCAGCGCCTCGAGCTTCCATAGCGTGGCCCCCGTCGTCCACTGCGCGTCGACGGAGACCTGTTCGATGATGTCGTACCGCGCCTGAAGCGCCGGGCCGTCCCGCCCGGTCGTCGGCGTCAGGACGGGTTCGCGACTCGTCCCTCGGAAGAGAGATACCGCGACATCGAGATCTCCGAAGTAGTGCGACCAGCGGGCCGCGAAGTCGGGGTGCCAGCGTTCGGCACCGGCGGTGTAGACGGCTCCATCCTCCACAGGCAGCCAGCCCCTGAGGCGCCCTTCGGCGCCCGGGAAGGTCCGCTCCCGGAAGTATGGGAGATACAAGAGGTCGAGTGCCCCCCAATCGCGTTCGAGGGTGAAGTTGATCATCGGCTGGCCGAGTTTGTCCTCCCCATCGATGCCCTCGACACCGTCCGTCTGGTTGATGACGTCGACGAGGTGGTTCGCCTCGGTGCGCCCCCAGAACACCTTTCCGACACCCGAGTACAGGGTCCACCCGTCGGCCAGGTAGAGAGCGCTTGCCTCGCGCAGGTCGAAGTGAGTGCGGTTCGGGTCGTGCCCATCGATCCGGAGAAATGGCGTGATGCGCAGTTGGAGACTGCCGCTCCCGTTCTCCCAGATGAACTCGGGTGCGATCCCCAGCGAAGGCGAAATGTTCGCTTCCCCCTGGTCGTCGTGAGCGGGACTCCGCGGGAACAGACGGGTCTCCATGAACGCGCTTCCACGCACCTCCTGCGCGAGCGCAGGTCCTGACGTCATGGCCAGCAGTGCGACCAGGGCCGGTAGCGCCCGGCCCGGATGCATCCGGGCGCGGGCGCGCTTCGACGTGAGTCTCATGTCATCCTCCCCCCGCCTCAGCGGGCCCGACGGAGCCGCGACGGCGTCAGGTCACCGTCGGACAGGCCATTGGAGAACGCCCACCCGGCAAACTCGAGCGAGGTGGACTTTCCGTTCTGGTGGTTTTCCATCTGCATCAGGTCGGCGCGCCAGAACGTGCCTTCGTACTGCTGGTACCCGTGGTAGGTAAGAGTCTTGAGCAACGAGTCCTTGCGATCGTAGAAGTCGATTCGCTGGATCCGATACTCATCCTTGTCCCACCAGACCACCTGTTTCGTGTAGCCGGAGTTCTCGTAGAGCGGCACTCGTTCGACCACGAAGCACTCCGCATCTCCGCACGACTCCTCTCTGAGGAACCGGTACTCGTACTTGTCAACTTCCTGGGATACGAGGTCTTCGTATGCGAACTCGCTTCCGACGAACGGCCCCGACTTGTTGGCCGATGAGATCCGCTTCACCCGCTTGAGGGCCGGGAGAAAAAGCCACTGGTCGTCGGGATCCAGGATCTTCGTGTGCGAGAGCAGGGAAGTGCCCGCGACATCTCGAGGCGCGTCGAAGGTGATCAGGCTCTTGTCGCCCGACCCCGGCTCGTTCGTCTCGAGCGCCTGGCGTCTGAGTTCCCGCACGCTCTCGTCCCCATTTCGGTTCTTGAGGACCATCCGCATGCTGCTCGCGTTGTCGCCCCACCCGAGATCGCGTCGATCCGCTTCCTCCGCGATCTGGCGTCCGATCTCCGCGTCGTTCTGCTGCGCCTGCGAAGGGCCGGTGAGCACCAGCGCGATCACCGCGGCTGCGTATGTCGCCCGGTAGGACGAGGTGCGAGTGAGCTTCCGATTTTGCGCTGACATTTATCGTTCCTTTCGGTGATACCGGCGGAATGCGCAGCTGTGCATCCTCGCCGGGGTGAGTCTTCCGGTCGTACGTCTCGAATCCGCGGCCCTAGAGGGCCGTCGCTCCGGCCGCGGCGACGGCCGCGTCCGTCAGGTCCCCGCTCGTGTCGGGGCTTCGCACCCGCTCGCCGTCAAAGGCGAGGAGCAGGGTCGGGAGAAGCAGGAAATCCACGAACAGGGCGGCCCCGACGGTCAACGAAGTCAGGAGTCCCATGTAGGACGTGACCCGGAACGTGCTCAGCCCCAGCATCGCGAAGCCGATCGCGACGATGAACGTGGTGCCGACGATGGCCGTGCCGACGGTTCGAAACGCGTACCGAACGGCGTCCGCGGCGTCCTGACCCTTCTCCTTGCGGGCGTAGTTGTATTTGCTGAGAAAATGGACCGTGTCGTCCACGATGATCCCGATCGACAGCCCGGTTACGACGGACACGGCGAAGCCCACCGACCCCACCAGCCAGGCCCACACACCGAACGCGATCGCGGCTGGCAGCACGTTCGGGATCAGGCTGATCAATCCCATCTTCGGGCTCCGAAGCGCCACGACGAGGATCCCGGCGATCAGGAGGAACCCGAGGCCGGTCCCGAGCACCATCGAAGCGATGTTCCGCCGCGTGATCTCCCCGAACATCATCGGGACGCCCGTCGCGACGCTGGCCTTCATCGAAGGCGTGCCCCGCTCGGCGAGCCATGCCTCGGCCAGCCGGGTCTCGCGCTCGATCACGGCCATGTCCACGTCGCCGTAGGTGACGTCGAGCCTGAGCGAGCTCTTGTCGACGTCGATCTGGTCGTTCACGTCGAGCCCGTACGGCAGCGACAGTTCGTAGAGCAGGAGGTACTGGGCGGCCAGTTCCTGTGATTCCGGTAGCCGGTACTCGGTCGGCTCGTCGGCGTGGAGGTTCATGTTCAGCCGCTTCATCGTGCGCGAGAAGCTGTTCACATGAACCACCGCTGGCCGCGAATCGAGATAGTCGGCGAAGGCGTCGACGGCGAGGAGGAACTCGGGATCCGATACTTCCTGCGATCCGCCGGCCTCGAGCGAATACGTCGTCGTGTAGACGCCGCTCAGGTTCTCGACCGTGAAGTCGGAGGCGACCCGGATCGGCAGCGACTCGGCGAAGTAGTCCACGTACTGATCGTTGATCACGAGACGCGAGATCGATGCGGAGAGTGCGACCGCGGCGATCACCATCGTCGCGAGGATCAGCCGGTAGTGGGAAACGACCACGTCGGAGAGCCGGTCCATCACCCGGTCGAGCCCCCGGCGGCCACCACGAGCGCCGACCCTCGTCGGCACGATCGCGACCAGCGCCGGCAGGGCCGTCATCGAGTAGATCCACGCCACGATCACGCCGAAGGCCGTGATGTTGCCGAGCAGACGGAAGGGCGGGGAATCGCTGAAATTCAGCATCAGGAACCCGATGGCCGTCGTGATCGACGTAAGGAACACGGGTCTCGCGTTGACCTTGATCGCCTCGACGAGCGCCTCGCGCCGATCCGGCTCCTCCCGAAGCGACTGTAACCAGGTCACGAGAATGTGGATCGAGTCGGCGACGGCGAGCGTCAGGATGATCGTCGGTGCCGAGGCGGACACGGGATCGAGGAACACGCCCAGGTGCCCAGCGACCCCCACCGCCGTCGCCGTCGAGAGCCCGATGACCGCGAGGGTCGCGAAGATCCCCGAAAAGCGCCTCAGGAACACCACGATGGCGAGCACGAAGGACGCGAACATCAGCGGCATGACGAAGCCGAAATCGCGCGTGGGCGACTCGGCGAAGGCCCAGTTCATCATGGCGATGCCCGCAGCGTGGATCTCGACGTCGGGGTAATCCGCGCGGTATCGGTCCAGTAGCGACCTCACGTGCTCGACCGTGGCCGGCAGCTCATCGACCGACTCCCCGGGCAGCGATATCCGCACGTTCACGCCCGTCGTGCCGGCGTCCGGTGCGACGAGGCGCCCTGCCAGCAGCGGCTCCGTGGTGGCCACGCGCCGTGCCCGCTCCGAGACCGCCGGCGTGATCTCGCCACGTCCGACGAGGTCCTCCACGATCAGGTCATCTCCATCCGCCCAGGTGTGCTGGAAGTTCGCGACCCCGTCCACCCTCGTGGAGTTCGGGATCTGCCAGGCGTCCTCCGTCAGGTCCCGCACGAGCCCGAGCAGACGGGGCGAGAACACGTCTCCGTCGTTCGGACGAATGACGAAAAGCACGTTGTCGTTCTTGGTGTACACGTCCTCGACGGCCTCGTAGGCCGCGAGGTCGGGGTTGTCGTCGCTGAAGAATGTCCGGTAATCCGTGGCCAGACCCAGCCCCGGAACTCCGCTCGCCGCCGCCACGGTCGTGACGAGCGCGGCGATCAATACCAGCCAGCGGTGTCGAATCACCCAGCGGGCGTATCGTTCCGTCTTGCCCGGGGCTTCGGGCGCGAAGTCGCTGCGATGCGATTTCATATCGTCCTTCCCTTCACAGGGGAGTGTGTGGTCGGTGTGACGTCCTCCTCCAACCACCATATACCGACTAGTCGGTATGTTTGGCTCATCATGTAGTCTTCCTGGCGGTTGAACATGGGATCTCCTCTATGGATGGCCCGAGATTCTCAGGCGGCTTCGGTCACCGATGGGTCGGCGCGGAGTGTCCTCAGGAAGTGAACGAAGACGGACCCGACGGAGCCCGCGAACGTCGCGTCCCGGTGGCTCTTCATGATCGTCGCGAGGCCCTCGAGACTCGAGACGACGAACGCGGCCGCGGCTTCGGGATCGATGTCATCCCGGACGGTGCCCTGCGCGACGCCGTGCCTGAGCGCTTCGGCCACACCGCCCCTCCACGTGTCGATGACACCGGCCAGCCGGGCGCGGAGCGCCTCGTCGGTCGCGGCCAGCTCCTGGATCAGATTCGCGAGCGGGCACCCGCAGGCCATTTCACGTTCGGTAAACCCGCAAGCGGTGTCCTCGAAGTGCTGGATGAGCGCACGGACCGGGTCGTCCACGCCTCGCAGCGGTTCTACCCACCGCTCGACCACGAACGGACGAATGATCTCGTCGATCACCGCGTGTGCGAGATCGCTCTTGCTGCCGAAGTGGTGGTACAGGGCGCCCTTCGTCACACCGGAGTTCGCAAGGATCCGATCCAGGCTCGCTCCCGCGTATCCCTGTTCATAGATCTCGTCGAAGGCGCACTGGAGCAGCCGCTCCCGCGTGGCTTCCGGATCTCGTTTGCGCACCGTGGCCCCCGCCGTCTTCTCTTGCATACCGACCAGTATGTATGAACGAGTGGGGATGGTCAACCCCTCGCGTTGTCGGACGGTTCAGGGTCAGACCGCGGTCGTGCGGCCGGGGAGGTGGAGGCGCTCGAGTATTCCCGCATAGCGGGGGTCGTCCCGGAGCCCGATCTCTCGCGGCGCGACCTGGATGTAGAGCAGGTTCGCGTCGCCCTCGTCGAGCGCCTGGTCCAGGCAGCGATAGGCGTCGTCCATTTCCCCGAGCGAACTGTGGACGATGGCCTGCCAGAACGCGGTCACGAAGCCCGCACCGGCCCGCCGCTGCAGGTGCGAGAGCACCTCGCGCGCCCCGTTCACATCGCCGGCGACTCCGCGGAATCCGCCGGCCACCCCAAGGAGTGCACCCGGGGCCGCGTCGCCCGCCATCTCCAGTGCCCGATCGACTTCCGCGACGGCCTCGTCGAACCGCCCCATGCGGAGAAGCGTATCGCCGAGTCCCACCCGTCCCAGCGGGGAGTTCGGGTTGGCCGCGACGAGCTTTCGAAAACACTCCTCCGCCTCGTCGAGTCGCCCGAAGATGTAGAGAACGGTCCCGTATCGGACGCGGATGCTCGGGTCGAGCGGGCTCAGCTCCTGCGCGCGCCGCGTGGCCGCCAGGGCGGATTCGAAGACGCCCGCCACGTAGGTCCAGTAGAACTCGGACCAGATATAGGCGTCGGCGTGGCTCGGATTCAGGGCCAGCGCCCGGTCGAAGCCTTTCTTGGCGGCGCCGTAGTCGCGCTCGTAGAAGAGCGCCACGAGCGCCCTGGCCACGTGTGCATCGGCGAGGTCAGGTGCGAGGGCCAGGGCCCGTTCGGCCGATTCCCGGGCGCGCGGCATCGTGTCGTGGCTCGCCATCCCGAGCCCGATCGACTGTGCGGAAAGCGCCTCCGAGATCGCGGCGTGCGCGGGAGCGAACTCAGGATCGAGCGCCAGCGCTTCGGTGAAGTGTTCGATCGCGGTGGCGAGCCCCTGGGGATCGAACCGGGACCTTTGCTGCCGTCCTCGCAGATAGGCGTCGTATGCCCCGACATGTTCCGTCGACACGGCGTCGCGATCATTCGCCGTGAATCCCGACACTGTGGTGTCGGCCTGAAGCCCGACCGACAGCTGACGCGCCACCCGATCGGCGATCTCGTCCTGCACCGCGAATACATCGCCGACCTCGCGCTCGTATCGCTCCGACCACACGTGGTACCCGGCCGCCGCGTCGATCAGCTGAACGGTGATCCTCAGCGTGTCTCCCGCCCGCCGCACGCTGCCTTCGAGCACGTGTGAGACGTTCAGCTTTCCCGCTACCTCCCTGATGTCCACCGCCTCGCCCTTGAACGCGAATGCAGACGTGCGGGCCACGACTCGCATGCCCGGGAACTGGGCGAGCATGTGCGTGATCTCCTCCGTGATCCCGTCGGCGAAGAATCCGCTCTCCTCGGCAGCGCTCAGGTTCTCGAAGGGCAGCACCGCGATGGATGGGTCGAGAGACCCGGCGGCCACTGTCGGGTCGTGTCCAGCTCTCTGCGGAGTCGAGCTCCCTTCGTCGACGTCGTCCGGGGGGCGGCCGGCGACGTCGGGTGTAGCGTCGTGGTCGACCGGCGCCGGCTCGGGGCGGACCTCGTATGCCCAGGCGAGCACCATCGCCAGCGGAAACCCGAGGATCGTGAGAACGAGGACGAACGTGACAGCGGAATCGGGAAGGCCCAGACCGGGGAACGCGATGTCCGCGACCTGCCACACCCCGAACGCGACGAGTACGTATACCGCCGCCACGCGGTAGACTTTTCGTCGCTTGAGTTCAGTCAGATACCAACCGATTGATCTGCCCACGCGTAATGATCGGTCACGTCGCGTCCGGCGGTCAACAAGAACGTTGATGCGCCCATGACGGCGCGAGCGACCCTTGCGGGAGCCGTTATGTTGGAATCCATGACCACGCCCCGACCCGCCGACCCGGAAAGCGTACTCCGGAACGTCTTCGGATACGATGCGTTCCGGCCCGGTCAGCGCCACATCATCGATGCGGTGCTCGCCGGCAAGGACTGCATCGGCGTCATGCCCACGGGTGCGGGCAAGTCACTGACCTTTCAGATCCCGGCGCGCGTTCTGCCCGGCACCGTCGTCGTCCTGAGTCCTCTCATCAGTCTCATGAAGGATCAAGTCGATGCGCTGCAGTCGCTCGGCTTCTCCGCCGTTGCGATCAACTCGACGCTTGGAGCGGGTCAGCGGGCCGATCGGGTCGCCCGGCTCGAGCGCGGGGAGTATGAGGTGGTCTACCTCGCTCCGGAAGCCCTCGGCGATCGGATGCGGGCAACCCTGAAGTCGAGCCCGATCTCGTTGATCGTCGTGGACGAGGCGCACTGCATTTCGCAGTGGGGGCACGACTTTCGTCCCTCGTATCGACGCCTGCGCGGGCTCCGGAGCCATATCGGTGACGCCCCGGTCCTCGCCCTCACCGCGACGGCGACCCGCCGGGTGGCTGTCGACATCATCCGGCAGCTCGGGATGACGAAGCCGGACGGGTTCAAGGGATCGTTCTTCCGATCGAACCTGAAGATCGCGTGCCGGAAGAAAGGGGAGGGAAACACCCGCGCCGAGATTCTCGCCCTGGTTCGCCGACACGCCGGGGAGAGCGGCATCGTCTATTGCCTGTCCCGAAAGGCGGTTGAACAAACGACGGATTTCCTCGTCCGCAACGGAGTCCACGCGGTGCCCTACCATGCCGGACTGTCCGACGATGACCGAGCCACGCACCAGGACGCCTTCGCACGCGACGAGGTTGACGTCGTGGTCGCGACCATCGCCTTTGGCATGGGCATCGACAAGTCCAACGTCAGATTCGTCATTCACCGGGACATGCCGTCGGACATCGAGTCGTGGTACCAGGAGATCGGTCGGGCGGGACGCGACGGGCTTCCAAGCGACTGTGTACTCTTCTACTCCTGGTACGATGTGAAGGTACGAGAGCGCTTCCTGGACGAGATCACGGACGAGGCCCAGCGAGAAGCGAAGCGTCAGGCGACGGTATCCCTCTTTCGGCTGGCCGATCGCGATACGTGCCGACACCGCGAATTGCTCGCGTACTTCGGCGAGGAATTCGATTCCTGCGGGGAATCCTGCGACGTCTGCACCGGCGGCAGCCTCTCCGATCTGTTCGCCCAGGAGGGTGTGATCGGATCCGGTCGGCGACCCCGGCCTCCGATGCGGGTCAACACGTCGGGGCGAGAGCGCTCTCCGTCAGACCCCACGTTCCAGCGTCTGCGAACGCTCCGGAAGCAGCTGGCGGATGAGCGGGGCGTTCCCGCGTACATCGTGTTCAGCGACCAGGTGCTGTGGGACATGATCGACCTGGAACCGTCCACGCTGAACGAATTGCTGGGGGTGCCGGGGATCGGCCCCGCGAAGCTCGAGCAGTACGGGGAGGATTTTCTGCGGGCCTTGCAGACATCCTGACGGGGTGCGCGCACGTCGCGTGGGAACTGAAACGCGACGCCGAGGTTACGGACGTAGTCACGCTCGCTGCCATCGGGGATACGATCGGCGTGCGACTGATCCGACCGCATCCGAGGAGGAATAGCATGCGTCTGACCCGAGCCGTCGCGCTCGCCGCGTTCATCGCGATCCCGAGTGGTCTCGCCGCACAGGAGCGTTTTCCCGACCCACCGCCCCCGGGCGGGCTCTACTCGGACGCGGTGCGCGTGGGAGACCTCGTCTTTCTATCCGGTGTCGTATCGGGCCACCCGGACCCGACGACACAGTTTCGCCAGGTCTTCGAGCGGATCGGACTCATCCTCGAGGAGGCCGGATCCGGTCTCGATCGCATCGTCGACATGACGACCTACCACCTCGATATGCACGGGCACATTGACGAGTTCCTGGTGGCGAAGAACGAGGTCGTTCCCAATCTGCCGTCCTGGACCGCCATCGGCGTCACTGAGCTCTACAGTCAGGGCGTTCTCATCGAAGTCAAAGTGATTGCGGCAGTTGGAGGATCCGGCCTGTAAGGAAACGAGCCGCTCGTTGCTCTAACACTCTTGGGAACAAACCGGAGAGGCGACGATGGCGAGTGATTCGACAGGGTCGGGAACCACGCGCGCGCACCGCTACGAGCTAAGCCTCTGGTACGACGAGGGTGCGATGGCGGACCCCGCGCAGTGGCGCTTCACCCTCAGCGACCTGCAGAGCAACGAACAGGTGGGAGGCGTCGGTGTCGCGGGCCTGGCCGAGGCCGTAGCTCTCCTCACCAGCCGTCTCCGGTCGGCGAAATCTTCGCCGGGAGCCGAGATCCGGGGGGACTGAGTCGCTTCGGCGACCCGGCCGTGACACCTTGATGTCATGAGGGATCTTTCTGGTCTGCCGATCGTCGTCACCGGGGCGAACTCCGGCGTTGGGTTCTCGCTTTCCCGCCTCCTCGTACGAGCGGGGGCGCACGTCATCATGGTGTGCCGGAGCGAAGAGCGCGGTCGGGCCGCGCTCGCGAAGTTGACTCGCGGATCACGCCCCGGCACTGCGGAACTCGAAATCGCGGATCTTTCCGATCTCAGCCACGTGCGCGAACTCGCGGCGAGGCTCGCCCGGTTCGACGAGCTCGAAGCTCTGGTGAACAACGCCGGCGTGTGGCGGAACCGGCTCGAGAGAAACCCCGCCGGCTTCGAGATCACGATGGCCACGAACCACCTGTCTCATTTTCTCCTCACCGAGCTGTTGATCGAACAGGTGCTGCGGGGCGGACGGCGGATCGTGAACGTCAGTTCGGAGGCCCACCGATCCGGAAAGCTGGCCCGGGCTTCGATCGAGGAGGTCATCCGGGGTGACGTGTGGAAGGGGGGGCTGCAGGCCTACTCGGATTCCAAACAGGCGAACGTGATGTTCACCTCGGAGCTCGTTCGCCGTTTCGGCGATCGCGGCCTGATCGCGAACTCGATGCACCCCGGCGTGCTCGCGACGAGGATCTGGAACAAGAACAGCGGGCCGATCACGCTGCTGTTGCGTTTCTTCAAGCTGCTGATGAAGTCACCCGACGTCGGCGGCCGGGCCATAATGCGGATTCTCGCCGACCCGGAGTTCGCAGATCTGACCGACACGTACTTCAACGTGGACAAGCCGGCGCGCGCGGAAGCCCCCGCTCTCGACGAAGGGGTCGCGCTCGCACTCTGGGACACGAGCGAAGCCCTGACGCGGGTCTGATCGCGCAGACCACCCTTGGTCGAGGTGGCCCGTCCAACCATGTTGAGTCGTCGGACCGCGTCCCCGGGCGCGGAGAGTCTTTCCGAGGGAGCCTCACCATGTCGAAGTCGGGTCTCATCGCTGTCGCGTTGTTGTTCGCAGGTGCCGCGTTTCTCGCCGTCGTGGGTTCCGTCGAGCCGGCTCCAGCCGCGGAATTCGCTTCGGCCGAGCTGCCGTCTGTCGTCGTCTCCACTGCCGCCCCGTCGCCGAACTCGATCGTCCCGGACCCGTCCACACCTCTCGAGCTGACGTTGCGGCAGCCGATCGACCCGACTTCGTTCGACGCGTCGGACCTCGCCGTGTTCGGTCGCTGGTCGGGAATCATGGCCGGAGAGGTGACCGTGCTCGACGACGGGGCCCGCATCCGGTTCGAACCGGCGCGGCCGTTTCAGCACGGCGAAGCGGTGACGGTGTCGCTCGAAGCGGGCGCGCCGCTTGCCTCCGGCGGCCGGATGTCCAGCGGGTTCAGCTGGAGCTTCTGGATCCGTCCCGAGGCGGGATCGCTGGACATGGTGGACCGCGGAGAACGCGTCCTGCTGGACGACGATGAGACCCACGTTCAGCCGTACGGCGCGTATGCGGGCGACTTCAATGTCGACGGATACCCGGATCTGGCGATCCCCAACGAGGTCTCGGCGGACGTCCGGATCATGCTGAACGACGGGGCAGGGAACTACGATGAATTCCGGATCCTCGATATTCCGGGCGGTAGCTGGCCGAGCCCCAACGAGGGAGCCGACTTCAACGGAGACGGGATCACCGACTTCGTGGTGGGGAACGCCGGCAATGATCTCGTCACCCTGTTCGTGGGGGACGGTGAGGGGTGGTTCGACGAGGGGAGCAACACGTCGGCCGGTGACAACGTCCGCGGCGTGTGCATCATGGACCTGGACCACAACGGCTGGCCCGACGTCGCGTCGGTGAACATGGGAGAGGGGCCCAGGGAGACTCGGGGGAATGTCGCGATTCTGTTGAACGACGGGGATGGCACGGGCACCCTGCGTCGCACCGCTCAGATCCCCTCGCCTGGACGCGGTGACAAGACATGCGCCGTGGGAGACGCGAACGGGGATGGGCACCAGGATCTTTTCGTCGGCGCCTACTATTCCGACGAGATCCTGCTGTTCAGCGGTGACGGCGAGGGCAACCTCGAGCACACCGCGACCCAGACAGCCGGCGGCCGGCCCTGGATGATCGTGACCGGCGACGTGAATGGTGATGGCCACGTGGACGTGCTGGCGGCCAACAGGGAGGGTAACAACGTCTCGGTCCTCCTCGGCGATGGGGCCGGGGAGCTTGCAGAGCCACTGAAGTACGCCACCGGCGACGCCCCGCTCGCGGTAGATGTCGGCGATCTCGATGGTGACGGAGACCTGGACGTGGTCACGAGCGATTTCGACGGCAACAGCTTCACGGTCCATGAGAACGCCGGAGACGGTACGCTCGTGAACCCGCGCACCTACGCGGCGAGCGCGTCCGGATCCTGCGCGATCATCCATGACCGCGACCGCGATGGCGACCTCGACCTGACGGGCGTCGACGAGACCGACGACAAGATCTTCCTGCTCGAGAATCCGGGCGGCTGAGGCGGCCGAGATCGCGAGCGCGCGTGTTATCCGCCATCGGATGGGAGCCGTAGCCGTGTTGATCCTCGTGGTCCTGCCTGCTGCGGCGCAGGCGCAGTCGCGAACCCTCCGCCCGATCCGGTCGCTCGGTTCCGGGGCCGAGGTGACCGCCGGTGTCCACCTCGGGGATCTCGACGGTGACGGGGATCTCGACGTGTCCGTCGCGAACGGACGGCACTGGCCGGGCCCGAACCGCGTCTATTTCAACGACGGTCGGGCGAGCTTCACGCTCGCCCGCCGGCTCGGAGACGAGGAGGACGCGTCCTACGCCGCTCCGTCCGGCGACTTCGATGGAGATGGAGACCTCGACATCGCCACCGGTAACGACCGGACGCGGAAGCAGATCTTTCTGAACGACGGGGCCGGGCGCTTCATCCTCAACGGCGAGTTCGGGACGCCGAGCAACGCGCGGTCGCTCACGCTTGCCGATCTCGACGCCGATGGTAACCTCGACATCCTGGTGGTGAACCGCGGGCAGCAGAACTCCATTCACTTCGGGGATGGGCGTGGCGGATTCGGTCGTTCGACCGAGTTCGGATCGGGTGACGACTCGACGATCGACGTCAGCGCCGCCGACCTGGATGGGGACGGTGACCTCGATCTCGCGCTGGCGAATCGGGACGGCGGGGGGAATGCCGTCAGCTGGAACTCCGGGGGGGCGCGGTTCGACCGCGCGACACCCTACGGGACTGGTCAGGACGAGACCCGAGGTGTGGCGGTCGCAGACATGGACGGCGACGGCCATCTCGACATCCTCAACGCGAACATCCGGCAGCCGAACGCCGTCTACTTCGGATCGGGGGATGGGTTCCGCCGCAGCGCCGAGTTCGGGAAGGCCGACGACGCGACCTACACGATCGCGATTGCCGACCTGGACGGCGACGGCGACCCGGACATCGTGGTCGGAAACGTCGCGCGCGAGAACGCCCTCTACTTCAACGACGGGGCGGGGGGCTTCGACGAAGTACGGTTCGGTTGCGACGACTGCGATACGTATTCGGTCGGCGTCGGCGACCTGAACGGTGACGGGTATCCGGACGTCATTACGGGAAACTCCGGGGCGCCCAACAACATCTTCCTCAACGTTCCGGCCCGCCGCTGAGGGGTCGGATCAGGTCGTTCCGCAGTACCTCACCGCCACGTCCGCGAGGATCTCGGCGAGCCTCAGACACGAGTCGACGTCCACCCACTCCTCAGCGGCGTGTGCTCCCGCCCCGTGCGGGCCCATGACGACCGTGTCCACGCCCCCGGCGGCCGTGAGAGCCGAGTCCATCCAGGGTGAATCTCCGATCACGTCGGGCCGCTCTCCGAGAACACGCTCGGTCGAGTTGGCCAGGAGTGCGGCGATCGGCGCTTCGGGGGACGTCTCGAAGGGCTCGCGGTGAAAGTATGTGTTCCATTCGGCCTCGAACCGCTCGTCCTCATCGGCGAGGTCACCCATGATTCTCGAGATCTCGCGCTCGACGGTCGTGCGCGTCTCCGGGGGTACAGTCCTGCGCTCGATCCGCAGCCGGGACTCCGGCGAGTACGTGGATATTCCGACGCCCCCCTCGAGGAGAGCGGCGTGCAGGGATGGGGGACCGAGAAGCGGGTGCCCCGGTCGCGCCTGAAGTTCCTGGAGGAGCTCTTCCAGACGACCCAGCACCCGTCCCATGTGCAGATTCGCATCGATCCCCTCCTGATATCGGCTGCCGTGCGCGGCCCGGCCGCGGGTCACCACCTCGAGCCACGTGAATCCCCGATGGGCGACACACAGCCGAAGAGAGGTGGGCTCGGTCACGATGGCGGCGTCGAACGACAACTCGCCCGCTTCGCGACGAGTCATTAGGTCGGTCGTTCCGATGCTCGAGTACTCCTCGTCTGCGACCGCGGCGACCAGGAGTCCGCCGGCGAGGTCGGTCCCGGCAT
The DNA here is from genome assembly GCA_039587355.1 of Gemmatimonadota bacterium. Lineage (GTDB taxonomy): Bacteria > Gemmatimonadota > Gemmatimonadetes > Palauibacterales > Palauibacteraceae > Palauibacter. The sequence continues at coordinate 98,503 of JBDHIO010000005.1, read as the reverse complement.
CCGTGAGCAGCCGCGCCGCCTCGATGCACGAGGCGAGGGCGCCTTTCATGTCATAGGACCCGCGACCGAAGAGTCTGCCGTCCCGCACGGCCGGGTCGAACGGCCGGTCCATCCCGTCGACACCGACCGTGTCGTAGTGGGCGTTGAGCATGAGCGTGGGGCCGTTCCCCCGGCCCCCCATACTTCCCACGACGCTCGGGCGACCTGGCTCGGGCTCGTATCGATATACCGTCAGACCCGCGGACTCCATCAACCCGGTCGTGACGTCGGCGATCGGGCCCTCGCCGGACCCGGCCTCGCTGAGGTGGGGGTTCACCGACTCCGTGGCGACCAGCGCCCTGAGGCCGTCTACGAGACGGTTACGGTCCGCATGCAGTGTCATTCCGATCCGTTTTCCGGACTGAAGTGTCGAATGGGTACGGCTCGTCGAAGGGATAGTAACGGCGAGCAGGCCTCGCCAGCGCGAATGCGGCCTCGGGCTTGCACTTCGAGCCCGTGACGACCGAGGGGACGCGGTCCGGGCGAGCCGACGGCGTCGGGAGAGACGCGGCGTGCTCGTTCGCGTACATTGTGACGCCGCAAGCGATTAGACGGTCCGGCGTCGAGGGTGTTTCATAACGCGCGTTACGCGCACGAGGCGGAGAACCAGTGCAGAAGACCGTGAATGTCTTCACAGTTGCGGCCCTGATCGGCTTTTTCGCCGTTGGCGCGGCGGATCTCGGTGCGCAGGCGTCACCGGCGGAGGGCTGGGCCGCCGGAACGCTCGTCGTGGTGAGTGGTGAGGCCGACGAGGCCCTTCTCATCGATCCGTCGAGTCAACGCGTCCTCGGACGTTTCCAGACCGGTCCGGACCCGCGCGAAGTCGCCATGAGTCCCGACGGCCGGTTCGCGTACGTCACGAGCTACGGCTGGGTGCCCGGGCTCGATGACGCGACGGCCTCCGTGGCCGGTGAGGCGACGCTCTCCAGCCCGGACGGGCGCGGGGTGACGGTTCTCGACCTCGCCCAGCGTCGGGTTCACGCCACGTTTCAGCCGCGCGACTACCTGAACCTGGAGGCGATTCGCGTCGCCGACGACGGCCGGCGCCTCTGGATGACTTCGCGCGAAGGCGGTGTCGTGGAACTCGACGCCCACACCGGCGAAGTCAAGATGCTCTGGAAGACCGAGAGCACGGATCCGGGCACGCTGACGGTTACTCGCGACAGCCGCCGAGTCTACGTGGCGAACACCGACTCGGATCAAGTGACGATGATCGATCGCGTCACCGTCGTGCCGGAACAGGTCCGCACCGGATCGCGCCCGAGAGGACTCGCGCTTTCGAACGATCAGCGGGAACTGTGGGTCGCAAATAGTGGAGATCACACGATCAGCGTGATCAATACGCGACGCCTGGAGGAGGAGGCACGATTCTCGAGCGGTGGTGTGGGGCCGACCCGGCTGCGATTCAGCCCGTCGGGGAGCGAAGTCTGGGTGTCGCACCGCGGGACTCAGGACGTGGTCGTCCTCGACGTCGCGTCCGCGGCGGTGCTCGCACGGATTCCGATCGATGGTGAGCCGAGGTCTCTCACGTTCTCGGATGACGGCACGCAGGTGTTCGTCTCGGTTCCCTCGAGACACCGGGTCGATGTGCTCGATGTCTCCGAGCGCGAGGTTATCGGGTCGCTGGATGCCGGCCGCGGTCCCGCCGGCGTGGCGTGGAGCGATCACGGCCCGGGGATGCGCGGCTCACGCTGAGCCGATGGACGCCGGGAGACCCGGCGTCCCCGGGCATGTCGTTCAGGCGCCGGGGAGCTTCTTGAGTTCCTTCCGACCAGCCGACACACCCGTCGCGATCCCGATTCCGAACAGCAGCGCCGTCCCCATGTTAACCACGGGCAGTATCGTGAGCGGAATCGCCACGGCCGTCGCGGCCACTCCGGCGATCGCGGGCAGCGGCTTCCTGTGCACGCCGTCCACGAAGCGGAGCCGTTCGCGCACGAATTTCTTTATGGTGATATAGCCCCCGATCGAGGCCACTCCGGTGATGACCAACCAGAGGAACATCCCAAGCGTTTCGAACATTTTAGCGCCTCCTGCCGACTGGTACGTCGGTCTCAAAACCTCGGTTTCAATTCGGACGATACGTCTCCGGGCTGCTTTCTCACTCGTGCTGATGCTCGCGTCCGCCGCGTGCTCGCATCCGAGGGCCGACGAACTCGGTGCGGCGATTGACGCCTACGACGACGCGACGCCTAAGGTCGGCTGGCCGGGTTTCGACCCCGCGACTGTTCCACTGGCAATCTACGACACCGAGCGGACGTACCTAATACGGTACCCCGATCGTCCCGCGATCTTCGCGAAGATGCGAGGTGTGGAGGGTGCGTTCGTGGCGGATACGCTGCTGGACGAGCTGAACGCGAACACCGATCTGGAGTTCGGTGGACACCGGATCGCCGTCATCGGGGCCGACTGGGACCGCGACCCGGTGGAGCTCGCGGCGGTGATGGTCCACGAGGCGTTTCATGCCTATCAGTCCGAGACCCACCCTGGCTGGACGGCGAACGAGGTCGACCTCTTCACCTACCCGATCCGCTCGCTCCCACTGCTCGACCTTCGGCGCCTCGAGGGAGGGGCGCTTCGCCGGGCGATCGTGGCCGGGGATTCGATTCGGGAACTGTGCTGGGCCCAGGCGTTTCTGCGCGCGCGGGGCGAGCGGTTTGCGAGGCTCCCGGATGCTGCGCGCCGGTACGAGCAGGGCACCGAGCTGCGCGAGGGGCTCGCCCGCTACCTGCAGTCGAAGGCCGAGGGCGGAGAGCCGTCGGTCCCGGCCGACGGATTCCCGCCCGAGGATGTGCGGGAGAGGGCGTACGCGACCGGCCACGCGATCGCGGTTCTCCTCGATCGGCTGGCTCCCGGGTGGCAGCGAGCGCTGTCCGAGTCGGATTCCATCGTCGCGCTCGAATCAGTACTCGGCGGAGCGATCGGAGAGCTATCCGTTCGGCGGTGCGGACCGAGTCCGGACGAACGAGCCCGGTCGAGCAGCCTGGCGCGCACCGACCTCGCGGATCTCGAGCGGCGGGACGCCCGCGCGCGTGCGGCCTTCGAGGGAGCACGGGGCTGGAGCGTCGAGCTGGCCGCTGGTTCGGAGCCGCTTCAGGTCGAGCAGTTCGACCCACTCAACGTGCGAGTGCTCGACCAGCGTCACGTGCTGCACACCCGATGGGTTGCCGTGAGTGTCGGCGAGACCCGCGCCGAGGCTCGCGGCCGCACGGCGATGACGCGAGGGTTGACCGGACATCCGCTGTTTGCCGGCGTCGACCGATTCCGCGTGACCGGCATTCCGGAGCCCGAGATCGTCCAGGCGGGGGACACCATTCGGATCACGGGAGAAGGGCTGACGCTGACGTCGGTGGGTGCTTCTCTCGAACGAGATGGACAGGAGATCCGGGTCGTCGCGAACCAATAGGCTGAACCCGCGCCGCTGAGTATCTTCCCGCCCCGGCTCGGCGCCGGGCAACCGAAAGCGGATTCAGAGACGGAGTTCCCACGTCATGGAAGAAGTATCGGTCGAGTGGACCGGTGAGGGCTTGCAGTTCATCGGTCGACGCGGAGACCACGAGACGCCCATCGACGGCAAGGCGGGCATCGGGCCGAGCCCGGTGGCGCTGTTGCTCGAATCCACCGCCGCCTGCATGGCGATCGACGTGGTGGATATCCTGGCGAAGGGTCGGCAGGACCTTCAGGGCCTGGATCTGAGGATCCTCGCGCAGCGCATGGACGATCCACCCAAATACGTCCGAAAGATGAAGTTCGAGTTCGCGATCTCCGGGGAGGTCGAGCCGGCGAGGGCCGAGCGCGCGGTACAACTGTCCTTCGAAAAGTACTGCAGCGTGTTCCACTCGCTCCGAAAGGACATCGAAGTCGAGTCCGCGATCACCTACGTCTGATCGGAACGGGTCACCGACGACGCCCTAGTGGTCGAAGGGCGGGGGGAGCGTTCCGGTCCAGTCCTGGAAGTCGATCGTTTCGGGCGTCCAGATCGCGATCGCGCCGCAGGTACTCGACGTTCGCATGAACTGCATCGGCGTGTCAGTCGCGCCGACGTACACCTCCACTGCTCCGAGATCCTCGGCAGGGATGTCATCGAGGAACATCCCTGCCTGATACACGCCATCGAGGTACAACGCCGGAGGACATCCGAGTCGAGTGCCACGACCCAGCGAGACTTCGGCTCGCCCGTAGCGGATCGGTCCCACGCTCACGTTGGGGATTCCCCGGAGCAGGTCGCTAGGGAGGCGAGGGTTCCGATTCCGGATGTCGCCCGGGGTGAAGAACTCGCCGAAACCGCGCTGCATCCGCTCGACGAAGCCCTGCAAGTTTCGAGAACGGCGTGTCTGGCGGACCTCCACCACCAGGTCGGCGACGCGAACGACCGTCTGGCTCAGAAGGAGGGTCACCCTCGTGATCTCGTTGTCGGCGAGCGTGAGCGCCGTGCGGCTCGGTTCGAATCCGATGTACCGGACTTCGAGCGTATCCGGGCCGGCCCAGGTCTGCGGGATACGGAAATTCCCGAGCGTGTCGGTGATTGCCCCGTATCCGGAGCCGATCAGGTTCACGACCGCCCCGTCGATCGGGAGACCCGTGGACGCATTCACCACCTGACCGATCAGCACGGCCGGGAGGCGGGCTTCCTGCGTCTCCTCTTCCTGACCGATGACCGTCGCGGCGCTCGCGACGAACGCGGCCGCGAGGGCCAGCGTTACCGCAAAGAATCGACGTGTCCTGTGTCCTCTTACCAACGTTCGCTCCAACCTCGCTCCAACGCTTCGGGACCTCGGTTCCGGCATTCGACATCCCGGAACCACGTAACGATGGGGCCAACCGGGTCTCGTTTCAAATCGGCGTACACCCAAAAACGTTTCTTGCTCCCTCAACGAGACAGGAAATCTGCCTCCAACGTCACGAGGTGAGCCGGATACGCGTGTGCATGTCGAGGAATTCCGGCACCCTTCACGCTCCGGCAGCTTGCGGATGGGAAGTTGCCGCCGAGTGTCTCGAGCCGTGCAATATCCTAGAGAAGGGGAGCGCCTCCTGTTAACTTACGCCGCGCTACGCAAATGACTTCGGTATGAATAGGAAGGTCACCAGAACATGACCATTGCAAGAAAGACTCGATTCGCCGCGACGGCGGCGTTTGCCGTGACTCTGGCTGCCTGCAGCGGCCTTACCGTGAACTCGGATTTCGATCCGGCCGCCAACTTCGGCGCATTTCAGACGTTCGAGTGGCTTCCCGACTCGGAATCGGATGCGGCGGGTCTCGCGCAGGATCCACTGGTTGATCGTCGGATTCGCGCGGCCATCGATACCGATCTCCAGTCGAAGGGCTTTCGCCGGCTGGATGACGGCGCGGACTTCGCCGTCGGGTATCAGCTCAGCACGCGCGAGGACGTGAGCTACACGACGATGCATAGCGGGTGGAGCACGCATGGGTACGGCTGGGGGTATTGGGGTCCGAGAACGGGGGTTGGAATCAGCAGCTCCACGACCCGCCGGAACGTCACGACCGTCGGCCAGCTCCTGATCGGGATCTTCGACGAGGAATCGCGAGAGATGGTCTGGCGGGGCTCGGGCGAGAAGTCGCTCAGCAACCGCCAGATGTCGCCGCAGGAGATGCAGGAAGAGATCAACGACATCGTCAGCCGCATCATGGAGACGTTCCCGCCAGGGGCGAGCCAGTAACGAGGATCCGCTTGGCGTGGCCCGGACTGCCCGGGCCGCGTCGCGTCGATCGCTTCTTCTCCGCGCCGCAGTTCCCCTCGCGCGACCCTACATGACCGGTCACCCGCCGCGGTGGCACCTTTCGGAGGCCGGATGAACTACGAGAAGCTCGGAGCGTTCTATCTGGGTGCGGAGAGCGGGGCAGACCCGCTCGAGGCACCCCTTCTCTACGACGCGCGTGACCTGACCACGCATGCCGTCTGCATCGGGATGACCGGAAGCGGCAAGACCGGACTCTGCCTCGATCTGCTCGAGGAGGCGGCGATGGATCGCGTACCCGCCCTGATCATCGATCCGAAGGGCGACATGACGAACCTGTTGCTTACGTTCCCGGACCTCGCGGCCGAGGACTTCGAGCCCTGGGTGAACCCGGATGATGCCCGGCGGAAGGACCAGACGCCGGCGGAGTTCGCGGCCGGACAGGCCGAATTGTGGAGGGGCGGCCTCGCGAAATGGGGTCAGAACGGCGACCGGATCCGGGCGCTGCGCGACACGACCGACATTGCTGTGTACACGCCCGGGAGCGACGCGGGAATCCCCGTGTCGGTCATGAGTTCGTTCGAGGCGCCGGATGCCGACTGGGATGAGGAGGCCGAATACCTCCGCGAACGCATCGCCGGGACGGTGTCAGGGATTCTCGGGCTCATCGGAGTCGATGCCGACCCGGTCCAGTCGCGCGAGCACATCCTGCTCGCGAACATCTTCGAGCATTTCTGGCGGGCCGGCGAGGACCTCGATCTCGCGAAGCTGATCCTCTCGATCCAGGATCCGCCTGTCCGAAGACTCGGGGTGTTCGACGTCGACACGTTCTTCCCCGAGAAAGACCGGCTGGGTCTCGCGATGCAGCTCAACAATCTGATCGCGGCGCCCGGGTTTCAGGGGTGGATCAAAGGGCAGCCGTTGGATATCCCGGGCTTCCTGAGCGCCCCCGACGGGCGGCCCCGGCACTCGATCTTCTACATCGCGCATCTGTCCGAGGCCGAGCGGATGTTCTTCGTCACGCTCCTGCTCAACCAGGTCATCACCTGGATGCGGCAGCAGCCCGGGACGACGAGCCTGCGGGCGCTTCTCTACATGGACGAGATCTTCGGCTTTCTGCCGCCGGTCGCCGAGCCGCCGAGCAAGAAGCCGTTCCTCACGTTGTTCAAGCAGGCCCGGGCGTACGGTCTTGGCGTAGTCCTGACAACACAGAACCCGGTGGATCTCGACTACAAGGCGCTGACGAACGCGGGGACATGGTTCATCGGGAGACTCCAGACGGAGCGGGACAAGGGGCGGCTGCTCGACGGCCTCGAGACCGCCGCTTCTGCCGGAGGTGCGTCCCGGAGCGAGCTGGACGGCCTTATCTCGGGGCTGGAGAAGCGGGAGTTCCTGCTACACAACGTGCTCGAGGGCGCGCCGGAGACGTTCCGGACGCGCTGGGCCATGAGCTACCTGCGGGGCCCGTTGACGCGTGGGCAGGTGTCCGGGCTGATGGAGGGCAGGGAGGCCGAATCGACCGCTTCCGATGCATCAGGCGCCTCGACGACCGGCCCCGCTGCGGCGGGTCCGGTGCAGGCGACCGTCGCCCACGACGGTCTGGATTCGAGTCCTCCCTCGATCGGCGGCGATGTGACGCAGGTCTTCGCACCCGTGCGGCTGGGCCCGACGGGTGCGGCTCTCCGCGTCGAGCAGGAGGCGGGAGCCACCGCGTCGCTCATCGGTCAGACGCTGGTCTACCGACCGGCCGTGGTCGCGAGCGGGTCGGTGGGATACTTCCACCGGTCATCCGGCGGTGAGCAGCGCGACGAGTTCTCGCTCGCCGCGCGGCCCGATGTGTCCGGAGCGATTCGCTGGGACTCGGCTGAGAGCCTCGCGGCCACGCCAGCGGGCGGAGCTCCGGAGGCCGACGCGCGGTTTGAGCCCCTGCCGGAATCGATGAACCAGGTGCGCGAGTTGAGTGGTGCCCGGGCCGATCTCGAGGACTACCTCTACCGTACCCGGCGGATCACGATCTTCGAGGCGCCGGATCTCGACGCCTTTTCCCGGCCCGGTGAGTCCGCAGCCGACTTCCGGCTGCGGCTGACCCAGGAGGCTCGGGAACGACGGGACGAGGAGATCGACAAGCTCGAAGAGCGCTACGAAACGAAGCTCGATCGCCTCGATGAGCGGATTCGGAAGGCGCGCGCCACGGTCGGTCGATACGACGCCGATGCGTCGGCGAAGAAGCGCGAGACCATCGTCGCGATCGGTGAATCGGTGCTCGGGGCCTTTCTCGGCCGACGGTCGTCGCGATCGGCGTCCGGGAGCCTGCGCCGAATGCGGCAGTCGTCCGCCGCCCGCCAGCGGGCCGAGGACGCTGAGGAGAACCTGGAGAGCCTGCTGGAGGACGTGAAGGAACTCGAGCAAGAGCTGCAGGAGAAGGTGTCAGATATCGCGGTTCGCTGGGAGGGGTCGGCGCTCGAGCTCGAGGAGGTCCCGGTCACCCCGCGACGAGCGGATGTGGACGTCGCGCAGACGGCGATCGGGTGGCTTCCGTTCCGGCGTGTCGAATACGAGATCGGAGGCACCCGGGCCGAGCTCGACATCCCGGCCTACTGACCTTCAGGCGGGTCCGTCGGCACGGAGTCGTGGGATGAACATGGGCACGCGTCGACGATAGTCCGCGTAGTCCTGGCCGAATCGTCTCAGTAATTCACGCTCCTCCATCCAGGCGATCCCGGCGAGTGCGAGGACGCTGACCCCTATGAGGGCGTACATCCCCACGTAGTTCGTGAATAGCGCCCAGGCGACGATTCCGAGAATGATCGCGACGTATCTCGGGTGCCTCACGCGTGCGTAGAGCCCCTCGTCCAGGAGCGTTCCGCCCTTACCGTCGGCCTCGAGCTCTGGCACCCCGGCCAGGATCCGAAAGGTGAGGTGCTTCTTGATCCGAACTTGTATCCAGGCCGCGAATCCGTAGCAGACGATGGCCGGAGCCCACAGCCAGCGGACGGTCCCGAGGTCGGCGCCCAGAAGCAGTTCTCGGTTGAGCCAGCAGAGGTATCCGACGCCGAGGAACATCACCGCGAGGAGCGAGAAGGTGATCGTCTTTCCGACCTTCCTCCAGACGTAGATGAACGGATGGACGATGTACCAGTACAGAATGGCCGGGGCGACCGAGATGATCGCGAAGACGGCCATCCAGTACCGGGCGGTGTCCATGCCTCCGCCGCCTATCGGCGATGCATCTCAAGAGCGATCGGCGACGTCCCCCCATGGATGGTCACGATGAGCTGATCGGGTGAAGGACTCTCGTACGTGAACCAGCCGGGGGCGTTCTCATACGGCTCGTCTGCTGTGGGTCGGAAGGTCGCCTTGCGGCCCTCGAGTTCCGTGAGCCGATACTCGAGCTTCTCCTCCTCCCACGGTTCCCAACCACGCGAAACGTGCTTGAACCGATAGTAGATCTCGCCGTCGTCGTCCTGCTCGAGGAGCAGCAATTCGTACATGACGGCGAGGTCCTGCTGGACGAGGCGAAAACTTCCGGACATCGAGCGGCCGGCGGGCAGGAACCAGGCTTCTTCGACCTGGCCGCCGAACGCCTCACCGCCCCAGTGACCGGCGATCCAAGCGAGTTCGTCGAGCGACTCCGCGGGCGGAGCGTCGGGAGCTGCGAACGCGACCATCGAGCCGACGGAAGCGACGGTCAGAATGACGAGTGCCATGCGGCGCATGAGACCTCCTCCGAGAGTCTTGAGATTGTCAGATGAGCGGCCCATCTTCGCTCGCCATGAATAAGATGCTAACCGTCGCACTCGTGGTGCTCGCCGGTCTGGCCGGTCTCGCGTTCGTGTTTACGGACGTTCTGATCGTGCCACCGGGGCCGGGGCGAGTCGCTCTAGCGGCTGCCTTCTATCTTATCGTCGGGTTTCTTATCTCGCGTCTTCAGGCTGACGGAACGCCGGTACGTTGGGCGCTCGCGTGCGGTTGGGGGACCGCCATCCTGGGATTGGTCGGTCTCTGGCTGTCGATCAGCGGCTCCGCGTCGGGCGACCTCGTACTGGCCCTGACCTTCCTGGTTGGTCCAGCCGGTGCCGCCGCCCTCGGTGCCGTCGCGGGCGGCAAGAGGCGCTCGGCGGCTTGAGCCCGGTTGACGGAGGCGACCGGCGCTAGCGGTCCGTCTCGAGAGCCTCGAACGTCAGGTTGAGGATCGGGTAGCTCGCCCACTCGCCGTAGTCGAAGTGCCACCACTCGTATTCGTAGACCGTGAAGCCCTCGGCTTCCATCGCCAGCCTGAGCAGATCGCGGTGCCAGCGCTGCAGCGACGTACCTCCCACGTAGTCCGGATACGACCGCTCCGAAAACTCGTCGTAGCCGCCGACCATCTGGATCGGCTCGCCCGTCCCGAGATCGTACAGCGTGAGATCCACCGCGGCGCCACGATTGTGGCGCGAGCCGTTCGCCGGATCCGCGACGAAGATCTTCTGATCCTCCGGGGTCGCGTCGAAGAACATCTTCGTCACGTACCACGGACGGTACGCATCGTGGATCAGCAGCCCATACCCGTACCCGGCCAACGCCTGTTGCGCGCGGACGAGGGCCTCGGCGGCCGGCCGCTGCATGTACGCGTGGGGCTCCCGATAGAAGACGCTCTGCATGAAGTTGTTCGTCGTGGCGTACCGGATGTCGTAGCGGATCGTCGGGTCCAACGATCGCAACTCGACCAGATCCGGTTCACGGAGTTCGCCTTCCGCCGGCGGGGAGGCGGCGAGGGCGGTCTCGCGCAGCTCGTCGATCGGGCGGACGGGGTCGATCGTGAAGGTCTCTCCGTCGGCGGCACCCGGTCGCCTGTCGAAACGGATCCCCGCCGCCACCACGGCGGTCACGGCACCGGTGTCATCACGTTCGAACTCCAGGAACTCCCCGTGGTAGAGGCCGCCCTGGCGGGGGAAAGCGAAGCGGTCGGAGCCGACCTCCTCGAGCGGGTCGATCTCCATCCATTCGATCAGGGCGTGCAGCTGGCCGTCCTTCTCGTAGACGAACAGGATGTTGTGATCCCACCCGTACTCGCCGATCAGGTCGCGGAAGCGATCGGGGGCCGGGGCCGGTTTCGGGCCAGGGGGTACCTCGGCGCGTTCGAACCGCGTGCCATCCCGGGTGAGCAGCGCCTCGCCGTCGAAGCGCCAGAACCCGCCGAATCCAAGCCGCCCGTCGATGATCAGCGTGTCGCCCCGGGCCCGCATGCGGTACTCACGTCCGCCGATGGCGGCGACGATGTCGGGTTCGTCCGTGCCGACCCCGCGATTCGAGATCTCGAGCACCAGTCCGGTGGCCCCGGACGCATACGTACCGGGCAGCCTCGCCGCGATCGCGTCGGACACGGACCCCGTCGTTCGCTCGTCGGGCAGCGGTTCCCCGGCGCGTGCCGCGAGCATGAGTCGCAGCGCGTAGTCGGTGATACGGTCGGTGACAGTGTTCGCCACATCCATGCTGGTCACGGCCATGGCGCCCAGCTTCTCGTCGGGCAACATCGCGAGCTGCGTCGCGAACCCGTAGATGGCCCCGCCGTGCCCGGCGTATCGGTGTCCGTCCAACGTTCCGAGGCCAAAGCCGATTCCGAAGCCCGAGTTCTCGCCGAACTGCGGGGTGAGCATCTCGGTAAGGGTCGTATCGGCCACGACGCGGCCCTGCGCCCCGACCCCGCCCGCGAACACGGCGGACATGAACCGGCCGAGGTCCGTGACCGGCGCGTACATGCTCCCGGCGGGCGCCATCCCGAGCTCGAAGGTCGGAGCCGGGAACTCGCGGCCGTCGTATCCCCACATGCCCGCCTTCGCGAGCCCCTCGCGCACCGCGGCGTCGGGGGCAAAGGCGGACTGCTCCATCCCGAGGGGGGTGAGCACGGCGTCCCTCACGTAGTCGGTGAACGGCATTCCCTGCGTCCGTTCGAGCACGTACCCGACCGTCGCGATGCCGGCGTTCGAGTACTTCACGCGGGACCCGGGCGTATAGATGATCGGCGTTCCGTTCATGCTCGCTACGGTCTGTGCAAGCGACGGCTCGGTGTCATCGAAGTAGTGGCCGACGGGTGGCTCGCGGACGATGCCCGCGCGGTGGGACATGAGCTGACGCAGGGTAAGCGGCGGACCGGCTTCGACCTCGGGCGTGATCGGGTCGCCGAGCTCGAACTCGGGGATGTAGTCCGTGATCGGAGCGTCGAGATCGAGCTCGCCTCGCTCGACGAGCTGCATGACCGCCAGATCGGTGAAAAGCTTGGATACCGAGCCCACCCGATAAATGGTCGAGGCGGTGGCCGGACGCGAGGCATCCGGATCCGCTTCGCCGAACCCGGCCGCCCAGACGGTCTCCTGGTCGTCCACGAGCGCGACCGAGATGGCGGGGAGGTCCTTGTCCTGTCGCTCGTGCTCGATGAACGCCGACAGCTTCTCGACGACGGCCTCGTAGTCGGCCGTGGGCGGGATCGACTCCGGCCGGACGTCCGCCGGCGCAGCCTCGCAGGCCCCGACCACCAAGCCGAGGCCGAGCGCGGTGTACGCGCGCCACGACCTAACCACGACGCGCCGCACCCTCGTAGACCTCGCCGAAGACCCGTGGAACGCCCGTGACCTTGAAGCGCTCGAGCTCGATGATCTTGAATCCCGCATCCTGGATCTCCTGGTCGATCTTCCGGTTCAGGTTGCACCCGCACGCGACGACGTTCTGGAACGGGTTCACCGCGTCCTGCAGGGTAGCGGCCAGCGTTCGATCGCTCCGGCCGTGCTCGAGAAACAGAAAGAACCCGTCGCGCCTCAGCACTCGCCGGAGCTCGAGCAGGGCCGCGCGGAGTCGGTCGATGGAGCACAGCGTCCAGGTGCTCACGATCGTATTGAAGCTCTCGTCCTCGAAGGGCAGGGGGTCCGAGGCGTCCTGCTCAATGCGTTTGACCGGGAACGCGGCGCGAGCGATTCGTCCCGCGACCTTCTGCTCGAGCATCGTGGTCAGGTCCACGCCTACGAGGTTCTGAACGTCGGGCGGGTAGCACGGGAGGTTGAGCCCGGTCCCGAAGCCGATCTCGAGCACCGAGCCCGTGGCCCGAGCGAGAACGCGAGCCCGCAGCGTCCGGTGCTGCGGGCTGCTGAGCCCGCTGTCCATAAGGCGCGGGAAGATGTGCTGGCCGTAGATCCCCAAGTCGTCCTCGATACCGAATCAGTGACCCCCGCCCGTCCCGGCCCGTCTGCGGGGGGAACATAGGCGGCGGAGGGGCCGACGGGCACCGATGGTGACGAAACCGGTGTAGAAGGCGAAGCGTAATGACCATGGGCTTTCGGAAGACTCGAATTGGTTTGCGTCCTCAGGTGAAACCCACAGTCGCGTCCGCTCTGCGGTCCGCAGTTCTTCTAATCCTTTTCGTCGGTGCGGTGCCGGCTGCGGGACAGGAGGAGTCTGGACGCGTGAACCCCATCGCGGCGCCCGGCGACACCGTCGACGTGCGGGAAGAGCCGGACGACACCTACGCCGATGCCGGTGTGCGGGATCTGATTATCCGGGCGAAGCGCGAACGCTACGCGCGCGCGCAGGGGCTCGAGAGCTTCGAATTGACGTTCCGCGAGCGAATCTACGCCGGTCTGGGCGGCAGGATGATCCGGCGCGAGCGCGCGATGTTCCACCAGGAACGTGCGGCGAAGGTCTTCTGGGGCGCATCAGGCGATCGGATCGTCCGCTGGCTCGGCGTCCGGCGAGGCGTGCCGATCGTGGGTGCGGGGGTCGAGTTCGATCAGAACCCACGGAGCGACGACGCGTTCGATCTCGATTTCGACTTCCTGGATCCGGCGGAGGACCGCGTCTTCCTGGGAAGCGATTGGGCGCTCCATCCTCTCGCCGACACGGCGGCCTACCACTATCGGTACCGCTCGGGTGACACGCTGCGGATCCGATTCCCGGGATCCGACCGGACGGTCACGCTGGTCGAGGCCGTCGTCGAGCCACGCGAGGGCCGCTGGGACCGCATCGTCGGATCGTTGTGGTTCGACAGGGACGAAGCTCTGCTCGCGCGAGCTGCGTATCGGCCCGCGATCGACTACGACTTCGATCGAGAGGACCCGGAAGACGCGGAAGATGTACCCGGCTTCGTGAAGCCCATCCGGGCGACGATCGATTTCATCACGGTCGACTACGGGCTGCAGGAACTCCGATGGTGGCTACCTAATCGAATGGCGTTCGACGGCACCGGCCAGATCGCTGGTCTCGCGACCATGCCCATCCGGTTCGAGTGGACTTTCGAGGGCTACTCGGTCGACGAGCCGCAGACGATCGATCCCGGCGAGGAAGGGCTGCCCGAGGGGTGGACTCGATGGGAGGAAGACGAGCACGAAACGGTCATCGAGATCGTCGATGAAGAGGGAGAGACCGATCGGAGCATCACGATCGACGATGAAGGCCGCGCGTTCGATGAGGAGGGTCGGCCGATTCGGGGACAGGTCGTGCAGCGCGCCTCTGAGCAGGACTCCGCGGCCCTCGCCGAGATCGAGGCCGACAGCCTGCCATCCAGTGCCCGGCGCACCGTCCATATCGTACCGCCCGTGGACAGTCTCCTCACGTCCGAGGAACTTCCGGACCCTCTCTTTTCCGGATCGATCCAGGCGTTCACCGACGACGAGGTGGGGCAGCTGAAGTCGCGGCTCGACGAGCTCGGGGTGCCCGGCGCCCCTCTGCCGGGGCCGGACTTCATGTGGGGATTCAATCCGGGTCTGATTCGGTACAATCGGGTGGAAGGCTTCTCGCCCGCGTTTCGCACCGGGTGGTGGACGGGAACGAATGCCCGGCTCGAGCTGACCGGCCGGATAGGGGTCCCCGAGTGGGAACCGGGCGGTGAGCTACGCTGGTTCCGTGAGACGCCCAAGGGCTCGCTGGGAATCGCCGCGTATCGTCGACTCACGGACCTGGGCGACTGGGGACGGCCGCTCAGTTTCGGAAACTCCCTGAATGCGCTGTTCTTCGGGTACGATCAGGGCCTCTACTTCAGGCAGACGGGCGGGGAAGCGTTCGCCAGTCGGGCCGGCGCGCGTACACGGATCGAAGGACGGTTGTTCGGCGAACTCCAGCAGAACGCGCCGAAGACCTCGGACGTGGCGCTGCCGCACGCGTGGAGCAGCCGTGTCTTCCCCGACAACGTCGTGGCGGATCGAGGAGTCGTCTACGGGGTCTCCGGACGGATCAGGATGTTTTCCGGCGTTGATCCCGGGGACCCGATCCTCGGAGCCACGATGTGGGGTGAAGCCGCCACCGGTGACTTCGAGTACGGCCGTCTCGGCGTGTCCGGGTCGGTGAGCACGCCGATCGCCGGCAACGTGACAGGTGCGATCGAGGTCGGGACGGGCACGACCTTCGGGACGCCGTCCGCCCAGCGGCTGTGGTACATGGGTGGGCCCTATACGCTGCGCGCGTTCGACCCGAACTCCGCCTCGGGGCAGTCGTTCTGGCTCGGGCGGGCCGAACTGGGGTACGGATTCACGGTCGGGCCCGCCGCATACGACATCGGTGGCAGCGCGTTCCGGCTCACCGGCTTCTACGACATGGCGTGGGCGGGCCCCCGTGGAGAATTCGGGACGCGGGGGTGGCAGGGAAGCGGGGGGCTCGGGCTGTCGCTCATGGACGGGCTCTTCCGGATAGATGTGGCGCGCGGGATCCGTGGTACGGACCAGTGGAGGCTGCACATCTACTCGGATGGCATCATGTAGCTGTCGTTGCGGGAATCGCCCCTCGAACGCAGAGTAGGCACCGCTCACGACACTCTTCAGCGAGACGATACAGGGCACATGGCGAAGAAGAAGCGCCCGGCGGGACGACCGGAGGACGAGGCCGAGGAGCAGGACGAGCCGTCCGAAGAGAGGCGCGCGCCCGATCGGTTCAGCAAAGGCTGGCTCGTCGACTGGACGAAGACGCTCGTTTTCGCGTTCGTCATTTTCATGTTCTTCCGCACGTTCCTCCTTGCGACGTTCGTGATCACGTCCGGCTCAATGGAAGGCACCCTGCTGGTCGGGGACTTCCTGCTCGTGAACAAGACCTCGCTCGGTTCTTCGATCCCCGGCACCGCGTTGCGCATTCCCGGGTATGCCCAGCCGAAGCGCGGCGACATCATCGTATTCCGGGCGGACCACGCGCCCGGCCTCGACATCATCAAGAGGACGATCGGGATACCGGGTGACACGGTTTGGATGACAGACGGTACGCTGTTCAGAAACGGCGGACAGGTGGACGAGCCCTACGTCGTGAGGGATCCGCGTGTGCCGGATTCGGGGAACGCGCAGATGGTGTGGCAGCTGGACCACCTGGCGCCCGGTGTGGATCGCGCCTCGTATCGACCGACGCGAGACAACTGGGGCCCTCTGGTGATACCCGACGAGCGGTATTTCATGATGGGGGACAACCGAGAGTACAGTCTCGACTCACGGTTCTGGGGTCTCGTGGAACGAAAGAAGATGAAGGGGAAGCCGATCTTCGTGTACTACTCGTACGACCGGGAGGCCCTGAAGCCCATACGCCCGCTCACGGCGATGCGCCCCGGCAGAATCGGCCTGCCCCCGAACTAGAGCCGGCGGGGATGCCGGCATGTTGAGCGGCCCGAAACCGGGCGGCCGCCCAGGGCTCGATGGGGCAGGTCAGATCTTCTTCAAGAGGCGGCGAATCACTTCGAGCGCCACCAGCACGGCGATTTTCTTCATGTTCTTCCGTCTCCGATTAATTGCTGCCGTTATGTCAATCTGCCGCGTCTCGGCCCCGAAATACAGGGCAGAGAGCGTTCAGAGGGTCATACGCACCCTGTGCGATCCGGGTTTCGTGTCGGTATACACCCTGGGAACGCGCACGATCCGAGCCGCGAAGCAGCTGATCCTCGGATTGCTGACGGTCGGGGCGACCGCTTGCGGTTCGACGAGCGCACCGAACCCCATCGACACACCCGATCCGTCGTTCGGAATCGAAATCAGGTACTGGGGGACCCCGCCGCCGCCCGCACTGCAGGTCGTGATCGAACGCGCGGCCGCCCGATGGGAGTCCCTCGTTACGCGGGGACTTCCCACCGCGACTGTCCGGGGCGACGCGGGGTGCGGGCCCGGATCGCCGGGGATCAGCGGAGAGGTCGATGACATCGTCGTGTTCGTCCGGGTCCTGAGTCTCACGGCCCTGGCGGAAAGCGGCCCCTGCAAGCTGCGCGAAGGGAGCTTGCTGCCCATCACGGCTACCGTCTGGCTCGACGGTCCCTCCCGTATCGAAGGGATGTCCGAGTCCGCTTTCGAGGCCCTGGTCACTCACGAGCTCGCCCATGCGCTTGGTTTCGGGACGCTGTGGGAGGCTCGATCTCTGCTTCGCGAACCCGCGGTCGGCGGCGGGTTCGACCCACACTTCGCAGGGCCCCAGGCGATCTCGGCCTTCGACGCGATCGGCGGGGATGCTTACGGGGGTTCGAAGGTTCCGCTCGAGAGGTTCGGCGGCCCCGGCACCGCGGACAGCCATTGGCGAAATGACGTGTTCGGTGACGCTGAACTGATGTCCTACACGATCCGCTCGGGTGAGAATCCGCTGTCCCCCGTGACTGCGGCGGCGATGGCGGATTTGGGTTACGATATCGATCTGGCGCAGGCGGACGACTACACGCTCCCGGGAGCCGCTGCGAGGTCGGCGATCGGGCCCCCGATCGACGCGGTCGAGTTGACGGAGAGCGAGCCGAGATGGCCGCTGACCGTGACGGATCGCGCGGGGCTGATCGTACGCGAGGTCACGCGCCGGTAGCACCCGGAGGGGTGGCAGAACGGCTAATGCACCAGTCTTGAAAACTGGCGTCCGCAAGGACTTATGGGTTCGAATCCCATCCCCTCCGTTTGAACAGAAGCGCGGGTTCGAACCGAGCGCCGCAGCCGGCGGGACCTATCGGCCGAGCCTCGCCTGGATCTGGTCGCTCCAGTACCAGCCATTGGAGTAGACCACCTCGCCGGTTGTCCATCCTCGCGGCGTGAACCGTGTGACCATGAGGAAGCGTTCGTCGTCCGACGTCACGTCGTAGAGCGGCGCGCGGTTGCCCACCGCGTACCCCGTGGTGGAAAACAGCTCGTCGACCGATTCCACGACGAACGCGGGATCGACGCTGACGCTGGCCGACATCATGGCCCGCGTGTCGCCTCCAGGTGGGGCGTCCGGTTCGGGCGATCGGAAGAAGATCTCGTGGCCGCTGTGGGCCCAGCGCGGCTCGACGCCGCCCTGTCGCGACACCTGTACCCGTGGCCCGGGACCCGGGAACGGTCGGACGTAGACCTCGGGACGCCCCCCAAGTTCCGACACGTACGCCAGCCACCGGCCGTCGGGTGACAGCGCGATTCCGTACTCGTTGGCCTCCGAGCGAACCAACGCTTGCCAGGCCGCGTCGGGCATCAGACTCGTAAACGCGATGTCTCCCGCTCCGTCTCCAGCGTTGCCGAGCCGAACGACGGCCGTTTCCCAGTCACCGGTCATCGCCACTTCGAGGATCATGCGATCGTGGTCGAGCAGGTTGGTGGGCTCTGTGGTGCTCGCGTCCACCGGTAGCCCATGCACGGTGCCCGACAACCTGCCGTCCCCTATCTCGGTCTGCAGGATGAACGCGATTCGCTTGCCGTCCGGGCCCCACACGGGCCGTCGGGCCTCGATGCTCGGCTCGGTAAGAGGCGTGAGAAGGCCGGACGAGAAGTCCTTGATCCAGATGCGTTCGGGGGGCGGTCCTACGGGGTTGATCCCGACCGCCAGGCGGTCGTCATCCGGGGAAAGGGACATCGACCGCGTGTTCCCGCCGGGCGGCCAGTCCGGGTCCGCGACCGCGGAGACCCCGTTCCGGTCGACCCACATCAGGCGCTCTCCGTAGGGCTCGGCACCTCCCGCGATGTAGAGCAGCGACCCATCACGCCCCATGGCCAGGTCGGGAACCGGAGACATCCTGACGCCGTCCAGGAGCGGCACCGGGTGGCCGAGCGTCGCGGCGGTCCGGTCGAGCTCGGCGGCGGACACGGTGCCCGCAGGGTCGACCATCACGATTCGGCCGTCATCCATTGGCCACGCCATCCACACGCCGGACCTGAGGCGCGCGACCCTGCCGTCGTCGAACTCCACGAGAGACAGTTGCGGGGTGACCGTCGCGTCACACGACGTCTCGCACCCGGTGACGAGTGCTCCGCGCCCGTCCGGCATCGCGGACACATGGAAGACCTGTCCGACCTGTTCCATTGTGGCCACGATCTCGGCGGGTCCGCCTGCCGCCCTCGAAACTCGCAAATTGTGGTCGCGATCCTCGAACAGGATGTCTCCGTTCGGTAGCCACGCGATCCCGGGGCTGTAGTCCTCGGAAACCGAGTCGGTCAGGACGATAGGCGCGGGCCCGGCCAACTCCTGTTTCATGAGCTGACCGTCTCTGGCGAATGCGACCCATCCCCCATCTGGCGAAAAGGCCGGACCGGAGATGTCATCCAGGCCATCGATGTAGGACGCCTCGACCGCGTCGACGGCCTTCCACCAGGAGCCGGGGACGCCGTCGACGTCGTCGCGGAAGAGGATGCCGGCGCCGTCGGGCGGCAACGCGTAGTGTCGCTGGACGACGGTCGGGTGCTGCGCGCCCGTCCCCAGCCGGATCCGATCGTACCGGGTCGGCGCCGACCCTCCGCCCCCGGAGAGCAGCATGTCGACTCCCCAGCCGGCGACGAGGAGAATGGCGATCGCGGCCGCGGCCCGGATGGTCATTCTTCGTGCCCTGCCGCGATCAGGTGTCGGGGCGGAGGCCAACGATTCGACAGGCACCCCCGTCGCGTCGGCCGCCGGCCCGGGGCCGGACTCGACCACCTCCGCCGGTACCGAGGCGTGCACCCGGCTGCGAACGGTCTCGAGCCAGTCTTCCCACTCATTCGAAGCGCCCGAGAAGTGGAACCCGTCGAGGAACGGACCATCCGCGCTCGTCCCCTCTCCCGACAGGACCCTCACGACGTCGCAGCTCAGCCGTGAGCCATCGACACCGATCTCCTCGTCGCCGCGTGCCACGACGACACCGTCCCCAAGGGACTTTCGAAGGAAATAGAGCGACTTTCGAAGGTTCGCTCGCGCGTCCGTCTGGTCGTTCTCGGGCCAGAACAGCGTGGCCACGCTGTCCCTCCGCACGAACCCGTCCGACGCCTCGATCGCGAGGTGGACCAGCAGGGCGAACCGCTTGGGCTGAGCCAGCACGGAGAGGATCGCTCCGCCGTCGGCTGCCGTGAGGTCCGTACGCCCCAGCGTCGTGAGCTGCAGTTCCGCCATGACCAGCATCATAGGCGGGTCGGGAATCGCTCAACAAGTCTCGCCGGAGAAGGCCCGGTCGGCCGTCGCGCATGGTCATCGGGTCCTCACGATCCAGAGCTGCGGGCTCATTTCGCTTCCGAGTACGGCGTTCCCGGCTCCTCGCACGCGGATCGCGGTGGCGGGGCGCGAAGCGTCGTCGGTCAGAAGCCGGTACGCTGTGCCACCCCCCCGAATCGAGAGCCCGTCCTCGAATTCCGTGAAGGCGCGCTCCTCCATATGGAGCGGCGCGCTCTCGCCGAGGCTCGCCATGATGTCCTGGAGGTCCCAGCTCGTCATCGCGAGCTCGGTACCGGCACCGGCCAGACGACCGTCGAGGTAGTGGATGGAAGACCACTCGGCGAAGAGCTCCTCGAAGGGGCGCCCGAACAACGCCGCGACGTTGGCCGTCCCGGCCAGGGTCGGGCTTTGCGCGATCCAGTCGCGCATGAGGCCGGCCTCTCCCCCCGGCCATGACGGGCCGTAGCGGTCGGCCAGATAGCGCATGAACGACCATGCCGCGCCATACCCCGCGCCGGGAATGCACGCCGTCGGCGCAAACGCGTCGATGAAGAGCAGCGTGCACTCCGCCGGCGCGCCCGGGTTTCGGCCTCCCTGCAGGTCGTGGCCGTAGTGGGCGGACAGCGCCTGCATCAGTCCTCCGTACCAGGGATCGCCCGACGCGGACAACGCCGTGGAGGCGTCATAGTCCCGGCCCGGCCCGAGCCCGAGCGCGGCATGGCCCACCACCTCGCTGGCCAGCATGGCCTGCCCCTCCATTTCCCAGATGTCGAGCGCCACGGACGACGAGCCGGCATTGATGCGCGTCGAGTGCTGAACGATGTGCGTGTGCTCGTGCGCCAGGGTCTGGATGAAACCACTCGCAACAGCGGACTTGCTGCGGGGCAGGGTGCCCGCCTCGTTGTCCGGATCCGGGACGCCCAGAAGGATGAACTCTCCGAGATTGCTGTTCGGGCACTGCGACGGATCGAAGAAGCTCTTGAGGTCGACGGTTCCGCCCACCTGGCCGCCGAGCGCCCGGTTCACCTCGACCGTCAGGACGACCGTGACTCGCTGGTTTCCATCGAGGTCGGTCGGAGTCCCGAAGTAGTCGCTCATCGTGTCGTAGATGAACGAGTCGAAGGCGTCGCTCGCGGCCTGGATCTCCGCATCCGTCAGCTGGTCCGCCGCCGGATTCGCCATGTCGGTTACGAAGACGGCTCGCTGGCCGACGACGCGGACCTCCGCCGTGATCGAAGTGGCGGGCGCATTGCAGGCCTCGATGAGCGGGAGACCCCACACTGGTACGGTGATCGGTAGCTGGTCTCCCACCGTCGGCCCGGGACTTCGTGACGCGCCCTTCATCCGGAAGCTGGGCGACAGGGAGGTGATGTCCCACCCGCCGGGGGTCACGAGCGTCGAGTGGTTCCAGGCATGAAGCCGCTCCCTGGACACGGCGTGGCTCTTCAGCTGGTCGTTGAACCGCGTGTACGGGTCCTCGGTCCGGAGCCGCGACCTGTTCCGGGGCTGGATCGGGGCGACGGACGCCCCGGCACTCGCCGATTGACCGGTAGAGGCGATCAGAGAGGCGCTGAGCAGGGCGTTCGGGCGCTCGGCTGCGGATCCCACACCAATCAGGTACTCCCCGGCGCCCGCTCCTGCCGGTGAGAACTGGAGACACAGCTCGGCCGGGTCGTCTAGGAGGAGCAACTCTCCGATCTCCGTGTCCACGAACTCGGCGGGCTCGACCATCGCGTCGATCGCGTTGCTTTCCTTTCCACCGACGCTCACGCGGACCGTCGCCGCGCGTTGTGGCCGGCAGTCGAAGAACGGGACGAGCACGCTCAGCTCGGTGGTCGTCCCTCCGGTCACCGTGGCCGATACGCCGTCGATCGTGACCCGGTTGCCCGATGGCGTGGCGTGGAAGTTCGAGCCCGTGATCCTGATCGAGGCGCCTTCGATCAGGGTCCCCGGCGAGACTGCCGAAAGGGAAGGCGCAGGTCCCGCAGCCGGCGGTGGGGGCGCCATCGGTCCGGAATCACTACCGGAGCACGCTGCCAGGGCGATCAAGCCGGCGAGACTGAAGGCTAGCGATCGCGCGTTCGTCCACGTCGAGGGCGGCACGCGAACGGGGCACTTCTGCAGGTTCGACAACATGTCTTTGACTCCGGTCCGAGGGACTCTCGTGCTTCGGACCGAACCCTAGATCTGTGGCGTCCTCCAGCCGGGACCTGGGGGGGCGTTGCGCCAGAGGACGGCCAGAGGACGCCCTTCTCCCCGGGTGCGAGCCTCCCCACGGCGCCAGATACGTCGCAGCTCGCCGCCGTTCGGGGAGTGGACCCAGATTCTGCGTGTCCTGGGTCTCGTAGACGAACCGTGCGTACCGCATCGTGGTCTCGATGTGTCGTGGGGAACCACTCTCGTGAGAGAGGTGGCTGACGGATGTCGGAGGGCTGGCGCAGGTCACAGCGCCCTCTTCTCGTACAGTGGCGGTAATCGCGGCTGTCTCTCGCCTTTCCTTTCTAGATGACCGCAGTGAGGAGCGGCCCGCCCTTGAGTGAAGGAGACCATACCGATGCGTATCCGCGCCCGTACCGGCCCCATCGTCCTCGGTGCCCTGCTTGCCACCGCTCCGCAACTGGTTAGTGGCCAAACTAGAGGGGGAGATATACACGGGAGCTTCGAACTCGACGTTCGGCCCGGTACAGAAATCGAGAGCGATCAACTGATGGAGTTCCTCGCGAAGAACCTGAGCGTCCGCTTCACCGATATGCGACCCCTCTCGGTCACGCTGCGTTTGGAGATGATTTCGCGGGAGGAAGGCGTCATCGGGAAGTGGGAGTCGGAGGCCGTCACGATTGAGCCGGGCAAGACGTACAGTGGTGTTCCGTGGATTGCTGCTCCAAACGGGAGGCAACCCTATAAGGCGCCAGGTCTCGGTGACGGTGGGAATATCACCCTCGGACGGTTCGTCGTCATCAACCACGAGGAGCAGTACGTACCGCGAGAGTGCGAGGATGCAACGCACGCCTTGTGGATTGATGTGGGTCAGTGTGACGGGTGCATGGCGGAGCACGGACGGCCGATGCTCTGCCTCAGGGTCGAAGGCTGACGGGGCGCAGTGCCGTTCGGTGACGGCGCGGAGGGTGGCAGTCATTCGCCCTCCTCCTCACTGCCGTACTGTTCGACCACGGCTGTTACCCGATCTGTTAACCGCGCAGCCGGATTCTTCAGGACTCTGACGGACTCGGTGGGAAAGGGAAGGGCGGGAATGCTGCGCCAAACGGACACATTCGGACTCAGGGAGACTGACCGGGAAAGCTCAGATCGACCTTGAAAATCGGCGTCCGCAAGGACATGCGGATCCGTATCCTCGTTGGCTCGCTGCTGTTTCGGGCGGTCCTTTTCTGGGGCGGCATCCGGGTCAACGCCCTGATCCGTGCCGAGAACGGGTCGGTTCGTTGGGAGGGCACGACCGACCGTCCGAAGCTGCGGCGGCTCGCCAGGGAGGGACTGTACTATCTGCCGAGCACCAGTTCGCTTTCACGGCGTCTACGGGTCGGCGACCACTGGAAAGCGTTGCGGTCGCGTCTCGAGACAGACGCGACGTTGCTGGCCCGTGACCCCATGGGAGTGGTGGGCCTCTTCGGACGTCGGACTCGCGAACTCTCCGGTGGCGAGCGGAGGCGGGTGGGACTGACATTTGCCCTGGCGCGGGCGGTACGTACGGGTTGGGAACGCCTGACGAAGCGAGGCAACACCAGCAGTTTCGTCGAGAGTATCTTTGCAGCCGGCTACGAAACGCGTGACAGACTGAGGAGCGATACCGATGAACGGAGGCTGGAGGAACGGGCTGTTGGTGGGCGCGATCGGCGGGGCCGTGGTCGTCGCCGGGGCGATGCGGCTGTTGTCCGGGCCGGCGGAGGAGAGCGCAGGGGAATCGGCTCGGGGTGTGGGGGCGGCCGAGGTCCTCGCAGTCCTTCAGGCGGACCTGAACCGGGGGCTCGACCGCTGGTACAGCGGGGACCCGTTCGGATACTCGGATCTGTACGCGGACGAGCTCAGCTACTTCGATCCGGGCACGGACGTGAGCCTCGACGGGATCGCTGCGCTGCGCGCGTACTACGAGCCGCTCGTGGACCGGTTCCACATCGAACGGTATGAGACCGAGAACATGCGGCTGCAGCTCCATGGCGACATCGGGATCCTGACGTTCAACCTGAACGAGCACGCGGCAGGCGATCCGCCAAGCGCAGAGTGGAAAGTCACGCAGGTCTACCGGAACATCGGAGACGAATGGCGGATCATCCACGGTCACTTCTCGAGCCCTGTTGAGGAGTTTGACGAGTAGGGACTTGGCATCCGGCGATGCTCCTTTGTATGGTCAACGGACCGCTCCACCCGAGCCGTTCTGACCCCGAGGTGTGACCACGCCGGACAGTGAGGAGGAGTGGATGCAGAACCGTCATACGTCCCCATCCAGGTATACAGGGAAGTGGTACGTCCTGATAGCAGCGGTACTGGTAGCGTCCGTGTGGTCCACCCGACCCGCTGCCGCTCAGGTCGGATTCAGTGTCGAGGCGAGAACTCTGAGCCGTTACCTGTTCGCGGGACTCCCGTTTTCGACAGGCTGGGTGGGTCAGGGGCAGGCCGTTCTTACCGCCGGGAACTTCACGTTCAACGGCTACACCAATTACGATTTCGATACAGAGGAGCTCAACGAGATCGACATCTGGGGTGATTACTTCCACACCTTCAGCGATGTCTTCGGCGGGTTCATCGGTGCGGGTCTGTATAACTTCAAGAACGTGGTCGAGCTCGGAGAGTTCAGCGCGACACCGGAGCTGTACTACGGGTTGTCGTTCTTCACCGTGTTGAGCCCGACGCTCTACGTGGCTCACGATTTCGACCTCGGCTCGGGAACGCATGCGTACGCGAGTGTCGCGCACGACGTTCCGGTCGGAGTGGTCACACTGACGGGGACCGGCCGGCTGGCCTACAACGCCAAGTACTGGCGGGAGGGCAGCGGATTCAGCTACGCGGACCTGAACATCGCGGCGGGCGTTCCGTTCGGGGTCTTCACCTTCACACCGTCCGTAGCGTTCGTAGGAGCTCTGGACAAGGACGACTTCATCGACGTGGTCGTCTGGGGCGCGAGCCTGCGCGCCGACTTCTGATTCACTCTGCAATAGGCGGCGTGGAGGTCCCGTGATCGGCGGCGGGCGCCCGCGGGGACCGTCTCGATGACCTGGACCCCCTGGGTCATTCCAGGGCTGTTCGCCGCGCTATTCGCGGCCGCCGCCGTCGTCGTGCTGCTTCGGGTGGCCGGCGACCAGTCCGTGAACCGGCGTCTCGCCGCCGTGCTGGCGCTTGAGGCGGTCTGGATGGGCGGCTCGATCTTCTTTACGGTCGATAGCCAGGCTGCCTTCATGGTGGTCGCCTCGATCGCGGTCGCGGCAATGGCCTCGCTGCCATTCCAGTACCTCGCGTTCCTCGGGGAGGCCCTCGACTCGCCGCTGGTCAGGCCGTTCTCCTCGCGGGCCGCGCTGGTCGTCCTGGGCCTGCTGTCGCTCGTCGCGGCGTCGGCGTTGTTGCTGTTTCCGACCGTGTTCATCGGCGAGCTCTACTCACCGCCCTGGGCGACCTGGAACTTCCAGTTCACGGAGTGGGGAACCCGTCTCAACCTGTTCCATGCGACCGCGTCGCTGTTCGGTCTCGCCGTTTCACTCCACGCGTATTGGAGCGCTCAGCCCGGCACGGCCGCCCGAGATCGGGCGCGATGGTTCGCGCTTGCCTTCGGGATCCGCGACGTGGTCGCCGTCTCGCTCTACCTGTTTCCGGCGATCCTGCGCCCGGTTCCGTTCTGGGGCGACTTCCTCTACAACGAGATGAACGCTCTCACGAACGTCTTCTACGTGGCGTTGCTCTCGTACGGAATTCTGCGTCACCAGCTCTTCGACATCGACCTCAAGCTCAAGTTCGTCATTCGACAGAGCACGGTCGGGGGGTTCATCGCCGGGACCTTCGTGGTCGTGAGCGAGACGCTGGAATCGCTCGTGCCGGCGGAGGGCTGGGCGATGAGCGTTCTTTCCGCAGTTGTCATCGTGCTACTGCTCCAGCCCGTTCAGCGATTCGCCGAAAGGTTCGCGAGTCGCGTGATGAAGGGCGTCGAGGACACACCGGAATATCTCGAGCGTCAGAAGCGCCAGGTGTATCGGGCGATGCTCGAGGGTACGTTCAGGGATGGCTTTGCAACCGACCGAGAGCGTGCGATGCTCGACCGCTTGCGGAGGGAACTGGGGATCCCGGACGGCGTGGCGACATCGCTGGAGGCTGAAGCTAGCACCTGAGCGTCTGGCTCCCTCGGTTCCGTCTGGAGGCCAGAGAGTGGCCCTCTCGAAAGGCGCGTGGTGAAGGGTCTGGACCGCTTGACGATGCCGACGATCGAGATCGACAGACTGACGCTCCGTCCGTTTGAGCAAGACGACGCTCCGACCGTCCAGCGGTTAGCCGGGGACTACGAGGTCGCCCGCGGGACGCTGACCATGCCGCATCCGTACGAGGACGGGGTCGCGGAGGCGTGGATCGCGACGCATCGGCCGATGCGGGAGTCCGGGGAAGGGTTGGTCCTCGCGATGACGACGGTGGACGACGGGGTCGTTGGAGCGATCGGCCTAGTTGTCGAGGAAGAGCACCAGCGGGGCGAACTTGGGTATTGGGTCGGCGTTCCGTACTGGGGACGCGGATACGCGACAGAGGCGTGCGCAGGACTTCTGCGGTATGGTTTCGACGTGATCGGGCTCAACCGGATCGAGGCCCAGCATTTCCTCCGGAACCCGGCCTCGGGCCGGGTGATGCAGAAGCTCGGGATGCGATTCGAGGGCATCGCCCGCGAGCGATTTGTCCGGTTTGGAGAACTCGAAGACGCGGCCTCCTACGGAATGCTCGCCCATGAACTTCCCGACTGACCGCGCCTACCCGTAGATCGGTGGACGCTTCTCTAGCAACCGTCCGATCGCGCCAACCTCATCGACGAGAGTCTCGAGGACATCGTCCAGCGCGAGGATCCCCACGAGGCCGCCGTCTCGATCCGTCACGACCAGGCGGCGGATCGACCGTTTCGACATGATGTCGAGCGCTTCCTCGAGCGGCGCGTCCTCGAACACGCACTGAACGGGTACCGACATGACCATCGACAGCGCGGTGCCATCGAGCCCGAGATGCGGTGCCACGGCCCTGGTCACGATGTCGCGGTCCGTCACGATGCCGATCGGGTGCGCCGGCTCGTTTCGAGGATCGATGACGACGACGGTCCCGACCGAGTGGTCGACCATGAGACGCGCGGCGTCCCGGATGCTGACCTCGGCATCCGCCGTCGTCACCGATCTCGAACACACTGCACCCACGATCATTCACCGACCTCCTCACGGTTTGGAACGGCCAGAACGGGGCAGGACGCGCGGCGCAGGACCGCGTCGGCGATCGAGCCCATCAGCGCCCTGGTCATAACCCCTGAGGCCCGCGTTCCCATGACGATCAGGTCGACGGCGTATCGATCCGCCGCGGCGAGGATCTCGAACGAGGGTTCGCCCATCGAGACGTGTCGCTCCGTATCGTCCGGGAGGCCCGACCGGTCTGCCACCTCGGCGAGCCACTCCTCCACCTTGCTCGCGAGCTCCTCGTCGACGACACCGGGACGGGATTCGCGCGGCGGTTCGATCGCCCTCAGGTGCGCTTCGAGCGGGACTTCGATCACATGGAGGAGGCCGGGGCGGGCCCCGGTACTCTCGCACAGGTGTCGGGTCCAGGCCGGGACATCCGTCGAGTCCTCGTCGACGGCTCCCATGACGCGTGCGGGCGGGCCCTGCAGTGACCCGCGACCGACAAGCGTGGGGACTCGCGCGTCGTGCAGTAGTTGTACGGCGGTGCTCCCGAGAAGGCTCCACCGCCCCCTGCGGCTCGCGTGCGGCCCGATCACAACGAGATCGGCGTCGACGGCTTCGACTTCCGCTTGAACCTGATCGGCCGGAGAGCCAATTCGGACCCGCCATTCGATGGCGACACCGGTGTCGTCCTGGAGACCGGCCGCGAACTCCGCGAGCCTGGCCTCCGTTCCCAGCCGGGCGGACGCGACGAGCTCGCTCTGGTCACCCACGAGGCCGCTGAACAGGCGAGTCGATCCCGGCACGTGAACCGCACTGACCAGAATCAACCGATCCGGGCCGAGAAACTTGGCCGCCCACCGTGCAGCGGCGAGCCCAGAACCTTCGAAGTCGACTCCGGCGACAATCGTTTCGATCTTCATTTGCTCCCTCCCGCTTCATCAGGGCTCGCGAAACCGGCATTGTCGCGCCGAATAGCCCGGCGTCCGTCCTAGCCGTCCGGCCTACGGGAGTGCGCGAAGTGTGCCGGGGCGGAGAGGGGGGGCGGGGACCGAAACGCCGCGTGGTTGAGGAAGATCCGCAGGGCGAGAGCGATCGATCCTCGATTGCTGACGGCATTGCGCCCCGGGTCCCGAAACCGGGCAGGGACAAACTGTCCCGCCGTTCGTCGGCCCGCCGCAGTTCGGGGGTAGGATTGGCCCGTGCATCAGCGGCTCGCGGCACCGCCGAGCCACGGCACACGCCGTGCGAGGCAACGTATCTCCGTACACGAATCAACCCTCGCTCGGGGAGTGCACGTCGTGAACGTGAAAGTCGACGATCTGATGACTGCCAGTGTCGTGACGACCGAACCGCATGTGACGATCAGTCGTGCGCGGTCCGTTATGGCCAAGAACAAGATCGGAGCCCTACCGGTGGTCGACTCGGACGGTCGCCCGGTGGGCATCGTGTCCGCCACGGACCTGGTCGGGGACCTGAACCCCGCGTCGCCGGTCAGCACGATCATGACCGACAAGGTGTACACCGTCCCTCGCTACGACGACGCGAGCATCGCCGCCCGGGTGATGCGGAACCACAAGATCCACCGGGTCATCGTCACCCACGAGCAACGCGTGGTCGGGGTGCTGAGCGCCTTCGATCTCCTGGATCTCGTGGCGGGTCACCGCTTTGTCATGAAGAACGCCCCCACGAAGTCGAACCGAAGGAGCGCGAAGCGGCGTTGATACCCTGAACTCAGTCGGCCGACGTCGCCTCGTCCCGGTCGTCGGTCGGCCGCTCGACCCCTGTTGTCGCAGTGGTCTGGTCGGCGGTGTGCAGGTGCACATCTCGCTGCGGGAAGGGGATTCCTACTCCGGCCTCGTCGAACGCGATCTTCGCGGCCCGGGTCAGGTCCCAGTACACCTCCCAGTAGTCGTCGGTCATGCACCAGGGACGGACGATGAATACCACGGCGCTGTCCCCGAGTTCATGCACCCTGATGTTGGGGGCCGGGTCGGAAAGCACGCGTTCGTCTTTCTCCACGAGATCGGTGAGAATCTGCTCCACCTCGTCGAGATCGGAGTCGTACGCGACGCCGAAGGTCAGATCGACTCGCCGGATCCGTTGGGCGGTGACGTTGCGGATCACGTCGCCCCAGATCCTGCTGTTCGGGATTACGAGCACCTGGTTGTCGAGGGTTTTGATGGAAGTGGCGACGAGACTCATTCCGGCAACCTTGCCGCTCACGCCCGCGACCTCGATCAGATCGCCGACATCGTATGGTTCGTATACGACGATCATGAACCCAGAGGCGAAGTTTGCGAGCGTGTCCTGAAGAGCGAAACCGACGATGAAGCCCGCTACGCCGAGACCCGCCAGCATGGGACCGAGGGAGACGCCCATCTGCCCGAGCCCGATAAGGATCCCCAGCAGGATCACGCTCTTGCCCGTGATGGAAAGCACCGTCTCTCGCATGAGACTCGAGGTCTCAACCTTT
Organism: Gemmatimonadota bacterium; assembly: GCA_039587355.1. GTDB lineage: Bacteria > Gemmatimonadota > Gemmatimonadetes > Palauibacterales > Palauibacteraceae > Palauibacter. The sequence continues at coordinate 68,602 of JBDHIO010000005.1, read as the reverse complement.
GCCCGGTTCAGTCCCCGGACGACCAGGCCTCGGGCGAGCCTGGCCATGAGCACCGAGAGAAACAGGATTCCCATGAAGATGAGAAACCGGAACAGCCACTGGACGCCCTGAGTCACCAGCCATTGACGCACGGCGTCGAGTCCCTGCTGGACGAGTCCGAGGGCGACACGGGCGTCCAGGATGTCGGTCGTGAGCTCACCGGTCGCGGTGATGAGGAGCTGCCGGTAGGCAACGGTCTCGAGCCCCCGTTCCCGGAGCAGCTGCACCATCTGCTGCAGGCTGCGGATATTGTTCTGTAGCCGCTCCTCGAGCGCGAGCACGTCGAGGGCCAGGGTCTCCGCCTCGCCTTCCGGCGCCCGGGTCACCGCGGTTCGCGCGTCGTTGCGAAGCCCGACGACGATCCGAATCCGATCCGCCAGGTCGTCGGCTCGGGCGCGGATCATCGAGTCGGCCTCCGCGTCGACCGCCTCGGAGTCGATCTCGAGTCGGTCGAACCACTCCACCAGCGCGGCCGTCTCGCGCACGTTCTCGTTCACGCGGGCGCTCATGCGCGCGATCGCCCTCTCGTGGTCGAGAAGTGCGGCGCCTCGAAGGGTGTCCCGCGGGGCTCGCATCTCGGCGATCCGGGCGAGGAAGGACGCTCGTTCCATCCGGAGGTGATCTGCCCCCTCCTCGAGGATCCGCACCGCGGTGTCGCGCTGGGCACTGATGATCGGATGCGTGCGATCCAGTTGAACGATCAGGTCGATCCAGGCGCTGGCGACCTCGAGTTCGTCGGTGATCCGCCGCAGCCGGCGTTCAGCCACGAGGACGGAGTCCTCACCTGTAAGGTCGGCTTCGCTGAGCTCTAATTCGGCTACCTGTCGCTCGAGTCGCATCATCTCGGCGAACAACGACTCGGCGCGGGCGAGGGAATCCTCCGCTGTGGCGGGAGAGGCCAGCGACCCGACGTTGGCCGCAGTGATCGTGTCCGCCGTCGCGGTGCTGTCCTGTCCGATCGCCGCCCGAGGGCAGAGCGCGAGGGCGAGCGCGACGGTTGCGGCAGGTATTCTGGATCTGAACCTGATCATCTCAATCCGGTGCGTGGCGGTGACGTCTGTTGGGGCGCGGACGCGTCTGGCTCCGAGTCCACGCGTAAAAGATAGTGCATCCCGACTGAAACGGAGATCGTTGGACCGTACCGGCCGACGGCCGGCGACGGCCGAGATCAATTGAAAGGACGCTCGAGGAATGAAGGCGCTCATTCTGGAGGCCCAGGCACCGATCGAGACGCGGCCACTATGCCTCGTCGATCTTCCCGAGCCGGAGCCCGCTCGGGGCGAGATTCGCGTTCGCGTCACCGCCTGCGGCATCTGTCGCACGGACCTTCACGTGATCGAGGGGGATCTCGAGCCACGACGATTGCCACTGATCCCCGGCCACCAGGTCGTTGGCACCGTGGACGCCGTCGGTGAGGGAGCGAGGCGCTTCGACCTCGGCGATCGCGTCGGGATCGCGTGGCTCGGAGCGACCTGCGGGGAGTGCGAGCATTGCCGGTCGGGCAGGGAGAACCTGTGTCCGGGGTCCCGATACACCGGGTACCACCTCCACGGCGGGTACGCGGAGCTGGCGATCGCGTTGGAGGACTACGTCTATCCGCTGCCCGACGGCTTCGATGACCAGAGTGCGGCGCCGCTCCTCTGCGCCGGGATCATCGGGTACCGGGCCCTGTCCCGGGCGGAGGTGCCGGCGGGTGGGCGATTGCTGCTCATTGGTTTCGGGTCATCGGCGCATGTCGTCCTGCAACTCGCGCGGCACCGCGGGCTGGACGTCCATGTCGTGACGCGTGGAGAGGGTCACCGGAAGCTCGCACGCCACATGGGTGCCCGTTGGGTCGGGTCTCCCGGCGAGTCGCCCCCGGTCCACGTAGACTCCGCGATCGTCTTCGCCCCCGCCGGGGAGACCGTCTTGCCGGCGCTCGAGGCGATCGGACCGGGCGGGACCGTCGCGCTGGCCGGCATCCACATGTCGGACATCCCCCCGCTCGTTTACGAGAGGCACCTGTTCCACGAGAAGAGGTTGTTGAGCGTCGAGGCCAACACGCGGGAAGACGGGCGTGGACTGCTGGCCGAGGCGGCTGCCATCCCCATCCAGCCGGAGGTCACCCGGTTTCAGCTTGAGGAGGCCAACGAGGCGCTGATCGCTCTGAAGCACGATGAGATCAACGGATCCGGAGTGCTGTTGATCTGAAGCCGGGGAGATTCAGGAGGACCGGAACCTCGACGCGCTGAACGGGCCGATATCGAATCGAGGATCCCCGTCGGTGGCGAGGTCGGCTAGGAGTTCCCCGAGGACGAGGGAGAACTTGAACGCGTGCCCCGACCCTCCGGTGAACACCGCGACCTCCGGGTGGGCCGGGTGACGGTCGATCACGAAATGCCGGTCGGGCGTGTTCGTGTACATGCAAACGCTCGCGTCGGCGCACGGACCGGCCGCGTCGGGCATGAAGCGGGCGATCAGCGATCTCATCGCGGTCCGCTCCTCCTTCTCGACCTCGCGCCGGACGTCGTCGGCATTGGTCGCCCGCCCCTTCGTGATGTGGACGCCGGCCTTTATCCGCCCCTCGGAACGAGGGAACCCGTACCACTGCTCGTCCGGCGCATACTCCCACACCCACATCGGACACGCGGGAGCATCGAGCTTCGGTCCGACGTCGAGCGAGACCGGATCGAACCAGAACTGGATCGTTCGCTCGACTTCGAGCGGAAGATCGAGACCTCCCGCCAGCGAAGCGGTCCACGCGCCCGGCGCGAGCGCGAGCCGTCTGGCGCGGTACTGTTCCCGATCGGTCGTGATCACGACGCCGGCCGAGTCGACCGACCACCGTAGCACGGGCTCCTCGAACTGGAGGTGCGCGCCTTTACTCCGCGCGGTTTCGATCGAGGCGCGGAGACACGCGTCGAGGTCCAGCACCGCGGCCTCACGTTCGAACACCGCCACGGCGCCGTCCGGCACGTCGAACGCAGGGAAGCGAGACGCGACATCGGCCCCGGAGAGAACCTCGTAGGGGTAGTCCGGGGCTCCGGCATCTCCCAGAGAATCCCCGAAGACCGCGGCGCCCGGGGGTCCGATCATCAGGCCGCCGGTCGGTGTCAACAACCCGTCCCCGCACCGTTTCTCGAGCTCGTGCCAGCTGTCGCGAGCTGCCTCGACCAGCGGGGCGTAGAGTGAGCCGCGGTAGTACGCGTCGCGAATCACACGACTGCCGCCGTGGGATGAACCCATGGGGTGCGGTGGGCGGTAACGATCGAAGCCGATGACGGAGTGTCCGCGGTCCGCTAGCACCGCCGCCGTGGCGCCGCCGACGGCGCCGAGGCCGACTACCGCGACGTCGAGGATGTCGGAGATGGTTCCCCCGTTGTGGCCGTCCAGCGGTCCGGTGATCTCCCGGACCGCGATCGACTATACGATCCGGCGATCCGGGGGGATTGGCAACGTCGCGGACGGTGGGCGGAGACCCGGGATCAGGAGCAGCTCACTGCGAAGTCGGCTCGACGGGCAAGGGTGCCCTGGTCGTTGCTCTTCACTCGGATCGAGCGCGAAGAGCCGTCCAGGACCGTGCAGTTCGAGGCGACGTCCGAGAGGGTGACCGTATAGGTGGAGCCCTTTGGCGATTCCACGCGCAGCAGCTCGCCAGCGGCGACCCGCTCGCTCTTCCCGGAGGGTTGGATCTCGACGAGGAAGCCGTTCCCGTCCGAGCCCGTCCCCAGGTTCGTCACTTCGATGAGAATCGAGAATTGCGTGAAACGATCGAACGGACCCGCGATCTCCGTCTCGTCGTCGCAGCCGGCGAGGACCACAAGCGAGCCGAACGCGAACAGCGTCGGCAGAAGGGAGCGCCGCTTCATTTGTCGCCTCCGAGGAGGAAGGTGCCAGAACGCCCGTCATCCTCCCCTCGTCACCAACCAGCGCGACCGTAGGCGGTCGGCCGGCGCGCGGCAAGCCCCGTGGTTAAAGCAAAAAGTGGAGGGTGTCTCATCCGGATTGGGCAACCCGTGCGGCGCCAACTACATGCGGCGGGGAGTCACCCGGCCAGCCGCTTGCGTAGATCGGGGGCCGCAGCCCCATCGGGCAGGCCGCCGCCCATCCGGAGGGTCGGTCGTGGAGTCTAGTGGACTCGGACGATCTTCAAGCCGCCGCGGCCCGCCGCGACGAACAGCATCTGGCCCTTTGCGGCGACGAAGTTGGCGGAGACCCCGTGCTCGAACGCGATGCGTCCCAGCGCCGTGAACGACGGCGTGTTCTGAAGGTGCTTCGTCGCGGTCACCCAGACGCCGGCGCCGCCGTTCGCATGGATGAGGTTGTTGCCGAGCACCGTCACAGCGTTCGTGACGGAGGCCTCGGGAGAAACGCCGGGGACTGATGCGCGCGGAATCGTCGCCACTAGGGCTGCCCCCTCGCCCCGCTGGCCGCCGCCTGCCCGGAGATCGACGATTGCGGTGCCGCCGTCCCCGAGGGAAACGAATGCGAAGCCGGCGTCTACGAGAACCGACGCCTTCGACTCGGGGATGCTGAGTCCGCCCAGATCGACGACTTGCAGCAACTCGAGCGTCTGGCTGTCGTAGATGCGGAGACGGCCGGGTTGGCCCTGAACCGCGACGAGCCAGTTGCCAGCGCGGTCCAGGTCGCGCGCGTCGGTGAAGTCGTCGCTCGCGATCACGTCGAGGGTCTGCCGGTCCAGAAGGGAGATTCCCCCATCGTCGCCCGTCGTCACGAAGAGCTGATTCCCGTGGACATCGACGCCGGTCGTCGCGTAGCTGGTCAGGCGCGACCGGGTCGTGGACTGCGACATCCGGCCCCCGCTCAGCCCGACGCGTTCGATGACGGCGGAACTGGCGAACGAGGGGTCACTCGAGTTCTCGCCGCAATACAGTGCGCTTCCGTCGGCGGAGAGCGTGAAAATGTCCGAGTCCGTAAACCGCGCCGAGGCCTTGAGCCGCGGCTCCGCGGGGTTCGATACATCGAAAACGTCGATCGCGCCGATGGCTTTGCTGCCTGCCTTGCCATAGGACACGTAGGCGCGCGAGCCCGCCATGGAGACGCGCGTGGCCTCGAGGCTGTCCCCGTCGATCGCCGGCGGGCGGACTTCCGCGACGAGCGTGAATTTCGCGCCCGACTCTGCCCTGGCGGCCATAGCGGCGTAGACCGCGGGTCCGGGAGTGAGCACGCCGATATCGATCGGAAGGTCGGCGGCGCTTGTTGCTACGCGAGCGGCCAGCGCGGTTTCGTCCTCCACGAGTTCGAAACGTGGGTCACCGTTGCCCGCCGGAACCTCGGGACCGACCGGAGCCGCCCCATCCCAACACCCCGTGGCCGTCGCCGAGACCATCAGTAGACCGCCGGCGAATCGCAGACCCCGCCCCTATACGACCCCTCTTCGCTCGTGATCACGTGAATCCCAAGGGTCCTCATGTCGAGAAGCGTGCCACCGCAGCGCCACGCGGGAAGGGACCCCGAGAGGCCCCAAGAGCGTGGGTAATCGGCACTTAGGCCGAGTGCGCAGCCCCGCCGCCGTCGCGATCGCTTACGGAGGCTTGCAATCCGCCACGGAACCGTACGTGGCGGCCCCGGCTAGAGAGCCTCGCGCAGACGGGTCACGAGCATGTCGATGGCGACCTCGTTCGTCCCGCCCACTGGCACGATCACGTCGGCGTATCGTTTGGACGGTTCGACGAACTCGAGGTGCATCGGACGCACGGTCCCCTGATACTGGCTCACGACCGATTCCAGCGACCGTCCGCGGTGCTCCATGTCGCGTCCGAGGCGGCGGATGAAGCGCACATCGGAATCGGTGTCCACGAAGATCTTGATGTCGAGTCGGTCTCGGATCGCTCGCTCGGCGAGGACCAGGATTCCGTCGACGATCACGACGGGGGTCGAAGCGGCGGGTCGCGTCTCTCCCGATCGCGTATGCGTCGTGAAGTCGTAGACCGGGAGCGCGACCGGACGCCCCTCGGCAAGCGCATCGAGATGCTCGATGAGCAAGGAAGTCTCGAGCGAGTCGGGATGGTCGAAGTTGACCTCGGCTCGCTCCTCGAATGTCAGATGGCCATAGTCGTAGTAGTAGGCGTCGTGGTGGATGAGCGTCACGGGCTGCGAACCGAGGGCCGCGATGATTCGCTCGACCACGGTGCTCTTTCCGGAGCCGCTTCCGCCGGCGACGCCGACGAACAGCGGCCTCTCCCCCGGGACGGACGAATCGTTCAAGGCACCCTCGGATAGGTGACGCGCCGTCCCGCCTCGAGGATCGACACGGACGCGGCCGGCCCGGAAGAGACATCGAAGATGAACTGGATTGCGGATCCTTCGAGAAGGAACGTCACCTCCGACTGGGGTAGCAGCCGGTAGGCGACCTCTCCCGTCCTGGCGGCCGTGAGCCCATCCTCGTCCAGCGTGATGTCGAGCGTGGTCGCCGGGTCGATCCGGTACGATCCTGCCAGCGGCGCCAGCAAACCGCGGTCGAGCGCGGTGATGGGGATCCGCAGCGCCGCCGGCGGTTCAACTCCCAGGTCCAGAAGCGCCTGCAGGAGGTTCGGCTGCCCCGGGCTCGACTCCAGCGCGCGCTCGAGGTGGCCGATCGCCCGCGTCGTGTCCCCGAGCTCGAGGTACATCTCTCCGAGAGCAAACCGCGCGACCGGTGCGTCGGGGAACTCCTCGACCTGCGTCTCGAGGATGACCGCGGCGGTTTTCGAGTCCCCCGTGTCGCGGAAATGACCGGCCAGGCGCATCAACTCTCCCCGGCCGTACTCGTATTGGTCCGGGCGGGTCCGCTTCCAGTCCGTGTACCGCGCCATCGCGGGTTCCGGTCCGGCCGACTCCACGATCGGGAGCAGACGCTCGGCGATCGACGGCCTGGGGAGCGGCGCCTCGGCCCCCCACAGCATGTTCGTCAGGCCTTCCAGGATCGGCCCCAGGTCGGACGACGTGTTGTCCAGCAGCACGATCATGCGGTCGTGGTCCGGAAACACCCGCAGCATGGTCGAGAACCCGAAGATTCCGCCGCTGTGCTGGATGACGCGGACCGAATCCTCGCGACCGATCGTTCGCCGGCTGATGCCGACGCCGTACCCGTATCCCTCGAGCCCGGGCGTAAGCATCAACGCCGTGCTCGACGGGTCCTGGAAGGGTCCGTCGTCGAGTCCCACGAGCGCGCGGCCCCACGCGTGCAGATCGTCGACCGTGGAATAGAGCATTCCCGCGGCATGGGGGAGGGAGGGATCGATGAAGGTCGCCGGCTCGTAGCTCGTCAACGTTCTCGTGAACCCCGCGGCGTGGCCGACGGGCGGCGTCGTGAAACGATCATAGCCGGTGTTCGCCAGCTCGAGAGGACGAAGGACCCGGTCGGCCAGGGCCTCGTCGTAGGACTGACCCGTGACTCGCTCTACGATCCAACCGAGGAGTACGTACCCCGTGTTGTTATAGGAGAAGTCCGTGCCCGGCTCGAACTCTAGCTCGTCCTCCCACGTCATCCCCACGATCTCCCCGGGGCTCCGCGCCACTGCGAGCATCTCGCCGCCGAACGACGGGAGATTCGTGTAGCTCGGGATCCCGGACGTGTGCGTGAGCAGGTGGTGGATCGTGACCTGGTCTCCCTGCGGAGTCGGATACTCCGGAAGGTACTCCCGGATCGTCGCGTCGAGATCCAGCGATCCCTCCTCCACGAGACGCATCACCAGCGCGGCGGTGAACTGCTTCGTGATCGATGCGATCCGGAATCGGGTCTCCGGCTTGTTGGCGCCCCCGTCTTCGGCCGAGAACCCGAAGGCGCCACGGAACAACACGTCTCCGTCGTCGACGACGAGCGCCGCACCATTGAAGAGACGCAGGTCGTTGTATGTCTGAAGGAATCGCTCCGCGCGGACGGCCCGCGACTGGCCCAGTAGCGGCTCGGCCGAGGCCACGCCCGCGAAGAACAGGGCGAGCCCCGCGATTGCGATGCCCCGGGGTCGGGAGGACCGAGAGACGCCCCGCTTTCCGGAATTGTCCAAGCTGTGCTCCTGGTTCGACCGGCGGCCGGATCCGAGGAGGGACGAGTCGTCCCTCCTCGGGTTTAGCTACGACACTCGACGGGGAAGTGCTACCCCGGGCGCCGCGTCGCGCTCCACGCCGGGCGAAGAGGCCGGCCGCTCGCATCCGCCCCGTCGGGGGGGTAGGATCGAGATCGATTGTAGGCTGTTCCTCTGATGGTGACGATGCGCAACGAGATTTCGAACTACGCGGGCACCCTGATGCGCCGGATCTTCCTGCTTGGCCACGGCCTCGCTCTGGCGTCTCCTGCCGCCCTCCCGGCACAGGAGGTGGAGATCATCAACGGCGTCAGCCGCGCCCGCTCGCAGAACGACGGCCCGGGAATCCGGGTCATCGCCTACGTCCAGTTCGAGATCGACGAAACGGAACACCGTGTCGTGACGCCGCTCCTGCCCGAAGAGGTACTCCGGGTCCAGGAAGCGTTGTCGGCCGCGGGATACGAACCCGGGCCGGAAGACGGCGTCTACGGCCCGGCCGTCGAGAGCGCTCTACGGGCGTTCCAGGCGGACCGACGTCTCACGCCGTGCGGGTGCTTCGACTACGCCACGGCCATGGCGCTCGGGTTCAAGAGCCGGGTAATCCAGACGGTCATCGGAGCGGCTGCGGACGATGCGGCCGCCGACGTGGTGCTCGGCAACGTTCGGTTGCCGCCACCGCCGGCGCCCGAGAGGACCACGGTGCCGCCTGAGACGCTGGTGGTGGTCCAGCAGGTGAACAACAACTGGTTGGGCTATCCGGTATTCTGGTCGGGGCTCCCGCCCGTCGTGCCCGCGCCCCGCTATCCGCCGGGTTTCCCGCTCGGGGGACCCCGACGACTCGGAGCGCGCCCGCCCGGTGGCTCGCCTCGGTGACGTGACACCTGCCGATCTGAGGGCAGCCGCAGCGATCTCTCGTATTCGCGAGCTGGAGTCCCGTGCGGCCCCGCTCGAGCCCGGAGCAGACGAGCGAAAGCGGCTGCTGGACGTCGTCGCGGAGTACGCCGAGAACTTTCTCGAGAGCCTGCCGGACCGACCGACGTTTCGTGGCGACCGATCGGCCGCGTCGGAGATGCTGTCCGTGCAGATGGGCGATGGCCCCCGGGACATGCAGGACCTTGTCGATCTCTACGAGCGCGCGGTGGCGGAACCGGGGCTGAACCCTGCCGCTGCGGCCCACCTGGGGTACATCCCGGGCGGCGGGATCTACACCGCGTCCCTCGGGGACTACCTGGCCGCCGTCACCAACGAGTACGCGGGGGTCTCCTACGCGAGCCCCGGCGGCGTGGCGATGGAAAACCAGGTCCTCGACTGGATGAAGGGCCTAGTGGGGTATCCGGAGGAGGCTCGGGGAAACCTCGCCGTGGGTGGGTCCGTCGCGAATCTCATCGCGGTGCATACGGCTCGTGACGCGACGGGGTTGAGTTCGCGAGACGTCCCACGGGCCGTGGTGTATTCGAGCCCTCATGCCCACCACTGTCTCGCGAAGGCTCTCCGGGTCGCGGGGCTCGCCGAGACGGTCTCGCGGGAGATCCCCCTCGACGACCGTTACCGCATGCGTCCGGACGCTCTGGAAGCCGCGATCGACGAGGACCGATCGGAGGGTCTGATCCCATGGCTGGTGCTCGCATCCGCGGGGACGACGGATGTGGGAGCGATCGACCCAATCGACGCGATCGCCGACGTGACGGAGCCACGTGGATTGTGGCTCCACGTCGATGCCGCCTACGGAGGGTTCTTCGTGCTCGTCGAGTCCATGCGTCCCGCGCTGGCGGGCCTGGGACGCACCGACTCGATCGTGCTCGATCCGCACAAAACGCTGTTTCTTCCCTACGGGTCAGGGGCCGTGCTCGTTCGGGACGGACAGGCACTGCGCAGAGCGCATGCGTACGAGGCCAACTACATGCAGGACGCGGCGCAGACGGAAGGTGATTCGCCGGCCGACCTCTCCCCCGAGTTGACCAAGCATTTCCGTGGCCCCCGCGTCTGGTTTCCGCTGTTGCTGCACGGCGTGGAGCCGTTTGCGGCGTGTCTGGAGGAGAAGGTCGAGCTCACGCGTTACTTCCACCGCGAGATCGAGCGTCGAGGATTCGAGGTGGGCCCGGACCCGGAACTCACCGTGGCCATGTACCGCTGGGTACCCGACGAGGGTGATCCGAACGACTTCAACCGGGCCCTTGCGGAATACGTGCACCGTGACGGGCGGGCGTACGTGTCGACGACGACGATCGACGATGTGTATACCCTGCGGGCGGCGATCGTCGTGTTCCGCACGCATCTGGAGCACATCGACCTGACCCTCGAGATCCTCGAGGCGGGGGTGGCCGAGCTCGAGGCCCACCCCGAGATCTGGCGGTCCGACCTCAGGGCGTGATGATCGCCTTCGTGACCTTCAGGTCGGCGACGTCGCTCAGTGCCTCGTCCGCTTCATCGAGGGTGTAGCGGCCGCCGATCACGTCCGCGAACGGTAGCGATTCCCTGTGTCTGGCCAGCTGAGCAAGCGCGAGTGCGACGTGTCGCTGCTCGGTGCCCCAGCGTCCCCGGACGTCCGCGTGCTTTCGATTGATGTCGAGGTGCGGGTTGATCTGCACTGGGCCGGCGTCCGTGTAGTGGCCGGCGATCACGTAGGTGCCTCCGTCCCTCAGCAGGGCGAATCCCTCGCCGATCGCGGCGGGACTCCCGCTGGCCTCGATGACGACGTCGGCGCCACGGCCCGCGGTCACGTCGAGCACCATCGCCCGACGCTCGTCGGGGGACGTCGTACTCACGGAGAACGTGCGGTCCGCTCCCATCCGGCCGGCGAGCCGGAGCCGCTCCTCGGGGTCGCCGATCACGACGAGCGGTCCACATCCGGCGAGCCGGGCGAACGCGGTCGCTCCGAGCCCCACCGGACCGGAGCCCTGAACGACGACGCAATCGCCGGCGCGGAGGTCCGCCCGTTCGACCGAACCGAATCCGGTGAACAGGCCGCATCCGCCTCCGATCACGTCGTCGCTGTGAAGGCCCTCGGGAAGCTTGAAGATCGCCGTCCCGGATTTCAGCAGGATCACGTCGGCCCACCCGCCGTGCAGTCCCTCCCCGGCCCCGAACGTGATTCCGTACACCCGCCTGGCCGAGCACAGGTTGGGTTGGCCCGCGACCGCGCAGTGGTAGCACCGGTGGCAGGTGCCCCAGACATCGTAGAACGTCACCACGTCGCCCGCGGACAGGCCGCGGCCCACCGCGTCTCGCTGCACCCCGTTCGATTCGAGAACCCGGCCGACGCTGACGTGCCCGGGAATGATGGGATAGGGAACGCCTGCGAGCTGTCCGCGGTGCAGGTGGACGTCCGTGCCGCACACCTCGCTGGCCACAGTCTCGAGGAGGACCTCGCCCGGGGCGGGTCGGGGGTCGTCGAGGGTCCACCCCTCGATCGGGGCGTGGGGGGCGGTCATCACGGCGGCCTTGCGAGCCATGCTTCCTCCGGAGGTTCCTGTACTCGGCGACGGGACCGCTTATGTTCAACGCTATGATATCTGCAATGCGGGACCCGAGAAAACGAAGAGTCGCAGGCGTCGGCATATTTGTGGCCGCCCTCGCTGTCGTCGGATGCGGTGCCGGGGAAGCCCCGCCGCCTCGCGAGCCCGCGATAATCCAGATGTCGGACGTCGAGTTCGCCGGCCCACCACGGAGCGGCGAGGCGAACCTGCATGGCACTCCGGATGGCGGTGCCTTGCTGACGTGGCTCGAACCCGCTGAGGCCGGCGTCTGGCGGTTGCGTCTCTCGGCCCGGGGCGAAGCCGGTTGGTCGGATCCGGTCACGGTTCGAGAGAGCGACCGGTTCTTCGTGAACTGGGCCGACTTCCCATCGTCGGTCCGCATGTCCGGGGGGGAGATTGCGGTCCACTGGCTCGAGAAGACCGCCGACGCGACTTACGCGTATCACGTGATGCTCGCGATCTCAGCCGATGGCGGGCGGTCCTGGTCAGAGCCCTTCCGCGCCCACGACGACGAGTCGCCGACCGAGCACGGGTTCGTTTCGATGGTCCCGTGGGAGGACGGCGTCGCCATGACCTGGCTGGATGGGCGCGCCATGTCGGGCGGTCACGACGCGGCGGAGGGCGGGGCGATGTCGGCCCGGTACCGGACCCTTCTCCCTGAGGGGCGCCTCGGCGCAGAGGTCATCCTCGATGCGCGGACGTGCGAGTGCTGTCAGACGACGCTGGCGGTGGCCGGTGAGGGTCTCGTTGCGGCGTACCGTGACAGGAGCGAGACGGAGGTCCGCGACATCGCCGTGGTCCGTGGCCTCGGCGAGACCTGGAGCGAGCCGCGGCATGTCGGCGAGGACAACTGGACGATCCCCGGGTGTCCGGTGAACGGACCGCAGTTGAGCGCCCGTGGGGATCACGTCGCGATTGCCTGGTACACCGGTGCGGGCGATGCCCCTGCCGTCCAGGTCGCGTTCTCCGCCGATGGCGGCGAGTCGTTCGGTGAACCGACGCGGGTGGACGACGGGCTGCCGGTCGGCCGGGTGGACCTCGAACACATCGACGACGAGATGGTCCTGGTGACGTGGCTGGAGGCGTCAGGCGACGCGCCGCGAGTCCGCGCGCGAGCCGTGCGAGCCGCCGGCGACCCGGGTACGGCCGTGACGATCGCCGAGACGTCGGGCGAGCGATCGAGCGGGTTCCCGCGCATGGCGAGGGTCGGCGATGAGCTCCTCGTCGCCTACACGCTTCCGGGAGTCGATGGCGGGCTCCGAGTCCGGGCGATCGATGTCGAACCGCTGCGCTGACGCGCGGCGTGTCACCTCGGGCCGAGCCTTCGCCCTCGCGTCGGCGGTGATCGTGGGCTGCGGGGTCGGTCCGGACCCCGATGGCCTTCCGTCCAATACAGTACTTGAGGCGATCCCCACCCCGTTCGAATACGAGCCGTGGTGGGAAGAGATCAGCGACTGCAGCGGGATCGCCGGGGATCTCGACCGCGTGAGTTTCCTGGTGGTGGTTCAGCCACTGCTCTTGAATGGCGGCGCGTTCCCCTGCGGTGACGGCCTGATCTGCAACGGGCTGTGGGAGAGCCCCCATACGATCACGCTCGCGCCCGCACACGTCGCGACCGAGAAGCTCGTGAAACACGAGATGCTGCACGACCTGGTCGGGCAGAGCGGACATCCACCGCTCTTCGAACAATGTGATGTGGATTGGGGTGCCGGGGCCACGGACGTGGTCCCCGGGTAGCGTTGCCGGGGCGGGGGCTGGTCCCCCCCGTCCTAGCGGTTGCTCCTCAGGTCGCCTCGACCTCCTGCGGCCGCGCGCCGCCAGCCGAGGGTGATGGCTCCGGCCACCGCGAGCAGCATCGGCCCAATGAGCCACAGGGCGCCTCCCGGCATTCTGAATCCCGCCGCGAGCATATCCATATCGACGCGCATCGCCTGAACATCGGCGGGCATGACCATCGCCAGCATGGCGAACGCAGTAACAAACACGACGTTGCGTACTCGCACTTTTCCCTCCCCGAATATCGCGAAGAAACCCAAAGGTCTCTCCTCCCTCCACCCCCTTAACGGAAGTCCGGGCGGAATCGGCTCGCGGGAAGGTCAGGTGGGCGCGGCGGCGTCCGGGTTCTGCAGGAGCCGGCGAAGCTCGGGGCGTCGCTGGAACTCGGCCCAGGCGGCCGGCGTCGCCTGGTGTTGGCCGTCGCGCGCGGCCGGGTTTGCACCCGCGGCCAAAAGAAGTCGCGCGATCTCGAGATCGTTCCGGGGCGCCCGCGTCACCCAATGCAGCGGTTGGATTCCATCGCTGTCCGGGATGTGGGGATTGGCGCCGCGGGACAGCAGGTAGCGGACGGCTTCGACGCGGCCGTGGGCGACGGCCGCCCGAAGCGGGGTAGCGCCGGCGCGGTTGTGCTCGTCGAGGGCGGACGGCTCCGCGTCGAGCGCGGTCTCCATGCGTCGGACGTCTCCCAGCGCCGCGAACGTCATGACATCGACGTCCGCGCCCACCTCGATGAGGCGGCGGGCCACGTCTTCTGAGCCGGTGTCGCCACGGCCGGCGCGCGCGATCGCCGCGTCCAGGGGGGTGCACCCGTATCCATCGCGCAGTCCGACGAGCGCTTCGGCGTCGAGAAGCAGGTCGGCTACGTCACGGGTGGATGCAAGGTGCAGGGGGGAGGTTCCATCGGGTGTCACGTGCTGCGCCCGCTCGGAGTTCCCGGCCAGGATGTGCGCCACCTCCCGCGTCCGTCCGAGCGCGGCCGCCTCGAAGAGGCCGACGTAGGCTCCCGAGGCCTCGAGCGATTCGACGATGCGCTCGAAACCCCGCGTCGCCGCCAGCATCAGCGGAGACCAGCCGCCGTACCCTTCGTTCTCGCCGGACGGGTCGGCCCCGGCCTCGAGCAGCATCTTCACGGCCGCTTCCTGGCACCACGTGACCGCCATGTGGAGTGGCTGGACGCGTCCGCCCCAGTAGGGGTTCGCCCCCAGCGCGTTGGCCAGGGCACGATCCTGCTCCAGCAGTCGGGACAGCGTCTCAAGGTCGCCGTCTCCGGCAGCGCGCAGGATCGGCCCCGCATCGATGAGCGGCACTAGTCGCGCTCGCCGGCCGTGACGCCGGACCCTTCCGCCCCACTCACGAGAGCGTTGAACAGCAGCTTGAACGTCCCGTGTGTCTGTGCTCTGTGCTGGGCCCGGAACCCGATCAGCACGACGGTCCCCTGGCCCAGGTCCACCGTGACCATGGTGGCCCTGTTCGCGATGTGTTCCTCACCGAGCAGCCAGCCGCTCTCGAGCAAATCGCGATCACCGAACTCCACCACGCGAGTGACGGTGTGGTTGCGTGCGCCCGGGACCACTTCATACACCTGGTTTCGCGCCAAGAATGCGGCGAGCCCCCGTTCGGGCATTCCGAAGGCGAACCGGTTTTCGTTGTCGACCCTGACTCGCAACGTGGATCCGGGTGACCAGAACTCGCGGCTCGGAAGCCCCCCGACGGCGTTCCGAATCGGGAGACCGAGCTTCTCGATCGCGAAGTCCCCGGCCTCCGCGAATGTCACGAGGATCCCGCCGGCCTCCACGAACGCCCGAAGGGCATCGACCCCCGCCTGTCCGAAGCCGCTTCGATACTCGGGGGGATACCGGTCCGCGGGCGGTGGACCGAAGCCGCCCCCGCCTTCGCCCGACTCACCGGTCATGCGGTTCACTCCATCCGCCGGAAGGATGATGACGTCGAAGTCCTCGATGAGGTCGCCCTCGAGGATCCGCGCGTCGAACAGCGACGTGTATGGAAACTCGAAGTCCTCGAGAAGCCAACGGGTCCACCCCTCGTCCATGTTGCCGCCGAAATACCGCTGGTACATGGCGACCCGCTGACGGGAGATGATCCCCGCGCCGGGGTCCGAATCGAGCGGCCGGAACAGGACTCCAGTCTCGCCGGCCACCTGCGAGATGAGTTGCGCTGGCGTATCCGACGAAATCACGAAGTCGCCGGCGCGCACGCCGCCACCGGCGGTCATGGCGCGCCTCACCTCAGCCCCCTCGTTCCAGAGGAGGTTCACCGCGCGGAACGCGGCGTTCTCTCGACCATCGACCCGGTAACCGAATGTCCCCGCCCGGGCCCCGCCCATCGGCACGAGCAGGTCGGGCACGATCTCGGTCCGTGCGGTGACGAACGACCCCGTCGGGTCCACACGCACGCCCATGAACTCCGACATGTTGTCCGTCGACATGTCGTACGGTCGGATCGGATTCCCGTCCCGGTCACGCGTGTACGTGTTGTCCGGGTAGTACGTCTGCCCAAGGAGCCAGCGAATTACGCCTCTCTTGGGCTGTGCCATAGTCACCACGAAGGTGCCCGGACCGTAAACCCGGCCGTCGTGCGTGAACTCCACGTCGGCACGCCGTACTTCGACGCCCTGCAAAAGCAGCTTGTTCACCATATGCTGCATCGTGAGCGCATCGTGCTGGACGGCGGGGATGATGTAGGCCTTCGTCTCGCCTCTCTCACCCCGCTCGGTCTGCCGCAGGGCCTTCAGGTAGGCATTCCGAAGGAGCGTCTCGCGATTCCTCGCAGCGATGTCCAGCGTGGCCAGGAAGGCGACCTTCTGGCGGTCAACGATGTCCCGCACCGTCCACCAGCCGCCCTCCCAGGGGTTCGGGAAGGTCGTCTGCTCTTCGTATTCGGGAAGCTGGCGCGATCCACGTAGCTGCTCCGGGTGCACGAACAGCGGCGTGGCCAGCTGCGCGCTCGCCGACTCGGTCAGCATCCCGGCGATGTTGTGAAACGGCGTGATCCAGTGGAAACCGAAGTGGCCCCAGCCGGAGTAGATTGCCGCGTTCACCGCCCCCTCCAGATTGGCCTCTTCCATCTTGTAGGCCTGGTGCGCACCGAACCAGGACATCTCGCGCCAGACAAGGGGGTCGGCCTCCGGCCGCACCGGTTCGGCGTACGGGGGCAGGTAGATCCGTGCCGTGTAGGCGCCCATCTGGTGGTGGTCCACGTATGCCTGCGGGATCCACTCCCGGAACATCACTTCGGCGACGTACTGCGACTCCACCGTGTTCTGCATGAACGCGTCACGGTTGTTGTCGTGGCCGATGTAGTGGTGGTAGAGGGAAGGGGGGCCGACGCCCTCGTACTCCGTGCCGACGGTCTCGTCGTACCAGTCGGTCACGATGATCTCCCCATCCGGGTTCATGCAGGGGAACATGATCCCGACGGTCTCGTCCATGATGCGGACCATCTCCTCGTCCGTGCGCGTCACCATGTCGTACGCCAATTCGGCTGCCGTCTGGCTTGAGGCGACCTCCGTCGAGTGAAGGCACATGGACTGGATGATCACCGCCCGCCCGCGCTCGATCGCTTCGTCGATCTCGGCCTGGGACGCCCCGCGAGGATCGCTGAGAAGGGCGTTCATGCGCCTGATCTCGCCGAGTCTTTCGTGATTGTCGGACGACGTGAAGTACATGGCAATAAAGGGGTTACCAAGAGTTGTCTCGCCCATATTCACGACACTGAGACGGTCGCTGGCCTCGCCGAGCAGCTCGTAGTACTCCACGAGCCGGTCCCAACGAGCGAGCTTTCGATCGGTGCCCATCTCGAACCCGAAGAACTCCTCGGGCGAGGGGACGTTGGCGGCCTGAGCCACCGCATGCTGCGGCGTGGCCGGAACTCCCGCGAGGATCAAGAACGTGGCGAGGGCGAGGACGGGGGTCTTCATGAGTTCGCTCCTGCGGAACCGGCTCGGACGGATGGCGGCGGAGTAGCCGCAAAACCTGCTTGCCAGTGTCCGGCGGGGGTGCCGACCGGTCAAGCCCCGCGGTGGACCGGGAGTCCGGGCACCAGCAGGATCTTTCCGGCGCCGGGTTCGGCTGCGCGCCGAAACGCGTAAGGCGCATCGCGCAGCCCGAATCGCTCGTGGATCAGATCGTCGACGACGACGACACGGTTCGCGAGTGCCTCGATCGCCGGTTCGAACGGTCCACAGCGCGACCCGATGATGCGGATCTCGTCAACGCTGACCCTGGCGAGGTCGGTCCGGGTCGCCGGGCCGAGCGTGCTCTTCAAGACGATCGCTCCGCCCGCGCGCACGCTGGACAACGCGAGCCCGAATCCGTCCCCGTGTCCCGAGCATTCCACGACGATGTCGTAGTGGTCGCGGGGGAGCGCATCGGCCGTGACGATCGAGAGGCCGATACGTGCGGCGCGACTCACCCCCTCGACGGACCGTCCCACCACGTCGGGCGAGACTCCGTTCGTCGCGAAGAGACGGGCGATCAGTTGGCCCAGGCGGCCGGGGCCCACGACGAGGACGCGCGCGGCATCGGTCAGCTCGACCTGTTCGAGTATCCGAAACGCGGCGGCGAGCGGCTCGACGAAGGTGGCGGTGTCGCGTCCGATGCCCGGTGGGACCCGATGCAGGTTCGCGATGGGAACGGCCACTCGTTCGGCGAACGCCCCGTCGCGGCCGTGGATCCCGATCGCCTGCCGTCTCGCACAGAGCGCCGGTCGCCCGCGGTCACAGGCCTCGCATGGCGCGGACTCGGGCGCGAGGTGCGCGCAGATGACGTTTATCTCGGAGACGACGCGGGCACCGGCCCAGTCGGCGGGACCGTCCGTGACGACTCCCACGAACTCGTGACCCGGGACGCCGCGGAAGTTCCGGTACCCCTTCACGAGGGCGAGGTCAGTCCCGCAGATTCCGGCGGCGGAGACGGTGACGATCGCCTCGCCGTCCGCGACGGCCGGCTCAGGCAGGTCGTCGCGCACGGAGATCTCGCCGTTCTCAATCCAGACTCCGATCAAGTCGCCATCCTCCCGGCCTCGTAGTTGCACGGAGCGGCGGAGAAGCCGCGAAGCGTATTGTGGGTATCCGACGCGACGTCCGGCAAACGTGGAGGAATGAGATCGAAGCGAGCGATAGTCGTGAACTGCACGAAGGTTTCCTGCGCGAGGCGATTCGTCTGGCTGTCGAGAGCGTGCGGTCCGGCGGCGGGCCGTTCGGGGCGGTCGTGGTCCGCGATGGTGAGGTCCTCGCCACAGGTACGAACCGGGTGACGACGGATCTCGATCCCACCGCTCACGCCGAGGTCGTGGCGATTCGAGCCGCCTGCGAGACGATCGGATCGTTCCAGCTCGACGGCTGCGATGTCTACACGAGCAGCGAGCCCTGCCCGATGTGCATGGGAGCCCTCTACTGGGCCCGCCCGAGACGGGTGTTCTACGCCAGCTCCGGCGACGAGGCCGCGTCGGCGGGGTTCGATGACCAGTTCATCTACGATGAACTGGCCCGGCCGACCGAGGCGCGCGACCTGGACACCAGGCGGATCCATGTCGATGAGGCCGGCACCGAGTTCCACGCGTGGACGAACCAGCCGGATCGCCGCGAATACTGATGCTCCTCGGAACGATCTTTGCTCCTTTGCACGCCGGTAACCGGGGGATTCAGGGCCCCGGAAGGAAGGCGGTGTGCGACCGCGAGCGGCTGCGCCGTCCTATCGGGTGATCGCCCCCTCGGGGACAGTTCACCCACGCGCGGGGTAACCACATGCGCAAGCTGTACTTGGCCAGCTGGATCTTCTTCGGCGCGCTCGTCTGGATCGCATACAGTGCGCCGGCGGACGTCGGTGTGGGCTCTCTCCGGTTCACGCACCCGGCCGTCCCCGAATTCACTCCCCGTGGGGTCGCCGCATCGTGGTTCGGCGAGATTCGGCCGTTTTGCAATCCGGTCGAGGTCGAAACCCGGATGTCCTGGACGCCCCCTCCCGATGGCTTCGAGGGTGCGGCGTTCGCGGCCGCGTGCTTCGCGCTCGCCGGGATGACCGATCGGGCCCGCTCGATGATCGATGACCTCGGTGGAGACGATCGTTGGCGGGCGGCGGGAGTCGTGTTCAACGTGGCCCACCCGGTTGCCGACGCGGGCAACGATGCGGCGGCGGGTCCGATCATGGAGCTGGTCGTGGAGTTCTGGCCGAACCACTACATGGCCCTGTATCACGCCGGCATGGCGCGGCTCGGTCTCGGGGATGATGGCGGCGCGGCCGAGTATCTCGTGCGGTTCCTCGAACACTACGAGCTCCAGGACGGCTGGACGTCGAGTGCCCGGATGGCCCTGGAAGAGCTGGGAGCCCGGTGAGACTCGCGAGCGTGCTTCGGACCGGTGCGATGACGGAGCGAGCCGTCTGCGATGTCTGCGGGTCCGCCGACGTGCTCGGCATCGGTACGTGCGTACCCTGCGGATCGGGCGCGAGCGAGGCGCTGCTCTTTCTCCAGCGATCGGTGCGTCGCGCGGACCGTCGCGCCATCGAAACATGGCTCGTCGATTCCACCGGCGGCGGCATCGGAAGAGACGACGCGCGCGAGGCGGCCGAGGGCCTCCGACCGATCGTCGTCCTGCCGGAGTTCGTCGCGGGTCGCGCCTCGGGGAGGCTCTCGGTACGCGGTCTGAACGCCACGACAGTCTCCACGGCCGATGCCTGGCGCCAGATTCCTCGGGGGCTGAGGCTGCTCTCGGCCGCCATCATCGGCGTCGGCCTCTATCTCGGACTGGCTCTTTCTGCGTGGTTCTTCGGTCTCTCCGCTCTGTTCGTCGGCCTCGTCGCAACCGCGGCGATCAAGCGGCTTCGGGCTCCGGTCTGGGAACCGGACGGTGCCAACGTCCTCGGACTGCCCGATCCCGCGGAGTCGCGAGTCCGGGCCACCCTCAACGAGCTGCCCGAGAGCCGCGCCCGGCAGTACCTGACCGATCTTGCGGTACTCTCGACGGGGCTCCTGACGACCCCGGAAGGGTCACCGTCTCCGGATGTGGACGGTGCCGTCACGGAGCTGCTCGCCCTCGCTTCGGACGCCGCCGTCGACCTGCACCATCTCGATACGAGTCTGCGGGTTCTGGAGCGATCGGATGAGGCGTCGCCGCTCGACGTCGAGAACACCGAGGCCCTGGCACGGGCCTCCAGCGCGCGGGTGATGCTCGTCCGGAAGTTCGACGAAGCCGTCGCCGCTCTGGCCAGGCTCCAGGCGGCAGCAGTCGAGGCGCCAACACGTCTGGCGGAGCTCACCGAGGCACTCGCGGAGGACGCCGAACGACGGGCCGAGGCCTGGGAGGCAGTGGAGCGGCTCACGGCCTGAGCGGTCGCTCCAGGAGTTGCTGGCAGCCACGGGCGATCTCCCGTAGCATATCCGTCGGCTGCGTTCGGCCGCGGGGTCGGACGCTCGAGCGACCCGTGTCCCGGAAGGCTCGTGGAACCGACAAACGTCTGGGATCCCGACTACTACCACCGCGTCGTCGATTGTCAGTGGGCGTGCCCGGCGCATACGAACGTGCCCGGCTACATCCGGCTCATTGCCCAGGGCCGGTATGACGATGCCTACATGCTCAACTGGGAATCGAACGTCTTCCCCGGCATTCTCGGCCGCACGTGCGATCGCCCCTGCGAGCCCGCCTGTCGACGGACCCGCGTGGAGGAAAAGCCGGTGGCGATCTGCCGGCTCAAGCGCGTCGCCGCCGATCTCCGCGGGGATGTCACGCCCCGCTTCCCCGAGATCCCGACCGAAAAGAACGGCAAGCGCATCGCCTGCGTCGGGGCCGGCCCCGCCTCGCTGACCGTCGCCCGGGACCTGATGCCGCTGGGCTACGAAGTGGTGATCTTCGAGAAGCACGACCGTGCGGGCGGCCTGATGTGGTCGAACATCCCACAGTTCCGCCTCCCGCCCTCGGTGCTCGAAGAGGAGATCGGTTACATCATCGACATGGGTGTCGACCTCAGGCTCGACTCGCCCGTCGAATCGATGAACTGGCTGCTTGACCAGGGGTTCGACGCGATCTTTGTCGGCTCAGGAGCGCCGCGCGGGAAGAACCTCGAGATCCCGGGCCGCTATGACAGCGACAAGATCCACATCGGGATCGACTGGCTCGAGTCGGTGGCCTTCGGTCACATCGACTCGATCGAGGAAGACGTCCTCGTGATCGGCGTCGGGAACACAGCGATGGACTGCTGCCGCACGTCGAAGCGGATCGGCGGGACGAACGTGAAGGTCATGGCGCGGAAGTCGAAGCCGTACTTCAAGGCGTCGCCGTGGGAGCTGGAGGATGCCGAGGAGGAGCTCGTCGATATCGTCGAGAACCACTCTCCGACCGAGTTCGTGATCGAGGACGGCGTTCTAAAGGGGATGAATTTCGACATCGTCGAGTGGCACCCCGACGAGAACGGTCGACTTCGGGCGACGAAATTGGACGAGAAGTTCTTCCCGGCAGACGCGGTGATTCTCGCCATCGGCCAGGAGACCGCGTTCCCGTGGATCGAAGACGACGCGGGCATCGAGTTCAACGAGTGGCGCGAAGCCGTCGTCGATCGGACCACGTTCATGAGTACCCGCGACGGAGTGTTCTTCGGCGGCGATTCCGCCTGGGGACCCGAGAACATCATCTGGGCTGCGGAACACGGGCATCAGGCCGCCATCTCGATCCACGCCTATTGCAAGGGAGAGGATCTGCGGAAGCGGCCGCCGATGGACATGAATCTCGTGAGCGCGAAGATGGGGCTGCACGAGTGGACGTATTCGAACGACTACGAGTACGCCAACCGTTCGAAGATGCGACACGTCCGTCTGGAGAAACGGCTGCAGAGCATGCAGACCGAGGTCGAGGAAGGCTTCGACGTAGAGCAGGCGTTGACCGAGGTCGAGCGCTGCCTCAACTGCGACATCCAGACGCATTTCACCGGTAGCCTCTGCATCGAGTGCGACGCCTGCGTCGATATCTGCCCCCTCAACTGCCTCACGATCACCGGGAACGGGGCGGAGGCGGACCTTCGAACGCGTCTCATGGCGCCGGCTCTGAACGAGGACCAGGCGATCTATGTCTCCGAGGGCCTCCCGCAGACCGAACGGGTGATGGTCAAAGACGAGGACCTCTGCATTCACTGCGGACTCTGCGCCGAGCGGTGTCCGACGGCCGCGTGGGATATGCGAACATTCGATCTCCTGAAACCGTACGCCGGTCATGAATCCCCGCATCCCTATTCGGGGATGGGCCTGGCCGAGATGGCGCCGGGGGGTGTGGCGGCCGGCGCCGAGACGGCGGGCGCATGAACGATCGCGTGAACGACTTCGCCTTCAAGATCGGGACGGTAAACGGCACCGGCTCGGCCAGCGCCAACGGCCTGATCATGCAGTCGATCTTCCGGATGGGTGTTCCGGTCTCGGGCAAGAACATCTTCCCGTCGAACATCCAGGGACTCCCCACCTGGTACGAGATCCGGGTCAGCGGCGCGGGACACGTGGCCCGAACTCCGGAGTTCGATCTGATCGTCGCGATGAACCCGGCGACCTACGCGAGAGACATCGAGGAACTCGCTTCCGGCGGCTGGTTGCTCCACGACTCGAGCTGGCCCATGGCCGACACGCTGCGGCGGGACGACATCAACTTCATCGGCATTCCGCTGGCCGAGATGTGCATCGCGAACTTCGAGGCCGCTCGCGAGCGCATTCTGATGAAGAACATCGCCTACACCGGCGCGCTGGCTGCGTTGGTGGAGATCGATCTCGATGTCATCCACACGCTGCTCGAGGAGACGTTCGGCGAGCGGAAGAAGCACCTGCTCGACTCCAACTTCAAGGCGATCCGACTCGGCTACGACTACGTGCGCGAGCACTACGACTGTCCACTGCCGATTCGGCTGTCAGCGATGAGCGAGAACGACGATTCGATCCTGATCGACGGGAACACGGCCGCGGCCCTCGGTTGCGTCTACGCCGGCGCGACTGTCGCCGCCTGGTACCCGATCACGCCGTCCACTTCGCTCGTCGACGGGTTCACGGCGTTCTGCAGCCGATTCCGCGTCGACCCGGAAACGGGGCGGCACCGCGCCGCGATCATTCAGGCCGAAGACGAATTGTCCGCTGCGGGCATGACGATCGGTGCCGGCTGGGCCGGCGCGCGCGCGTTCACATCGACGAGCGGGCCCGGGATCGCGTTGATGGGGGAGTTCCTCGGACTCGCCTACTATGCCGAGGTGCCGTCGGTCTTCTTCGACATCGAGAGGGTAGGGCCCTCGACCGGGATGCCGACCCGGACGCAGCAGTGCGACATCCTGTTGTGTGCATACGCGTCGCACGGCGACACCAAGCACATCGTCCTCTTCCCCTCGGACCCGGCCGAGTGCTTCGACTTCGCGGTCGCCTCGTTCGACCTCGCGGATCGCTTTCAAACGCCAGTGTTCGTGGTGTCCGATCTCGATATCGGAATGAACGACTGGGTCGTGCCGAAGTTCGAGTGGGATGATTCCTACCTCCCCGATCGGGGGAAGGTCCTGGATGCAGATGACCTGGAGAAGATCGACCGGTTCTATCGGTACATGGATGTCGATGGTGATGGCATTCCGTACCGCACGATGCCGGGCGTCCACCCGAAGGGCTCGTATTTCACTCGCGGCTCGGGCCATACGAAGTACGGGACCTATACCGAGGACTCGGAGGAGTATCTCGAGGTTGTCGACCGGCTTCGCCGAAAGATCGAAGGCGCGGCGTCGGCCGTCCCGGCACCCGTCATTCGATCCAGACCGGACGCCGGCGTCGGGCTGGTCACGCTCGGCGGATGCGACGGGGGCGTGAGGGAGGCCATCGAGGAGCTGGAGGCCGACGGCGAGCGCTACGACTACATGCGGATCCGCGCGTTTCCGTTCGCCCCGGAAGTGACGGAGTTCCTCGAGTCGCACGACCTGAACATCGTGATCGAGCAGAACCGGGACGCGCAGCTCCTGTCGCTCCTCACTCTCGAGACGCCGATCGCCAAGGATCGCCTCGCTTCGGTGAGGTACTACGGAGGCCTTCCGATGAGCGCTCACCACGTCGTGACCGGAGTACGCGAACAACTGGGGATCGGCGAGCATGTGAGAGGAGCGACGGCATGACTCACATCGCGAAACCCCGTGTCGTCCATCCCTCGCTCGAGACGAACGGCCTGGGACTCACGCGGCGCGACTACGAAGGCAGTATGTCGACGCTATGCGCCGGATGCGGTCACGACTCGGTAACCGCGGCCCTGATCGAGGCGGTATGGAAGCTCGACGTCCCGCCCCACCGCGCCGCGAAGATGAGCGGGATCGGGTGCTCGTCGAAGACCCCCGCGTACTTCATGTCTCAGTCGCACGGATTCAATTCGGTGCACGGCCGGATGCCATCCGTCGCGACCGGGGCGAACGCGGCGAACAGGGAGCTGACGTATATCGGGATTTCGGGGGACGGGGACTCGCTTTCGATCGGGCTCGGGCAGCTCTGTCACGCGATCCGCAGGAACCTCAACCTCCTGTATCTGATCGAGAACAACGGCGTCTACGGCCTCACGAAGGGCCAGTTCTCCGCGTCGGCCGATATCGGCTCGACGACGAAGCGCGGCGTTCCGAACGAGCAGCCGCCGATCGATCCCGTGCTGCTCTCGCTGACGCTCGGGGCGACCTTCGTCGCGCGCAGTTTCTCGGGTGACAAGGATCAGCTGGTCCCGATCATGGAGGCGGGAATCCGTCACCCGGGGTTCGCCCTGGTCGACGTCATCTCGCCCTGTGTGACCTTCAACGACCACGTCGGATCGACCAAGAGCTACGCCCACACTCGCGAGCATTATCGGGAGGCGGCCGAGGCCGCGTTCATCGCGCCGGCCGATTTCGTCGAGGAGGCGTCCGAGATCAAGGCGGAGATCGAGCCGGGCGAGGCCCGCGACGTCCGCATGCACGACGGGAGCGTCGTCCGGTTCCGCCAGGTCGCCGACGACCACGACCCGATGGACAGGGATCGGGCATACGCCTACGTGCGCGAACGTCAACACGTCGGCGAGGTCGTCACCGGATTGCTCTTCATCGACCCCGACCCCCGCGAACTCCACGAAGTCATGAATACGGTGGAGGAGCCGCTCTGGGATCTCCCGTTCGACGAGCTCTGCCCCGGGTCCGATTCCCTCGACGCCCTCATGGCCAACTACCGCTGATGCAGGACCCCCGGTGACGTTCGAGCAGGTCCAGCCGGTATTGCCCACGCGGGATGTCGAGGCGCCGTTCCAGGAGTATGCGGGGCAGGGGGTCTTTCACGAACAGACCGCACTGCGGGACACGGCTTGGGCTACGCGGGAATTCGCCTACTATGACCCCGACATGAACGGTCTCTCGTTCTACCACGATCTCGGAGTCGACACCTGACCGCAGGCTGAGGAGCGTCGTCTTCTACAGCCTCTCGATATGGGCACGGGGATTCTGGCTCGGCCTTCAACGCCCGGGTCGGCTGCACCGCTCACTCTTCACGATCGCGGTGTTCATTCCCTGGGCCCTGGCACGCTCGGCGGTGACGGTCGGCAGGGCGCTCGATCACGTGATCTATCCGGGGTTCCGGAAACAACCGATCGAGCGGCCGGTCTATGTCATCGGCTCGCCTCGCAGCGGGACGACGTTTCTGCATTCCCTTCTGGCGCTCGACCACGAGCCCTTCACGTCGCTGAAGCTGTACGAGACGCTGCCGCCCTCGATCCTGCTGTGCCGCCTGGCCGAGCTGGCGGGGCGGATCGATCGGCTTCTGGGCCGCCCGTTCGGGCGCCTGATGAACCGGATCGAAAGGAAGGCCTTCGCCGGCTGGGATGACGTCCACGCGACCGCGTTGGGTCGACACGAGGAGCCGGAGGGCACGTGGGTCCTCCGCACGCTCACTCCGGCGATCTATCTCCTGTTTCCGTTCTTAGACGAGCTCCCGGAGCTGGCGGATCTCGGTGCAGTGAAGAGCGAGCGGGTGCGTCGATGCGCCGTCCGGTTCTACCGGGAACGCTGCGGCGCCACCTGCACGTGGAGGCCGTACGCGGCCGCGAGCGGTCGTCGCTCGTCAAGACGGTGCTGTTTCCGAGTCGGATCGAGGCCGTGACCGAGGCCATGCCCGATGTGCGCTACATCTACCTGATCCGGGACCCGAGGAAGAGGGTGCCGTCGGCCCTCATCATGTTCATGGCTCCGTGGAAGGTGCACTCGCCTCTGATGGTGGGGACGACACCCGAGACGGCCCGGTTCGCACAAGTCTTCGTGGACGGGTACCGGAAGTACGCGTCCGTCCGGGAGCGAATGCCGTCGGAGCAGTGGTTGACCGTCGACCTCGCGGACCTCGTCGGTGACCCCGGTGGGGCGGTTCGGCGGATCTACGATCACCTCGGTTACGAGCTCGGTCCCCGGCTGGCGGGGCGCCTCGGCACGGCGGCCCGCGAGGCCCGGGACAGCCCGAGCGGGCACGCTGGAGCAGTTCGGTCTCACGGCCCACGAGATCGAGGAAGCGCTTCCTTCCGTGATCGCTGACACCATTCCCGCCGATCTGACCTAACGTGTTGCTGGCCCGCAACGTGCACGCCTGCACGGTCGTTTGCGGACCTCGTTGGGCTCGATGAAGCCCCCGGTGCCTCGAAAGGCCCCGGTTTTTCGGGGTATCTACGCGTTGTGTGGCCAGGAAAGCCGGGATGGGGCGAGGGAGGCACGATGAACGATCGCAGGCCAGTGGGCATGATTCTGCACGAGAAGGCGGATCGCATGTACGTGATCTGCAGCGACGGAACCGCGTACTCGGCGAAGGTCGGACACCCCGGGATCGTGATGGGGTGGCACGAGATCGATCCGATCCCGGGAACTCCCGCGTGGGAGGCCGCGGCCGGAGCCGGCGTTCCGCTACCGCCGGTGACCTGACCGCGAGTATGCGAACGGGCGTCGGCTGGAAAGGTCGACGCCCGTGTCGTTCCTGGAGCCCCGCGACGACGTGCCCGGGTCCGGCGCCCGTCGCGGATCAGTTGCCGTCGGGCCCAGCGCCGCGGCAAGAGCCCGGGCTTCATATGCTCTCCTCGGGTGGCGAGGGTTGGCGAAAGTGCGACCGGGGTTCACCATAGAGCTACGCGAAAGTGGCCGTCAGAACTGGTGGGCCGACGACCGGACGGAACGGATGAGTACTTCAGCCAGCGACGCGCTCCCCGAAGACTGGGGACGGATCCGAACGATCGACGCCCATGCCGAGGGCGAGCCGCTTCGGGTAATCCTCGACGGCTTCCCGCAGCCCGAAGGCGAAACGGTGCTGGACAGGCGGCGCTACGCGCGCGAGCACCTCGACCATCTTCGTCGCGCCTTGATGTGGGAGCCCCGCGGCCACGCGGACATGTATGGGTGCCTCGTCATGCCTCCGATCACGCCCGAGGCCGACATTTCCGTTCTGTTTCTTCACAACGACGGATTCTCGACGATGTGCGGCCACGGGATCATCGCCGCTACCACGACGTTGCTCGAGATGGGCGAGCTACCCGTACGGGGGGAGGAGACGGAGATCGGGATCGACACCCCGGCCGGTCACGTTCGCGCGATTGCCACGTGCGACGGAGACCGGGTATCCGAAGTCCGATTCGTAAACGTGCCGTCTTTCGCCCTCGAGCTGGGGTCATCCATCGAGGTGTACGGACTCGGCCGAGTCGAGTTCGATCTGGCCTTCGGAGGCGCCTTCTACGCATACGTCGATGCGGACCGGATCGGCATCGAGCTCACGCCCTCTCGGGCACCCGACCTCATTCACGCGGGCCGGGCGATCAAGTCCGCGGTCTCCGAACGCGGTGGGGTCATCCACCCCGACCACGAGGATCTGTCCTTCCTCTACGGGACGATCTTCACGGGTCGGCCCGAGAACGGGATCCACCACTCGAGGCACGTGTGCGTCTTCGCCGACGGTGAGGTGGACCGCAGCCCGACGGGGACCGGTGTGAGCGGCCGGCTGGCCATCCTGGCGGCCCGAGGCGAGCTCGATCCCGGGCAATGCATCATCATCGAGAGTATCGTAGGCGGCCGATTCTCCGGCCGGATCGTGGAGCTGACCGGGGTGGGGGACCGGGAAGCGATCGTCCCCGAAGTCGGCGGCAGGGCCTTCATCACGGGTCTGCACGAGTTTGTGATGGATCCGGAGGATCCCTGGAGGGAGGGATTCCTCGTGCGTTAGCCATGTGCCCGCCGGACGTGCCGGCGGGCTCGGGCCGTCCTGGTCGTCAGCCGTCCTCGGGAGGCATCATGGTCATGATGGCCCCCTCACCGGTCGAATCGATGCATTCGCCCTCGTAGCTTCCGTCCGCCTGCGCGACGAGGCTGCAACTCACCGACTCTCCGACCTCGAGCGTGAACGAGAGCGCTTCGCCTTCGTGCACGGGGCCTCCCGCCATGATGTTGCCCATCCCGATCTCCGCAGGGAGGATCAACTCGATACCCAGCGCATCTTCCGCGTAGGACACATCGTACGAGAGGTCGAAGATCTGGCCGTCCGGAGTGAACACGGTACCGGTCCACAACCCTTCCTCGAGACGCTCCTGGCCGGCCGCCGGCATGGCAAAGCCGAGAAACAGGATCAGCACGGGCAGCAGGCCGCCCAACAACCTTTTCGACATTGAAATCTCCCTCGAATCGAGACCACGCGACATGAGACCGCCTTCACGTCGCACCGCAGTCGACACTACGCTCGTCCACGCCTCGTCGTTTCAGCCCGGCTGAGCCGCGGTGTATGATCCGATCATCCGCAACGCGCAGATCAGGAGGGGGCATGCCACGCATCGAGACTGTGGCCGTGGAGAAGGCGACCGGCTTGCTGGGCCGTGAGTACGAGGCCGCGATCGCACGGGCCGGTCGGGTGTTCAACATCGTCAGCCTGCAGAGTCTCAACCCGCCGGTCATGCGGGCCGGACTACGACTGTATCAGACGCTGATGCTGGGCCCGGGTCCCCTGGGGCGCCCGGTTCGCGAGATGCTCGCTACGGTCACGGCCCGGGAACTCGGGTGCTTCTACTGAACGGAGGCGCACGGAGAGGATCTCCGTCAAGTAACAGGGGACGAGGCGCTGGCGACCGCGGTCATCCGCGATTATCGCGAGGCCGCCCTTGAGCCCGCTACGCGGGCGCTACTGGATTATGCCATCCTGATCACACGCGATGCGCGAGCGGTTACGGATCAGACGATCGACTCGCTACGCACCTGTGGGTGGGATGATGCCGAGATCCTGACCGCTACCGAGATCGTGGGGTTCTTCAACTACTACGCGCGGATGGCCGATGCGCTCGGGATCGAGCCGGAGGACTTCATGAGGGTCGACGCGGAGGTCTGGCCCGACGCCTGAAGACGTCGGGCCCGTGACCTCCCGGATCGACTAGCCGCCCCCGCGACGGGTAGACCCTCCGCGAGCCGGGCCGCTCCTCGAACTCCCCGACGACCTGGACGCTCCCGAGCTTCGCGACGGGCCGCCGCCGGATCGAACCGTGGGTCGGGAACCCCCGCTCGAACCGCGGCGGACGGTCGGTGAGGAACGACTGGGTCCGCTGCTGCGGACCGTGGGCCGACTCGACCCGCTGCTGCGGACCGTGGGCCGACTCGACTCGACCCGCTGCTGCGGACCGTTGGCCGACTCGACCCGCTGCTGCGGACCGTTGGCCGACTCGACCCGCTGCTGCGGACCGTTGGCCGACTCGACCCGCTGCTGCGGACCGTGGGCCGACTCGACCCGCTGCTGCGGACCGTGGGCCGACTCGACCCGCTGCTGCGGACCGTTGGCCGTACGCGGTCGGTCGATCCGCTGCTACGGACCGTGGGTCTCGCCCGGTCCTGCGTGGGAGATCGCGTGACCGGTGATTCCGGCCGGCGCAGGGTCTCCCGTCCGCTCGAACGGCTCTGCGTTTCGGGGCGTCTGAGTTCGCGCCCCGTCGATGTCGATCCCGCCTCCGGTCGTGCGCGGTCCAGCACCGGGCTTCGAGTCGATGGCGTCGTGGGCCGGGACGCGTCGGGTCGCCGGAGCGTACCACCGGTCTCCGTCGCCCGTCCCGGTGTCCCACTCACCTGGGTCCGTCCGACATCGCCGACGCCCGTTCGTTGGCTTCCGAGAGTCGTGCGTCCGCCGGGGTTCCGAATCCCGGTCTCGATGTTGGCCTGGTCGGCAGCCACGCCGGAACGGGAGCGCAACGCCCCACCCGCGTCCTGCCGGTCCGCGGTGGCGGCCGACTCCCCGCCTGCGACCCTCGATGACTCACCGCGATCGCGCAGCGCCACCCGCTCGAGCGAAGCCGGAAGACGCTCGACCCGGTTCACGAAGGGCGTCGCGTCGTCGAGCTCGCGTCCCGCACTCCTCGCCAACCGGGCTACGCCGTCGTTCGGTCGGCGCCAGACGTCTGGTCTGAGCTCGCGCGTATCGGTCGTCAGGAGTCCGCGTCCCAGCGAACGTCCCGAGCGGCCGAACTGCTCGCCCGACATCGCGTAGATGTGCTGTCGCCGGTCACCCAGGCGGCTGGTGGGGGCAAAGGTCCAGTAGCGGTTCTTGCTGTACCAGCCGTTTCCGTTCACCCAGCCGTATACGCCGTTGTAGTGCCCCCAACGGTTGCCGTATCGGCTGCCGTAATGGCTCCAGTAGTACCCCGTCGGACACCAGCCCGCGTACCCGCCGCTGCCCCACACGAAGTACACGTGCGCGGATGCGAACCTGCGTCCCGGATACCAGACCCAACCCCACGAAGAGTGATGATCCCAATACCCGTAGTGGTGAGGGACCCAGCCCCACGGATCGTAGGAGACCCAGAACCACCCGCCGGGCGTCCACCGCCACCGTCCGTTTCGATAGGGGGCCCACCCGACCGCCACGGTCGGACGCCAGACCCATGATGCCCCGACACTCACCCACGTCCCGTTTCCGCGCAGTGTGGCGGCGGAATACTGCAGATTCTCGTCCACGTAGGCCGCCGACTCATCCGTCTGGTAGTCGGCCAGTCCGTCGCCCCAGGCCTCGAGTCGATCCGTGCTCGGTGCGGAGGCGAACTCCATCCGGGCGCTCCCGCCGCCATCGACGAACAGGGCCTCTCCGGGTCGAACCTCCGCGCCGTCGCCTCCCGTGAAGACCTCGGCCCGTCCCTGACGAACGACCACCTCGGTGTATTCGTCGTCGTCCACGACGATCAGATAGGAGCCGGGCTCGCGCACCTGAACCGAGGAGTTCGGCGTCGTCACGGTCGGGAACTCCTGGCCGAGCTGCCCCGCGACGGCCACCACCTGGATGGTGCCTCGTCGGAGAGACAGAACGGTGGAGGGGTCGGTAGCGTCGGCCGACTGTGCCAGGGCCGTGAACGCCAGGTCCGCCCGGTCGCCAAGACGAAGGATGTTTCCGTCGGCCAGCAACACCTCGGCTTTTGAATCACCCGAGATGAAGAAGCGGTCGCCGACCAGGACCGGCTCGTTCGTCTGGACCTGAATGCGCTCGCCACCCGGCTGGATCAGCGTCGCCGACCCATCGAGCATGCGAACGTATCCATACGTCCCGCTCGTTTCGCCGAAGCTCGCCTGGTCGTAGGCGCCCGGCGCCGGTTGGGGAGGTGCTTCCTGGGCGACGAGGGTTCCGCTCGAGAAAGCCGCGAGCCCCGTCGCTACCAGGACTCCGATGATCTCCGAATACGCTCCCGAACGCCTGGTTCGGGTCTCCCGATCCCCGTACATGCTCCGCTCCAAATCCACGTCCGCGGGTCCCGGCCTCGCGGTACGCGGGCCGGGTGCTGCCTGAACGACGACGTGAGTGACGGTGGGGTCACATGTCCGGGTTCTTCAGCACTCTGCTAGGGCAGTTCGTCGACCCACTCCGCGATGAAGAGGTTCGTGTTCCCCTCGTGCGAGCCGTGACGGTTGGATCCGAAGACCAGGTGGGATCCGTCCGGCGTGAACATCGGGAAGCTCTCGAACTCGTCACTGAAGGTCACCTGCTCGAGGCCCGAGCCGTCCAGGTTGATCAGGAACAGATCGAAGTTCCGCCCCTCGGGGTCGTTCAGGTTCGAGGCGAAGATCACCTTCTCGCCGCTGGGGTGGAAGAACGGAGCGAAGTTCGCCGCGTTGTTGTTCGTCAGACGGGTCTTCCCGGTCCCATCGGCGTTCATCACGTAGATGTCGAGCACGCCGGGTCGAACGAGGTTGTCCGCGAGCAACGCCTGATAGTCGCCGAGCTCCTCTTCGCTCTCCGGGTATCGTGCGCGGTACACGATCTTCGTGCCGTCCGGAGAGAAGAACGGCCCTCCGTCGTACCCGGGCTCATCGGTCAGCTGGACGACATCGCTGCCGTCCGCGTTCATCGAGTAGATGTCGAGATCGCCATTCACCGTCGAGGTGAATACGATCCGCGACCCGTCGGGAGAGATCGTCGCTTCGCCATCGTAGCCGTCGGTCTGGAACAGAACCTCGATGTTCGTGCCGTCATCGTTCGCGGCGAACACGTCGAAGTCGTAGAGCGGCCACACGTATCCGCGGCTGTAGTCGGGCGGAGGCGGGCACTCCTCACCCTTGAGGTGAGTCGAACTGTAGACGATCCGATCTTGGTTCGGGAAAAAATAGGCGCAGGTCGTTCGTCCGAGTCCGGTCGAGACGAGCGTTCGATCGGAGCCGTCCACGCCGATCGTGAAGATCTGGTCGCACTCGTACTCGCCCTGGTGTCGCCGCTGGAAGATCAGGCGCTCGCCATCGCCGGAGAAGTACGCCTCGGCATTCTCGCCCTCGAATGTGAGCTGTCGAAGGTTGGCGAACCGGACCTCGCCGGCGGCGGGCTCCCGTTCCTGCGCCGGACCCGTGGTCCCTTCCGCGGACGCGGTCGTGGCGGGCCCGGAATCCCCGGGCAGGTCGGATTCATCGGTCGGTGCACACGCCACAGCGGTCGCGGCGATGCAGGACATCGCGAGCAGATATGAAGACGTCGAATGCCGGATTATCACGGCGGGGAGACTCCCAGATTTCAGTTGTCTTGAACAGGCGCTTCTGAAGGTCAAACACTGTACCGGTGCAGGACGTTCGATGCCACCCGCACGGGCCCCCAGCGGGGGCATTTCGCAGGGCCACGACGTCAGGTCCGTCGTCGTTTCACGCGGGTCGCGCAGATACGTTGAACTCGTGTCCGAACGCCGGACGAAACCTGCCCGACGGGGCCTACCGGGAGTGAGTGTGGAAGCGACGCAGACACCGGGGAAGATGGGGACCGACGAGGTCCCGGTGGACGAGTGGGCCAGGTTGTACGGCGCCGAGCTCGAGCGACACGTCACCCGTATGCTCGGGAACGTGGACGAGGCGCGTGACGTCGTGCAGGAGCTCTGGATCACCGCGATGCGGAGCCGGCCCGAACACGGGGAAGGCTCGAACATTCGCGCGTGGCTGTACCGCGTCGCGACACGCCGAACTCTCGACGTTCTGTCCGGCCGCAAACGCCGGCACTCGCTGTTGTCGGCGCGCTCACCCGAGCTCGAACCCGATCGCCCGCCGGGTCCGGACCAGGCGTTCAGGGGGCTGTCACCCGCCGGAACCGACCAGGTTCGAGAGCGAGTGGCGGCTCTCCCCGCGAGACAGCGCGATGCCGTCTGGCTGCGTTGGATCGAAGGCAAGGACTACGAGACCATCGCGGAGCGGCTGAACAGCACGCAGGACGCCGCTCGCGCAAACGTATACCAGGGGTTGAAGAAGCTGCGGCGGGACCTCGCCGGAGTATGGAAAGATGAGGGCCTGACATGAGCGAGGCACGGTGCGCCTACGGTGAGGATGACATTCTGGCGTGGGTTCTCGGCGATATGCCCGAGGACGAGGAAGGGGCGCTTACGACGCACCTCGCGGAATGCCCGGCGTGTTGCGGTCGCGCCGCGGAGTTCCGTCGACTCGAGCGCTCGGCCGGGGCGTGCCGTCAGGGCGAAGTGATCCGTTGGCGGTGCTTCGAAACGCCCTTCGGCGAGATGCGGATCGCGGCGAGCAGGCTGGGGCTCGTCGAGTTGAGCTGGCAGACTCCGAGCGACGGCGAGTTCGTCCGGGACCTCGAGGCCCGATACTGCAGTGCGCCGGTCGTGTGCGACTGCGACCATCTGGCCCCGGCCGAGACACAGCTTCAGGAGTACTTCGCTCGCCGGCGCAGCGATTTCGACGTTCCGGTCGATCTGAGCGCGCTCACGGACTTCCAGCGCATGGTGCTGGGGGCGGCGTCGCGACTGGACTTCGGGGAGGTGGCGACCTATACCGACATCGCGAGGCGCATTGGACGGCCGAAGGCGTCGCGAGCGGTGGGGAACGCCCTCGGGCGCAATCCGGTGGCCATCATCGTGCCGTGC
The DNA here is from genome assembly GCA_039587355.1 of Gemmatimonadota bacterium. Classification (GTDB taxonomy): domain Bacteria; phylum Gemmatimonadota; class Gemmatimonadetes; order Palauibacterales; family Palauibacteraceae; genus Palauibacter. The sequence goes on along the minus strand of JBDHIO010000005.1, from coordinate 33,962 downwards.
CACCGGGTCGTGAGGGCGGACGGCACCCTGGGCGGGTACACCGGCGGGCTCGAGTACAAGGAAGCCCTTCTCGGTATCGAGGGGCGGGAGGATCTGCTCGGAGCGCCGCAGCCCGAGCTGTTCGAGGCCTGACTCGCCCGGCGGTCAGATGAGGGCGTTGGCAGCGAATGCGCCCACGTATGCAAGAGCCAGCATGTACGCGAATTGGATGAGGGGCCACTTCCAACCGCCCGTCTCGCGCCGCATGACCGCGACCGTCGACATGCACTGGAGGGCGAACGCGAAGAACACCAGGAGGGCCACCGCGGCCCCGAGATCGAGGTCGCGCTGTAGCGCAGCCTGCAGCTCCATGGACGTCTCATCCGAGCCCTCCACACCGTAGATCGTCCCCATCGTTCCGACGATGACTTCCCGCGCGGCGAGCGACGATACGAGACCGACGCCGATTCTCCAGTCGAACCCGAGGGGTTCGATCGCCGGCTCCATTACGCGTCCCATACGCCCCAGGGCGCTATCGCGGACCTCGGGCGGCGCCCCGTCGACCCTCGGGAACTGCATGAGCACCCAGAGCACGACGGTGACCGTGAAGATGATCCGGCCCGCACGCCGCAGGAAGATTCGGGACCGATCGAGTAGCCTGATCCCGATCGATCGTAGCGAGGGGAGACGGTACGGCGGGAGCTCCATGATGAACGAGGAGGGCTCGCCCTTCAGGACCGTTCGCTTGAGCAGAAACGCGGTCGCGACGGCGGCGATCGCCCCGAGCAGGTAGAGCCCCAGGAGCGTGGCCGCCCGTGTTCCCATGAACGGACCCAGAAGCGGCCGCGCGGGGATGAATGCAGCGATCAGCAGCGCGTACACCGGCAGACGGGCCGAACAGGTCATGAACGGAGCGACGAACATGGTAGCCAGGCGATCGCGGTCATCCTCGACCGTTCGCGCCGAGAGAATGGCCGGTACCGCACAGGCATAGGCCGACAGTAACGGAAGAAACGCGCGACCCTGGAGCCCGACGCGGTACATGGCCCGGTCCGCGATCACTGCCGCCCGCGCCATGTATCCGGAGTCCTCGAGAAGGCCGAGAAACAGGAACAGCGTGAGGATCTGGGGCAGAAACACCACGACCGAGCCGACTCCGGCCCAGACGCCGTCGATCAGGAGGTCCCGGAACCAGGTCTGCGGCAGACGGGCTGCGAGCCACTCGCCCGAGGTCGCCACGACCGCCTCGACGCCGTCCATGGCCGGCGTGGCCCATGTGAAGATCGCCTGAAAGACGAGAACGGCGAGCACGAGAAACAGCAGCGGGCCACCCACCGGGTGCAGAAACAGGCTGTCCAGTCGCTGCGTCAGCTTTGACGGTCCAACCGGCCGGAAACCGGCGGCCTCCACTGTCTCGCGCACCAGCTTCCGTCGCGCCGCGAACGCCTCGACGATCGGCAGGCCGCCCCGACGGGGGACGTTCGCGACCATCCGGGGCTGTCGCTCCTCCGGCTCGCCTGCCGCGAACGCCGCCGTTTCTTCGAGAAACGCCACGACTCCATCGAGGCCGAGGCCGGCGCGCGCGTTCGTACGGATCGTGACCACTCCGAGGCGCTCGGCGAGCACGGCGTCGTCGACGGCGCCACCCCGGGCCTCGAGCTCGTCGGCCATGTTCAGCACGAGCAGCGTGGGCATGCCGAGCTCGAGGACGGGCTCGACGAGCATCAACTGGGTCTCGAGGCGCGTGACATCCACGACGAGGATAACGGCATCGGGGACCGGCAGGTCTTCGCGCCGCCCCTCGAGCACGTCGCGGGTAACGCGCTCGTCGGCCGATCGGGCGGAGAATCCGTTGACGCCCGGGAGGTCCACCAGTCTGGCGTCGCGCCCTTCGGACAGACGGACCTTTCCGATGTGCTTCTCGACCGTGACCCCGGGGTAGTTTGCGACCTTCTGGCGGAGCCCGGTCAGCCGGTTGAAGAGGGTGGTCTTACCGGAGTTGGGAGGGCCGATCAGCGCTACCAGTGGCCCCGCGTCGTGCGTCTCGAGGGGGGGGCGCTCGACTACAGCCGTCGAATCATCGGTTTTTGACCCGTACTCCACGTCAGTCGGTGTCGATCAGCTCTTGAGGTCGGGTCGGCGTACGCAGATGCAGCCCGCCATTTCGCGTCGGAAGGCGAGCAGGGAGCCGTCCACCGCGACGATGGGATCGCCGAAGGGGGAGCGTCGGACGGGGCAGAGCCGGCAGCCGGGGAGCATGCCGCGCTCGAGTAGCGGTTCCATCTGGTCGGTCGGCAGGTCGATGGACACGAGCTCGACCTCTTCGCCGGGCGCGATGTCGCTCAGGCGGAGGTGACCCTCCGTCCGCTCGTTACCCGAAAACTGTGGCAGCGTTACCGACATCCCGACCGTCGCATCGCGAGTAGTTGAGAACCGTTCTCAATCAACATACGGGGAATGGTCCGTAACCGAAAGCCGGGGGCCCGGGCCTGGCCAGTTGGGCTCCGCAAGAGAGGGCTCAGTCGCGACGTTCGATCAGCTGCACGACCCGCCGAATCCCGTCGGCGGATGGGGGGATCCGGATCCGCAGGACCCGGCGCCCTCGCTGACGCATGGCCTCGTAGTCGCCCTGCGCCTGCGCCGTCATCAATCGGTGAAAGGTCGTGTCGGTTTCGGGGATGTGGACGTGGGCGGCCGCGTCGTCGAGCAGTTGAATGAAGACGCCGCTTGCCGGACCGCCCTTGTGGAGCTGGCCGGTCGAATGGAGGAATCGGGGCCCGAACCCCAGCGTCGTCGCGAGCCGCGTCTCCGCGGCCAGCGCCGCTCTCAACTCGGCGAGGGCTTCCATCTCGTCGGGATCCGAACCCGGGAGGTAGGCCTGAATGCCGATGTAGTCCCCCGCGCTCAGCGAGTCGAGAAACGCATCGAGGGTCGCATCCAGGGCATCGACATCGACGGTTGGGGCACCGCCCCCCGGTACGTGGCCGTATTCGGGAACGTCCCATGCGAGATCGAGATCGATGTGGCTCTCCATCTCGTCCGGCTCGTCCTCCCCTTCGGCGGTCGCGGGCAGCATGGCCACGCGGGCGAGCTCCTTCGCGAGCTGGACGTCCGGCTGGTCGAATGGGTGTACTCCGAGCGCCGACCCGGCCATCGCCACCGCCACCTCCCAGAGATAGAAGAGCCCGAACAGGTCCTCCGGGCCGTCCAGCTCGACCCGGATCACGGGGTGCCCGGCATCCTCGAGTGCCGCTAGCCTCGGCGTCGCGTGGTCCTCCTCGCCCCACTGGCTGGCCTCGGCCGCGCTCGCCGGCGATCCCACGAGGCCGACGAACACGCGGTCGTCGCCGTACGCCTCGGCCGGGAACTCTGGCTCATGCGCGATGGGGATGATGCCCTTGCCGTCCTTGCCCGTGCTCTCGGCAACGAGCTGCTCGATCCAATCCGGTACGCCGGCGTAGGCATCGCTCGTGACGAAGGTCACCTTGTCCCGACCCGCTCGTGTCAGTTCGGCGAGTGCTGCTCCGAGCCTGAGGCCGGGATTGTGCGTAGCCGGCTCGGTGCAGGCCGCGGCAACCTCCTCCGCCATCTCGAGCAGAGGGCGCAGTTGAATCCGCATCAGGGCCGCTGGCACGAGCCCGAACGGGCTCAGGGCGGAGAAGCGCCCACCGACGTCCTCCGGCGATTCGATGACGGCGAGAAACCCTCGCTCGCGGCCAAGCGTCGCGAGGCTCGATCCCGGATCGGTAATCGCGATGAAATGATCGCCCGGTCGATCCGTGATCTCCGCGGTTCTCGACCAGAAATGCCGAAAGAGGGACAGCGTCTCGATGGTCGAACCCGACTTGCTCGCCACGATGAAGATCGCGTTCGCCGGCTGGATCCACCCCATGTCCAGCACGGCTCGCGGGTGGGTGCTGTCGGCAACGGTAAGGGGAAGCCCTTCCACGCCAAGAGTCCGGGCTATGACCTCCGGCGCCAGGCTCGACCCGCCCATTCCGAGAAGGACCAGATCGGTCATCCACGGTGGCAGTTCGCGCGACACGGCCTCGAGCGAGGGGAGGCGGTCTTCTCCCTGCTCGGGCAGATCCAGCCACCCGAGCCGGTTCGACAGCTCGGGTGTCGCAGGGTCATCGGACCAAAGGGATGTGTCCCGGTCCCGGAGACGGTCGGCCGCACCCGTCTCTTCCCACGACGAAAGGCGAGCGTCCACCGCCTCGTGATAGCCCCGCAGTGCGAGTCGAACGTCGATCATCGGGACTCCATGGTCACGTTATGTGATCGTATGTATGTCTTTGTATATTAACGGATTAGAATAGGCCGACAACACTTCCATCGTCTTCGATGTGCATCCCTTCCGCTGCTGGGACGCGCGGCAACCCGGGCATCGTCATGACGGTCCCGGCACGCGCTACGACGAACCCCGCGCCCGCGGAGGGTCGAACGTCCTGCACCGTGATCCTGAAACCGGTGGGTCTGCCGAGCTTCGACGGATCGTCGCTGAGGCTGTTCGGAGTCTTGGCGATGCAGACGGGTGTTCCGCCGAGCCCGGCTGATTCGAGCTGTGCGATGTCTTTCTCGGCGACCTTCGTGTAGTCCACGCCGTCCGCCTTGTAGACGTTTGTGGCAATCGCCTCGATCTTCTCCTTGATGGGGAGGTCGGCGTCGTACTTCGGCGCGTAGTTTCCCTCGCCCTTCTCCAGCGCCTCCATGACGGCGCGCGCGAGGTCCTCGCAGCCCTCTCCACCGCGTGCATGGCCCTCCGAGCGAGCGTAGCCGACACCGGCGCGCTCACATGCCTCGGCAACCGCGGCGATTTCCTCCTCGGAATCGGTTCCGAAGACGTTGATCGCGACGATCGGCTCGACGCCGAATCCGCGAATGTTCTCGACGTGGGCCTCCATGTTGATCAGGCCGCCACGTACGGCGGCCTCATCGGGTGTGGCCAGGTCGGCCTTGTCGGCTCCGCCGTGGAGCTTGAGTGCCCGAATGGTCGTGACGAGCACCGTGGCCTCGGGATTCAGTCCACCGATCCGGCACTTGATGTCGAAGAACTTCTCGGCCCCGAGATCGGATCCGAAGCCCGCCTCGGTGATCACCACGTCGCCGAACGCGAGCCCCGCCCGCGTCGCCATGAGCGAATTGCACCCGTGCGCGATATTGGCGAAGGGGCCGCCGTGCACGAAGGCGGGCGTGCCCTCGAGGGTCTGTACCAGATTCGGCGCGATCGCCTCGCGCAGCAGCAGCGTCATGGCACCCGCGACGTTCAGCTCGCGGGCCCGCACTACGTCCCCTCCGTAGGTATAACCGACGATGATGTTCCCCAGTCGCTCCTCGAGATCCTCGAGGCTCGCGGCCAGGCAGAAGATCGCCATGACCTCGGACGCGGCTGTGATCATGAACCCGTCTTCGCGGGGGACGCCGTTGATGCGTCCGCCGAGCCCAACCACGATGTTTCGGAGCGCCCGGTCGTTCATGTCCACGGCGCGCCGCCACGTGATCTGTCGCGGGTCGATACTGAGGGCGTTCCCCTGCTGGAGGTGATTGTCCAGAGCCGCGGAGAGCAGGGCGTGAGCGGACGTGATCGCGTGCAGGTCTCCCGTGAAATGCAGATTGATGTCCGCCATCGGGATGACCTGGGAGTACCCCCCTCCCGCCGCTCCGCCTTTGACTCCGAACACGGGTCCGAGGCTTGGTTCACGGACACAGAGCACACTCTTCGTTCCGATGCGGCGCAGTCCGTCGGCGAGTCCGACCGACACCGTCGTCTTCCCCTCGCCGGCTGCCGTCGGAGTCATTCCGGTTACCAGAACCAGACGCCCACCCCCGGGCTCCCGCGCGAAGATCGTCTCGGGCTGCACCTTGGCCTTGTAGTGGCCGTATGGCTCGAGTTGATCCGGCGTGAGGCCGATCTTTTCGGCGATTTCAGCGATCGGTCGCGGGGTCGCGGCCTCGGCAATCTGAACGTCGGTCAGCATGCGCATCAGTCCTGTGTCAGTTGCGATCGGTCCCGGAAGACGGGCGCCTGTGGGGTTTTCCGAACGAGGACTCTATGGCCAGAACCGCCGCAGCAAAACCCGTGGGGGTGGAAAACCCGGTGTCGGGGTCATACGCGAGGGATCAGGGGTCTGTGGCGGCGCGACGAACGCCTCCGCCTCCGAAGCTGAGGAGGATGCCCACGACCAGTACCACGGCCGACCCCACGACGTTGTACCACAGCCACGACACGTCCGTGAAGGCGGACACGAGGCCGACGCAGATCATGCCCGCGATGAGACCGTAGAAGGCACCTGTGCCCGTCGCTCGCTTTACGAAGAACGCCAGCAGGAAGACCCCCAGGAGCGAGCCGTAGAACAGGGATCCGATCTGATTCACGGCCTCGATGAGGGACCCGAGCCGGCCGGCGTAGAGGGCCGCGACGACTGCGAAGGCCCCCCATGCGAGCGTGGTGATGCGCGAGACCTTGAGATAGTGCTCATCCGGCTGCCCGGGCTTGAAGTACCGCCCGTAGAAGTCGAGCACGGTCGCGCTGGAGAGAGCCGTGAGAGCGGAATCCAGCGAGGACATGGCGGCGGCGAAGATGACCGCGATCAGCAGGCCCAGAATTCCGGCCGGCACGTACGTGATGAGATATGTGGGGAACACGTAGTTCACATCGTTGGATGACGCGCCCCGCACTTCGGAGATGAGGTCCCGCGCTTCGACGCGGAGGTTCGACAGCTCGTCGTCGTACTCCGAGATCTGTAGCTGGAGGGCCGTTGCGTCGCTGCCTGCCTCCCGGGCGTCGAGGAGTTCCATCGTCGCTGCGCGCCGCTCCGCGTGCGCCGTGACGTGCTGCGCCTCGAGCGCGGCATACTCGGAAGCGCGGTCGCTCGCCTCCACCTGCGCGACTTCCGCGCCGTTGAAGACCAGGGGCGGGCGCTCGAAGTGGTAGAAGACGTAGAGAAGGACCCCGATGGACAGGATGAAGACCTGCATCGGTACCTTCAGAAACGCGTTGAAGATCAGTGACAGCCGGCTCTGCTTCATCGATCGGGCCGTCAGGTACCGTTGCACCTGCGTCTGGTCGGTGCCGAAGTACGCGAGGGCCAGGAACAGCCCGCCGATGATCCCGGACCAGATCGTATAGGTGTTCGTCGGATCCCAGGACAGGTCGATCGTGGACCACATCTCGTGGATCCCGCCGATGTAGGACACATCGCCGATATCCACGCCGCTCGGCAGCGCGGTGAACAGGGCTACGAGGGCGATCGCGATTCCCGCGAACATCATCAACATCTGGACGACGTCCGTCCAGATGACCGCCGTGATGCCGCCCATCATCGTGTATCCGACCGTGATCACGCCCATGATCAGGATCGTGACAGTTTCGTCCCAGCCCATGATGACAGAGAGCACGATGGCCGGCGCGTACAGGGCGAGGCCGGACGCGAGCCCGCGAGAAACGAGAAAGAGAAAGCTCGTCATCGCGCGTGTCCGAGAGTCGAAACGCTGCTCGAGGTATTCGTACGCCGTGAAGACCCGGGAGCGGTAGAAGAAGGGGATGAACACCGCACAGATGATGACCATCGCGATCGGGAGTCCGAGGTACACCTGGACGAACTCCATCCCGTCGTCGAAGGCCTGACCGGTCGTCCCGATGTAGGTGATGGCGCTCGCCTGGGTCGCCATGACCGAAAGTCCGATCGCCCCCCAGCCGAGTCGCCGGTTCGCGAGGAAGAACCCCTCCACGCCGACGTTCTTCCGGCTCTGGTAGTACGCGAATCCGATGACGCCGGCGAAGTAGACGGCGAAGACGCCCCAGTCGAGTGCGCTCACCGGACGCTGTGATCCAGAACGCGGGTCATCAGATAGAGGAATCCGGTCAACGCGGCGGTATACACCAGCACCGCGATGTACGTGGCCCGCCAGCTCGGGAAGATGCCGACGCGACCCTCGTCGTCGTCCTCGGCCGGCTCGGTGCCGGCAGCGGTCGTGCCCTGATCCTCCGTCATGATGTCGTGGCTTCTCGCCACCTGCGAGGGTCGATGGACAGGATATTCGCCCACAGGCGATATGCACCGGGGACGCCGGCCGGAAGCTGGCGGAAGAACGCGAGCGACGTGTGGACGTACAACCCCTCGCCATGAGGTGCCACGAGGAGACTGCTGGTCTGAGGGGCCTCGTCGGGGTCGGCCATGCGCAACAGCTCGGTGTATGCGTCCGCCCACTCGGCCGGGTAGTACAGGCCGCGTTCCTGCACCCATCCGTCGAAATCGGAGGCACGAATCTCGTTCGGCCCGGAGAGCAGCGCCGATTCGGGGTGGAGGAGTTCCACGGCGGCGTTCTCGTCCGTCACCCGACCTCGCCCCACGGCGATCGGGAAGGGCGCGTAGTCGCCGTCGTTGAACTCGAACTTGTTGTACTGGGTGATCAGCGTGCCGCCGCGCTCGACCCACTCCAGCAGCAGGCGGTTCGACGCAATGAGATCGGACCGAACCTCATACGCCCGTACGCCGAGCACGATCGTGTCGAACCGGTCGAGGCGCTCGGCGGACCAGTCGGTCGTCTCGATGAGCTCCAGTTCCAACCCGAGCTGCTGGATCGCCTCGGGCCCCGCATCGCCCGAGCCCATCACGTATCCGATCCTGCGGTCGGCGACCTGAACAGGGAAGCGCACCGCGCGGACCGCGGCTGATTCGACGGTCAGGTGGGGCTCGATGTGCGGATAGTCGATGACGGTGACCCGAAGCCCGTCCGCGGCCCCCGTCGAGGTCCGGACCACCGGGCGGAGCTCGAACTCTCCCTCGGCGGCCGGGCTCGGGGGAGTCACCTGGAAGACCACACGCGCCTCTGCACCGAGGTCGGGCAGGTCGAATGAGACCTCGCCCGGAGATACGCGCCAACCGGCCGGGGCGCTCAACTCGACGGTGCCCGCCACTCCCGAAGCGTCGAAGCCCTCGAGCTCGAACGCTACCTCGCGCGCGCCGTTGTCAGCCACCGGCCAGACGAGCCTGGGTGAGGCGGGGGCCACCGAAAGGCGAGGCGAGACCTGCACGGGCCGCCAGAACTCGCCTGCCGCCTTGTCCACGCCCCGGTACCGGATCGGGCCTTCCGCGTGCGAGGTGAGGACGACGTCGCCATGCCGGAGCTCGAAGGTCGCTTGGGCCGAGAGCAGAGGGCTTTGGAAGGGCAGCGTACGGTTCACCGCGTCGTCGACCCAATCGTAGATCGCCCCCTGCCGCGGGCGCGCCAGGTAGTACGGAGCGGTGGTTTTGGCTCCCTCCGGCAGTGTGACCCTGAAACGCCAGAGCGCCATGTCTCCGGGACCGATCGAAACCGGCACACCGTGGGCTGATCCTTCCTCGCGCTGGTTGAAGAACCGGGAGAACGCTCCGGTGTCATCCTCGGGACCCGTCTCCTCGGGGGGGAGGGGCTCCACGGTCCAGCCATCCGGTATGCGAAGGACGGGGGCCGTTGCCTGGAGTTCCGCATCCGCTCCGCTCCACAGCCGCGCCTCGACCAGCGCCGACTGGCCCGGCACGAGAATCTCGGAACGGGAGCGGAGCTCGAGGCGGACGCCGGAGACCGCGTGGGTCGCGGTGCCGATCAATCGAAGGCGCCGCGCCGCCTCGAGCTTCGCGCCGTCGGGACCTTCGTTCGCGAGAGCGAGGATCCCTTCCAGGCTCTCCCGGGCGTCACGCAGATCGGGGAGGATCGACGCAGGACTCATCGCCGTCAGCCCCAGCCGCGCCAGCGAGATGGCGCGTCGATACCGTTCGACCTCCCGCTTCGCCTCCGGTCGCTCGAACAGGGCCGCAAAGGTGGTGTCCACACCCGTGAAGATCGGCTCATCGTCGCCCGACGGGACCCGCGTCTCCAGCAGGGTCAGGTGGGTCTGCCTCGGTCCGGGCGCCTGAGCCGTACCGAAGTCCTGCGAACGGTGCCGGCTGCGGCTGTCCATAGCGACCTGGTGATAGGATCGGCCGAGCAGCGGATCGAGGTCGCCGGTCGGCACCGCGAGCGTCGCGTTCTCCGGGTCGAAGAACGTCCGCCGGTAGAGCTTGAGTGGCGTCCATGGCTCGACCCCACGCGCGAACTGCTCCGGGAAACGAGACGGGTCGCCGGCCGCCTCCCAGGCCGCGAGCGTCAGTATTCCGGCCGCCTGATGCTGGCCGTGTCCATCATTCGGTGTGCCGCTGAAGACCGAGACGAGGATTTGGGGGCGGAACTTCCGTATCGCCCACACCAGGTCGGAGAGAAGGACCTCCCGTGGCCACTGCCCGAACGTCTCATCGGCGGTCTTGGAGTACCCGAAGTCGAACGCGCGGCTGAAGAATTGCCCGGCGCCATCCACCGAGCGGGCCGAGAGCAGTTCGCCGCTGCGGATGATCCCGAGACCCTCGTAAAGCTCCGGGCCAATGAGGTTCTGCCCGCCTTCTCCGCGGGTAAGTGAAAAATAGGCGGCCTCGACTCCCATGCCGCGGGCCAGCGTAGCCAGGAGCGACGTGTCCTCGTCGTCCGGGTGTGCGGCGACGAGCAGGACGCGTTTCACCCCATCGAGTTGGCGGAGGATGAGTCCTGCCTCGACGGATGCCGGGAGCCTGGACCCCTGCGCCGACAGGGACACCGGTCCGACGACTAGCCCCAGAGCGAGCCCCAGGGGGAGAATTCGGTTCAGTCGCATCCGCGAAACGTACTACGTCGAGGACGGATGCTCATCCTCCTCGCTCCGGTCGCGCCGATGTCGCCACGTCATCCACGCGACCAGAATCACGGCTACGGCGAGCCCGACCCACGGGATCTTCTCGAGCAGGCCCGTTAGTCCCCAACCCGAGACGGTGAACACGATCGCGCCCGGGATGATCCCAATGGCGGTGGTCCACAGAAACCTCCAGCGCCTCACCGGCGTCAGTCCGGCGCCCCAGTTCAGGACGGTGAACGCGATGAGCGGCATGAACCGGGCGAGCAGCAGCCCACCCCACCCGGCGCGCTGCACGAGGTCGTCGGCCCGGGCGAGCGACGTCGGCTTCACGAACTTCTCCGCTGCCGGCCGACCGACGGCGCGAGCGATCTCGAAGCTCGCGACCGCGCCGAGCATCGCGCCGCACCACGTAACCGCCGTGCCGCCGACGGGTCCGAACAGCGCTCCGTTCACCATGGCAGGCGCTTCGGCCGGAATCGGCAGAATCGCGACCCCGGCCATCACGAGTGGGGCGACGACGTAGGCCCAGGGCCCCGCTGCCCGCATCCATTCACCGATTTCGTAGAAGAACTGCTCCAAGAACACCCCCGCGGCCTCGTCGATCCTCGTGCTCGACAATGTCGGGCACGGGCGCCCGGCGAAAAAGGTTCGAGTCGGGCTGGCGATCATGCTTCGGGCGCGCAACTGTTGGCATCATGAGATCGCGACGACCAGACTCGATGTGTTCGACGTCCCGATTGCTTGTCGTCTTGCCGCTCGTCCTGACCCTGGCGACCGCCGTCGGAGTCGATGCTCAGGTGCGTCGGGCGGCCCCGGTCCAGCCGGTGTCGGAGGTGTCGAGGGGCGACCTCCTGCTCGGGCTCGGCGCCCTGTACTCGTGGGGAGGCTACTATCCGCTTTCCGGGTTCGGCGGTGACCTCCTCGGACTCGGCGACATCACCATCGCCTACGGACTTGGCGACCGGGCACTGATCGAGGTTCGCGGGGTCGCGCACCAGCGCCTCACCATTCGGGAGCGTCGCCCGCCCTCGGTACCCCTCGATCCCTCGACCGAGAACGGAACCTCGCGCGACGCAGGCGACTTCCGGCTCTCGACGTCGTTCGCACCCATCGGGGGCCGGCTGGGGTTTTCGGCCGGAGCCCTCGTGGAAGTAAAGCTCCCCAACACGGATCACGAAAAGGGGATCGGGCCGAACACGACCGATGTGGCGGTCTCGCTACTGGGGTCGTGGGGGAGCGAGCGATTCCGCGGCACCGGGACGCTGGGGATCGCGATCCTCGAGGCCCCACTCGAGAACCAAAAGCAGAACGACTTGGTCGCGTACGCGGCCGACCTGATGTTCCGGGCGTCCGACCATGTGCGTGTGTCGCTGGGCGTGGTCGGGCTCGCCAACCTGCTCGAGGTGACGCCGCTCGGGACCGAGTCGCGCGGGGCCCTCTCCGGGGCCGCCGAGTGGGCGGTCGGGGACTGGCGTCTGGACCTGGGTGTCCAGCGCGGGTTCGCCGGCGGCACACCCGACTGGAAGATCGCGGCCGGTGCCGCGTGGGTCGCATCTGGCGGGTCATGAGAGTCGGACCCATCCTTCGGCTCGACACACGGGTGAAAGCCGCCACCGGGGAGACATGAGCGAAGCCGAGATCCGCAGCATTTCGAGCAGGCGAGCTGAGCAGATCGGCCGCCGCGAGTTCGACGCGATGGTGAACGACTTCTACGACGAGTCTGCACAGCTGCTCGCATCCGGGGTCGCCACCGTGAGGGGGCGCGATGCCATCCGGCAGTTCTGGCGTCATGCGCCCGACGCCGGCCTCGTCGCGCTGACGCTCGAGACTCGCGAGGTACAGGTGTCCGGTGAGCTGGCGTTCGAGGTGGGCGCGTTCTTCCGGACCCTTCGGCCGCATCACGGCGCCCCGTTTCAGGAGATCGGCAAGTACATGGTCGTGTATCGTCGAGCGGTCGACGGCACCTGGAGAGCCGTCGCCGAGATGTTCAATACGGATTCCCGGAGATAGACGTGGCTGAAGAAACGACGCACTACCGTTGGGCGGACATGGAACCGGAACCGGTGACCGAACTGATCCGGCGCCGGCTCGTCACCGGTGAACGGGGGATGCTGGCCGAGGTGCTGCTCGAAAAGGGGGCGATCGTCCCCACCCATTCTCACGACAACGAGCAGTTCACGTACATCCTCTCGGGTGCTCTGCGGTTCTGGCTCGGGGAGGGCGGCGAGACCGAGCTCGTGGTACGCGCGGGCGAGGTTCTCCATATCCCGTCTCACGTGCCTCACAAGGCCGAAGCGCTCGAAGACACCGTCGACCTCGACGTCTTCTGTCCCCCCCGCCAGGACTGGCTGGACGGGACGGACACGTACTTCCACGACCTGGACGAGGACTGATGGACCTCGGGTTGAGTGGACGCGTCGCGCTGGTTGCCGCGTCCAGCAAAGGGCTCGGACGAGCCGTCGCGGAAGAGCTGGCCGCCGAAGGTGCGCATCTGATCATGTGTGCCCGGGGAGAGACCGCGCTCAGCGAGGCCGCGGGGGCTGTCGACGCGGCGGGCAGCGGCGACGTCATCTCGGTGGTCGCGGATCTGTCCGATCCGGCGGCCGTGGCGGACGTCGCGGCGCAGGCGTTGGCCCGCTTCGGTCGCGTCGACGTGCTCGTGAACAACGCGGGCGGTCCGCCCGCCGGCCCCTTCGAATCGCACACGCTCGAAGCGTGGCGGTCGGCGGTCCGTCTGAATCTCGAAAGCGCGCTCGAGCTCACGCGTCTAGTGCTCCCGGGCATGCGAGAGCGACAGTGGGGCCGGATCGTGAACATCACCTCGGTCGCCGTGAAGGAACCGGTCGACGGTCTGATCCTGTCGAACAGCGTCCGGGCCGCCGTCACCGGGTGGGCGCGCACGCTGGCGAACGAGGTCGCGGCGGACGGAGTGACGGTGAATAATGCACTACCGGGCTACACGGTCACCGATCGCCTGCTGGAACTCGCGGACGCGGTTTCGGCGCAGAAGGGCATCTCCACTGACGAGGTTCGCGCCGGCTGGGAGGCCTCGATCCCGATGGGGCGGCTCGGCGAGCCACGTGAGTTCGCCGCCCTCGTCGCCTTTCTGGCTTCGGAGCGGGCCAGCTACATCACGGGTCGGTCCATCACGGTCGATGGCGGTCGGACCCGAGGTTTGTTGTAGCGAATCTTCCCGACGCGCCACCGCCGGTCGGCGGTGGCGTCGTGCGGCGTTCGGGGGCTAGCGGGTCAGCGTGAACACCGCGGCCGTCGGCCCGCCGCATTCGGGGTCGGCCGTGATATCCGCGGACCCCTCCGCCGAGTCGCCACCCTGGGCGATGACTCCGGTGGACGCCACGATCCCGCCACACTGGGCGTCGGGTACGAAGTACTGCACGTTCAGCTCGAGCTGAGCCCCGATGATCATCCCCTCGGCGGTTCCGTCGATTCCCATGGGGTTCACCAGCGCCATGGTCCCCGATACCGCGCCACCGGGTTCGGTGGTGAGAGTCATCGTTCCCGAATACGACTGACCGTCGTCCCCGTCGAACTGGACGTCGTACTCGCCGTTCATGTTGAACTCATATCCGGGATCTCCCGGCTGGGGCGTCCCGCCGCAGGCGACTGCCGCGGCCAGAAGCATCGCGGTGAACGCGGTGCGAACTTTCATGCTGCACTCCTTGTAAGATTCCCGGGGGGCGGTGTTCGCAGGATCTACGGGGACCGGAAACACGCGGTTTCGACCCGCTCGCGGCGCGTTGCCGGCAATCGCCCGCCACGGCATGATGGGCGTTACGGAATGTCGAGGACAGTGTCGCCCAAACGAACAGAATGGACGGGGTGGAATGGTGAACGAAGATATCCAGGAGGCGATCAACGCCCAGATCGGTCGCGAGTTCTACGCGGCGTACCTGTATCTCGGGATGATGACGTACTTCGAGAGCCGAAGTCTCCCCGGATTCGGCCACTGGATGCGCCTGCAGGCTCAGGAGGAGGCCGCGCACGCGATGCGCCTCGTCGATTTCCTCATCGATCGCGGCGGGTCCGTGGATCTGCGGAGTATCGACCGGCCTCACATGGATTTCGATTCCCCGCTCGATGTGATGAAGGCGGCACTGGCGCACGAGCAGAAGGTGACCGCCGCGATCAACGAGCTATACGCCCTAGCGGTAAAGAACAACGACTATCCGGCTCAGGTACTCATGCAGTGGTTCATTTCCGAGCAGGTCGAGGAGGAGAAGAACGCCGGGGAGATCGTGGATCAACTCGAACTGGCCTCGGGATCGGTGAGCGCGCTCTTCGTGCTCGACGGCCGTCTCCGTGACCGGATGCCGGAGTTGGAGCCTGCCGGAGAGTAGCGCCGGAGGCGAGGCGCTCAGGGCGTCGGACGGCGTCCGACTCCACCTCCACGAATGGGCGCCGTCGGGGCCTGCATCCGCGGCGCTGCTGCTGCTCCACGGCGTAGGGGAGCATGGTGGACGGTACGATCGGCTCGGCCGGAAGCTCGCGCGTCGTGGGGTCCATACCCTCGTGGCCGATCATCGCGGCCACGGTCTCTCCGAAGGCCATCCGGGGCACGTCGATCGCTGGGCGCGGTACATCGAGGATGGTCTCGAGCTCCTCGGTCGCCTCGAGCAACGCGTTCCCGGCGTCCCCTGCTTCGTCTTCGGACACAGCATGGGGTCCCTGATCTGCCTCGAGCTGGCGATGCGCTCCGACACCCGGGGAAGGGTTCGCGGGTGGATCGTCTCGGGTGCGGGGATCGAGCCGACGGGAGTCGCGAAGCCACACCTCGTGGCGATCGCCCGTCTCCTGTCGGGAGTGCTGCCGCGCTTCAGGCTCGATCTCGGCATCGAGGGTCCGGACCTCTCGCATGACCGGGCCGTGGTCGAGCGCTACGGGAACGACCCGCTGATCCGCCGGCGCGCCACCGTGCGGTGGGGGGCCGAGGCACTGTCCTCGATCGACCGAATCAAAGCGGAGCCCGCTCGAGTGGACGGTCCGATCCTGATTCTGCACGGTGGGGACGACCCGCTGTCCAGGGCCGAAGGCAGCCGTTGGCTCGCGGAACGTGTCGGGGGCGACCCCACGCTGCGGATCTACGAGGGGTGTCTGCACGAGCCGCACAACGACCCGGAGTACGCGAGCGCCGCCGACGACATCGCCGACTGGATCGAGGCGCATGCGTAGCGTCGCGCGGACCGTGTCGGTCGCGTTCGTGCTCTGCGCGTCGTTCGCTCGGCCGGCGGCGTCCCAGGAACTCGTCTGTCCGGCAGACGCACACCCGGATCTCTATTGCATGCGGTTGATCCCCTCGCCGCGGGTCCTCGGCGGACCGGTCGAGCCGGCGGGGATCGCCGAGCTCCGGCGTCCCGTAGGGCCGTTCAGCCTCGCCCTCACCGAGGACGGACGGGTCCGGCACGACGTCCACGTGACCACGGCCGGCTTGCCCGACCCCGCGACCCTCGGTGACTTCGATACGTATGTCGCCTGGGCGGCGACTCCATCGCTGACGAGCGTCCAACGGCTCGGGGTCGTCCCCGCCGAAGGGGTGGCGGAGCTGGGCGAGGTCGCGCTGAACGCGTTCATGTTGCTGATTTCCGCCGAGCCGGATCCCCCGGGGGCCGAGCCCACGGGTCCGTTCGTTCTCAGGGCGCGGTCTCCGTCCATGGAGATGCAGCCGGCGGACTTCCTGGAGTTCACGCTCGGCGCCGCCCCGGTAACGGATCAGGGGGCGATGGTCGCAGATCCGTGGTCCGGCGTACCGATGCCGCCCGGGATCATGATGCTCCCCGCCATGATGTCCCTCCGGCCCGCAGCTTCGGCCTGGGTTCCGGGAACCGACAGGGAGGGGAACCCGTGGAGCGGCGACATCGTGGATGCGCGTCCGCGCGAGTTGATCCGACTCGCGGACGGGGATTCGGTGGCGCTCGAGGCGGTCTACGTCCGGCGATCGATCGGCGACAGGGAGTTGCTCGGATACGGATTCAACGGGCAGATCCCCGGGCCACTCCTCTGGGTGACCGAGGACGCGACGATCACGGTCCAGTTTACCAACCGTATCGATTGGCCGACGGCCATTCACTGGCATGGTATCCGGCTCGAGAACCGGTTCGACGGCGTGCCGGGTGTTACCCAGGATCCGATCGAGACCGGGGACACCTTCACGTACGAGATCCACTTCCCGGATCCGGGGCTTTACTGGTATCACCCGCACCACCGGGAGGACGTCCAGCAGGATCTCGGGCTCGCGGGCAACCTGATGGTCCGGTCTCCGGATCCGGACTACTACGGGCCGGTGCACCGCGAGGAGGTCGTGATGCTCGACGACCTCCTCCTGGGCGAACACGGAATCGTCCCGTACGGGCTCGAACGGGCGACGCACGCCTTGATGGGCAGGTTCGGCAATACGATGCTCGTCAACGGAGCGCCGACGTACGAACTCGACGTCGATCGAGGCGAGGTCGTGAGGTTCTTCTTCACGAACGTATCGAATACCCGGACGTTCAATCTCTCGTTCGACGGGGCCCCGATGAAGCTGGTGGGCACGGACGTCGGCAACTTCGAGCGTGAGGAACCGGTGAGGAACCTGATCATCGCGCCCGCGGAGCGTTACATCGCCCACGTGATGTTCCCCGAGTCCGGGACCGTTCGGTTCCTCAACCGGGTCCAGGGGATCGACCATATCGCCGCGCGGTTCATCGCCGAGACCGACACGCTCGGCGTGGTGCGCGTCGGAGACCGAACGGCCAATCCGGCGCCCAGTCGGGCATTTCTCGAGAACAGGGTACACGAGCGCGTGCGGACGGACATCGCGCCCTATCGGCCGCTCTTCGAAAGGGCGCCGGACCTCGAACTCGTCCTGGACATGACGGCCGAAGGCCTGCCGCTGCGAGTCGAGCGTCTGATGCGGATCGACTCGCTCTACTTCCACCCGCTCGAGGCCAGCGGCACGATGCCGATGATGAACCTCATGGCGACGCCGGACGAGGTAGCCTGGACCCTGACGGATTCGGCGTCGGGACTCAGGAACCGCGATATCGACTGGGCGTTCTCGGTGGGTGACGTGGTGAAGCTCCGTCTTCGGAGCGAGCGACAGACTCTACATCAGATGCAGCACCCCATCCACATCCACGGCCAACGTTTTCTGGTGCTGGCGGTGAACGGCGTGGCGAACGAGAACCTTGCGTGGAAGGACACCGTACTGGTTCCCGTGGGGGCGACGGTCGATGTGTTGCTCGAGTTGTCGAATCCCGGACGCTGGATGCTGCATTGCCATATCGCGGAGCATCTGGAGGCCGGGATGAGCATGGTGTTCACCGTATCGCCTTGAGGTAGCTTCACGGGCACGGTCCGACTACGAGATCGGCCAGGTTCAGAGATGGAGGAGTCAGTTATGCGTCGAGTCATCCTCGCGGGCGTTCTTTGCGCGGCGGCGGCCGTTCCTCTGGTCGGCCAGTCGGCCGATCAGCTCGCGTCGAGCGTGATGCCGTTCGTCTCGGTCGAGGGCCCGGTGGTCGCCCTGACCGGAGTCACCGTCATCGATGGGACTGGTGGAGCCGTCCGTCAGGACCAGACGGTGGTCATCGAGAACGGCCGGATCGCGGATGTCGGCCCCGCCTCGGAAGTCAGCGTACCCGCCGGCGCGGATGTCCGTGAGCTGAACGGCCATACGGTGATCCCCGGGATGATCGGTTTGCACAACCACATGTTCTTCATGGGCGCGGGCGGCCGCGAAGCATCGGGGCTGTTTACGTCCCCGCGGCTCTACCTCGGAGCCGGGGTCACCACCATCCGAACGACCGGCAGCCGGGCGCCCTACGGTGACCTGAACACCCGGGCCGCGATCGAGGCCGGAACGGCGGTCGGTCCACGGATGCACATCACGGCGCCCTACGTCACAGGACCTGGACCGGACGGGGGCGACATGGCCGTCGTCGATGACCCCGAGTCGGCGCGCCGTTTCGTGCGTTACTGGGCGAACGAGGGTGCGACGTGGATCAAGGTCTACACGACGATCCGGCGCGCGGAGCTGTCGGCGATCGTCGAGGAGGCTCACGCGCAGGGCATCCGCGTCACCGGTCACATCTGTTCGATCACCTTCCAGGAGGCCGTCGACCTGGGCATGGACAACATCGAGCACGGGTTCACGACGGCGACGGACTTCGATCCGCGCAAGCAGCCGGACGAGTGTCCGCCGAACTCGATGGTCGTCGTCGGGAACGAGGGTGACCCGAGCGGGGAGACGGCCAGGGCCGTCATCCTGAAGATGGTCTCGGCGGGTGTCGGCATGACATCCACGCTCTCGGTGATCGAGCCGATGGTAAAGGGGCGCGAGGTCCTCGATGAGCGCACGCTCGAGGCGATGGCGCCCGAGGTTCGTGAAGACTACGTGGAGATGGTGAACATGATCGAGTCCACCGCCCAGTGGCCGTTCACCGAGGATCACCTGCAAAAGGGCATGGCGTTCGAGCGCGGCTTCATCGAGGCAGGGGGCGTGCTCGCGGCGGGGGTGGACCCGACAGGCATCGGAGGGGCGATCGCCGGGTACGGCGACCAGCGCAACTACGAGCTGCTCGTGGAGGCCGGCTTCGACGCGCCGACCGTCGTTCAGATCGTGAGCGCGAACGGTGCGAAGATCCTTGGTCTCGGCGACGACCTCGGCACGGTGGAGGCCGGCAAGCTCGCGGACCTGATCGTACTCGAGGGCGACCTCGCGTCGGACCCCGCGGTGATCCGCAACGCGCGTATCGTCTTCAAGGATGGCGTGGGGTACGACTCGGAGAGGATCCTCGCGTCGGTCCGCGGACAGGTGGGGATTCGATGAGCGGAGACACGGTTTCGCGCGGCGCGGACGCCGGGTACCGCGAAGCGCTGCTGGAGCGCCTCGGTGATGCTGATCCCATCGATGTCCTCGCCAGCCTGTTCGACCGTCTGCCGACGGCCCTCGAGGGGTTGGACGATGAGATGGTCGCCCGGCCGGAGGCCGAAGGAAAGTGGTCCATCCTCGAGGTCGTCTGTCACCTCGCGGACGCCGAGTTGATGCAGGCGTGGCGCATCCGGAGAATCCTCACCGAGGAGCGCCCCACTCTCGCTCCGATGGATCAGGATGTCTGGGCCACTCGCCTGAGATACTCTGCCGCGCACCTCGTGGAGGCGTTGGAGCAGCTTCGGGTGATGCGGCTGGCGAACCTTCGCCTCGCGAGCCACCTGACGGAGGACGAGTTGGATCGGGTGTCCTTCCACCCCGAACGGGGCGAGGAGTCCATCCGCACAATTCTCGGAGTCCTGGCCGGTCACGATTCGGTTCATCTCGATCAGATCGGTCGCATTCGCGCTTCGCAGGTGGCCGGATGATCGGGGATTACGAGCCCGTCCCGCTTTCGACCTATCGGCGATACGAGGCCGACGAGATGGTGGCGCGAGCCGAGGCGTTTCGGGACGAGGTGCGGCGCCGGCGTACGGTGCGGCACTTCTCGCCCGAGCCGATCCCCGATGGCGTGGTAGAGGCCTGCATCGAGGCGGCGGGGACGGCTCCGAACGGCGCCAACCGACAGCCCTGGCACTTCGTTGTCGTCACGGATTCGGAGGTGAAGTCGCGGATCCGCGAGGCGGCCGAGGAAGAGGAGGTCGACTTCTACTCGAATCGGGCGCCGCCGGAGTGGCTCGCCGCGTTGCGCCATCTCGGGACGGATGAGCACAAGCCGTTTCTCGAGGAGGCGCCGGCGTTGATCGCGATATTCGCAGAGAGCTACGAGGTGGGCGAGGACGGTCGGAAGGTCAAGAACTATTACGTCTCGGAGTCCGTCGGGATCGCCACGGGGATCCTCATCACGGGGCTGCACGAGGCGGGGTTGGCGACGTTGACGCACACGCCGAGCCCGATGGGGTTCCTGAACGAGATCCTGGGCCGTCCGTCGAACGAGCGTCCGTTCCTACTTCTCGTGGTCGGGTTCCCCGCGGCCGACGCGCACGTGCCCGACATCGGGAAGAAACCGCTCGGAGATATCACGAGTTTCGTCTAGGCGACCCCGCGGGTCAGTTCGCGCGGACGGTCCGATCGCGGGCCCATTCCCTGAGCGTCGCCACCTTCTCCGCCATCATTTGCGAGAGGGGACTGGTCGCCCGGATCTCGCGGAGGACGGCCTCTGACGTGAGCGCGGACGACTCGGAGAACGCCGTGTACAGGGCGGCGACGACGCCCTGTTCGATCTCGGAGCCCGAGAACCCGTCGGCCGCCTCCGCGAGCGAGTCGAGCGAGAACGTCTCCGCGCCCTGACCGCGCTTGTCGAGGTGGATCCGGAAGATCTCACGGCGGGTCGGGAAGTCGGGAAGGTCGACGAAGAACACTTCATCGAAGCGACCCTTTCTGAGGAACTCGGCCGGCAGCCGCGAGACGTCGTTCGCGGTCGCGACGACGAAGACGTCGCCGCGCCGGTCTTGCAGCCACGATAGAAAGGTCCCGAGGATCCGCTGGGTGACGCCACCGTCGTTCTCACCTGCACCCGCGAACGCCTTCTCGAGCTCGTCGATCCAGAGAATCACCGGCGACATCCGTTCCGCCATCGCGATCGCCCGCTTGAAGTTCTTCTCGCTCTCCCCGATGAACTTGTTGTAGAGATTCGAGGGGTCGAGTTTCAGGAGCGGCAGCTGCCATTCCATCGCGACCGCCTTGGCGCACAGGCTCTTTCCGCACCCGGGGACCCCGAGCAGAAGGATGCCTTTCGGGAACTCCAGACCGAACTCCGCGGCTCGGCCCGGCGTCGCGACGATGGCCTGACGCTTCCGCAGCCACTCCTTCAGGGTGGCGAGGTCCGCGACCTGATCCATCGACTCTTCGAGGGGATAGTACTCGAGAAGTCCCTCCCTCTCGATAACGTGGCGCTTGGCCTCGACGACTCCGGCGATGTCCTCGGGCGACAGGCGACCGTCTTCCACGATCGCCTTCGTCAAGATCTTCTCCGCTTCGAGCAGAGTTAGGCCGCGCAGACTCGTCAGAAGCCGGTTGGTCTCCTCCGGCGTCTGATCGATCTCCACCCGTCCGCGCATGTTCATGTCGCGGATGATGTGCATGAGCAGCGCGCGGTATTCCTCGGGCTCGGGCGGCGGCAAACGCACCATCGCGGCATGCGGCCGAAGGGATTCACCCAGCTCGATGTCGGTTCCGATCAGAAGCACCGCACCCTTGAGCCCGTGATACGGGTCGCTCGCATCCCGCAGGCGCTGCCGGAGCGCGGTCTCCGCCAGGTAGGGGCCGAGCCCCCTGAACACGTACAGGGCGGGGAACCGGGCGCTCTCGACGTGTGCCAGGGCCTTCGCCGGATCCGTCGTGTCGTAGATCGGCGAATCGCGATCCGAGCGCCGCAGGCCCTTCGTGGAGGTCCACACGAACAACGGCAGTTCGAGGCGGTCCGCGAGGTGCAGAAGCAGGCTCTCGGCCCGGTCCTCTTCAGCGGTTTCGAGGACGACCAGCGCGTAGCGGGATCGAAGGAGGAGGTCAAGATCGTGAAGGGGGTCGTTCGATCGCCCTCCCGCCGTACGATCAGTCCCGCCGGTCATGCGACCGCGTCGTCTCCGTTCGTGGACAGGAACTGCTCCGCGACCCGCCGCGCCGCGATCATCGGAGACTCATCGGCGGCCGTCGCGGCATCGAAGATCCGGGCCAGAGATGCCTCGATGGTCTCGACGCGAGCGTTGAGTTCCGAGGTGTCGTCGATGCCGTCGTACAGGCCGGCGAACGCGACCGCCCCGCCGGCGTTGATGATGTAGTCGGGTGCGTAGAGGATCTCTCGATCGTGCAGGGCATCCGCGTCCGCAGCGGTGAGCAGCTGGTTGTTTGCCGACCCGGCGACGATGTGGCAGCGCAGGCGCGGGATCGTGTCCGGGTTGAGGGTCGCCCCGATGGCGCAGGGCGCGTACACGTCCACTTCTGTGTCGTAGACGTCCGCCGGCGCCACGATCCGGGCTCCGAACCGCTCGGCCGCGGCGGCGGCGACCGAGGCGTCGATATCGCTTACCAGGAGCTTCGCACCGGCATCGTGCAGCATCTCGGCGAGAGGTAGCCCGACGTCGCCGACGCCCTGGATGAGCACCGATCGACCGGCGAGAGACCCGTCGCCGTGGCGGTGCGCGACCGCCGCGCGGATCCCGACGAACACGCCGAGAGCGGTGAACGGTCCCGGGTCTTCCGAGTGACCGTCCGCGACGCCCACGATGTAGTCACAGGTCTCGGCGACCCGGAGCAGATCTTCGGGCGTGGTGCCGAGATCGACGCCCGTCCGAAACCGTCCGCCAAGCGACTGGACGAGCTTTCCGTAACGCAGCAGCAGGCCGTCGCGCGAAGCTTCGTCGAGGGGGCCGGGCGTTGCCATGACCCCCTTTGCGCCGCCAAAGCGGATCCCCACCCCGGCCCACTTGTAGGTCATGCCCTCGCCCAGGCGCAACGCGTCTTCCAGGCCATGAGCGGGGGTGTCGTAGGTCTTCATCCTCGACCCGCCGATCGACGATTCCGAGTCGGTTTCGTGCAGAGCGATGAAAATCCACGTTCCGGTCGGCTTGTCGTACGAGACGACGACGGCTTCGCCGTCCCATGCCTCGATCTTGTCCTGAAGAGAGTCGCTCATGTGCTCGCGGGTTCGAGTGGGACGAATACAGCCCCGCCGTCCAGCGCCCCAACGGGTACGACGGACGGCGAGGCCGGTGCCTGCCTGCCTGTCGTGGCGTCGGGGCGCCAACCGCCCCCGCCACCGCGTCAGATCAGGTGTAGTAGATGACCAGGTAGATGGCGAGTGCCACAATCAGAATGGCGTAGATCAGCTTCCGGCTCATTTTCCCCCCCTTATTGGTGACCTTGCTCCCGCACGCCTCTGATCCCTACGGAAACAATCACCCGCAAGGATTCGCCGGCAAACGGACCGGACGTAGCATGTAATTCGACGCCAACAATGTAGCGCCTGTCGAATCAAAGTACTCGTCCCAGAAGGCCTTCACCCGCTGGGATGCCTGAGTGTCCACCCGAGCGCCAACAACGACGACGCAAAGACCTGTCAGGTCCGGCAATCGGCCGCTGCTTTTGGCCTCCTGCACCCAGCCATCGGGTGGCATGAGACGGATCCCCTCCATGTCTATCTGTCGATTCGACTGGAGCATGTCCGAAAAAAGATAAACCGTCGTCGCGTGATCAGGGTAGGCCTTCATCTCGGCGCCGACGTCGTGGAGCGTCGACAGGATGTCGGTCCCGTCGATGTCGTTTCGATCCGCGTGGTCCGAGAGTCGTCCGAGCAGAACCGTCGCGTCGCGAAGGAAGCGCACTCGGGCTACCGAGTCACGGGCAATCTCGTGATTCTGTACGGTCCGCTCCGGCACCATGTCGGACCAGCTTTGCCGCTCTTCGGCGAGCGACAGCTGAAGCACGCGCATGCCGCCGAGCCGATCCCCGTGGTCGAGCTCCATTATGCGGTCGTTGGTCAACCGCTCGGCCAGGTCGAGCCCGTGGTCCGGAATGCTCGTCGACCGGTCGTAGACGAACAGGACCATCTCTCGTGGCTCGGGCGGCAGCGTCTGCTCGGGCGGAACGTCCCCGCCGCCGGAGCACCCGACCGCAATCGACGCGATCGCGAAGACGGCGGTTCGAGAGAGCGTAGTGGTTTTCACCACGCGATCGCCTCCTCGTTGAACCGGGCCCGTACGGCCTGGAAACGATCCTGGAGGTGTCGTCGCTCGTCGTCGTACTCGGTAGGCGTTCGGAGCGGCTTGATGTCGGCGTCGTCGAGAACCTTCACCTCGATGTCGAGATCGACCGACTCTTGAAAGGCCCGTATCGACTTGGTGTCGAGGCCCCTCGAGCGCCCGTTCTCGGCCCGATAAAGCGCGATGACGGACTCGAGCTGCCGCACGATCCCTCGCTGCTCCTCCGGACCGCCGGACCTCGCGATGCTGTGGAGCCCGCGAATCTGCTTCGTCAGTTCGGAGAGGTAGCCGGCGACCTCGGTCGCGGTGTTCTCGGCCGTTTCGATGATTTTCACCCGGTCGCGCTCGAACGGGTTCTCGTTGAAATGCTCGCGCCTCCTGTCACCCTTGTGGAAGTAGGCGGCGCAAATCGCGCAGATGACGAGCGTGAGATTCAGAAGCAGAATCGGGAACGACAGCCGGCTCATCGAGTCGGCGTAGTCGCGCAGGGTCGTGGCGGCTGCCTGGAGGTCTTCGGCCTGGGCTCGCAAGGCGTTTGCCTCGAGCAGCTGACCGTCCGAGACCAGTCCCTGGGCCTGTCGGTTCCACTCGTCCACCTGGGCGGAGTCGGCCTGATACTGGGTTTGCCCCACCTCGCCCAGACGAATCCGGGCCTCGTACAGGACGCCGAGCACGAGAAGCAGGCCGAGTCCGGTGAGAGCGAGCGGGATAACGCTCTCCGTGGACGACTTGGCGGACACCGTGTGGTGGCGCTCCGCATTGTCCCGAAGCATGACCAGCTCGCGCAGCGAGTGCCCGAAGAAGTGAGCGAGAACGCAGAGGAACGTCACGACACCGGCCGCGAGAAGCGCGGCGTCGGGTCGCAGAATGAGCTGGGCGAACACGCGCTCAGCGCCGGCGAGCCACCCGTCCGAAGTCTCCGTGACCAGCCGGATCTGACGTTCGGTGAGGGCATCGCGGGGCAACAGGGCGCTGAACACCGGGGCGTTCGCGAAGAACTCGACGAGCCCGAGAAACGAGATCGCCATCAGGTAGACGCGTGTCGACAGCGTTCCGTCGCCGTGATCGCTCCGCAGGTCGTCGGTCACCTCGCGGTGCCGAACGGCCCGCCGCGCCTTGACCCGCATGAGCTCGTTCGTGAGCCGCTCGAAACGGTCGACGGCGAGCGAGGCCTTTCCGAGGCGATCGCTGATCAACTCCTCGTGCTCCGCCACATCGTCGTGAAGCTGGCGACGATACTGAAAACTCCAGCGGTCGAAGAACGCGCGGCACCGCTCTCTGAGGTCTCGTTCGCTCTCCGTCTGGCCGACGCTCTCCGGGTCGGGCACGCCGGCCTGCGCGTCCTGTCGCGCGGCCCGGGTCGCCTCTTCACGGAGACGCTCGACACCCGCTACCTCGAGCTCGGCGGCCAGCGAGCCACGCCCCGGCGTCGGCGCAGGGGTTTCCGGCGATGCGGAAGGAGCCTCTTCCTCGGGGCCCTCCTCCATGCGCTCGAGCCATGCCGGTCTGCGTTCAGGTTCGTTCGTCGCCATCCCCGTCCTCTGCTGAGCCAGTCTGTGCTGCTGTTGCCGATCGGATCACGCGCTACACGACTCCTTCGCCGGACGGCATGTCGAGGAAATACGACCGACACGCCAGCCCGAGCATCCGGCCCGAGACCTCCGGCTCGACCCCGAGGTACCTCGCCAGGTCGAGCAGGTGGTTGACGATATCACGTGGGTGGCACGCGCGCGGCGGAACTCCCCGCTTTTCGTAGAACTCGCGGAAGATCAGATCGACGCCGCCCTCGGAATAGGCCAGGCCGGCGTTGTCGCAGCACGCCTCGAAGATGTGGGCATAATCTTCGCGCGACGGGTTGTCGACGAGAATCTTGTACTGGATCCTCCGCAGAAACGCCTCTTCGACCAGCTCGGTCGGATTGAGGTTCGTCGCGAAGATGAGCAAGCACTCGAACGGGACCGGAAGCTTGTGCCCCATGGGGAGGCTCAGGAAGTCCATGTGCCGGTCGAGAGGGATCATCCAACGGTTGAGGAGGTCGCGAGGGCGGACCCGCTGACGTCCGAAATCGTCGATGATGAACACACCGCAGTTCGCCTTCATCTGCGGAGGCGCGCGATAGACCCCGGTCTGCTCATCGTGCTGGAGCTCCAATTGATCGAGGGTGAGCTCACCACCCACCATCACGACCGGGCGCTTCACGAGAGCGAAGCGCGGGTCGTAGTCGGGGACTTCGCGAAGAAACGCCGGCGTCTCGGCTTCGGTCAGTCCATCGTGATCGGGATCGCGGTGGGCGACCGGATCGTATACCGAGATGACCTGGCCGTCGATCTCGACGGCGTACGGCACGAAGATGCGGCTGCCCATCATCTCGGCGATCGCCTCGGCGATCGAGGTCTTCCCGTTTCCCGCATGGCCGTATAGGAAAAGGGACTTACCCGAGTTGATGGCCGGACCCAGCGTATCGACGAAGTCGTCGTCGAAGACGAGGTGAGAGAAGCCCTCCCGAATCGCGTCGCGACCGATCTGAAGGCCACGGGTGCTCTGTGCACGCACCGATTCCCAGTACTCGCCGAGCGGAATCGGGGCAGGGCCGACGTAACGGTTCGTCGTCATGACCTCCCGCGCCCGCGCCCGGCCCTCGCTAGTGATATCGAACGTATACCCGATGCGGCCGTGCCCTTCGCTCCCACGCACCTCCAGGAGGCGCCGCTGCTGGAGCTCCATGAGCAGCGGGTCGAGGATCGCGAAGGGCAGCCTCAGAAAGTTCTCCATGTCCATGCCCGTACGGGCACCCTGGAGATAGAGCATCTTCACGATCAGATCGCTGACCATGGCGGCCGACAGACCCGTGTCCTCGAGTGTCTCGGGGACCGGTGGGCTGGCTCCCTCGGTGAGCTCGGGAGCCATCGCGGCTTCTGGCGCTGCGTAGACCATCTTTCCCGTCCTGGCTTGTTCGTTCAGGCGGCTTCGCGCCGGACCTCGGCCCGGACAAAGCGATCGCCGATCTCGGTGCCCGTGTGTTCGAGCGTCCCGGTCTGCAGTTCAACGGCGCAGACCGCGTCTTTATGCGTCTTCGAAAACCGCCACGGTTTCAGACCGTGATAAAGCGCCACGACCCGGTCCTCCTCATCGAGGAAGGCGACATCGAGCGCGTACCCCATCCAGTGCATGTGTACGCCCTGGCAGGGGTGAAGCAGCAGTCCCTCGCCCGGCCCGGGCTCCGGGTAACCGATCATCCCGCGCAGGCGCGGCCACCAACGGTCGGCGACACGAATCCGGTCGCCGATCACGAGGCCCCGGTCCTGATTGCGGACCGAGACGAATCTCACTGCAATCCTCCGAAGAAGTCTCGGAAGAGGAATACCGCGGGGCCGACGAGCACGACGAAGATCGACGGAAAAATGAAGAAAATCAGGGGGAACAACATCTTCACCGTCGTCTTCGCCGCGGCCTCCTCCGCCTTCTGCATGCGCTTGCTGCGGAGCGTATCCGCGTGCACCCGCAACGCGTCGGCGATCGACGTACCGAAGCGGTCCGTCTGAAGGAGCATCGACGTGAGCGATCGCACGTCGTCGACGCCGGTCCGCTCTCCGAGTCGTCGCAGCGCCTCATCGCGGGGCGTTCCGGCCCGGATCTCGAGATTCACCACGGTGAGCTCGTCCGACATGTCCGCGCTGATCCGATCGATCTCATCGGAGACGCGCACGAGAGCCTGGTTCAGGCCCAGACCGGCCTCCACGCAGACGACCAGGAGGTCAAGCGTGTCGGGCAGCGCCTTGCCGATCGCGGACTGGCGGTTCTTGACCTTGCCGTCCACGTAGAAGAAGGGTGCCATCCAGCCGAGAAGCGCTAGCATGCCCGTGATCATCCAGAGAGTCAGCACCGGGAGCCCGAAGCCGGTCTGTGCGAGCACGGCCATGCCGAGAAACGCCGCGAAGCCGAGAATCGCCGCCAGAACCAACCGCGTGGCGATAAAGATCGGGACGGCATTCGGGTGTCGGATTCCGGCGTACATGAGCCACTGGCGCGTCTTCCCGAGGTCCGAGCGGTTCGACGAAACACGTTCGCCGAGTGCCTGCAGAACCGAGGACAGACGGTCGCGCTTCTGCTGGCGCCGCCGCCGTTCCTGGAGATCGCGATAGCTGGTCGCCTGGGTCTGCAGGCTGTCCAGCCGGCGGCGCACGGCCCGCTCCTCGGCGGGCGTCACGTTGGCGAGGCCGAAGACCAGTAGTCCCACGGCAACAGCGGTTAGACCTACGACGAGAAAGATCATGGTCAGTTGCTCCTACAGGTCCACGTCCATGATCCGTCGAATCGCGACGAACCCGACCACCTGAAGCCCTGCCGCCATGACGAGCATGAGACGGCCGAGGGGCTCTTCGAACAGCACGGTCATGTACTCGGGGTTGAGCACGAACATCCCGGCACCCGCCACGAAGGGGGCGCTGGCGAGGACCCAACCCGTCATGCGGCCGTGCGCCGTATGGGTGCGCAACTGCCGACGGAAACGGAATCGGTCCCGGATGATGTGCGACAGATTGTCGAGGATCTCGGCGAGGTTACCGCCGGACTCGACCTGGATCAGCACAGCGGTCACGAAGATCCGCACGTCGAGCAGCGTCATCCGGTCCGCGAGAGCGAGGAGCGACTCGCTGAGCGGAAGACCGAATTTCTGCTCTTCGTAGACCTGTCGGAACTCGTTGGATACCGGGTCCGGCGACTCCTCCGCCACCACCCGGAGGCCCGTGGAAAAGGCATGCCCCGCCCGAATGGCCCGGCCCAGGAGGTCGATCGACTCGGGGAAGTTCTCCTCGAACTTGTCGAATCGCGCCTTCCTGGCGCGGGACACGTGAAAGTACGGCAGCAGGGCACCAATGACCGCGCCCATGAAGGGTGCGATCCAGCCTCCTACCGAGACCAGAATGGCAAGCCCAAACGCGGCGGCGAGCCCGACGGTGAGCAGGAGGTACGTCGGCACGCTCCACTTGACGTCGGCCTGCGCCATGAAATGCAGGAGGTCGTGGTGGTGGGGCAGCCTGAGCATGACTGGCTCGAGCCACCTGGGACCCGAATCAGCGACTTCACGGAGAAGCGAGGCCGCGCCGCCGCTGCCCTTCTCGACACGCGGCTCCGAGATCTTTCGTAGCTCCTGAGCGATCCGGCGCTGGCTGCCCATCTGGCGAATGCCCTCGAACAGCAGCGCGAGAGAGACCACCCCGAGCGCGATGGCGGCGAATGCTATCAGTCCGACCGCGAGCGGTGACGCGCCGAAGGTGTTCACCGGCCGACCGTCGCCAGGCCGATGTTCGAGAACAACGTTTCATCGAGATTGATCCCGTACTCGAGCAGCCTCTCGGCGGCCTTGGGCCGAATCCCGGTAGCCGCGAAGTGACCGACGACGTTGCCCTCTTCATCGATGCCCTCGCGGTGATACACGAAGAGGTCCTGCATCGTGATCACGTCGCCCTCCATCCCGACGACTTCGGAGATGGTGAGGATCTTCCGGGTACCGTCCGACATGCGCTGGACGTGGACCACGGCGTCGATCGCGCTGGCAATCTGGGCCCGCACTCCCTTTTCGGGGAGGTTGAGGCTCGCCATCGAGACCATCGTCTCCAGACGGTGCAGGGCATCACGCGGCGTGTTGGCGTGGAGCGTGGTGAGCGATCCGTCGTGACCGGTGTTCATGGCCTGGAGCATGTCGATCGCTTCTGCCCCACGGACCTCACCGACGATGATCCGGTCGGGTCGCATACGCAGCGAGTTGATCACCAGCGTGCGCTGCGGAACCTCGCCGACTCCCTCGATGTTGGCCGGCCGGGTCTCGAGCCGGACGACGTGCGGCTGACGGAGTTGAAGCTCCGCCGAGTCCTCGATCGTCACGATGCGCTCGCTCCTCGGGATCGACTCCGAAAGGCAGTTGAGCAGGGTCGTCTTACCGGAACCCGTACCGCCCGTGATCAACAGGTTCAACCTAGCCTTCACGAGGCCCTGCATGAGCTCGAGCATCTCGGGCGTCATCGAGCCATTGCGAAGGAAGTCCTCGTCCGAGAGGACGTCTCTGCGGAACTTACGAATCGAGAGATGCGGGCCGTCGACGGCGAGCGGGGGAATGATCGCGTTCACACGCGAGCCGTCCGCCAGTCTGGCATCCACCATGGGCGAAGAGTCGTCGATCCGGCGGCCGACGGCCGAAACGATCCGGTCGATCACCTGCATGAGGTGACGATTGTCGCGGAAGCGGACGTCGGTCTTGTGGAGCCGGCCGTCGACTTCCACGAACACCTGATGGTAGGCGTTCACGAGGATGTCCGAGATCCGCTGGTCCTTGACGAGCGGCTCGAGCGGGCCGAGGCCGAAGACCTCGTTGATCACCTGTTCGACGAGCATCTCCCGCTCTTCGAGATTTAGCGGGGTCTCTTCGCTCGCCAGAAGGTCCCGGACGATCTTCCGGACCTCGTCCTCCGCCTCCTGCTGATCGCGCTCGCTAAGGTTGCTTAGATTGAGGCGCTCGAGGAGCCGACGGTGCACCCGGGTCCGAATCTCCTGCAGCTCGGTCGGATACTCGGCGTCTGCCCATCCGGTGTCGACGGCCTCCCCCTCGGAACGCGTCCAGGTGAAGTCGTCGCCGTCGTCGGCGTCCGAAACTGACTTGAATCCGCTGCTGCTCATTTTGACCTCTGGCTAGTCTCGACCCTCAGCTGGGGTCGCGTCGTCCGTTCCTTCCGAGAAGTCCGCCGAGCCACCCGCCGCCCGACGCCTCGATCCGCGTGTCCGTTAGTTCTGAGGCGAGCGCGCGAACATCCTTCGCGAACGCCGACTTGGAGTCCGAAACCGCCGGACGCCCGGTGTTGATGGAGTTCATTACGGCCTTGTAGTCGTTGCGCAGCGTCCAGAAGACCTCCATGTCGAGCGTCTTCTCGATCTCCGCGGTCGTCACGACCTGGTTCGGGTCGAATCGATTGACCAGCAGCCGGATCCAGTCGTCGCCCCGCTGGCGTCCGAAGCTCTTCACGAGCTGGACACACCGGGTGAGGTTCCGCAGGGAAGGGATGTCTGCCGTCGTGACGAGGTATACCTGGTCGGCTTCCTCGAAGGCGCCCATGGTCGCGGGCGTAAACGTCTTCGGAGAGTCGACCACGATGTAGTCGAAGTGCTGCTTCAGGAACTGAAGAACCTGTCGCACGCGGTCCGCAGAGACTGCCTCGTAGTCCGCCGGCTGATACGGCGCGGAGAGAATCTCAACCCCCGTTTCGTGACGCTCGATGTACGAGGCGAGCAGCCTGGAATCGACGCGGTGGAAGTTCCGCACGAGGTCCACGACCGAGAACTTCGGCTCGACACCCATCACGAGGGCGGACTCGCCGAGTTCGAGGTCGAGGTCCACGAGGAGCGTGCGCTTTCGGCTCAGGCGGTGGAGCTCGGTCGCGAGATTCGCGGCGACAGTGGTCGATCCCGTCCCGCCCTTCGCGCTGAAGACCATGAACATATTGCCGGGCGTCGTCTTGCGACGCTCGGCCTGACGACCGGTCTTCCGCATGACGCGCTCGAGCGCCCCACCCAGTTGATCAGTGTCGATCGGCTTGCCGACGTACTCCGTGACGCCCGCCTGCATCGCCTGAAGGATGAGATCCGGCTGGTCGGTCGCACCGAGCGCGATCAACGCCCCGGTGAAACCGGAGTCGACGATGAACTGGGCGAACTTGAGCCCCACGTGCGGCTCGTCCTCGAGATCGAGGAACGTGACGTCGGGCTTTTCCTCACGGAGTTTATCGAGATGCGAGTCATCGATCTCCGTGTAGGGCGCAGTCACGGCATGCACGATGGTAACCGGCTGGCCGGTCTCGTCGAGGGTCTCCTGGAGCCCCTTCGCGAAACCGGCCGTGGCCGAAATCACCGCGGCACGTAACGCCCCTGTGCTCGTTTCCAATTCCTGGCTCAAAACTTCTCCGTCTGCGCTCATTGTCTAGGCCCGGATCCCCTCAGGATCCGGATCCGCTACCGGAGCCACTGCCCGACGTGGTTCCGGTCGTCGTGGTTCCGGTTGTCGTTCCGGTGTCGGCCGGATTGCGAATCGACCCGTTCCACCCCCACGTCTCGGGCTCGCCGGTCGGGAGCGCGGGCTCCTGATCGAGCGGCTGTACGATCCGCGGCGTGACGAGGACGAGAAGCTCCGAACGATTCTGTCTCAGATCCCGCGACTTGAAGAGCTCGCCGAGGATCGGAATGTCGCCGAGGAACGGCACCTTGCTGATGTTCTCCACGATCGAGTTGTCGACGAGACCGGCGATCGCGAACGTCTGCCCGTCTTGCAACTCCACGACCGTCGAGGCTCGACGTGTGAGGAGCGAGGGAATCGTGAATCCCTGGAGGACGAGACCGTTCGCGAAGTCGAGCGCGGAGACCTCGGGCGCCACCTTCAGTCGGATCGACCCGCTGTTCGTGATGTTCGGGATAAAGTTCAGCCTGATCCCGAATTCCTTGAACTGGATCGTGACCGAGTTGTTGTTCTGCGCCCCCTGCAGAATCGGGAAGGGGAACTCCCCGCCCGCCAGGAACGAAGCGGTTTCCGCCGGCATCGCGATCATGTTCGGCTCGGCGAGGCTCTTGAAGAGCCCGTTCCGCTCGAGCGCCTGCACGAAGGCGGCGACGTTCGACGGCCGGTGGAACAGGAAGAAGTTCACGGCGTCCGAGAACACCTCGGCGACTTCGCCGTCCTGGTTCGACGTACGCGAGTTCTCGACGGGGCCGAGGGCCGCGTCGACATTGTTGCCGCTGTAGGCGACGACCGTGGGGCCGAGCTCGCGCTGCCACGAACGGCTCACCTCGGCGAATCGAACCTGGAGCAGCACCTGTCCGGGGTTCGGGATCGAGAGGTTGTTCATGATCGTAACGTCCTCGCCGATGCTGCTGGCGAGCTGGACGATCTTGGACTCGACCCGCGGGTCCTGCAGCCGGCCGCTCAGAATCACCGACCGTCCCACCGCCGTGACGCGGATGGTCTCGGTGGGGAAGAGGGCGCTGATCTCCCGCTCGAGCGACGGCGCGTCCAGCGTGACCCGGATCGTGTAGCTGTTCCGGGTCCCGTTCTGGGTCCATACGAACAGCGACGTCGAACCGGGAGAGATCCCGTTTACCAGAACGTCTGTCGGTCCCGCCGTCGTAGCGTCGGCGACGTTCGGATCACCGATCGCGATCCGTGTCAGGGTGCCGCCGGCCGGTACGATCGCCGAGTTGCCGACCGCCAGAACGATCTCCTGGCCTGTTTGCGCCGAAACGCCACCCGCCGGCAGCGCGGCCGCCAGGCCGAATAGCGCGGCCGCAAGGCCGAGCATCGAACCGAGTCGGAGCGCGCGAGCGCGCATCGTCATCCGCATCCCCATAATCCCCACTCTCCTGTGAACGAGTCCGTGACTCGGTCGAGCGATCAGTTGCCGTTGTCGTTGCCGCTTACGGTTTGCGTCGTACTGCTCGTCCCACTGATGATCTGTACCGAAACCCCGGCGGGGCGTCGGACGACGGCACCGGTGCTCGTGGAGACACGTCGGCCACCCACGAGCTCACGCGGCCGGACGCCCTGCGTGTCCACCGTGTCCCGATCGAGCGGATT